>CALNZT010000020.1:0-85559 GCA_942491245.1 uncultured Pseudomonadota bacterium
GTCCCGCGTGAGTTAGAGTTGGACGCCGACGAGGCGATTGTCCGCAAAGACGGCGACCGTTTGATCTGTCCGCTGTTGTCCGGGTTGTCCGGGGTCGGTGTTGTCCGGGGTCGGACCATCTCAACAGACTAATTTTGTTACCAAGACGCCAGACAAACGGCACTGTTGAGCGCTTAGAGCGCTGCTTTTCAGAGGAGAAACCGGGGACGTACCACGATTTCCGATGATTTCGAGCATGGTCAATCAATCTGCTCACCATCAAACAGGCTCCACCAACTGCCACAAAGACGGGAAAGAGTCGTTTCGCTACCGCCGCTCACAACGGGTCGCGCCGCACGGGGAACGGTCGACCTAGACCAGCTTGGGGTTTCGTCTGCGTGGGACGAGGAAGGTCGGGAAGCGCGGCGGCCAGCGAGCACGGAAGCGCGATCCACGCCTGTGTCCTGATGACTAATCACATTCACCTGCTGATGACGCCGACCGATCAAGAGGCCATCAGCGCGACCCTCCAGGCCCTCGGCCGGCGGTTCGTTCCCTACATCAATCACTGCTACGGGCGCACCGGAACCCTCTGGGAAGGTCGTTTCAAGGCGAGCGCAGTGCAGGAGGAGGGCTATCTCATGGCCTGCTATCGCTACGTCGAACTCAACCCCGTGCGGGCCGGGATGGTCGAGCGGCCAGGGGACTATCCCTGGTCGAGCTACCGCGCCAACGCACAGGGCACCCATGATCCCCTGGTCACGCCCCATCCCCTTTATCTCGCCTACGGCGCCGATGCCCCCGAACGCCAGGCTGCGTATCGAAGCCTCTTTGAGACCCATCTCGACTCAGGCCTTGTTCGCAACCTGCGCGCCTGCCTACAGACCGGCACACCGTTTGGCAACGACCGCTTCCGCGCCCAGATCGAACAGGCCCTCGGCGTCAGGGTGGGCTACAACAGTCGCGGGCGGCCTAGGAAGCCTCCCACAGGACCGGGTTCCGAAGACGACCAGCTCGCTCTGGATTTATAGAAAAGGGATCTGACCCTGAGGTATCCCCAGAAAATTTCCACCTCGCCGGTTTCACTCTGCAAGCAGTGCGTCGTGGTCACTCGCGACCCATTGATCCAGTGGCCCGATGACGTCGGCCAGCACGGCGATCGCTGTCTTGCCGTCCTCCAGCGTGAGCAGCAGGCGGGCCAGGAACACCCGCGAGTAGGCGCGGCGCTTGCGGCTGCCGGGGCGTAGCTGCTCATGCAATCCGCAGCACTCTGCGGCGGTGCCGATCAGCCAGAGCAGGATCGCGGCCAGCGAGGCGATGAGCACCAGCACGGTGAAGCGCCCAGTACCGCGCGAGGCGCTGCATTCGAGGCCGGTGCCGAAGTGCTGGCTCTTCATGTCTCGGAAGCTCAATTCGATCTGCATTCTTTGCCGATAGACCTTGACCAGCCGCTTCGCCGACCAGTCGGCCAGCCGTGTCGAGGCCACCAGCAGCCACGGCTCGCGCGCCCCGCGGGCGCTCTGCCGGCTCTTCTTCGAGCGCGAGCGCTTGCCCGAGGCGGTCTTGTCCGTACGCCCTCGGTCGGGCTGGCGCACCAGCACGAAGACGGCCCGCAACGGGTTGCTGCGCACCCATTCGCCAATGCCGAGCATCCGTGCCGTGGTGGTCGCCTCGGCAAACACCCGCTTGCAGCTACGCCAACGGTGCTTGGGCTTGACGTAGTCGCGCCCGCGCACGCGCCCCACCCAACGCCAGCCCAGACGCTCGACCTCGCGATAGAACGGCACCTTGAAGCCGGAGTCGGCCACAATGATCGGATCGCCCGTCCTCGGTATCATCTGCGCGAGGCGGCGAAGGAACCGATGCTGCACCTGCCGATTGCCCAGACTGCCCTGCGGATGCACCTCCTCGTATAGCGTCAGGCTGCGCCCGCCCACCGGCACCGAGGCGCGCAGCAGATGCATGGATTGATCCTTCTTCAGATCGCTCCAGTCGATCACGATCAGCGGCTCGTCCACGCCGGCGAGCAGCATCCGGGCCAAGGCCCCGTAGATGTGTCGGCTGTCGTGCTGGAGGTGGTGGTTGCCCAGCAGCCGATCCGCTCGCTTGATGCGGTGGCGAACCGCCGCATCGCCGCCGAAGCGCCGGCCGATCTCGGTTAAGGTCAGCCGCGGGCCGCTCACCGTGGCGGCCACCGCTTCGAACAGTCCGGCCAAGCGCCGACGGTGGATGCCGGTAAGCACCGGGCCGACGCAGCGTTGTAGAATCGTCAGGGCATGCATGGGGGGTCCTCCACAGGTTTGGTCGCCCGTTGTGGACAGTCAAACCCCATGCATGTTCATTTCTCCTCTAGGGCTCGCTCCTAAGCGTTTGTCTTATAATGTTTTTATCTGGGGATACCTCAGGATCTGACCCCTTTTCCGGTTGCGGAAAAGGGATCTGACCCCTTTTCCGGTAACATCGCCGGCCGACGCCGGACAGGATGGAGCGATGCGGGAACTGACCCTCAAGACTCCAACCGTGGCGCCGCTGCCCGCTCGTTGAGGAAATGTCCGATGCGCTTTCTTTTCTGGGGAACCTACGACCTCACCAAACCATGGAACCGAGTGCTCTTGGATGGCCTCAGGGAGAATGGCATCGAGGTCATCGAATGTCGCGTCGACCCCTGGCGCGGTATTGAAGACCGCAGCCAGATCCGATCCTTCGGTGCGCGTCTTCGAGTCGCCTTACGCTGGCTTGCATCGTATCCGATACTGCTGGTGCGCTACCTCAGGGCGCCGCCCCACGACTTGGTCATCGTCGGCTATATGGGACAGCTCGATGTGCTCTTGCTGTGGCCCTTGGCCCGCTTGCGTGGGCGACGTATCGCCTGGTACGCGGTCATGTCGCTCTACTTCGCCGTGGTGTCCGATCGCCAGTTGTTCAGCGAGCGCAGCCTAAGGGGGCGATTGCTGCGCCTTTGGGAGACCTTGGCCACACGTGCGGCGGACCTGGTCGTCGTCTGCTCGCCGGCAGGGATACCGAACTGGCGCCGCCTGTTCGGCATCGCCCCGCCGCGGATCGGCTATGTACACCTCGGCGCCGAGCTGGACGCCTTTCCGCTGCGTCCGCTCGGGATCGGCAACCCTGATGCACCCATCAAGGTGCTGTTCTACGGCACGCTGATCCCTTCCCATGGCATCGCCACCATTGTTGCCGCGGCGCGCCTGCTGGCGCACGAGGCCGTCGACTTCACCATCATCGGACAAGGCCAGGAAAGCGCTCTGCTTCAGCAGCGCCTCGCTGAGCGGCCGCTGCCGCGATTGCGGTGGATTCCTTGGGTTGCGTATCGGGCGCTTGCCGAGCATATCCACGCGGCAGACGTCTGCCTCGGCATTTTCGCCGACTCGGCGCGGGCGGAGACATCGGTTCCGACCAAGGTCCAGCAGGTGATCGCCACGGGAACACCGATCATCACCCGAGATTCCGACGCCATCCGCGACTTGCTCGACCCGCGCGAGCCTGGCGTGTTCCTTGTTCCTCCAGCCGATCCGCAGGCACTGGCGGAGGCGATTCGCGCCCTGGGTCGACAGCGGGAGCGGCTGGCGCAGTTGCGGCTGCACGGTCGCCTGCGCGAGCGCTTGAGCCCGCGGTCCATCGCCGCCGAGGTCCTGAACATGATCGAGGCGCTGGGACTGGCGCGCCCGAGCGGCAGTTGAGCTGTCCTCAAGCCTGGGGGCGCCGGCGCGCGATCTCTCCGGCGTGCCCGATCAGGAAGGCCATGAGCCCGCAGATTCGGGCGACCTGCTCGGGTGTCGCGGCTGCACCGCCGGGCAGCACCAAGACCCGTGCCGCCAATCGTTCGGTGGCCGGAAGACGCCTGCCGGCATCGGGCTCGCGTGATCGATAGGGTTCGATCCGGTGGCAACCTGGGTAAAAATAGCGACGTGCCATGACACCCTCTGCCTGAAGCAGCTCGATGAGGGTATCCCGACCGATGCCTGTCTGCTCGGCATCGACCTCGAACACCACGTAGTGGTAGTTGCTGCGCTCGTCGTGCCGCGGCTGCACCATCTTCAGGCCAGGGATCCCAGCCAGTCCGCGGTGATAGGCTTCGTGACCGACACGTGCAGCGGTGATGAAGCCATCCAACGCCTCGATCGACGTGATGCCCATTGCCGCGGTCGGCTCGCTCATCTTGGCGTTGATGCCGAGCGTCTCCGGTATGTCGCCGCCGCCGAACCCATGGTCCCGCATCAAGCGCAAGCGCGCGGCAAGCCCCGCGCACCGGGTGAGGATGGCGCCACCCTCGAAGCTGTTGGCGATCTTGGTTGCGTGCAGGCTGAGCACGCTGCACTCGCCGAAACTGCATAGGGAACTGCTCTTGAGGCTGCAGTCCAGGGCATGTGCCGCATCGAAGAACAGGTGCAGCCGATGGGCTTCGCCGAGGGCGATCAGTCGATCGACCGCACAAGCGCGCCCCCAAAGGTGCACGCCGAGGATGGCGCTCGTGCGCTCGCTGATCAAGGCGCGCGCGGCTTCCGGGTCCAGGTTATGGGTCTCCGGGTCGATATCGGCGAAGACCGGCCTGAGCCCCAACCATTCCATGGAGTGGGCCGTGGCCGCAAAGGTGAAGGCCGGCATGATCACCTCGCCGCGCAGATCGAGCGCCTTGGCGACCAGTTGCAACCCCAAGGTGGCATTGCAGACCGTGACGCAGTGCGGCACGTCCAGGCGTCTCGCCAACTGCGCCTCGAGCTGCACCACGTAGCGGCCATTGTTGGTTAGCCAACGTCGTGCGAGCAGGTCGTCGAAACGCTGGCGCAACCGGATGCGATCGCCGACGTTCGGGCGCCCGACATGCAACGCTTGCTCGAACAAGGGGCGCCCGCCGAACAGGGCCAGGTCTGAGACAGTCCGCTTCATCGCTCGGGCATCAATCGCCTCGGGGGCTCCGGCAGCCGACGGCGTGGTGAACTGCACCTGCCGAGATCAGCGCGTTACCGGCTGCCGCCCGTGCCGCGAGCCGGCGGTCGATCATGTCAGCGAGGATCCTTGCATCGGTGGCTTGCTCGATGGGGCCGAGCAACTGCTCGCAACGCCTGCAGTCCAGCAGTGGGGCGCGCCGCGGTGGTCCGGACACCGGATTGACCTGTCCCGGCAGCCCCAGACGGTCGCGCACCAGCTCGGCCAGGGTTCCGACAATGCCGTGCAGCCCGCGCGTCGGACCGGCCACGTTGGCCACGGTGCGAAACGCCTGGGCCTTGGCCGACAGCGCCCTGAGGATCACCGCGGCCAGGCTGTGCACATAGAGAAAATCTTCCGGTCTGTCCGGTGAATAGACCGAGATCGGCTCACCCGCGAGGAGGCGCTCCGCGGCGGACCCAAGCCAGGCGTGACCCCATCCATCGACCCCCCCACCCGAACAGGGTGGTGGGGCGGAGGATCAGCCAATCGTGCCGGCTGGACATCAGCGCCCGTTCGGCATCCAGCTTGCTGCTCCCGTAGGCGTCGCCCCTCGGCCCCAGCTCGGCGCGCTCGTCGATGATTGGTCGGTCGGTGGGTGCATACACGGCCCGACTGGAGACGAAGATGACGCGGGCCCGGTGCGCCAGCCCGGCCAGCAGATGGCGCATGCCTTGGGCGTTGGCGGAATCGAGCCGATCGAGCCGATGGCGCAAGGCCCCGGCGCAGTGGAGCACCAGGGTATGCGGCAATGCGTTCGCGCCGATCTCCTCCAGGCGACCCGGCAATGGGTCGAATGCAAGCCCTGCGCGCCGCAATGCCTGCGCAACGCAGGCGCCCAGATACCCACGGTGTCCGGTCAGGAGAATCTCGGCCATACCCCCTCTCGCTCAAGGGTATCGACCGCCGCGTCCGACAGTGGGAAATCGCATAGAGACTTGGTCACGCGCGAGCAGGAGTCTGCTGGCGGCAGGGGCGCAAGCCGGCCAGGGCCGACGAAGGCGTTGAACAATTCGGCGATCTCGTCGTAGCCCATGAAGCGGCGCGCGGAGCTGGTGCCGGAGATGCGTCCGTTGATCTCGAAGCCGACGAAGTCTCCGTTCGCCAGCCGTTTGCATTGCAGATTGAAGGAGCCGCACCAGCCGATGGCGCGCATCACCTCCGCGTAGCGCAGCGCAACCGCTGCCAGCCGATCGGAGTCGATCCGCTGCGCTGCCTCGCAGCGTCCGGCAACCATCTTGTTGATCGAGCAGAAGACCTGGCCGATCCTGCCGTGGGGATCGATCACCGTCTGCGCCGCATATTGGCCCTCTTCCCGCAGCCCGAAGAAGAATGGGATGCCGACCGACAGATCGGGCAGCTCGGCAAGCTGCTCCGTTGCGTCCCCGAGAAATTCCTGGATCAACAGGTCCGGCAGGCGCAGCGCGCGCTCCAATTGTTGCGCGTCGAGGATCAGGAACACCCCACGGGAGGCGAAGCCTTGGCGCGGTTTGGCGATCAGCGGGAATCCCGCCCGCGCTTGCAGCGCCATCACCGCGCGATGTCCTGTGGACGCATCCGCCATGGCCGTATCGGCGAACGGCAGGCCATGGCGGCGGGCGATCTCGAAGGTGAGCAGCTTATCGAGGGTGGCCTCGGCCGCCGTGATGCTGCCGCAGGCGATGCTGGGGGCCAGGCTCGGGTGGTCGCGGCGCAGCTCGGCGAGCGCCACCACGTCCTCGTCGCGTCCAGGCAACACCAAGTCGGGGCGCTCCGCCCGCATCATCTCTGCCAGACGGCTGCGGTACGCCTCGCGCTCGGCCGTCTGCGGGACCAGGTAGCAGCGCTCGCATCGAAAGTTGCCGGGAGCCGCAGCTGGGCTATTTGCTCCGATCACCTCCACCGAGGCGCGTCGTTCGGTCAAGGCGTCCAAGATGTTCTGGCCCGCTAGGCTGCCGACGCTCGTGATCAGGATCTTGGGTTTGGTCATTGGTCTACCGCGCCGTAGGACAGGGTTGCATGCAATGCATCGGGTACTTCGTATTCCAGCGCCGAATCGACCAGAATCAGCGACGGACCGGCGTAGCCGAGACCGTCCGCCAATGCCGCGGCGAGGGCGTCGCGTGAATCCACCGCGCTTGCCCTGCAACCCATGCCGAGCGCCAGGCCAAGCCAGTCGATCGGGGGCAAGCGGGCGTGCTCAGCGACCCTTGAGCCCGTGGCGCTCAGCCGACGGTAGACGCTGCCGTAGCCGTGGTTGTCCACTAGGACGAATACCACGGCGAGCCCATAGTGGGCGCAGGTGGCCAGCTCCATGCAGTGCATGCGCATGCAGCCGTCCCCGGTCAGGACGAGCATCGGGACATCCGGCCGCGCCAGCTTTGCGCCGATTGCCGCCGCGATTGCCCAGCCCATGGCCGAGTTGGAATGCGCCAGGAAGAATCGACCGGGCGACAGTGCCTGCCAGTAGTGCCCGGCAAACAGACGGTGTGCGCCGGCATCGACGAACAACGCCGCCTCGCGCGGTGCGACCTTGCGCATGGTGGTCAGGATCTCGTCGTTCCCCAGCCCGCGCGCGGTTGCGGGCCGCGGCGGCGGATCGAACTGCCGCGGGATCGCGGCGAGCCGATCGAGCCAAGCGGTCCGTTCGTCCAGTGTTCGTTTCAGGGTACGCAGCTCCCCCGGCTCGCCCGGCAGCAGGGCGGCCAGTACCGCCGTGCAGTCGCCGCGGACATCCACCGCGAAGCTTGCCGGGAGCGGCTCGGCGGGTGGCCGCGGATCGATCCGCATCAGGCTGCGATGCGCGCCCAAGAGCCTCGAATCCCATTGCAGCGTATCGCGCTCGTTGAGTCCCATCCCGACGACGATCAGCAGATCCGGCTCGTCGCCGAGCAAGACGGCCGAGGCCCTGCGGCTGCCGGCATAGCCAAAGTTGCCGAGGCTCAATGGGTGATCTTCGGGAAGCAGCCCCTTGGCCGACAGCGAGGTCGCCGCCGGAATCCCGTAGGCCTCGACGAAGCGGCGAACCGTGTCCGGGGATCCGCAGGCCCGCGGCCCCAGCAACAACACGGGCCGACGGGCGCGGTCCAGGAGCTCGGTCCGCCAAACCGCCAACGGCTCCCCGGGTTGTCGGGTCGGACGGACGGGCGCCGGGACATCCGCTGCCTGCGCCCGTTGTATGTCCAGCGGCAGCGCGAGGTGGACGGGGCCGGGCACGCTGCCCTGCGATGTCTGCCGGAGCGCATCGAGTTGAGGCCCCAGCGCAGCGCTACTGGTGATCTGCTGCGCGTGGGTGATCGCGCCCGCGAACAACGCCAGGTCGCGACTCCCCTGAGCGCTGCCATCCTGGAAGGCGCCGCATCCGAAGAGGGCCGTGGGCACGTTTCCGGTCAGAAAAACCACCGAGCTCTCGTCGAGCCGCGCGGTGGTTGCCGCCGTCAACAGGTTGCTCGCCCCCGGCCCGCCGATGGCCGCGCACACGCCCATCCCTCGCGAGATGCGGGCATAGCCGTCAGCCATGAAGCCGGCGGCACACTCGTGGCCGGCGACAACCACCGACATCGCCGAATCCGCGGCGGCGATGAGCGGATCTAATTGAGCTCCGGGAACCAGGAAGAGATGCCGTATGCCCCACGAGCGCAGCCTGGCAACGACCAGGTCCGCGCCGGACGCAGGGGTACTGCTTGGCAGGTCTCGCAGTGGGGGTAGATCTTCAGGGGAAGATACGGGCCGCCGCTCGGCGTGCACGGCGCCGTCCAGGTTCATGGAGTCGCTTCTCCGGGCAAGAGTCAGATTGGCAGGATAAAAATGGGGGTGCCTTCCTGGCGAGGGAGTAGCCGTATCGGAGCCTGCAAACCAATCCGGTGCCCAGCCGGGAGAGTGTGCCGTTCGCGCTCGGCGTCGTCAAGTACCGAGCCGAGGCTTCGCCTGGCGGGCGTGGCGGTCCCGTTGACCAGAGGCGCCCGCCGGCGTCGACGGCGAGCCGCGCGAACCTGCGCCAACGGGTATGGCAGAATGCCTTGGCCGTTTGGACAGCATTCCGAGGGAGTGCCGGGCGTCTCGCTTGCGCGTCGGCGGCGCAGCGGCGCAAACCGCAGGTCTTGTTCCGGGCCACCGAGGGTCAGATTGATGTCCGCCAGTCAGCACCGCTCCGGTGCCCGTTCCATCGCCGTCAACACCTTCTCCCTCGCGTCCGCCAGCGTCTTTCGGAGCCTTGCCCGAGCCATCTATGCGGTCCTCTTGGCCCGTTATCTGGGCGTCGCTGCATACGGGATCTTCAACTACGGGTTGGCGTGGTACCTGTTGTTCGTCCCGCTCGCGATCTTGGGGCTCGACCGCATCCTGGTGCGGGAGGTCGCGCGTCACGGCGATCAGGCCGCGGGGCTGATCGACCGAACGTTCACCTCGACTGCGATCGCCGCCGTTGCGGTCGCTGTCATCAGCGTGCTGGTTGCCCTCTGGGCCGAGGCGGACAAGGCGCACCTCGCCGTGCTTGTGGTGCTGTCGTTCGCCATCGTCGGGCGCGGGCTTGCATCCTGGGCGGCGGCCGTGTTCCGCGCTTGCGAGGCGTCTCACCATGTCTTGAGGTTGGAAATGACCTTCGGGTTGCTCGAAGTGGTGCTCGGTACCGCGTTGCTGATGCTGGGATTCGGGGTCGTCGAGGTCGCCGCACTGCACGCGTCGATCTGGTTGCTGCAGGGTCTTTCAGGCTGTTGGCTGGTCCGTTCTCGGATTGTGCGCAAGCGACTGCGATGGGATGCGACCGCCCTGTTGAGCTTGACTCGACTCGGCGCGCCCTTCGTGCTTACCGCGTTTCTGACCTACTGGCTGATGCTCGGTCCGATCATCGTCTTCAAGCAGTTGGGGGATGCCGCAACGCTGGGCCAGCTCGCACTGGCGATGCAGGCCCTCTACATTATCGGCAATGCGCTCAACCAAGCCGGCGCCGCGGCACTGCCCGTCTTGAGTCGTTCCGTCGCGCGCGACGACGGCAAGGCCGATGTCTATCTGGCGCTCATCCTGCGCCTCGGCATCTTCTTGGGAGGCGGGCTGGTCATTGTCGCGCTTGCCCTCGGCGAATGGCTCATCAACCTGCTGCTCGGCAGCGAGTATGCAATGGCGGCACAGCTTCTTCCCTGGACCTTGGCCATGACGACACTCCATTTCTGGAGGTCGACCCTGGAGCCGCTCCTAGTTGCCGACGGGCACGCCTGGCGCATCAGCGCGATCCACGCCGTCGGCGCCGCGGTCTTCACCCTGTCCGCGTACGGGTTCCCTGCATCCCTTGGACCGCTGGGGGTGCTGTCGGCCTTGGCGGTCGGCCTGCTGGTGATCGTGCTCCTGTGTTTGTGGCTGCTGCGGAAACATGACGTGATCAGCGCCCTGAGTCCTGCGGCGCGGGCCGCGGCAGCGGCATGCTGCGCTGCCGGTATCGCGGTCGTTACACGACCGGCCGGTCCCTGGGGCTCGCTCGCTATCGGCATCGCAACGCTCGCGACCCTGACGCTCGTCTTCCGCGCAGTGACGAGACCGGAACTCCGGCAATGGGTTGGGGACGGATAGGAAATCCAAGCCACCCTGAGTGACCAGGTTGGCTTGGGAGAGGACGATAGCGGAGCCGGGATGTGTGGTCAACACCGAACAGCGTGGCTGACGGGTGTCGGGGGCGGTGCAGGCGCGCGCGTTGTGGGGTGCTGGGGCTCGCATCTGCGGTGCGGCGTGCCGCCGGGAGACGAGGAAAGCCGCACCGTCTCCTGCGAGAGACGGCGGCTACCACGCAATGCGCTGATCAAACTCGGAAGTCGGACTCGGGCTGCTGGAGGAGATCCCAGTCCGGCGCCGGCTCGGGCGCCTCGTCCCAGGCGGGCGGTCCGCGGGCGGGGGCGGTCGGCGGTGGCTCGGTGGGCTCGCCGATATGGGCAAGGATGCGCTGCACTGGGACGGCCTCGGTGACGAAGGCGATGATGCGCATGTCCGCCCCGCAGTTGGGGATGTGTGTCGCATACTAAGTCATCTCGCAGAAGGAATGGGCTTTATCAGTCGAACAAGGTCCGGCTGTCCGTCGCAACCGTTTGAATCGACTTTGGGCGACGGTCATTTCGAGGACATCAGCGCCGAAACGGGTATCGCCAATGCCCCTTCCAGCGGCCTGGGCGTTGTGACCGCCGATCTTGATCGAGATGGACGCATTGACATCTATGTGGCCAACGACCTGAAACGTAATTTTCTTTGGCGCAATCTCGGCCCGGTCGATGGCCGCCTGCGTTTCGAGGAAATCGCGCTACTGACCGGAACTGCGGTGTCCATGGAGGGCCGGGCGCAAGCTTCGATGGGTATTGTGGCCGGCGATGTCGACGGTGACACTGACGATGATCTGTTCATGACCCATCTCAGCAGCGACTACAACACGCTGTATCTGAACGACGGAAGCGGGAGTTTTATCGATGCGTCGATGAACACGGGAATGGCATCGCCCAGCCTGCCGCATACCGGTTTCGGTACCGTGCTGATCGACATCGACAACGATGGTGCCCTGGATGTCGTGGTCGCGAACGGTGAAGTCCGCGTCATCGAAGCTCAGGTGGTCGCCGGCGACCCGCTGCCACTCAAACAGACCAATCAGCTTTTGATGAATGATGGTCGTGGCAATTTCGAGGACGTCAGCACGCGGGCTGGACAGGAATTTGCTCGGCTGGAAGTCAGTCGCGCGCTGGCCATGGGGGATATTGACAACGACGGGCGCAGTGATCTGCTGCTGACCAACAACAGTGGTCCGGCCCGGCTGCTGATCAACCGCAGTGACAGCCAGCACCATTGGATAGGTTTGCGCTTCATCTCCGCACAGGGGCGAGACGCATTGGGCCTGCGTGTTGGTGTCCGCCGCGCTGATGGGCAATGGGCCTGGCGCCGGGTAGCCACCGATGGCAGCTACCTTGCCGCCAATGACCCGAGGTTGCTGGTCGGCCTGGGCGGGTTCGACGGTGCTGTCGAGGTGCAGGCGATACTGCCCGACGGCAGCACCCGGACCTGGAACGATTTGGCGGCCGATCGCTACCACACCTTGTACCTCGAGACGCCGCAGGCACTGGCATCAGCGGCCCCGTCGCAGCCATGACAACGCGGAGGCATGCGGCCTGGGCATTCGCGCCTGGCATCGATGCCGGCTGCTCTGCCGCGCCCGCCGCCTGATGGACACAGCGCCGCCGCGTCCGCCGGATTTTCAGCCGCCCAGCTGGTCAGCGCGGCTGGGCAGCTGGATGCTGCAGGCCGGGCGCCCGGGCCTGGCATGGCTGGCGGGGCTGGAATCACGGCAGCTGGCCGAGGAAATCGCCGCCAACCCGCCACGCAGACCGATCTTCATTGCCGGTGTGGCCCGTTCAGGCAGCACGATCCTGCTCCAGGCCCTGGCCTCGCTGCCCGGCACGGCAAGCGCGCGCTACCGCGACTATCCGCCGATCTGGTTTCCCTACTGGTGGGATCGTTTGCGTCAGCGCCTACCTTTACCGCCGGTAAAGCCGCAGCCGCGTGCGCATGCCGATGGTATCGAGGTGACGCCGGACAGCCCCGAGGCGCTGGACGAGGTTTTCTGGATGCACTTCCATCCCGGGCGGCATGATCCCGGCGTGGATCAGCGCCTTGAGCCTGACCATGAACGGTCCGCTTTCACGGCCTTCTATCGGGCCCACATCAGCAAGCTGTTGTACGCCCGCGGCGCCGAGCGCTACCTGTGCAAGGGCAACTACAACCTGTTCCGCCTGCCATTGTTGTTGCGCATGTTTCCGGACGCGCGCCTGGTGGTGCCCATCCGCTCGCCCTTATACGCAGGTGCCGTCACTGCTCCGGCAGCATCAGCGCTTCAGCATGCTGAGCAGGCGCTGGCCCAGCGTGGCGACCCAGCTCGCACGCAGCGGTCATTTCGAATTCGGGCCGCAGCGGCGCGCCGAATGTGCCGGTGACCCTGCTGAGGCTTCGCGGATTGAAGCCGAGTTTTCCGCCGGCAATGATCTGTCGGCCTATGCGCGCCAGTGGGCGGCGAGCTATGCGGCGCTCGCGGATTGTCTGACCCGGCATGCCGAAGTAGCGGATGCAGTATTGCTTGTGCAGCATGAGCAGCTCTGTTCAGCGCCTGTGGAAACGCTGAACCGCTTATCGGCGCACTGCCGCCTGGATCGGCATCAGCACCAGCGCTTGCTGGAAACCTGGCCCGAGCGTCTTCGCGCGCCGTCAGATCGTCCGTCGCTGTCGTCGGCGCAGCGGGAAATCGTTAGCGCACGCTGTGCCGAGGTTGCTGGTCATTTCGGGTATCCGTCGAGCGAATAGGCCATACCGGCCCGACCAGCTCTTGCCATTCACACTGACCGGCTCTTCAGCCTGACCTTTCGTAGCGTTGCCCTTGGCGCGACCCCAGGCCATCCCGAACAACCGTTGTCGTGGCAAGGCCTGCAGATCATGTTTGACCTTGCTGGCTGGACCGCCAACTTGATCAGGTCATCGCTGATCAGCGTGGAATCTCGTACCAATTGCCTTCTGCCCGAAAACGCAAAGGCTCCTCCGCCGCCTTGCCGATAAACGCCTGCCGGAAGAAGGCCTGGAGCTTCTCGTTCTTGTCCGCGGGCGCGCCAAACGGCGAGTGGGATTCCTGTACCCAGGCGGCATCGGTCAGGTTGATGTAGTGGGCGATCCGGCTGTCGAGGCGCTTGATGTAGTGGCCCAGGCGTGCGCGCTGGGCGTCGCCTGGCTTGATTCTCGACAGCCGCAGCGCGAAATCATTTTCGTTGATGGTGATGAACACGCGCCGGTTGTGGGAAATCCTGTCGACCCAGTTGGCGTGCTCGTCGTTGTTGGTGTCGGCCTGGCACAGGACAACGTTATCGAAGATCAGCGCGTTGCCTTCGCTGATGCTGCTCTTGAGCATTTCCTTGTACAGGTAGTTGCCCATGCTGTGGAACAGTGCGTTGACCGTGAACGGGCAATCCTTTCGCAGTAGTTCGGCGTACAGCGCGTTGCGGCGCTCAGCGTTCTCGGGAAACTTTGTCGCCGCCTTGTCAGCCAGCGCGTTGCGGCTGGATTCGGTGATCAGCATCAGATAGTCGTGGACTTTCTTGAGGGCGCGCTCCAGCGCGCCGGTGGAGGTCCGGGCATCACGTTTGTCGGACAGGTAGCTGAGCTTTCCGCCGACGCCGCCGCCGTTGGCCGGCCACGAGAACGGCAGCACCTCGACCTCGTAGCGGTCCTGCAGATCGAATGCGGCGTTCATGACATCGCGCATGTCGTTGTTGTAGCCGTGGACGAAGAACAGGACATGCCGCTTGCGCTCGCGCGCGCGACGCACCGTTTCACAGGCGGCTTTCAAACTGGCGTAGTAGGTCGCGTCCGGGTCCAGGTCGAGCTTGAATTCCTCGATGAACTCCCGCGCTTCGACCTTGTCGAGCTCGTCGTCGAGGAAGTCGACCAAATAGCGCTTTCCGCGTTTTTCGACCTGTGCCAGGCGAAGCTCGTTGCTGCCCTTTTCATTCGGCTTCTTGCCGAACTGGTCCAGACCTGCCCCCGCGGTCTCGACGCTGCGGTTGGTGATGACAAACATACCGCCGCTCCCGTGGCTGATTTAAAATTAGTCTACTATTGCTTTTGCCGATATTGCAATAGCGTTGTTTCTGAGGGCGAGTCGTCAGCGCTGAATAGCCCCATTAAAATTCCTGCCCGCTTTGGCGCATTGATTCAATGGTCATTCCCGCTCGATGACGACTGCAAGTCATTGACCCGACGTCATGGATCGTTCTGGCCGCCGACGGCCCGGCGGGCGCGGGCTGGATCTGACGATGACTTCTGGCCCTGGAATTCCGCTTTGATTCGGGCCAAGATCAAAGGTCTGCAAACAGAGTCGTCACGCCATGGATTCGCCAGCTGCAAGCACATCATCCGCCGAGCTATGGGTTGAGCGCCTGGCCCATCCTGCTTTTATGGGGATGGCTATCGGCTGCTGGTGGTGGATGCAAGGGGACGAGCTGGCGGTTCTGCCCGCCTTGGCCCTGACACTGCTCGGGGCCAGTCTGCTGGAGCGTTGGCTACCGGCCCGACCGGACTGGCATCAATCCAGTAGTGAGCGGCTGCGCCTGGTCGGTTTGTACCTGTTGTCGTTCGTGCTGCTCGGGGCGATGTCAGAAGCCTATTCTGCACTTATGCAGCCGGCCTTTCAGCCACTGCGCGAAGACTTCGGTGCTCGAATCTGGCCGCAGACCTGGCCGCTGCTGATCCAGGGTCTGATCCTGTATTTTGCCTCGGACTTCATCTACTACTGGATCCATCGGGCGATCCACCGCTCCGCCCTGCTGTGGCGTTTGAGCGGCCATGGTTTTCACCATGCGTTTCACAATCTGCACGCCATCAACGTCAACGCCAGCCATCCGTTCGAGATCGTGTTTCTGGCCCTGCCCATGGTGCTGCTGGCCATGCTGTTCGACGCCCCGTCGGCTGCCGTCAGCGCAGCCCTGGTGTTGCTGGCCTGCAATGCCACGCTGGCCCATGCCAACGTCAGCATGAACACGCCGCTGCTGGCCTGCTTGTTCACCCACAGCAACCACCACCGGCGCCATCATTCGATCGAGTTCAAGACCAGCAATACCAACTACGCCTGCAATGCGATCCTGTGGGACCGCGTCTTCGGCACCTACTCCGAGGCAGCGGTGGAACAGACCGGGATCGGTCCGGTTCAGCCGCGGATTCGGGACATGTTCCTGTTGCCCTTCCGCGAGCCCGAGCAGGTCGACACGGTTGCAACGCGCCGCCGAGCCTCGTCCGACGACTGAGCGATGCCTGGGATGGTCTGAGACTGATTCCCGCTAGGTGCTTACTCAGCATCGCTAAATCCTCGTTCTGAGTGATTTCCTGAACCACTATCAGCATGTATTGCGCTTAGTGGAGTAAACGGAAACGCCATTAGAGAGCGCAGGGAGCAGGTCATGTCGTCCAGCAATATCACCCACGGGTACCGAAAACTGTAAGCCAGCGACGGTTCGCGGGCCGGGTTCGCGGGATTTCGAACCAGCCTGCTCGTTGCGCTTTCAATGCTGTTGCTGAGCGCACCGGCAATCGCCCTGACGGCAGAAGGCAACGATGGGCGGCTTGGCGCAACTCTGCTCGATCCCCTGGCCTCGGGTCAGACCGCGCGGTTGGCTGTCAACTGGACGCCCGATGCGCCGACCGTCCTGAGCATTTCGCTGTTCGACGAGGTCTTGAAGACCACGCGGATAGAGTCCGGATTGTCCGTCCTCGAATTCGACCTGCCTCGAGGCCGGGTCAGCGGCGATCTTGCGCTGCGCACCACGGACGGGGTCGAGCTTGTGATCGCGGACACCCTGCGCGGCAGCGGCAACTGCGCATGGTCACCCGGCGCCGTCGCCAACGGGGTCAGCGGTTCCGTCAAGGCCTTTGCGGTCCATGATGATGGCAGTGGTGAGGCGCTGTATGTCGGCGGTGACGCTGGCATCAGCCGTTGGGATGGAAGCCAATGGAGTGCTCCAGGTAACGGTGTGAACGGCAGCATCGAGGCGCTGACGGTGTGGAATGACGGCAGTGGCCTGGCGCTGTTTGCCGGCGGCAGCTTTGATCAAGCCGGTGGTGCCGCGGCGAACAATATCGCCAAGTGGAACGGTAGTGCCTGGAGCGCGCTGGGCGTGGGCACCGACGATACGGTCGAAGCTCTGGTGGTGTACGACGACGGCGGTGGTGCCGCGCTATTCGCCGGCGGGCAGTTCGAGCAGGCCGGCGGGATGCTGGTGCGCTACGTCGCGCGCTGGGATGGCAGCGCCTGGAGCCGCCTGGGGAATGGCACCGCTGACACCGTCGAAGCCCTGGCCGTGTGGAACGACGGGGGCGGTGAAGCCCTTTATGCCGGCGGCTGGTTCCAAGCCGCAGGCACGGTCAACGCCAACTACATCGCCAGATGGGATGGCCTGGCCTGGAGTGCACTGGGGGCGGGTGTGGGCGATAACGTCGAAGCGCTGGTCGTGCACGATGACGGGGGCGGTGAGGCCTTGGTCGCCGGCGGGGACTTCATCGAGGCCGGCGGACTTCCCGCCAACCATATCGCAAGCTGGGACGGCGCGGCCTGGAGCGCGCTGGGTGCCGGGGTCGATGACACGGTGGAATCGCTGGCCGTGTGGAACGATGGCAGCGGCGAGCTGCTTTACGTGGGTGGCAATTTCACCACGGCAGGCGGCGCATCGGCAATGCGTCTGGCGAGGTGGGGCGGTGGCTTGTGGAGTGCGCTGAGCAGTGGTGCTGATCAGCCCGTGACCGCGCTGTTGGTCTGGGATGACGGCGGTGGGGCTTCGCTCTATGCCGGCGGCGATTTCAGCGAGGTTGGCGGGACCGTCGCGAACTATGTCGCGGCCTGGGACGACACCGACTGGCGCTCGCTGGGGGACGGGTTCGACGCCGACATACGGGCCTTTACGGTGTGGAACGACGGCAGCGGTGAGGCACTGTATGCGGCAGGCCGATTCGCGACCGCGAACGGCGTGTCGGCCAATCGCGTTGCCCGCTGGGACGGCAGCACCTGGAGCGCGTTGGGTACGGGGCTGAACGGCAACGTCCGGACCCTGGCGGTCTACGATGATGGCAGCGGCGAAGCGCTGTACGCGGGCGGGCAGCTGTCCGTGACCGTCAGCGCGCAAATGATTGCCAAGTGGGACGGGGCACAGTGGACCACTCCGGGTGCCTTCTCGATCGGCGACGTCTATTCTCTGGTGGTGTGGGATGACGGCAGCGGTGAGGCCCTGTATGCCGGGGGTAATTTCACCACGATCTACGGGACGCCAGCCAATCGCGTCGCGCGCTGGGATGGGACCAGCTGGAGCGCCGTTGGAAGCGGCACCGACAATCTGGTGCGCGCTCTCACGGTCTGGGACGATGGCGGCGGTGAGGCCCTGTATGCCGGAGGCTACTTTGCGACCGCCGGGGGTAACGCGGCAAGCCGGATGGCGAAGTGGGACGGCAGCGCGTGGAGCGCGCTGGGCAGCGGAATCGACGGTTTCGGCGTGTTCGCCCTGGCTGTCCACGATGACGGGGCGGGCAGCGACCTTTACGCAGGCGGCTTGTTCACCGCAGCCGGAGGCGCCGCGGCAAACTTCATTGCGCGCTGGGATGGCAGTCTCTGGAGCGCGCTGGGTCAGGGTCTCAACAATTCGGTATTTGCGCTTGGCACATTCGTTGATGACAGCGGTGAGCGGCTCTTCGCCGGTGGCGATTTCACCACGGCTGGTTTGCTGCCCGCCAGCCACATCGCCCGCTGGGACGGCAGCGGCTGGAACGCGCTTGGTAGCGGCACGAACAGTAACGTTGCCGCACTGCAAGCCTTCGATGCGGGTGCTGGCGAGGCGCTCTACGCCGGCGGTGCTTTCCGCGACGCCGGCGGTCTGCCCTCCGCGCACTTCGCCGAATGGGCCTGCGATACCGATGGCAGGATTTTCAGCGACCGGTTTGAATGAGTGTCCCGTGACCGTCCCGGGCCGTCCGGTTCGCTGAATAAAGCCTGACCGATAGCAATACCATCGACCAAATCAGGTGAGAGCCAGATTTCGACCGTCGCCAATCAAGCCGCCTCAAGTCGAGCACCTTCTCGATACCTGGCAATCAACGGATACCCCTTGATAGCTGCTTGTTTTGCTGGTGCATCTCTGACAGTCTTGAGTGTTGGGAGACTAGTGACGGCGTACATGAATCAGACTTTGCACTTCGAGCGCGGTATCGGCCGCAATGTCAGCAAGTTTGTTCTGTTCGCTCTCATCCTTCTGGTCCCGGCCTGGCTGGCGGCCGATGTTGCTGACGATCTGCAGCGGGCAGACGAATTGTTGGGCAGTGACCCCGCCAGTGCCCTTGAGCTGCTGCAGCAACTGGAACCAGTGACCCCGACTCAAAGGGTCCGCCATGCAGTGCTCCAAGCCAGGGCACAGGTGTTTCTCGGTCAGACTCCGCAGGCCGATGAGACGCTCCTGCGGGTGCAGGCTCTGCTCGAACAGGTTGATTCATCAGCGCAGTCGCAGTGGCTTCGCACCCTGGCGACTGTGGCATTTTCCCTGGGCGAGCAAGAGCGCGCCCTTAATGCGGGTCGGCGAGCACTCGAGCTGCTGGATCCCGAAGAACAGGTTTCTGCTTACGCCGAGTCGCTGGCTGTTGCCTTGCAGGTGTCGCTAGGCGCGTTCGAGTACAGCGACGCTTTGAATTACGGAGCCCAACTGCAGGAGCTCCTGGCCAATCCGGCGCTGGATGCTGGCGTTCGTCGAGATGCCTACATGATTCTGGGTTTTCTGCACCAGGAGTTCAACGAGCTCGATCAGGCGCGCGAGGTTTACCGGGCCGCTGCGCAGCAGGCCTCCGAGGCCGGGGAAATTCTCAGCGAGGCCGATGCCCGTTACGCGCTGGCGCGCCTGTTGACGGATGACGAACAGATCGACGAGGCGGTCGAGGAGCTGGATCGTCTGGCGGGTATCTATGCTGACTCGCAAGACGAATTTGGACAGGCCATGGTTACGATGGAACGCGCCCACGTGGCCCTCATTCAAGACGATTTCCTTCGCGCCGAAACGCTGAGTACCGAGGCCATACAGCGGCTGGATCGGTTTAGCGTCCCTCGACTGGCCGGAGCCGCTTACTTCATTCGCATCGAAGCCCTGCTGGAGATGGACCGTCCCGCGGAGGCCTCGCAGATTCTTGAACAGATGCTCAAGGCCTACGCCGACGCCCCCATGCCGCCCCAAGGGCATGCGCTGGAGGCTAGGGTGGCGGCGGCCATGGGCGATTGGCGGCAGGCCTATCAGGCCTCGCGAACGCAGATCACGGCCGAGTTGAAGCACATGGAAGAGCGGATGTCGCGCGCCTCGGACCAGGCGCGCGCGCGTCTTGATCTGGCAGCAGAGCGAGTGCGGCGAGTGGAGCTGGAAGCCGAGCTGGAGCTGCGAACGCTCCAGATCGAAGCCGCAGACCGACAGACTGGCTGGCAACGACTTGCCCTTGCCCTGGCGATCATCATGCTTGTTCTGGGTGTGATTGTGGTGCTTCGATTGCGCCGTCAAGGACGACAGCTGTCTGACCTGGCGCTGCGGGATTCTCTCACCCAACTGCCAAACCGCCGTGCGTTTCTCCTGCAGGCCAGACATTTGCTGCAAAGCACCCGGTCAATGAATGGACCGATCAGTCTGTTGATGATCGATCTGGACCATTTCAAGGCGGTCAATGATCGATTCGGTCACGACACCGGGGACCAGGCGCTGGTCGACTTTTCCGAGGTGCTGGGTAGTGTTGCGCGCAAGGCTGATCTGCCGGCCAGGCTGGGCGGCGAGGAATTCGGACTGCTGCTGCCGGGAACGGGTCGCGATGGCGCCATGCAGGTTGCAGAGCGCCTCCTGACCGCCCTGCGTGAATCCGCTCCTTACGCTGCCGGTCGAGTCAAGACAATGTCGGCCAGTATCGGCGTGGCCAGCATGGACTCAGACGGCTCTCTGGAAGGCTTGATAAAGCAGGCCGACCAGGCCCTGTACAAGGCCAAAAGACAAGGTCGGGCGCAAGCCGTATTCACGGCGTAGCCCGCGGCGTTTTGGCTTGTCGGGAGTCTGCCAGGAAAGGGCCTGAGCAGACGACGTATACTGCTCGCGTTCCAGCCTTGTATTCCATCGGAGAAAACGCCATGCGCATCGCCCATCACAGTTTGTTCGTCGGAAGCCTCATGTTGCTTGCCGGGACGATCGCCATGCAGACGCAGGCCAGCGTTGACGATGAAGCCTTAAACCAGACGGTTTCGATCAACGGCCTCGAATGGGCGCTGGCGACCAACGGTGAAAACATCACCTGGCCCAAGGCGGTCGACTATTGTGATGGGCTCAGCCTGGCCGGCAGCGATGACTGGCGTTTGCCGTCACTAGATGAACTGGCGGCACTGCACGACAGTGATGCGAGCGAGGGTATCCGCGAGCCGTTTTCCATCGGCGATTGCTGTTTATGGAGCGGGGAATCGCTGGTCGATCGCGCGGCAGACGACGGCGATGAGATTGCCGGCGGCCCGGAGATGTACCACTGGGGTTTCATGTACGACGGCGGCTTTCCCTACTACGCTGTGCATATCTTTGACGATGGTCGCGCACTGTGCACGCGCGACACCGAGGCGAGCCCGGACTAGCTCGCCCCCTGCCTGGCGGCCTACCAGTAGCCGATCATTCGGCCGCAGGTGATCACGGTCAGCCAGATCAGCAGCGACACCGCGCCAAAAACCGCAAGCATCATCTGATCGCCGGACTGGGCGGGCTGTCCCGACGCGGCCCGTCGCCAGGCGGCCAGGCGCTGGATGATTGCGACATTGATCAAGCCAACGACGATCATGGGCAGTTTGATGTAGAGGAAGGGGTTGCCGTGGTATTCGGTGGTGTTGAAGGAAAACATCATGATGCCGCTGGTTGCGGCCAGGACGAACCCGAACGCTGCCAGCGGAACCGTCGGCCGAATCAGCTGTGACGCAGGAATCGAGCGCCACAGACCCAAGAGCTTCAAATCGAGCAGCACCACGGCACCGAACAGGCTGCTGATGCCGAGGATGTGGGCCAGGTTGAGCAGGCCATAGGTCCAGATGCCCAGACCGCGCAGAAACTCGGCCAGCGCCGAGGCTTCCAGCCAGGCCATCAGCTCAAGCATGGCGAAAATCCTTGAATAACAGACTTATTCAGGCGGATAGACGTCGAAGGTCTGATCTTCCCAGACCACGCGCCGTACCTTGGCTTCGAATAGCTCGGGATCTTCGTTGCGCTCACCAAACACGGTGACTTCTGCACCGACAGGAATGATGTCTTCGCGCAGACCTGAGCGATGCGTGCGTGGGCCAGGGGCCAGAGTGATGTCCCAGACTTGGCCTTCGGCATCTTCGATCTGCATCGTGCCGTGTGCGCCGGCCAGTTTCACGCCGGTAACGACCGTACCGGTCACTTCGATATCTCCCGCGCTATTGCCCGACCAGCCATGATGCGCCAGAACTGGCAACGCGGCGGTGGCCAGAATCAGCATCAGAAATCCGTTGAGTAGTGAGCGTTTCATTGTTTATTCCAGCAAGGGTCAAGTATGAAGCCTTGGATGCTACCAAGATTTCCATGCGAGCGACACAGCCCGGATCGCGGGAAACAATCCGTGGCTGGATTTTGCTGTTGTGATAACCCGTACAAATAGTAAAAGCGAGTGGTCTGGTGTAGGCTTTTCACCGGGGCTGACAAGTGCCCTCGATGGGTGTCAATAGCCGTCAGAAGGTTTTTCAGGTCGTACTCATGCCTGCTCGGGGTTGCCGTCGCCTGCAGAAGAGTCAAGGAGCAAAGATGCAGCGTATCCGGATTATTCTCGCCGCCCATGGCGAGGCAGAGAGTGCCGGGCTGACTGAGAATTTTGGCGTCAGCTGGCGAACCCTGGCCCATGCTTCAGAAGTCATGCGGCTGCCCGCGCCATTGCGGCTGGCGATCTGCAGCGCAGGCGCCGTGCGCAAGCGCCTCAAGGGCGGGTCCGGTTCAGTGCATAAAGCAACTACGCGGCAGCAGGCGGCGGCCCTGCAAGCTGCGCTCAGCGATGATCCTGATGCTCACTACCAAGTCGAACCCGCATTCGCATCAGCACCCCCTTACCTGGAAGATGCGATCCGCATCCCGGAAGATGTTGATCGGCAATTCCTGCTGAGCATGATTCCGACGGACTCGCGCCTGTCCTGCGGATTGATCTGTCACGCACTGCCCGAGGCCTCGACGTCTACGCAAGCGCGCACGACGGTGATGTCGCGCTTGTGGGAGGCCGAAGACCTCATCGCCATTCACTGCGCCCACATTGTGGCGCATTTTCCGCAGATCTCGGCAGATGGGCCTTCCTGTCTGGCCCTGGTGCTGCACGGCACGGTGGTGCAGGACGAGCGCGGGCAGCCGCCGGGTTTTCATACCGGTGAGGCGGAGAAGGCGGCCTATGGTGAGGCGCTGCGGGCGGCACTGCTGGCGATGCCGGAGCGACCCTGGCAGCGCGTCGAAATCGCCTACCTGAATCACGGCGTCGGCGGCCAATGGTCCAGCCCGCCCTTGCCTGAACTGTTGTCGCGGCTTGAATCCGAAGGTGTGGAAAGCGTGGTTGCTTATGCCTGTGAGCATCTGGTGGATGGCAGCGAGACGGTTCATCTGCCGGCCGAGCTTGCCGCCAGAGCGTTTTCCGAGACCCATTGTTTGCCGTGCCTGAACACTTCCCCGCTGTTCATCGAGTTTCTTGCCGAGCGCGTGCGCGCTGCGCTGGCGGCACCCCGAACCGCCCTGTGCTGCGACCCCTGTCCTCTGCGCGCGCCTCTGCCTGCTTAGCGTTGTTCAATGCCCTCTTGAAGGCCCGAGGTCGAATTCGCGTGGTTTCAAGCGGGTTTCATTTCCTGTAGCTGTTTCGGTCACTAATTCGATGCGTTGCCTTGGATCTTGTGCCATGAACGCGAAGTCACCGGTTGCCGCGCATGGATATCCTTGATTGACTGATGAGCTCGACACCCATCAATCTGTCCTGGATGGTCAGCGTGAACAAGCTACTGAGAGATCGCACCCAGATCACGCTCAAGGGTCTGAAACGCCGGATCAAGCACTTCGCTATCATTAAGCGACCTCAATTCGGGAATCTCGCATGCTGCGTGTTCTGGAAACTCTGCTCCGAAGACCAAGACTCGGCCGCACCTTTTGCCGCAGAGCTATAAAGGTGACGCTTCTGACCGTGCTTGTCCTGGCGAGTGGCGGTACAGCAGCCTTCGAAATTGACCGCGCTCATAACATCAGCGGGGTTGAGCGAATCGTTGCGATCGGCGATCTACACGGCGACTGGGACGGCTACATGGCGACCCTGCGCGCCGCGGGACTGGTAGACGAGCGCGGTCGATGGGATGGGGGAAACACCCACCTGGTTCAGACCGGCGATATTCCCGACCGTGGGCCTGATACGCGCCGGATCATCGAACACATGGAGCAACTGGCTCACCAGGCCGAGCGAGCCGGCGGCCGGGTCCACAACTTGATGGGCAACCACGAGGCGATGAACGTCTACGGCGACCTGCGCTACGTGACGCCAGGGGAATACGCGGCCTGGGCCGATCGGCGATCCGGTCGATTGCGCAATCGCTATCTCGATCAGATGCTTGCGCGCATGAAGCGTGACGATCCCACGGGATTCGCTGCCCTGCCCGATGACTTCGAAGCGAGGTGGAAGGCCGAGCACCCTGAGGGCTGGTTGGAGCATCGCTATGCCTGGAGCCCGCTCTGGGATGATGATGGAGCGATGTTCGAATGGGTTCGGAATCAGCGCGTCGCGGTCCGGATCAATCGGCTGGTATTCCTGCACGGTGGGATCAGCGCCGACTATTGCGCTTCATCCCTGGCCGACTGGACCGAGCGCGCTCGGGACGCCTTGGACGGCCAAAGCGATGAGCAGCTCGACATCCTGGTCGATCCGGTCGGGCCGCTCTGGTATCGCGGACTTTCCGGCGTGGCGCCGGTCGCGTCTCCGCTGACCGTCGAGGCGATTCTGGAGCGCTACGACGTCGATCACATCGTGGTCGGGCATACGCCGACCGGCGGCGTGATCTGGCCGCGCTACGATGGCCGGGTGATTCAGATCGATACCGGTATCGCAAGCCACTATGGCGGACACGTCGGCTATCTGGAAATCACGCCCGAAGGTCGTTTTGCCGGCTATCGAGCCGGCCGGGTCCGGCTGCCGAACGGATCGGAAGGGCTGGACGAGTACATCGCCGCTGTCGCGGCGCTACATCCGGATGATCGGGCGCTGTCCGAGCGCCTGGCCGAACTGAGGCAAGAGGCCGTCTCGGCTGCGGATTCAAGTGCGGCTGCTTCGATGTCCGAGCGGGTCAGCTGCGGCATCCCTCAGTGATCAGACTCTGGAATCGACCGTCGTCGACCAGGGTCTCGAAGAACTCGTCAAGGTAATCCATCGATTTGCGTCGATTGCGCGACGAAAGCCTGGTCTCGGACTCAAGTATGCGATAGAGCTCGTCGCGCCGCGCAAGGAACAGCTCACGTGCAGCGGTCAGGCCCTCATTATGACGGCAGAACCCGCGAAACAGGCGCTGGCGAACGCTCCGCATCGGAAGATTTGCGGGCGGGGTCGCGTACGATGCATCAACCCAGCCTGAGCTATCGAAATCGTACGGAACGGCGTACAGAGGATTCAAGCTGTCCTCGTTGCCGATCAGCTTCGCGTTGTGACAGCACTCGTCGCCAACTGCACTCAGCGGTGAAAAGTCGACGTTGCCGATCAAGTACTGGAACAGCATGAACACGCTGGTCTCGAACGTCGGCAGTGCAGAGCTTTGTATTTCGGCGATATCGACCTTGTCGAGGCCGTGGCGATTGCCGACCAGACGGTCGTCTTCAATCAGAAAGGCGATTCGTGGACCATCTGTGTTGTCCCGTTCGCTGTCTTCATAAACCACGGTGGCCGGTCGTACGCGGAAGCTCAGTTCGGTCAGCGCGCTGTAGAAACGGTAGGCGAGAAATTCGAGCACCACGTACTGTTCCCAGCGATCGCCTCGACGACAGTGAGTGACCACCTTGATAGTTCGATTACCCTCGAACGCCGTCCCTTCGACCCCGTCTTCGTCGAATCTCAGCCGGATCGGCGGTATCGAGCAGAGCTCCTGGCGCGAGACCCCGCGCTTTTCGACCACCAGTTCCAGCGCTGTCTCCTGTCCGGTAATTCGCAGGCTTGCCGGAAACGGGCCTTCGTCAGCCGGCTCTCGGCGCAAGCGACGCCAGGGTGCGCTGATCTCCAGTGCGAGCGGCTCGTCGTGCAGACGGGATTCGTCGAACAACGGCACCGGCGGGTCCGGGGTCTCTGACCGAGCTTGCGGCGCGCACAACAGCATCAGGGCGGCGATGAATGCGAACGCAGCGGTTGATCGCGCGCCAAACTCCTGTCTGAGGTCGGGCATGGCGATCATCGAGAGGGCTTCTGTTCTTGGCTGACGTCACCCTGCTCGGCCTGTTTTTCGGTGTCTTTGCGCCGCTGCTTTTCAAGTTTACGGCGGGCGATGAAGTCCGATTCCAGCCCATCGCCGAAACAGCCGACATACAGTGTTGCGTAGCAGAAAAACACGGAAAGCACCGCGGCAATCTCCAAGGCCTCGACGCCGGCCGCGATGCCGGCGCCGATTGCGACCAGGATGAAAAGCGCATCGAAGGTGTCCTGCAGCGCGCGCCGAAACTGGACGCCGGCGACTATGCCCGCCAGGCTGAACGCCAACGCCAGGCTGTGCTGTACGACCAGCACGATCGCGGCCACGACGCCCGGCAGCACCAGAGCGGTCTCGTCCAGAGAATGGTCGAAGGTCTGGGCCCGATACATCTGCTTGTGCACCCAGGCAACAGGAAGCATCAGCAGCCACAACCCGATCAGTGCGATTGTCAGCCGGCGTGCGTAGCCGAGCCGGTCGAGCTCGCCGGTCGCCTGCAGTACCGTACGGACGATCTCTCCATTGTATGAATCGTCTTGCAGCGGCGGCGGTTCGACCGTCCAGGAACTGCTTTCTGCCAAATCTTCGACGCCACCAACCGGCAGCAGATCGATCAGCGGTGGATAGGCAACAAGGCCGACGACCAGCACCGCGGCCAGGATCCCGTGATAGAGCAGGATGCGCCTGAGCAGCAGAAAGCCTGCGCGGCGTCTGGACTCGCGAGAATGCGGTTCTGGAATCGCTTCGCTGGTGGATGTATCGCTGTCGCGGCTGCTCAAGATTCAGGAACTCCGACGGGTTTGGCCGTGGAAGATCAGACGCCATTCATCGGCGGGGCGAGAACCGAGCATACGACAGGGCTTCGAATTTTCCAAACCACGTCGGATGTGGAGTCAAACTACGCGACAGGCTGAATCGTCAATCCAGGGCACTTGCTGGCAGGGAAGACCAGGCCTTGCTTTGACGTTGATGCGATGAACGCAAACTAGCGGTATGAAATCCAGAGACCAGAAGCCCGATTTGTCCGAGGCCGACCAGTCCCGTGTAATCGAGATGGCCTGGGAAGACCGTACCCCCTTCGAGGCGATCGAAACACTCTATGGCCTGGCTGAGCAGGACGTCATCGAGCTGATGCGTAGGGAACTCAAAGCCGGCAGCTTTCGACGCTGGCGCGAACGCGTTTCCGGCCGCAAGACCAAGCACCGCGAACTACGTCCTGCTGGCGTGTCCCGCGGCTATTGCCCGACCCAGTACAAGCATCGATAGCGCGTCTTGCTTCGAAACACGTCCTGACTTGCAGACCTCCGGCCATGAACAGAATCAATCCACGGAAATTACCGAACAGCAAATGGACGGCCGTTGCGCCGGTCAACAAGGAAAAGCATTTTGTCGTGACCGAGGTCGAGTTTGATGAAGACGATACCGTCCTCTCGTGCACGCTGGAGGCGGTGTTGTCCAGACGCGCCTTCGAGATCGACTGGCATGATCTGAAAGATGAAGCGAAGTGGTTGCAGGGCTGGAAATGAAAAGTTATCGCCTCCTGCCCCTCAGCGGCCGACCAGCAGACAGCGCTCCAAAGCGATGATTACTCGATGGCCGATATCTGGCGGGCTGCTCGAGTAGGGGCCTATCTCCATCAGACCTTCAGCGCTTGGATCATCTGTTCATCGCTCGAAAAGCCGCGTTCGTCGCATCGCTGAGCAATCCGGCGGCATTTGGGCGAGACTGCATTCATCAAATTCAAATCAGGACGTTTTTATGAACTCGTTCAAACTCGTATTGACCGGCCTATTGATGAGCACGATGGCGGCTGTTTCTGCAGCGGATGCCTTGTCGTCGATCGTTCAGGAACGCGTCGCTGGCGATCGCTCCGGGGTATGTCTAGTGGCGACCTGGATCGGGGCGGCCGCCGAACACGCTGCGGCCTGTGCAGACGCAGAAAACACACGCGCGCTTGACGCTGACTCGCGCTTCGAGATCGGCTCGATCTCGAAAGCGCTACAGGGCTTGCTGGTGGCCAGCCTGGTCGAGGCCGGCGAGCTGGATCTGGACACGCCCTTGCGCGAGATTCTGCCGGCGGGCACCCCGTTGCCAGACAGCGCGGATGCGCCGATTCGATTGATTCATCTGCTGACGCATACGTCCGGCCTGCCGCGCTTACCGGCCGACTTCGCGCCCGCCGATATCAACAATCCCTACGCTGACTACGACAGCGAAGCCCTGTTGGCCTCGCTGGCCAACACGTCGCTGAGTACGCCACCCGGTGAGGCGTTTGCCTATTCCAATCTTGGCGCCATGACCTTGTCCCATGCCTTGATGGTCCACACTGGCCAACCGCTGCATGTTCTGTTCAAGACGCGTGTCTTCGATCCGCTGGGCATGGACCAAACCGCCATGGGCGGTACCACTGTCCAGGGTCATGACAACGCCGGCCAGCCGGTTGCCAACTGGGATTTCTCCTACAACCTGGGCGGCGCCGGTGCGATTCGTTCAACGCCTGCGGATATGGCGCTGTGGTTGACTGCCATCCTGCAGCCGGCGGGCTCTCCCATCGAAGCGGCACTGATCCGATCGCGCGGTGAATTGATCAACGCTGGCGGGCAGCGGGTGGGCTACGGCTGGCTCCATCTGCCGCTGAATGATCGCTTCATTCTGGCCCACGATGGTGGCACAGGAGGCTTCTCCAGCTTCGCCGCGATTGACCTTGAGCGCGAGCGGGCCGCCTTGCTGCTGATGGACACCAGCATGGTCATTCAGAACAGCCTGAGCGATCTTGCCCTGCACTTGATTGATCCGGTCGTGCCACTGGGTCAGCCGCAGCGCCCCCGGGCCGCCGCTGAAGGTGAGATGCTCCAGGACTACGTCGGGCGTTTCGCCCTCTATCAGGGTGACGAGCCTTTCATGGGTGACTTCGTGCTCGAGTTCACTGTGGATCGCGGCGAGCTGCTGCTCCAGGGCAGCGTCGGTGGCCAGGTGCAGCCGCAGATTCCTCTGGCGTCAGAGGGCAATGGGCGGTTTACGATCGACGAGCTGGGACTGGCCGTCGAGTTTGTTCGCAACGCATCGGGTCAGGTCGATGCGCTTGGCTTCAAGCAGGGTCCACTGGATCTGCGCGGCGAGCGTCAATAAAGCGGGTATCGAGTCATCATGCCATCGTCCGACATCATGCTGAATCAACCGCTGCCGGCCGATGTTGCCGCCGGCAGCCCGGGCTGGTGGCTGGCCTACCGTCGCTACCCGGTGTTTTCCTGGCCCTGGGTCGGGCGCCGAGCGCTGTTGATGGGCTTGTTCATTGTCGCCTGGGGCGCCCTGTCCGGCCTTGGCCATTATGCTGAAGGCGGCACGCCCGGCGACGCGCTCCGGCTGATGGCCTGGTTCGTGTTCGGATTCGCTACCGTCGTCAATGCCGGCCCGGTGCTGGCAGCCGCGGTTCGCCACCAGGCCTGGCTCGATCAGCGCGAAAAGTGGGGCGTGCTGGGCGCCATGGTGATCGGGCTGGGGCTGGCCTATGCCGCAGATATGCTGTCGTCGGCCAGGCTTATGGCGATCGCCGGTGAAAGCCATGCCCGCGACATCACCGGTCCGGCTCTGCTGATCAATCTGGCCGTACTACTCGCCCTCTATGCCCTGTTGGGCGGGGGTCTGGCGCTGCGGGCCTATTTCAGTGAAGGACGGCGACTGGCGGAATTTCGCCAGCGCCAGGCCATGGCCGAGCTGCAGGCCGAAAAGCTCAGCGCCGATCAGCAGCTGGCCCTGCTTCAGGCCCAGATCGAGCCGCACTTCCTGTTCAATACCCTGGCAACAATTCGCTCCGACCTGCGCCGCGCCCCAGCCCAAGCCGAGCAGACGCTGGATGCCCTCTGTGACTACTTGCGCTCGACCATCCCGCGCCTGCGCGACAGTGAAGCCAGCAGCGTGTCGACCCTGGGCGAGCAATTCGAGATCTGCCGGCATTATCTGAACGTGATGCAGGGCCGTATGGGCGAACGTTTGAGTTTCGAAATCGAACTGGACGCGGACCTGTCCGGGCTTGCGTTCCCTCCTTTTTTGCTGCTGTCGCTGGTTGAGAACGCCATTGGGCACGGCCTTGAACCCAAGCCTGAAGGGGGCCGAATCGCTTTGATGGCCGCGCGAGACAGCGATGGCTTGTGCGTGCGTGTGGTTGACTCCGGCGTTGGTCTGGGTTCATCGGTGGGTAACGGCGTGGGCTTGAGCAACGTGCGCCAACAGCTGAAGCTTCGTTACGGCGGTTCGGCCCGATTGTCACTGACGTCATCGAAAAGCGGCGGCGTGGAGGCCAGCATCCGACTTCCCCTGGAGCGTTCGGCATGAGCGCATCGAAGGTGAGCGTTCTGGTGGCCGAAGACGAGCCTGCGCAGCGGAAACAGTTGCTCGAACTCCTCGATGCGCTGTGGCCTGAGGCTGCGGTGGTGGCCGAGTGCAGCGACGGCGATGCGGCCCTGGCCGAGTTTCAGCGCCACCGTCCCGACGTGCTGTTTCTGGATATTCGAATGCCCGGCTGCAGCGGCCTGGAGGTGGCCCGCGCGGCCAGTGGCCAGGCCCACGTGGTGCTGATCACCGCCTATGAACGCTACGCGATCAGTGCCTTCGAGGCCGGTGCCCTGGACTACCTGCTCAAGCCGGTGAGCTCGGATCGACTGGCCGCAACCATTCAGCGCTTGCGGAATCGTCTGGCCAGTGCCCCGCCTGATATTGACGCCTTGCTCTGCGCCCTTGAACAACGGCTGGGCGCCGCGTCGGTCGAACGCCTGAAGTGGATCACCGCCACGCAGGGTGACACAGTCAAATTGCTGGCCGTCGATGACGTGCTGTTCTTCCGGGCCAGTGAGAAGTACGTTCGGGTCGTCACCCGAGACGACGAAGCCCTGGTGCGCATGAGTCTGAAAGAGCTCGAAGAGCGCCTCGATCCTGAGCTGTTCTGGCGTATTCATCGATCCATCCTGGTCGCCGCGCCGGCCGTTGAGCGCATCGAAAAAGACGCGCTGGGCCGTTGGCACGCCCATTTGCGCGATCATGACGAACGTTTGCCGGTCAGCGATGCGGCCAGGTCACGGTTTCGGGGGATGTAGTTGTGCCGAGCCGGCACCTGCTCCCGGCATTCAGGCGGCCAACACTTCTAGGTGCCGCAAAATGTATTGGCGACCACTTCATCAGGCTTCGGGGGCTGCTGATAGGCCGTGTATTCAGCCTGCTCTTCGAAAGGTTTGGCGAAAACCTTCAGCATGTCATGTAGCGGGCTGAAATCGAGGTTCTTGACGGCGGCATCGGCGGCGCGCTGGGCCAGGTGATTGCGCAGAATGAAAGCAGGGTTGTTGGCTTGCATGCCGTGTTTTCGGTCGCTGTGGTCGCCGCCTTCGGCGTGCACCGCTCGGCGCCAATCGCTGGCCCACTGGTCGAAACTTTCCGGGTCCTCAAATTCTTGACGAGCCTTCAGGTCCTGATCGTCGGGCCCTGAGTCCAGATGGCTGATGGCGCGAAAGGTGAGGGTCATGTCGGCGTTGTTTTCGGCCATGCGATCGAGCAGGTCCAGCGCCAGCTGGCTGGCGTCCTCATTGGGCTTGAGGCCGATTTTCTGGCACAGACGCGAGTGAAAGGCCTGTTCGAAGTCCTGCGGGATTTGATTGAGCCGAGCATTGACCCGTTCGATGGCCTGGTTGGGGTCGGCATGAAACAGGGGCAGCAGGCATTCGGCCAGACGGGCGAGGTTCCAGTGGGCGATGGTGGGCTGGCGACTCCAGGCGTAGCGGCCGCGGCGGTCGATGTAGCTGAAGGCGGTGTCGGGAGCAAAGGTGTCGAGGAAGCCGAACGGCCCATAGTCCAGCGTTTCACCGGACAGGGCCATGTTGTCGGTATTCATCACCCCATGGACAAAGCCTATCGACATCCAGTGCGCGATCAGATTCATGGTGCGAGCAGCCATTCGGTCGAAGAGCTTGAAGTAGCGTTCGGGATCATCGACCAGATCCGGGTCGTGGCGACTGATCACGAAATCAGCCAGGGTTTGAATATGCTCGCCCTGGCCGTTGCGCGCAAAATATTCAAAGGTGCCGATCCGCACGTGGCTTGAGGCGATTCGGGCCAGGATGCCGCCAGGTTCTGGCTGCTCACGCATGACCTGTTCGCCCGTCGAGATCACGGCTAGCGCGCGCGTGGTGGGTACCCCAAGGGCGGCCATGGCCTCGGTGGCCAGATACTCACGCACGGACGGGCCAATCGAGGAACGCCCGTCGCCGCCGCGCGAAAACGGCGTGCGGCCGGAGCCTTTCAGCTGCAGGTCCATCAAGCGGCCATCCGGTGTTTCGATCTCGCCCAGCAAGTGCGCCCGTCCGTCGCCCAGCTGCGGCACCCAGTTGCCGAACTGATGACCTGCATAGGCCTGCGCCAGCGGTTGGGTGCCGGGCAGCACCACGTTGCCAGCCATTACGGCCAGGCCCTCTGGGCTGCTGAGCCAGGCGGGATCAATGCCCAGCGTTTCGGCGAGGCGGGTGTTGATCGCAATTGATAGTGGCTTGGCGACCGGGGTGGGGGCGAGACGCGCGTGGAAGGCGGGCGGGAGATCGGCGTATCGGTGCAGAAGTCTTGGGCTCATCAACACACTGTAGCGGAGCTTGGTTTTATTCGGCGTGATTTTGTTTGGCCTGGCGTCCATTCGCCTGTTTGCATGCTCCTACAGAATGGCCCTGGAGCAAGATCAAGAAATGTAGCAGCCTGCTTGCAGGCGAACAGAACGCCAAAACGTGCCGAGCGCTTCAAGACAACGGCCCGTTGAATTTTGCCGCAGTTGCTTGTCGGGTTTGTTGTTCTGGGCGGTTCAAAATCAACCATCAGCGACTGCCGCCAGGCCACTCGCCTGCAAGCAGGCTCCTACGGGGCTGTTCATGCGCCTCCGGAAAAGACCAGGTCACCTCGCTACGCCAGTTTGCATCAGCTGGATGCGTTGCTCGCTGCGCTTTGCTCAGACAAGTGGGCCTGCTTCTAGCCGTTCTGTCCTGTGCTGCTCGACGACGTTCAAGGACCAAGGAAGGTCAACACCGTGAGCTAGTCTCTGTTGGGGTCAGTCCAGACCTTGAACGGTCTGAGCGTAAGGCTCGAATTGGTGTAGCGAGGATCGTCGGTGACTTCCTGGCCCAGCCACGGCGGGATAGCAAAGGCTTGATCGGCAAATTCCAGTTCAATTTCCGCCACGACCAGTCCGGCATTGTCGCCGCTGAACTCATCGATCTCCCAAAGATCGCCCTGGTGATCGACGCGGAAGCGCGTCTTTTCGATAGCCGGCCGCAGACAGATGGTGTCGATCATCTCGCCGGCATCCTGGGCAGGAATCGGATACTCAAACTCGGCGCGTACCGGCCCTTTGGATCGACCCTTGATGGTCAGCCAGGCCTGGTGCTGATTGGATGCCACCTCGACCACCCGAACCCGGACCGTGCGGTCCGGGTCGGTGGACAGATAGGCCTGGCGCATCCGCAATCCACGCGCATCATGCTTCCAGCTCGAATCCTTGAGCAGGAACTTGCGCTCGATTTCAACGCCCATGGCCCAGGCGAACTAGCGCGGTCCCGGCTCGGCGAAACGCTCCATCCATTTGCGGACTTCGTGATACCAGTAGACCGAATTGTTCGGCTTGAGGATCCAGTGGTTTTCGTCCGGGAAAGTAGATCAGGCGCGATTCGATGCCCTTGCTCTGCAGGGTGCGGAACAGCTCGAAAGCCTGGCCGACCGGAACGCGCAGGTCCTGCTGGCCGTGAATGATCAGGGCCGGGGTATCGAACTCGCCAGCGTAGTAGTGCGGCGAAATCTCGCGGTAGATTTCCGGCGCCTCCCAGAAATCGCCGAAGCGGGTGGCGTGCACGGCAAAGTCCGCGGCCATCTGCGAATACATGTTGTAGACCGGCGCGTGAATCATCAGGGCGTTGAAGGGGTGGTCCTTGCCAAGCAGGATGGACGACAGATAACCACCGTAGCTGCCGCCGCCGGCGACCATGCGTTCTTCATCAATCCAGTCTTTTTCGGCGAACCATTCGGCCGCGGCGATCGTGTCGTTGTAAGGCGCGGTGATCCAGTCGGGATTGATCGCGTCGGCAAAGTCCTGACCGAAGCTGTTCGAGCCGTGGAAATTGTGCCAGGCGGTGACATACCCCCAGGAGGCGAAGGTCTGGGCGTTCCAGCGGAAGTGGAAGCCGTCCGGAATGGCATTGTGCGGACCGCCGTGGATAAGCAGGAACAGCGGGTATTCCTTTTCTGGATCGAAACCGGGCGGGTAGTGCACCCACATCTGGATGTCACGGCCGTCATGGCCGGTGTAGGTGACCGACTCGTAGGTGCCCAGGTCCGCGCTTTCCAGAACCTTGTCGTTGAAGGTATCCAGGCGGGTGGTTTCACCGCTGGCCGGGTCGATCATCTGGACTCTGGGCGGGTAGAGGAAGCTGTGATTCTGAGCAACCAGCGTACCGTCGCCGGCCACGCTCAAACCGCCAAAGCTGGTGTCAGCCGTGATCGCGCGTGGCTGACGTCCGTCGGCATCGACAAAATAGACGCGCACGGTGCCGGCATCGGGAATCGCTGCGTACAGGCCCGAGCTGTCCGGGGCCCAGATCATGCCCGACATCGATCGATCCCAGTCGGCGGTCAGATTGCGCTCGTCGCCCGATTCGAGATCGCGCAGAATCAGGCGCGCGGTGTCGGCGTAGAAGCCGTGGATGGACTGACGCGCCCAGGCCAGGGTGTTGCCGTCAGGGCTGAACAGTGCTTCGCCGTCGCTGGCCGGGTTGTCGGCCGACAGATTGGTGATCGCCTGTTCGGCCAGATCGACCAGCAGCAGTTCGGTCTTGGGGTCGACTGCAGTCGGGTCGCTGTCGACAGACACGACCAGATGGGTTTCCGCCGGATGAACGTCATAGCTGCCCGCGCCCGTTCCGGAGCGCGTCAGCTGGACGTCCCATTCGGTAGTCAGCGGCTCCACTTCACCGCCGGCTGCGGGGACGCGGTACAGGTGGGCCTGGCGATCTTCGTCCAGATAACGGTCCCAGCTCGAGTAGGGCAGCGCGTTCCACTGCATGGCCGAGACGTGGCTGTCCTTGTCGCTCTTGAGCTGCTCAGCCATTTCTTCCCAGGTCTTGCCGGGGAAAATGGAGCTGATGAAATAGATGTGCTCGCCGACCCACTTCAAACCAGACACGCCGGTCGGCACCTCGGTCAGGCGGGTCGCCTCACCGGGGCCGTCCATGCTGATCAGATACACCTGGCCGGCTTCGTCGCCATCGCGCGTGCTGACAAAGGCCAGGGTTGATCCATCCGGTGAAAACGCGGGGCTGGACGCCGACTGGCCGGCCGAGGTCAGCGCGCGCTGCGTGTTGCCGGCGGTTGACAACAACCAGAGCCGGGTCTCGGCCTCGTCGGTCTCCATATCCCAGCTTGTGACAGGAACGACGACCTGATTGCCGACGGGTGAAATGACCGGCGAACCGACGCGGTCCATCTGCCACAGCTTCTCGACCGACAGACGGCGATCATTGTCATTATGATCGTCAGCCGATGCCAGAACCGGCATCAGCAGCAGACCCAGAACCACTACCCACTTGTTCATGTTCATCCTCATTTATTGGTACGTCTTGAAAAGCGATTCACCACAGAGGCGCAGAGGAAAATCGAAAAGGTCTTTTCGTCTGCGCCTCTGCGGTGAACCCGCACTTTATTCCTCGCGACCCATCGCTAATAAAGCTCCAGCGTGGATACGTCCATGGTGTAGGCCGAAGCCGCGGTGTCGTTGGAGATGTCTTCGATATTCAGCTGGCCTTCCATCCAGAACGCATCCCAGATATTGACCATGGGAATGGCCTCTTCCAGCCGGCCGTATACGAGCTGATTGGCTGGCGGCGGCGGAACGTGAATGCAGGCCCCGAAATAAGGCACCAGGAAGAATTCCAGCAGATTGCCCTCGCCGTCGGTTTCGATCGGCACCACGAAACCCGGAATGCGCACTGTCTGGCCATCGAGTTCAGGCACGGTTCGGAAGGACTGGAAGGGCTCGGGTGCATCAAAGCCCGAGTGGTCGACGTTGGCCGAGTCGTTCAGCCACGCGTCAGCCTCCTCCTGGGGCATGAGCTCGATCCACTCGAGCACGCGGGCTTCATTGGCGGCCAGTGATCCGGCAAAAACCAGCAGCACCGTGAGCGCAGCGATAAGGTAATTCTTGATCATGATTCGTTCCACTATTGGTTGCGTGATGCTTGCGATAACACAAAGACCGCAGTGCCTGGCTGCGGTTCGATCCGAGCCGCTTATTCTTACATGCGAACCTGCATGCCATCGGCCAGCGTTCGCCGGTAGGCCAACAGGGCCGGCACAGCACCGACCACCAGACCGGCCAGCCAGATACCAGCAAGAATTTTCCACAACAACGCTGACGGCCAAGCGACCGCCAGATTCACGCCCACGGCGCTCAACAGCCAGGGTGCGGCAACGGCTTGCACCGCAACGGCCAACACGAGACCTAAAGCAATGCCGGCGGCCGCCAGCAGGCCGGCCTCGAAGATCAGCAACCCCGCGATCTGCACGGGTCGGGCCCCGTTGGCGCGCAGGATAGCCATCTCACGCCGACGTTCATTCAGGGTGGTCAGCAATACGGTCAGCATGCCAAGCAGTCCGGACAGCACGACCAGGCCGGCTACGACGCGAAGTATCTGTTCGGCCAGACCGGTGATGCGCCAGAGCTGCTGCAGCGCGATCCCCGGCAGCACCGCGCTGAGCGCTTCCTGACGATACTCGTTGATTCGACGCTGCAGGCCAAACACGGCCGCGCGACTGGTCAGGCCCACCAGAATGGCAGTCACCGAGTCTGGCGTAAGTCGCTCGGCCATCGCGCGGGCCTGTTCATCATCCGGCGTGGCGCCCGGACGCGGCATGCCGTTCTGCCAACCCAGATGCAGGGCCTCGTGGGCGGTCAGGGAAATGTAGAGCTGCTGATCGATCGGTGTGCCGGTGGGCGCCAGGATGCCCGAGATCCGAAAAGGCAGGTTGTCATGGCTCTGCAGGCTGACATTGGCCGTGCCATGCGCCAGCACGATTTCATCATCAAGGGAATACCCCAGATTTCTGGCCACCTGATGGCCCAGCACAACGTCGAACAGGTCTTTGAAGCGCTCGCCACTGGCGAACGTCAGTGCCCGCCGATCCGCGTAGCGGTAATGGTCAAAGAACCCGGCTTCGGTGCCCACCACGCGATAGCCCTGGTGGGCATCGCCGAGCGAGATCGGCACGGCCCAGGCCACCTCAGCCGTGCCGGCAAGGGCCGTGTAGGTTTCCCAGGACACGTTGTTGGTCGGATCGCCGAGGCCGAAAACGGAGTAGAGCAGGAGCTGCACCGGCGAGGTCCGCGCACCGACGATCAGATCCGTGCCGGACACGGAGCGATAGAAGCCTTCGCGAACCTCAGAGCGCAACTGCTCGACCATGACCAGCAGGGCGATCGACAGGGCGATAGTCAACACGGTCAATCCGATCGCGAAGCGGCGATTTAGCAGCGATCTAATGGCAAGGCCGGGCAGAGTCATGCGCTGACTCCCGTGCGGTTGATCGTGGTCAAATCCAGCTGTCGGTCGAAGCGCTCGGCCAGATCCCGATCATGGCTGACGAACAACAGCGCGCTGCCGGCTCGCTCGCACTGCTTGAACAGCAGCTCGAGGAAGTCGTCACGGCGGTCGCTGTCGAGTGCGGAAGTGGGCTCGTCGGCCAGCACCAGCTCCGGTTCACCGATCAGGGCGCGGGCGGCGGCCACGCGCTGCTGCTGGCCGACGCTGAGCTGGTCGGCGCGACGACCCCAGAGCTCGGCCTCCAGGCCCATCGATTCGAGCAGGGATTCGGCGGCAGCGCTGACCGACCCGGCGCGCTGCGCCCGGCGCTTCGAGAAGCGACAGGGCAACATCACGTTCGAGCGCACATCCAGCCAGGGCAGCAGATTGAACTGCTGAAAGATCACGCCCAGATGATCGGCGCGAAAGCGGTCGCGCCTGGCTCCGCTCAGCGTGCTCAGCTCCTCGCCCAGGCAAGTCAGTCGACCGCTATTCGGCTGAACCAGACCACCAATCAGCGCCAGCAGGCTGGATTTTCCTGACCCACTGGGCCCGCGCAGAAAAAGCTTCTCTCCGGCCTGGATCTGGAACTGATCGATGGCCAGCACAGCTTGCGACTGTCCGGGCCAGGTGAATTCGAGCTGCTGGATTTCAAGTAGCGCCATCTATGAATCCGTCAATCAGGGTGCCAAGTCGATGCGAAAGCGGCCCGGGCCGAGATCGACCTGTTTGACCAAAGTCGCTGTCAGTACATCCAGGCGTAGCGTTTGGTTGGCCGGATAGTCCGTGAACAGATCGATAGCCAGCCAGCTCAGCGATCGGGCTTGGGCACAGTCCAGTTCGACCACGGTGTGGAACGATCCATGGCTATGGTCGTGGTCTTCCGCATGGCTGTGATCATGATCAGCATGGTGGTCGTGATGATCAACATTCGCGTCGTCATCATGATGGTGCGTTTCACTCGGATCCTGGCCGGCATCATGGCCAGAATCATGCGCAGCCTCCATGCCGTGAGTATGGACGTTGACCGAACTGCGCTGGCACTGGCCGCCGGCATCCAGACTCAGCCAGTCGAGCTGTTCAAGCGCCTCGACGGTGCTGTCGAGCAGGGTCTGCTGCTCAGCGGTGGCCGGCGCATGCTCGAAGCCGATCAGATTGTAGGCGGGAATCTCCAGCTCTATGCGCAGGGCCGAATCATCCAAGGCAAGATTACCGCTGGCCTCACCATGCACGTGCGCATCATGCTGGCGCATGGGCTCGTCGAACTGGGCTGCCAGCGACGAGGGCAGGCCGACGATCAAGAACAAAAGTGAAAACCGCATCGCAAAGGTCACTCCTGATTTCGGGATACAGGCGTTATAATATAACAATGTCAACGCGTCGCCACCACCTTCGCTGGACCGACCGCCTGGGCATGGTGGTCGCCATTGGCTGCGCTCTGCATTGTGCCACGGTTACGTTGCTGTTCCTGTTGTTCCCGGCCCTGTGGCTTAATCGCCGCTACTGGGAAATGGGCCTGTGGCAGAAACTGCTGTGGCTGGAGTGGGCGCTGCTAGGCCTGGCCTGGCTGATGATGATCGGCGCGACACTGCTCGGCGGGGTCAACGGCAAACGGGTCTGGCCTACGCTGCTCGGCCTGGCCGGTCTGACCGGCATGAGCATACTCATCCTTACACCACTGCATTTTTCGGGACCATGGATCAGCGCTGTCATTCTAGGCTGCGGACTGCTGGTCGGGCTGGCGCATTATCTGCGATTACGGCGTATTTGAATGGCAAAGTGAGTTAGCGCACAATGGCGCGCTCAACAATTACAACCATCCGCGAGGGAGCGGTCCTGTCATGCAAACTACCTCCATCCACGGCATGTGGTCTTCCCGCCTGGCCTTTATTCTGGCCGCGACCGGTTCTGCGGTCGGCCTGGGCAACATCTGGCGTTTCCCCTACATCACGTCTGAAAACGGTGGCGGTGCCTTTGTTCTGATCTATCTGCTGTGTATTCTTGCCGTCGGCCTGCCGGTGATGTTTTCAGAGATCATCGTCGGTCGCCGTGGCCGCATGAGTCCGATCAATTCGCTGCGCGAACTTGCGATCGACAACAACGCATCCAAGGGCTGGATGGGGCTGGGCATTCTGGGCGTGATCGCTGGCTTCCTGGTCCTTTCCTTCTATTCCGTTGTTGCTGGCTGGACGCTGCAGTTCGGCTTTCTGTATGCGAAGGATGTTTTTGGTGGTGTTGGGATGTCTGAAGCGCAGGCGACCACAAGCCTCTGGACGGATTTGTTGGCGAGCCCTGGAGAAATGGTCTTCTGGCATGGCTTATTCATGGTCCTGACGGTCGGCATTGTGGCGCTGGGCGTGGAGAAGGGGCTGGAGCGCGCGGTCAGCGTCCTCATGCCGATCCTCTTCGTTCTCTTATTGATCCTGCTCGGCTACGGCATGAACACAGGCCATTTCCAGGAAGCGGTCGGTTTCCTGTTTAAACCCGATTGGTCCCAGGTCTCCGGCGGCATGATCGTCACCGCCATGGGCCAGGCCTTCTTCACCCTCAGCCTGGGCATGTGCGCCATCATGACCTACGGAGCTTATCTACCTTCTGATGTAAGCGTGCCTAGAGTTGGTGTGTCTGTGGCTATCGCCGATACTTTGGTTGCACTCGTCGCGGGCTTGGCGATTTTTCCAATTATCATCTCGCTCGGGCAGGAACCATCGGGAGGCGGTCCGGGCCTGATCTTCGAAACGCTCCCCGCGGCCTTTGCAGCAATGCCCTTCGGCATCCCCTACGGTATGGCCTTCTTCCTGCTCCTGTCGGTGGCCGCCTGGACCAGCTCGATTTCCCTGATGGAGCCTGCGACGGCCTACATCGTCGAAGCCAGCAACCTATCTCGGCGTAGTGCAGCGCTTTTGGTCGCGGGCTTGGCATGGACACTGGGCTTGGCCAGCGTGTTCGGATTCAACGTCTGGTCTGAGGTGACCTTCGGTGGAAAAAACATAATGGACTCCATCGACTACGTCACAAACAACGTCATGCTTCCAGTCGGTGGCTTACTCACTGCAGTCTTCGCTGGCTGGGTCCTGTCGGGCAGGATCACCCGCGAGGAGCTCGGCGAGAACATGCCGGGCTGGGCTTATCAGGCCTGGCTGTGGCTGACCCGCATTGTCACTCCGGCGTTGATTCTGGTCGTACTGGCCAGCTTGATGGGTGTGATCTAGAAGAAGCGCTCCACAGAGGCACAGCGAACACAAAGGAAAACCTTCTTTGATTTTCTCTGTGTCTCCGTGCTCAATAGCAAGCTTGCGGAACCCCTGGATTGCTGCCGATCATGAACGAGCGATGACCACGGCGCGCAGGGGTGCTGGCAAGCCTTCGATGGTTCGCGCTGGATCGTCCGGGTCCAGCGCTTCTTTCAATGAGTGGAAGGGCATCCAGTCGGTGCTTCGCTGTTCGCCAGGCGTGGTGGCGGTGACATCGATACAGCGAATATCCTGATAAGCGGCCTGCTCCATCCAGCGGATCAATCGTTGAAGCGTCGGCAGGGCGTGCACGTTGCGCATATTGGCGTAGCGTGGGAGTGCGTCGAGCTGATCATCGCCGTCACCGGGCAGGATCAGGGTGTCCAGAATCAGACGCCCGCCGGGTTTGATCCGTTGCGCGAGTCGATGCAGATGATCAAGATGATCGCGCCGGTGATAGAGCACGCCGAGCGAAAACACCGAATCGAAGTCAGTCAATGCGGGCGACAGATCTTCGAGCGTCGAGGCCAGCAGCAGGTTGGGTGCTGATCCTGCAAAATGGCTGATCGCGTTATGCTGATGAATGAACAGCTGGGTCGGATCGCAGCCGATCACGCTGGCCGCACCCGCATCAAGCATCGCCCAGCCGAAATAGCCGTTGCCGGCGCCGACATCCACCACGCGCTCGCCGCTCAGATCGACGTGCGGGGCGATTCGCGCCCACTTCCAGTCCGAGCGCCATTCGGTCTCGATGGCCACACCGCCCAGCGTCACCGGGCCCTTGCGCCAGGGAATCAGTCCTTCGAGTTGATGGATCAGCGCTTCTGGATCAGCCGGCGCGCTTCCCGCGATCAGTCGCCCGTTCTCAATCGACCAGACCGCGTCCACTTGAGGCAAGCCATCGACCAAGGCCTGCCAGGCGTCGTGCTTGCCATGGCGCTGCATCCAGCCCGCGTGATCGGCGATGATCTGATCGACTTCGACCGGATCAAGACGCTCGCGCAATAGCCCTCGATGGGTCTCGGAAATACTCAGGGTGTTTGCTCTTGCGTCGACGGTACGGGGGGCGCTGCTCTGTCCAGGCCCAGTTCATAACCCGGTGCAAACACGAAGGGAATTCGATAGGTCAGCGTCGACACCTCGTAGCGATCGTCCAGTTGCGAGGCATCACCGCCGCTATTCCAGCGCAGCTCCAGGGTATGAAGTCCCGGCTGCAGCTGGTCCAGCAACACCACGCCGATCAAACCCCGCAGGTTGAGATCAAAGCGCTCGGCCTGAATCAGTGCATCCGCGGGCAGGACGCGGTCATTCAGCGACACTTGCCACAGGCCCCGCAGGCAATCCAGCGGTGGCGTCTCCGGCGCACATTGGGTGTCCATGACCAGATTGTCGCGCAGCGGGAAATAGGGAATGAACACCGACATCACCGATCGCTGCTGTACAAAGTCATCAATCATGGGGTAGAAGCGAATTCGATCGCGGGAGCTGCGCAGATTCTCGTAATAGCTGCTGCGGTAGCCTTCAGCCACCAGATCATCATCCATATAACGAAACTCTTCGGACAAACTGAATTGCGTCCAGCTTGTATAAACCTGCGAGCCGACCACAATGATGAGCGCGACGCCTGCAGCGAGCAGGACAGCAAACAATCGAGGGCGCGTATTTGACTGCAGGGTGAGTTGAACCGGAAGAATCAGGCGCTGGGGCGAGATCCAGCCGTTGATTCGGATCAGCGCGTGGACCAATCGCCGATACCAGCGGCGATACTGGAGGCTGGGAAACCAGCGGCCGAGCTTGGCATCGAGCAACCACAGCAGCGTGGCGACGCCCAGAAAAGTGCCGATTATGACCAGTCCCGTCAGGGTAATCGCCTGGTTGGTATGGCCGGTACGCGAACCAATCAACCCGGCCACGATCACGATCATGGCGATCAGGGTGACCGTCCAGAGCATACTCAGCGCAATAAGACTGATGACCGAAAACAGGGAGGAGGCCAGATGATCAGCTCTGGCGATGGCCTGCGACAGATCGGGTAGCTTTTCGCGATAGTAACGCTGGCCAACCGGCCCCAGGCCTGGCGTTTTGTCCCAATTGATTCCGTCGGGAAACACCGTGCGCAGCCCGATCAGGCCGGCCCAGTAAGCGCGAATCATCAGGTGGATGGCAAAGCAGAAGCCGAGGACGTAGAACAAGCCGGGAACCAGGATCAGCGTGATACTCGCCCCCGTGGCGCTGACCACGGAATGGTGCGACTGCACGCTGACCAGTGTCTCGAACAGCCAGCCCGGCAGGGTAAACAGGGCCACCGTGGTCAGACCGGAAATGATCAGCTCGATCTCGTCGGTGCGATCGCGCAGGCGCTCGAACTTGGCTAGCTCGGGATCGACAGCCGCTGGCTTGTTGCTTTCGCTTGTTTGGGTGTTTTCGCTCATGGCTGCCTCAACGAATCGCTGCCAGTGCGGTGAAGTTGAAACACTGGAACCAGTCCACGACCTCGCTGAAGCCCGCGGCCTTCAGGCGCTGGTGGTGGGTTTCTCGGGTTTCGGGCACCAGCACGTTTTCCAGGGCCTGGCGCTTGCGCGCGATTTCGAGATCGGAATAGCCCTGAGAGCGTTTGAAGTCGTGATGATGTTCCTCCAGCCAGCGCTGCTGAAAGGCCGGTTCAAAGGCCTGTTTTTCGGCCAGCAGGAGCACGCCGCCCGGCTTCATCCCGGCGGCAATCTTTTGCAGCAGGGGCTGGCGCTGCTCGCGGGCTATGAACTGCAGGGTGAAATACATCAGTACGACCGAGGCGTTTTCGATGGGCAGCGCACAGGCATCAGCCTCGAGCACCTGGACCGGAACGCGCGAATTGTCGGCGCCAACGATTTCGCGACAGCGTCGAACCATCTCCGGCGAGGTGTCGGCGGCAATCATTTCCACACCCTCGGCCGCCACGGCCCGACGCGCGGCCAGGGTGGCCGCGCCGAGTGAACAACCCAGATCATAGATGCGCGAATGGTCCTGCGCGGCGCGGCGAACCATCAAGGGCGTCAGCTCCAGTAGCAGGCGATAGCCCGGCACCGACCGCTCGATCATGTCGGGGAACACCCGAACCACCGATTCGGAAAACTCGAACGGTGCCGTGCCGGATTCCGTCCCGGTCTGTTGTTCAGCGTAAATGCGATCGCGTTCGCTCATTCGATGGTTCCTTGCAGCAGGCCAGCCGCTCAAGCCGGCCGCTCAGGCCAGTCGCCCAATCGCCGCGCAATAGCCGGCACCAGCAGCTTGCTCAAGCCGATGTCGGACTCCGGCGCGTTGACCGAGTTGGTGCAGACCACGCGCGCCACGCCGGCATGGCGCAATAATTCTCTCGATCGATCACCAAACAGCCCGTGCACCGCGACCACCACCGGTGGCGCGAAGCCGGCGTCCAGCAGATGGCGCGTGGCCTCGGCCACCGTGGCGCCAGATGAAATGATGTCATCGACCAGCACTGGCGTATGGTCTTCCAGGCCGCTGAGATCGGGCACCTTCAGCCTGACGTCACGATCGCCGAAACGGGTCTTGCTCATCACCCGCCAGGGCAGATCAGCCGGTTCTGCCACCGCCCGCACCCATTGCTCGCTCTCACCGTCCGGACCAATCACCACGGGTTTTTCAACCGAGGCTGCAATCCACTCGCTCAAGGCGGGGGCGGCCGCCACCACCTCGGATTCCAGGGTATAGACCTCATCCAGGCTGTGATATCGGTGCAGGTGCGGATCGACCGTGACCAGCCAGTCGAAATAGGCCGATAGCCAGCGCGCAAAGGTGCGCGAGGTCAAGGCTTCACCCGGATGGAAGCGAATGTCCTGGCGCATGTAGGGCAGGTAAGGACTAACCAGACCAACCCGTGCGGCACCCAGATCGCGGGCAAGATCAGCGGCAAACAGCAGCGCGGGCAGCTTGTCATCCGGGCGGTCGAGGCTGGCAACCAGCACCACGTGCTGCCCTTTGAGATCATGCGGCAGGCGCAGGTAGGACTCACCGTCCGGGAAACGGCGGTAATCAAGCTTCACCTCCAGCGCGCCCAGCTGTTCCGCGAGTGCATGGGTCAGCGGCTCATTGCCGGGCAGGGCAATCAGGCTCAGAGAATTGCGGTCGTCACTCATCCAGGCTCCATCGATCGATCACAGACATCATTCCACCAGAATGATGTCACCGTTGCTGGCCGCGAATTCCCGAGCATAGTTGAGTTCACCGGCAGATTCGGCGTGGATGGTGAACAGCGGCTGCTCGCGAACCACGCGATCACCCAGGTGGACGTGCAGCTCAACGCCCGCCGCTGAAGCCGCCGGTGCGCCGGCCAGCTTGGCGACGCGGCCCAGGCGGCGGTTGTCAAAGCGCGTCACGCGGCCATCGCGTTTGGCCAGAATGCCGTACTGTCGACGCGCGGGCACCGGAACGCGCATGCCGCCCTGGGCCTGACAGATGGCTTCGAACTTGCGCGCGGCTTGTCCCGACTCCAGCGTATGTTCAGCCATCGCCTGGCCGCATCCCTTCTCGGCCGCACCGGCCAGTTCAAGCAAGTCGGCGGCCAGCATGAGCGCTCGCTCGCGCAGGTCCTGCGGCGCGTCGGCGGCATTATCGAGTACCGCCAGCACATCCATGGCCTCCAGCGCCGGACCAATTCCGCGCCCGACCGGCTGGCTGCCGTCGCTGACGATCACTCGCGTGGTCACACCAAAGGATCGGGCGACCAGGCTCAGACGATGACCAAGGTGCTGGGCTTCCTGGGCGGTGCGGATCTTGGCGGTATCACCCACCGGCAGATCCAGAACCAGATGACTGGCCCCGGCGGCGACCTTTTTCGACATCACCGAGGCAATCAGCTGATCCTCGGCATCGATGTCCATCACTCGAGCCACCCGAATCAGCATGTCATCCACCGGGCTGAGTCGAACCGCGCCGCCCCAGACCACGCAGCCACCCTCCTGTTCGACCACCCGGCGCATGGCCGCCAGGTCCAGATCAACCGGACACAAGGTTTCCATGGTATCGGCGGTACCGGCTGGCGAGGTTATCGCACGCGAGGAGGTCTTGGGCATCCACAGGCCACAGGAGGCAACAATCGCCACGATCAGCGGGGTGGTTCGGTTACCCGGCAGGCCACCGACACAGTGCTTGTCGGCAATCGGGCTGCGCGGCCAGGTCAGCCGGTCGCCGGCATCGATCATGGCGCCGGTAAATTCGATCAATTCCTGATCCGTCAGGCCTCGCGTTGCCATGGCGGTGAGAAACATCGCGATGTGAATGTCGGTGTAGCGACTGGCAGCGATGTCGGTAATGATGGATTTGAGGTCAGGGGCGCTCAGGCGCTGGCCATAAATCTGCCCGCGCACCAAGCCCAGAGACTGGAGCGGCTGGGGATGGCTGAGATAGAGTTCTTGACCCTCTTCAACGCCGAGTCGCTCCCAGGCCAGCTCCGACAGGCCGACTTCACCCCAGCCCAGCCAGTCCGATGCAACCTGATAGAGCGTCGCGATTATGCTTTGATTACCGGCCTGGACGCGTATCCGGGCATGGGCAGAGAAACCTTCGGATCGACAGATCGGGCAATCGCGTCGCGTGAGGATAACGGCCTGGTCGTGCGTATCCAGTTGAATTCGGCGCGCCCGCATCACATTGCTGTCGGCGAGCGTCGAACTCAAAGCAGATACTCTCGATTCATTTCGGGCACATCGGCGTCCCATCCCAGGGTCTCGGTGATCTTCAGACGCATGGCGTCGCTGGCTTCGGGTTCACCGTGCACGATGAACACCTGCCGTGGAGCGTGCTTCATGGGTTTGAGCCAGGCCAGAATTTCTTCGCCATCGGCGTGGGCTGACAGCATATCAAGGTGATCGACCTCGGCATTGAGCGGCCAGTACGTCCCGTGAATCTTGATCGAATCCACGCCTTGAATCATCTTCGCCCCGCGCGTGCCGCCGGCCTGATAGCCGGCAAAGAGAATCGTATTGCGCGCATCGGGCGCATAGACCTTGAGGTGGTGCAACACCCGACCGCCCGTGGCCATGCCGCTGCCGGCGATGACGATCTTGGGGGTCGGGTCGCGGGTCAGTGCCTTGGACTCTTCAGGATCGCGGACGTATTGCGGCAGTTCGCAGGCCGCTTCGGCTTCGGCCAGACTGAGACGATGATCGTCCGGGTGATTGGCGAAGACTTCGGTGGCGCGAATCGCCAGGGGTGAATCCAGATACACCGGCACCTCGGGCACCCGGCCGCTGGTCATCAGGCGTTGAAGGTGGTGCAGAATCAGCTGGGTCCGCCCGACCGCAAAAGCAGGAATGATCAGCGTTCCACCGCGGGAAATCGTTCGATTGACGACCTTGGCCAGAGCCTCTTCCGGATCGGTACGATCACGCAAGCGATTGCCGTAGGTTGATTCGACAATCAGGATATCGACGTCCGGAATCGGGTCCGGTGGAATCATGGTTGGCGAATCCGGCGGGCCGAGGTCGCCGGAAAAAAGAATTCGGGTGCCCCCGATCTCGAACAGCGCGCTGGCTGCACCAATAATGTGGCCGGCGCGTCGAAACGTCACGGTGACATTCTCGTCCAGCGCTTTCGGCGCCCCGAACGCCACCCCTTCGAACTGTTCCAGACAGTCCACCGCATCCTGGCGGGTGTAAAGCGGCCTGGCTGGATGGTGTTTGCTGTGGCCGTGGCGATTGGCGCTGGCGGCGTCCTTTTCATGAATGAAGCCACTGTCGGGCAGCAGATGGCGGCACAGATCACGGGTCGCTTCGGTGCACAGGATGTGGTGCCTGAAGCCCTCGCGGCAAAGCACGGGGAGGTAGCCCGAGTGATCGATGTGAGCATGCGTGAGGACAACCTCATCAAGCATCGCCGGATCGAAGGGCAGGCCTGCCCAGTTCCGTTTGCGGAGGTTCTTGTAGCCCTGGAACAAGCCACAGTCGATGAGCGTGTGCCGCTCCCCCACGCGCAGCAGGAATCGTGAGCCGGTAACGGTCTCGACCGCACCAAGAAACGTCAAACCGATATCAACTTTTTTGTTTTTCATAATTGGAACCTGTCTGCATACACCCGCTCCAGCGCGCGGATCAGTTCCGGGTCCTGAATTCGAACAACGAACAGGCCGCGATTGAAATCCGAGACCAGCAGCAGGCCATTGGCGAAGAAGGGGAACACATTCCAGGCACCACTGAATCCGTTGCCATCGGCGGTCGGGTAGGTGTCGAAGTACGCCACCTCGCGAAGATCAGCGGTGGCCGGATCAACAATCTCCAGCACGCGAAGCCCGCGCTTGTAGTTGGCCTGGAAGACATACTTTTCGACCACGTAGAGATTGTGGTCGATGGATAAACCATCATGAATATATTCAGCCGCTGGGTCCGAGGTATCCAGGCGTTCGAGGTCGAGCACCAGCGTACGCGTGCCGGCCAGGTTCGACGAGGTTTCATCCAGCTCGTCGTTGAGCACGAAATAGCGCTGGTCCTTGGTCAGCCAGCCCTGATGGGTATAGCGCACGTCGGCGTAACTGTGGCGACCCAGCATGACGGGTGCTGATTTGTTGCTGACATCAACCACGGTCAACGTGTCTTCGTTGCTGGCAAAGCAGATTTCATTGCCCTGATAGCGCTGATCCGGGCCCTCGTAGATCACGCAATTGACGTCGTGGGTGTAGCCGTCCTCGCTGAAGCAACCGGCAAAACTGGGGTTGGCCGGGTCACGGATGTCGACCATGTGCAGACCGCCATTGCAGGTCTCACCGCCTACCGTATAGGCAAAGCCGGAGGCCTGATTGATCGCGATGTTGTGGGCTTCGTTGAAGTCGTCATAGCGGGTCACCGAGGAAAACACGATGGGCGGCCTGAGCCCAGAATCGAGAAGATCGGTCAGATCGAACACCTGCATGCCCTGGCCAAGGACCGAGTCGGCCACAATGAAGGCGTAGTTCTTGTAGGTCTTGATATCTGTCCAGACCGAGCTCTGAACCCCCGCCGGGCGCGGAAGGTTTCCGAGATAAACCGGGTTTTCGGGATCGGTGACTTCAACGAAGGCCACACCGTTGGAGCGTCCCATCAAGGCAAACAGGCGGCCGCTTTCCGGGTCGCGCCAGCCCCAGTTGTCCGAGCCGGTACCGCCACCGATATCAGGCAGACCCACCCAGCCGGCCAGATCAATGCCATCGCAGGGAAACTCGGCGGCAAATCCGTTGATGCAGTCAGCCGGGCCATTGAAGCGGTAATCGATCGTTTGCTGCATGTGCATCTGGTGGGCAAGATCGGCAAAGTTGATATCGGGATGTTCGACCGACAGGATTTCAGCACGGTCAGGCGTGAAGCAGGCCCAGACCGTCAAGGGGATCGCGCAAAGCACAAGAAGCGGTTTTTTCATCGAATCAGCTCTGAATCCAGTTATCAAGATCTAGTGGCAGCGAGCGCTGCCGGTGAATTCGCACCGACCCCGCTGTCGACCAGGGTGCGGACAAAGGCGCGCAACAGTTCAAATCCTGCCGGCGTTTCCTGAAGTCCTGCCAGCAGCTCGTCGGGCGATTGTCCTTCGGCGCGCAGTTCATCGGCCCGCAGTCGAATGTAGCTGGCCATGATGTCAGCCGTGAACTCAGGATGGAACTGAACGCCCCAGCTGCGCTGACCAAAATGCAGCACGTGGTGGGGATCGCCATCGGTTGTACCGATCACCCGCGCCTGGCTCGGCAATTCAAGCACCGCCTCGACGTGTGTTGCATGCAGCTGCGTGCTTTTCGGCAAGGCGTCGAACAGATCTGAGGTAGGGCGATGGAACTGAATCGTATGAGTGCCCATGCGCCGACCGGCAGGATTCGGACCGACCCGTCCGCCGAGGGCATGGGCGATCAACTGATGGCCATAGCAGACGCCCAGCATGGGCAGCCCCGTGTAATGCGCATTGGCCAGCCAGCCCGCCGTGCGTTCCGACCAATCCTCTCGATGCGACACCATGGCCGGTGAGCCGGTGACCAGAACGCCTGCCAGTGAGTCCGCGAGATCCGGCAAGCGCTGGCCGGCTTGAACATCGACCACCTGGACGTCGGACGGACCCAGATTCAGGCCCTCCAGAAACCAATTCTCGAAATCACCGTGAGCTCGGGAAATAGGATCCGGCGCAGAGCCGGTTTTAATCATCAGCAATCGTGACATTCCGGCATGATAACGCCTGCATGATCCTGCGGTCACGCTGGGCGCCTTGAGCCATCCAGCCTGCACTGCCGAACGGCTGGTCAGCCCGGTATACTTGCGGGTCTTGTCGAAGCAACGGGCATACCGCGTGAATTTTCAGGATTTCATCCGCACCCTGGATCAGTACTGGGCCAAGCAGGGCTGCGTGTTGACGGCTCCGCTCGATCTCGAAGTCGGCGCCGGAACCTTTCATCCGGCCACTTTTCTGCGATCGATCGGGCCCGAGCCCTGGTCAGCGGCCTATATCCAGCCGTGCCGACGCCCGACCGACGGACGCTACGGTGAAAACCCGAACCGGCTTCAGCACTACTACCAGTACCAGGTGGTGATGAAACCCTCGCCGCTGAATTTCCAGGAGTTGTACCTGGGCTCGCTGGATGCGGTCGGCATTGATCCGAAAGTCCATGACATCCGCTTTGTCGAAGACAACTGGGAATCACCCACGCTGGGCGCCTGGGGTCTGGGCTGGGAAGTGTGGCTGAACGGCATGGAAGTCACCCAGTTCACCTACTTTCAGCAGGCCGGGGGCCTCGAGTGCCGCCCGGTCATGGGCGAGATCACCTACGGTCTCGAGCGCCTGGCAATGTATCTGCAGGGCGTTGAGTCGGTCTACGATCTGGTCTGGACCGACGGCCCCAATGGCCCGATCACCTACGGTGAGGTGTTTCATCAGAACGAAGTGGAACAATCGGAATACAACTTCGAGCGTGCCGATACCGCCAGCCTGTTCGCCTGGTTCGACACCTGCGAATCACAGGCCAGATCGCTGGTCGACGCTGGGCTTCCACTGCCGGCCTATGACCAGGTCCTCAAGGCCTCGCACACCTTCAACCTGCTGGATGCCCGCCAGGCCATTTCCGTCACCGAGCGCCAGCGCATGATTCTGAGAATTCGTGACCTGTCCCGGCGGGTTGCCGAGGCCTATCTGGAGCGCCGCGAATCGCTCGGCTTTCCAGGATTGAACCGGGGGGCCGCCGCATGAGTGAGCGCAAGGATCTGCTGATCGAACTGGGCTGCGAGGAATTACCGGCGCGCCTGATCGAAGACCAGCTGCAGCAACTCGCCAACGGCCTGGGTCAACGCCTGAAGGACGCCGGGCTGATTGATAACAGCTCGCCTGACACCCTGGCCACGCCGCGCCGCCTGGCGGTGCGCTTCCACGACGTGCTTGATCGACAGGCTGATCGTGAACTGGAACGCAAGGGCCCGGCGGCACAGGTCGCACTGGATGCCGACGGGAATCCGACCAAGGCGGCCGAGGGGTTTGCGCGCAGCGTAGGCAAGCGCTTCGATGAGCTGGACTGGCTGGAAAACGAACAAGGCCGCTGGTTGTACTGCAAGGTCAAAGAGCTTGGCGCGCCGCTCGCCGAACTGCTCGGCCCGATGCTCGAAGCCACGGTGCGCGACATGGCGGGCGCGCGCTCCATGCGCTGGTCCGATCGCTCCGATCGTTTTCTGCGGCCGATTCGCTGGCTGACCATTCTGCACGGAGAAACCGTCGTGCCCCTTGAATTATTCGGGCTTACGGCTGATCGCCTGACCCAGGGTCATCGCATTCACGGCCCGGGCAAGCATGCAATCGCCTCCGCTGCTGACTATGAGCAGGTGCTGGAAAACGCCTTTGTTCTGGTTGACCTGGACCGCCGGCGAGATCGCATTGCCGAGCAGGTCGCCAAGCTGGCCGAGTCGGCTGAGCTTCGCGTGGACGACAATCCCGACCTGCTGAGTGAGAACGTCGGCCTGACCGAATGGCCGGTCGCTGTAATGGGCAGTTTCGATGCCGAATTCCTGGAAGTCCCGGAAGAAGCCTTGATCTCGTCGATGCAGCAGCATCAGAAATGCTTTCCGGTCAGGCAGAGCGATGGTCGGCTGGCCGCGCGCTTCATCGCGATCGCGAATATCGAATCCCGAGACGTGCCCGCCATGGTGTCGGGTTTCGAGCGGGTGATCCGGCCGCGTCTGGCCGATGCCCGATTCTTCTGGGATCAGGATCGGAAATCGTCGCTGAACGATCGGCGCGCGCGTCTTGATGACATCCTGTTTCAGGAAAAGCTTGGTTCGACCGGTGACAAGTCACGTCGACTCAGCGAGCTCAGCACGCACCTGGCTGACGACCTGGGCGCCGATGCAAACCGCGTCGGCCGGGCGGCCGAACTGTGCAAGTGCGATCTGGTCAGCGAAATGGTCGGTGAATTCCCCGAACTGCAGGGCATCATGGGGCGCTACTACGCCCTGGCCGACGGTGAACCGGACGCGATCGCCCAGGCCATCGAGCAACACTACATGCCGCGCCAGGCCGGGGCAGAATTACCGTCAACGCCCGAAGGCCAGGTTCTGGCCCTGGCCGACCGCCTCGACAGCATTGTCGGACTGTTCGCTGCCGGCAAGAAACCCAAAGGCAGCAAGGACCCCTTTGCCCTGCGCCGAGCCGCGCTCGGCGTGATCCGGATCCTCGAAGACAGCGCCACAGCGCTGACGCTGAAATCTGTGGTTTGATAGGGCCGCAGCCGCGCTGGCCGATCAGCTCGAGGTCAGCCCGGCGATTCAGCTCGAGGTCGTCGAATTTCTGACCGACCGGCTACGATCGCACGCCTCGGACGCGGGTCTCGACACCGCAACCATCCAGGCCGTTGCCGCCGGCAGGGCATCCTCAGTCGCCGATTTCATGGCCCGCGCCCGAGCGGTGCAGGCCTTTGCCGAGACCCCTGAAGCCGAGAGCCTGGTGGCGGCCTACAAGCGGGCCAGCAACCTTCTCAAGCAGGCGGAATTGGATGAAATAGGCAACGTTAGCGTCAATTCGCTGCAAGATGGTGCAGAAAAGCGTCTTTTCGCCGATATGGAAACGGTTGAAGGTGGCCTTAAAGCCGCCGTGGCCAGCAATGATTACCCGACCGCTCTGGCGCAGCTGGCCGGCCTGCGCGCGTCTCTGGATGCCTTTTTCGACCAGGTCATGGTGATGGTCGATGACTCAGCGCTTCGAAACAATCGCCTGGCGCTACTGTTGCGCCTGCGAAGTCTGATTGCCGATATTGCCGATATCGCGCGTCTCGGACGCTAGACCGTGGGTCGCCGCAAACCACCCATTCTGGTCGAGCGTGAACTGCTGCTGGATGACGGCCGGGCCGTGGATCCGGTCGCCATTGAACAGCTTGTGGCGCTGCAGCGTCGCGGCCACCATATTCTGCTGGTTGCGGTTCAGCCGCATCGTTGGCGACCGACCCGACGCTCGGTCGATCATGATCTGGCGCTGCAGCAGGAACTGCAGCAGCGCATCAGTCGGGCCGGTGCCGATCTGGACGGGGTGATTTATCTGGAAACCGGGCTCTTCACGCGCAAACGGACCCGCCAGAACGAGCTGGAACAACTGGCCACGCGCTACAAGGTACCGGCCGCTGACCTGGTATTCATCGGTCAGGATCCGGTCCTGCTCGAGTCGGTGATTCTAAGCGGGGGTAAATCCATCGCGGTCAATAGTCCGGGGGTCAGCGGCACGGTACCGGTGGCCAAGCTCAAATCCGCAATCGACAGCCTCTAAGCCTGAGCCCGGCAAGAGCCAGGCCCTTACCGGGTGCTGATCGTCCAGGTCTTAAGGACTAGACGTCCAGATTCGCAACCCGTAGGGCGTTTTCTTCGATAAAGGCGCGCCGAGGCTCGACTTCGTTGCCCATCAATGTCGAGAAGATATCGTCGGCCGCGACGGCGTCCTCGATGGTTACCTTCAACAGGCGGCGGGTTTCCGGGTTGACCGTGGTATCCCAGAGCTGGTCCGGATTCATTTCACCCAGGCCCTTGAAGCGCTGGAACGACCGGCCCTTGCGTGATTCCGCCATCAGCCAGTCATAGGCCTCGGAGAAGCGCGTCACGGTGGTCGACTGTTTGCCGCGTTCCACGCGGGCATCCGGGCCGATCAGATCGGCAATGCTGCGACCCACCTTGGCAAACTGGCGATATTCGCGCGACTGGAAAAACGCGGCGTCCAGAATCGTATCCAGCACCACGCCCTGGGCATGACGTGAGATGACGACACCACCGCCGCTCAGAGCTTTGATATGCCAGATCACACCGGCCGGCGTCGCCCGATCCAGGCGCGTCTGGAAACGCTCTGACCAGCCGGTGATATCGAAGCCGGATTCCAGACTAAACTCTTCAAAATCAATAAGTTGCTCAATAACATCGGGGTCATGACGGAGCTTGAGGCGGGCGGCGACCTGGCGCGCCGTCTGGAAGTCGAGCAGAAGTTTGGCCAGCGCGCCATCATCCAGCGCGGGGCCGGATTCCGACGGGAAGAAGCGAGCATCATCAAGCGCTCGATCCAGCATGTACTGGTTCATTTCAGCCTCGTCCTTCAAGTAGGACTCCTGCTTGCCTTGCTTGATCTTGTACAGCGGCGGCTGGGCGATGTACAGGTAGCCGCGCTCGATCACCTCCGGCATCTGCCGGTAGAAGAAGGTCAGCAACAGGGTTCGAATATGCGAGCCGTCGACATCGGCATCGGTCATGATGATGATGCGGTGATAGCGCAGCTTCTCGACGTTGAACTCGTCCTTGCCGATTCCGCAGCCCAGCGCCGTGATCAGGGTGCCGATCTTCAGCTGACCCGAGCATCTTGTCGAAGCGGGCTTTTTCGACGTTCAGGATCTTGCCCTTGAGCGGCAGGATTGCCTGGTTCTTGCGGTTACGGCCCTGCTTGGCCGAACCGCCAGCGGAGTCACCCTCGACGATGAACAATTCGGACAGCGCGGGATCCTTCTCCTGGCAATCAGCCAGCTTGCCGGGCAAACCGGCAATGTCGAGAACGCCCTTGCGCCGGGTCATGTCGCGTGCTTTGCGCGCCGCTTCACGCGCGCGCGCCGCCTCGATGACCTTATTGACGATCAGCTTGGCGTCGTTCGGATTTTCCAGCAGAAAATCACGCAGCTCTGAAGCGAGCACGGACTCGACCGCCGGCTTGACGTCCGAGGACACCAGCTTGTCCTTGGTTTGCGAGGAGAACTTCGGGTCTGGCACTTTCACCGACAGCACCGCTGTCAGGCCTTCTCGGCAATCGTCGCCAGTGGTCTGAACCTTGGACTTCTTGGCCAGCCCGGATTCTTCGATGTAATTGTTCAGGGTTCGGGTCAGCGCCGCGCGGAATCCAGCCAGGTGCGTCCCGCCGTCGCGCTGTGGAATGGTGTTGGTAAAGCAGAACACGCTTTCCTGGTAGGCGTCGGTCCACTGCAAGGCGGCTTCGACCGTGATGTCGTCGGATTCAGCCTGGAAGTGCAGGGTATTGGGATGCAGCGGGGTCTTCTTCTTGCTCAGATGCTGAACAAAGGAGCGGATACCGCCCTCGTAGCTGAAATGATCGTGCCTGTCGCTGCTTTCCTCGATCAGGCGAATACTGACACCGGAGTTCAGAAAGCTCAGTTCACGCAGGCGCTTGGCCAGGATGTCGTAATGAAACTCGATATCAGAGAAGGTCTCCTCGCTTGGCCAGAAGCGGATCATCGTGCCGGTTTCTTCGCTATCAGCCACGGCGCTGAGCGGGGCATCCGGCACTCCCATGCTGTAGGTCTGTTCCCAGCGTTTGCCCTGGCGATGAATGGTCAGGGCCAGGCGCTCGGACAGCGCGTTGACCACGGACACGCCCACGCCGTGCAGGCCGCCGGAAACCTTGTAGGAGTTATCGTCGAATTTTCCGCCAGCGTGCAGGACCGTCATGATGACCTCCGCCGCCGATCGACCTTCTTCTTCGTGCAAGCCTACGGGAATGCCGCGACCATTGTCGCTGACGCTGACCGATCCGTCGTCATGCAGCGTGACGCGGATATCGTCGCAATGACCGGCCAGGGCCTCATCGATGGAGTTGTCGACCACCTCGAAGACCATGTGGTGCAGCCCCGTTCCATCATCGGTGTCCCCGATGTACATGCCCGGGCGCTTGCGAACCGCGTCCAGACCCTTGAGGACCTTGATACTTCCGGAGCCGTACTCTTTTTCAGTCATTGTTGCTTGGGTTCGCTGAGGGGGCCGAATAACTGTGCAATTATAGCACTGCGAAGGGGTTCAGGCCCTGCGCTTGACGCTAACGGCAGGTTCCACGTGAAACACCGTTTCCGGCGAGCTCAGGCGCCCTGAGCTTCGATTTTCCCATGTTCCACGTGGAACACCTGACACGGGGCTCGCGGGGGCTCGGTGGCGGTGATCCAGGTCTGGAACGATTGCTGACCCAGCCAGTCCAGCACCGTAGCGAGGTGTCGCTGATCCAGCTCTGATACCGGGTCATCCAACAGCAGAATAGGGCGCCGCGCCGCGTGCAGATCCAGCAAGGCAAGCTGCGCCAGAAGCAGGGCCAGGGCCAGGAGCTTTTGCTGCCCGCGCGACAACTCCTGCGCCGCGGGTTGATCATTGACCTTCAGCGCCAGATCAGCGCGGTGCGGGCCGCGCTGGGTAAACCCGCGCTCACGATCGCTATCACGCTGCAGCCTCAGGGCCTCAGCCAGCGTCATGTCAGCGGGAAAGCCCCGCCGGTAGCTGACGGCCAATGCACCGGGCAAACGGACCTTGAGAAGCTCGAGCAATTCGCGCGTGGTATCGGTGACGGAATCCACCTGTCGACGCCGAAGCACATCCAGAGCGTCGGCGGCAGACACCATTGGCGCATCGAGCGCATCCAGCACGGCTGTGCTGGCCTGTGATTTCAGCGCAGCATTGCGCTGGCGCAGAAGACGAGCGTAGCGCTGCCAGAATTTCAGATACTGAGGTTCCACGTGGAACAATTGCCAATCGAGATACTGGCGGCGCCGATCCGGACCACCGTCAATCAGTCGGTGACTATCCGGCTCGAACAGCACCAGGGGCAGGGCGGCGGCAAATTCGCTGATGCGCTGACATTCTCGCCCTGCGATGCGGCCGCGCCACTGATCACCGCTACGCTCGATACCCAGCACCGTTCCGTCGCCACACCGCCCAACCACGCGCAATTGGTCAAGGTCGTGCTGGATGACTGCAGCAGGGCGTGCGCTTCGAAACGAGCGCCCGCGCCCCAACAGGTAAATGGCTTCGAGCACCGAGGTTTTGCCAGCGCCGTTTTCCCCAACAAGCCAGTTCAGCCCCGGCGCCGGCGACAGTGTCACCGGTGCGAGATTGCGAACCCCTTCCAGCGTAAGGCGGTCAAGGGCCAAAGTCAGTCTGTCGTCCAGTCAGCCAGACTAGAGCTTCAGCGGCATCACGACCTGGCGCACGCTGTCATCGTCAATACCGGTGACCAGGCAGGAACTGTTGGCATCACGCAGTGCGATACGCACCTTTTCACCGTCGATAGCGCCCAGGGCGTCGAGCAGATAATTGACATTGAAGCCGACTTTGAGCTTGTCGAAGGGGTGTTCGGCTTCGACTTCTTCCACGGCTTCTTCTTGCTGCGGGTTGTGGGCAACCACGCGAACCGTCCCCGGCTCCAGATCCAGGCGCACGCCGCGATACTTCTCGTTCGAGAGAATCGCTGCACGCTGCAGGGCATGGGTGATTTCCGAGCGATTCAGGATGACCGCCTGATCGGTCTCCAGCGGGATGACCGCTTCGTAGTCCGGAAAACGTCCGTCAATCAGCTTGGTGGTCATCACGATGCGCTCTCGATCGACTCGCAGAAAACCCTGGCCGATCACCACGTTCAGGGGTTCGTCCAGGTCTTCCAGCACCCGATTCATCTCCAGCACGCCCTTGCGCGGCACGATAACGCTGCGCGGCTCACCACTGACATCGGCCTTGATCTCGGCCAGCGCCAGACGGTGTCCATCGGTGGCAACGGCGCGAACCATGCCTTCTCGGAATTCGAACAGCAGCCCGTTGAGGTAATGGCGCACGTCTTGATGGGCCATCGCAAACCCGGTCTTGTCGCCGATCCAGCGCAGCCGTGACTGACTGATCGGGTAGCTGGCCAGGCTCTCGGCCTGATCGCTGGACGGGAACTCGCCAGCGGGCAGGGTGGCCAGCGTGAATCGACTGCGTCCGGCGTGGATCGCCAGTTTGTCGTCGTTGAGCTGTATGTTGATCTGGACGCCTTCAGGCAAGGCCCGGCAGATATCGACCAGCTTTCGTGCGGGCACGGTGATCGATCCGGTCTGTGCCACGTCGGCGTTGGCCCTAGCAACCAGTTCAACCTCCATATCGGTCCCGGTAATGCGCAGACCTTCGTCAACCGCTTCAATCAGAAAGTTGGCCAACACCGGCAAGGTCTGGCGTCGCTCAACAACATTGACGACCTGGGCAATGGGCGCAAGCAGGGCTTCGCGCGCAATCGAGAATTTCATGGTTGCTCCTTCAAAATGCGTGAAACGACGATGTGTGAGTCAGCCCACTGTTTTTTTGTTTTTTAAAAGAAATAAACAGTAGTAGTAATAGGGCCTGTGCACAACACTCAAACCCGTTATTTCCTATTAAATTCAAATACTTGACTTGCGTTTTCAAGCGTGCAAACAATGCCGTTTTGTTGTGGGGCAATTGTGGATAACTCGGGCCGTTCAAATTATCCACAGCTTGTCTCCTGTTTGTTCCGACAGTTGTCCCGACGGCTGTTTCGACCCTGGCCCTGCCCTGGCCTGATCCGCAGACATGCCTGTTCGAAACCGTCGTGTTGTGACTCATGACGACAGCTCTCGCGTCAGGCGTGCCCGATCGTCGCGCAACCGAGCGTCGGTTTCACATAAGGCATCGATTTTACGACAGGCGTGAAGCACCGTCGTGTGATCTCGCCCGCCGAAGGCGTTACCGATCTCCGGCAGCGAATGCTGGGTCAGCGATTTGGACAGGAACATGGCCATCTGACGCGGTCGGGCAATCGAGCGCGTGCGCCGCTTCGAGAGCAGGTCGGTCACGCGCAGCTGATAGAAATCGGCAACTGCCTTCTGAATATTCTCGATGGTGATCATACGGTCGTGGACGGCGAGCACGTCACGCAGAATCTCCTGCGTGTAGGCCACATCGATCGGTCGACCAGAGAATCGGGCGTTGGCGATCAGCGAATTCAGCGCGCCTTCAAGATCGCGCACGTTCGAGCGCATTCGCTTGGCGATCAGGAAGGTGACGGAATCATCCAGCTCCAATTCGCGCTCCAGCGCCTTCTTCTGCAGAATCGCTACGCGGGTTTCAAAATCGGGTGGCTCGATCGATACCGTCAGACCCCAGCCGAAGCGCGAGCGCAGCCGTGCCTCGATTCCGTCGACCTCTTTCGGATAGCGATCGCAAGTCAGGATGATCTGCTGGCGCGATTCCAACAGGCTGTTGAAGGTATGGAAAAACTCCTCCTGCGAGCGGTCCTTGCCGGCAAAAAACTGAATATCATCGATCAGCAGCGTGTCCACCGAGCGATAGCGGCGCTTGAATGCATCGATACTGTCGCGACGGAGAGCCTGGATCATTTCGCTGACGAATTTCTCCGAGTGTAGATATTCCACCCGAGCGTCCGGGTTGTCCTGGGCGATCTGATGCCCGGCCGCATGCAGCAGGTGGGTCTTGCCAAGGCCGGTTGAGCCGTAGAGCAACAGCGGGTTGTAGACCGTACCCGGATTCTTGGCCACCTGGCTGGCGGCAGCAAAGGCCAGTTCATTGGAGTTGCCGAGTACGAAACTATCGAAGCGATAGCGGTCGTCCAGCCCCAAGGCGCTGCCTTCGCGCTTCTGCGCAGTCGGCGCGGCGGTTCGACGGGGCTGGCTACCGACACCGATAGTGACGGCCTCGCGGGCAACCCCGTGGGCCGCGAAGAAATCTCGGATCATGTCCAGATACTGCGACTGGACCTGTTCCTTGACGAAGTCGTTGGGCGCGTGCAGCGTCACGCCTCGCGCTTGCGCCTCGTCGAGACGCAGTGGACGAATCCAGGTATTGAGTTCATCCAGCGCAATGTGCCGCTCCAGCCGTGCCAGGCACTGCTGCCACAGATCCGAGCGCTGGGCGAGAGGAATTTCGGTACTCATGAAGCGAGTTAGTTTAGGCAACCGCGACGATTTTATCCACAGGCTGGGGCTGCTAATTGCAGGATGTTCTTCCAAAGCTCGAGATCGTTGACGCAAGCGCCCAGAAAACGCTACAATTGACGTCTTTTGTTGGGGTTTTGTACCTATTGCTCCAACACCCGAACCGGCGCGGCATGGACCTTAGTAAAATCCAGACGCGTCATCCACCAAGACTTTTAAGGTAGTACCAGGTCATGAAACGTACTTTTCAGCCCAGCCGTATCAAACGCGCTCGTCGTCACGGTTTCCGTGCCCGCATGGCCACCGCATCCGGTCGCGCGATCATCAACGCTCGTCGCGCCAAAGGCCGCAAGCGTCTGGCAGCCACCAACGGTAATTAATTCATCGGCATGCCCGGTCAGCTGAGTCACCCACGCTCGGCTCGTCTGTTAACGGGGGCCGAGTTCAAAGCGGTCTTTGATCAACGCCGGGTTATTGCCAATGAGCTGTTTCGAATCCACTACGCAGATTCCGATCAACCCCGCCTGGGGATGGCGGTTTCAAGGCGCGTCAGCCCCCGCGCTGTCGTGCGCAATCGGATTCGGCGTCAGATTAGAGAAAGCTTTCGACTCAAACGCCCGTCGCTGGCCCGGATGAACTACGTGATTCTCGCCAAGCCCCCGGCCGCCCGGTGTGAACCGGCCCAACTTCGCCAGGCGCTGAATCAGCTCTGGCAGCGCTTTACTGGATAGTCACCGCAATGAATACCCGCGCGTTTTTCCTGCTCATGCTGGCCATGCTCGGCTTCTTCATCTATCTCGAGTGGCAGCGTGACTATGCGGCACCGCCTGCCGTTACCGCAGATCCGATTCAAGGTCAGACGACCTCGACTTCGGACACCAGCCTGCCGTCCAGCCCCAATGATGTTGGGGCTAGCGACTTGCCCGATCTGCCGGATATCTCCGACAACGCCGCTCCGAGCAGCTCCAGCAGTGATGTACCGACGCTGCGGGATGCGCCGAGCATGGTGGCCAGCCGCCGGGTTCATATTGTTACCGATGTTTTTTCGGTTGATCTGGACGCCAACGGTGGCACGCTGGTCGATCTGCGGCTTAAAAACTATCCGGTTGAGGTCGATCAACCGGACACCCCGTTCGTCCTGCTCAAGGAAGAGCTGCCGCAGTTGTTCGTTGCCCAGGCCGGCCTGCTCAGCCGTGATTCGGATGCACCCAATCACACCACGCGCTGGGAATTCGAGCTCGACAACTACGAGCTGCAAGACGGACAAGATGAACTGAGGGTGCCGCTGACCTGGCGTAACGACGATGGTCTGGAAGTGGTTGCGACCTGGATCTTCTACCGCAACGATTATGTCATCGATGTCGAGATGACCGTCAGCAATCAGTCGGGAGAAGCCTGGCGCGGCGCGCGCTATGTCCAGCTCCAGCGCACCGAACCTGATTTCAGCGATGACGGACCGGCGTTCACCAATCCCGAGCAGTTCAGCTACAACGGCGCGGCCATCTACTCGCCGGAAACCAAGATGACCAAGCGCGGCTTCGATGATATCCGCGAGTCCGATTTTTCCGCCACCATCGACGGTGGCTGGGCGGCCATGATCCAGCACTATTTCCTCGCCGCATGGATCCCACCGGAAGGTCAGACCCATCAGTACACCACCCGTTTCGTCAACTATCAGGACTTGCCGCGTTACGTGGTTGCCGCGACCTCGCCCCAGGTCAACGTGCCCGTTGGTGAGACGCACACCTTTGGTGCGCGCCTGTATGCTGGCCCGAAATTGCAGAACCGTCTGGATGAAATCGCCGAAGGCCTGAAGTTGTCCGTCGACTATCGGATCTTCCGCATCATCGCGCAGCCGCTGTTCTGGGCCCTGGACAAGATTCACATCGTCATCGGTCACTGGGGTTGGTCGATCGTGGTCCTGACCATCCTCATCAAGCTGATGTTCTACAAGCTGACGGAAGCCCAGTTCCGCTCCATGGGCAAGCTGCGCAAACTGCAGCCGCGTATCCAGGCGCTGAAAGAACGCTATGGCGATGACCGGCAGAAGTTCGGTCAGGCCATGATGGAAATCTACAAGACCGAAAAGGTCAATCCACTGGGCGGCTGTCTGCCGATTCTTGTTCAGATCCCGATCTTCATCTCGCTGTACTGGGTGCTGCTGGAATCCGTCGAGCTCCGCCAGACCGCGTTCATGTGGGTCCCGGATCTGAGTCGACCCGACCCTTACTACATCCTGCCGATTCTCAACGGGGTGTTCATGATCGCGACTCAGCGTCTGATGCCGACCGCTGGCATGGACCCGATGCAGCGCAAGGTCATGATGTGGTTGCCGGTGATCTTTGCGGTCATGTTCGCGCTGTTCCCGGCCGGTCTGGTGCTCTACTGGGCGACCAATGCGGGCATATCGCTGGCTCAGCAGTGGTATATCCTGCGCCGGCTGGATCAGGAAGACACGCGCAAGCGAGCCTGAGCCAGCGGCTGATCGCTTCAGCCTGGCGGGTTGATCAAAAGAGGGCTGCCCTGGCAGCCCTTTTTCTTGGCTACCCGATGCCTGCTTCCTGATACAAACAGGCGCTCAAGCCAATGGCACAATGAGCCCATGAAAAGTGCTGAAGACACGATCTGCGCCATCGCCAGTCCGCCGGGACAGGGCGGTGTAGGTGTCATTCGCCTTTCTGGACCGGACAGCTTTGCTCTGGCTGAAAAGATCACGGGCCGGGCGGCGAAAGCGCGCCGCTTCCATCTGGCCACGGTTCGTGATCAGGCCGGCGACCCGATTGATCAAGCCGTGGTGCTGGCGTTCAAGGGGCCGGCCTCGTTTACCGGCGAAGACGTGATCGAGCTCCAGACACACGGCTCACCCATTGTGCTCGAGCTGATCCTTCGTCGCCTGGTTGAACTGGGTGCACGACGGGCGCGACCCGGCGAATTTTCCGAGCGCGCGTACCTCAACGATCGCATGGACCTGACTCAGGCCGAAGCCATTGCCGATCTGATTGCCGCGGGCAGCGAACAGGCCGCGCGCGCCGCCACCCGAAGCCTGGATGGCGCGTTCTCGAACCAGGTCGATGCGCTGCATGCTGATCTGGTTGGTCTTCGCGTGTTTGTCGAGGCCGCGCTGGATTTCCCCGATGAAGACGTCGATTTTCTTGCGGATGGCCAGGTCGCGGATCGTCTGCACGGTATTCAGGGTCGACTGGATGACCTGCTTGATCAGGCTCGCGCCGGTCGTCTGCTGACCGATGGTCTGCGCGTGGCCATCATCGGTAAACCCAACGCCGGCAAGTCCAGTTTGCTGAATGCGCTGACCCAACAGGATTCAGCGATCGTCACCGACATTCCCGGCACCACCCGCGATGTCCTGCGCGAATCCGTCACCCTGGCAGGGTTACCGGTCACGCTCGCGGATACGGCCGGCCTGCGCGAGACCGGTGACGCGGTCGAGCGAGAAGGCGTGCGCCGCGCGGAGCGGGAAATGCAGTCTGCTGATCTGATCTTCTGGGTGGTCGATGCCACCGAGCCCGATGCCCATCGGCCGCCGGGCTTGCCAGTAGCCGTTCCGGTGCTTCGAATCAACAACAAGATCGACCAGAACGCCAGCCCGGCAGCGCGCGATGAGACCTCAGTGAGTCTGTCAGCGCTGACCGGTGAAGGGCTCGATCTGCTCGAAGGCCTGGTGCTCGACACTCTGGGACTGAGCCGCGAAGGCGGCGGCGAGTTTTCGGCCCGCCAGCGCCACATCGACGCCCTGATCAAGGCGCGCGAACCCCTGCAACGTGGGGCGGAAGAACTGGCCGCTACCGGATCCGGCGAGCTGCTGGCCGAAGAGCTCAAGCAGACCGCTGACGCCTTGAGCGAAATCACCGGTCAAATGAGTTCCGATGAACTGCTGGGCGAAATTTTCTCCAGCTTCTGCATCGGTAAATAACGCGTCACACCTCGCCTGATCAGCGACCGGATTTGCGAGCTGAAACAAGGCGTGCCTATACTCAATCCTCAGTGATCCGATTGTTCGAGGGAAGCATCATGCATACGATTCGCCAGATTCTGCAGGCCAAGGGCGGATCCATCTGGTCCGTAACCCCAAACGATACGGTCTACGAAGCCGTACGCCTGATGGCGGAAAAAGGCGTCGGTGCGCTGCTGGTCCTAAAGGATGAGAAGCTCCACGGCATGATGTCCGAGCGCGACTACGCCCGGAAAGTGATCCTTGAGGGCAAGGCGTCGCGCGACACCCTGGTCGGCGACATCTGTTCCAGCCCGGTAGTTACCATTTCGCCGAGTGCTACTGCTGAAGAAGGCCTGGAAATGATGACCGCCAAGCGTTTCCGCCACCTTCCCGTGGTCGAGTCCGGCGAGCTGCAGGGCGTGGTCTCGATCGGTGACCTGGTCGACGCCGTGCTGCGTGACCAGCAGCAGCTGATCGAGCAGCTCGAGCGCTACGTCAGCGGCTGAGAGTATTTCGCCGCGCCGCTAGCGACCTGCCATCGCGCTGAAATCGGACGTTCTTTGAGTCCTGGCATTGATCCGAGATTGTTACACTGGTAACCAATTCGCGCCGGACGCGATCCACCAGTAATCACGGAGCAACAGGCATGGGTTTACTCGTCGACGGTGAGTGGAAAGACGAATGGTATGACACCGATTCCACGGGCGGGCGGTTCAAACGATCAGCCGCAGCATTTCGCAACTGGATCACCCCCGACGGCGCACCGGGCCCAGCAGGCAAGGGCGGCTTCACTGCCGAGGCCGGCCGCTATCATCTCTATGTAGCACTGGCCTGTCCCTGGGCCCATCGCACCCTGATCTTTCGCAAGCTCAAGGGTCTCGAGGGGATGATCTCGCTCTCGGTGGTCAACCCGATCATGCGCGAACATGGCTGGACCTTCCGGCCCGGTTACAAGGTTCACGGCGACCCGATCATCAACGCCGAGTTCATGCACCAGCTCTACACCCACGCGATGTCGGACTACAACGGTCGAGTCACCGTGCCGGTGGTCTGGGATAAGAAAACCGACACCATCGTCAGCAATGAATCGTCCGATATCATTCGTATGTTCAATTCAGCCTTTGACGGCGTCGGTGCCAAAAAAGGCGATTTCTATCCTGAAGCGCTGCGTGCAGAAATCGATGCGGTCAACGACGAGGTCTACCATCAGGTCAACAACGGCGTTTACAAAGCCGGCTTTGCGACCACGCAATCGGCGTACGAAGAAGCCGTCATTCCACTGTTCGAAACCCTGAATGCGCTGGAACACCGACTTTCGGAGCAGCGCTACCTGTGCGGAGATCGAATCACCGAAGCCGACTGGCGCCTGTTTACCACCCTGATTCGATTTGATGCGGTCTATGTCGGCCACTTCAAATGCAACCTGCGGCGGATCGAAGACTACCCCAATCTTTCGAACTATCTGCGCGATCTGTTCCAGGTGCCCGGTGTCAGCGAGACGATCGATCTGCGTGCCATAAAATTGCACTACTACGCCAGCCACAAGACCATCAACCCGCACTACGTGGTGCCAATGGGCCCGGCGCTGGACTACCACCGCAAGCACGATCGCGACCGTTTCCAGCCCTGATTTGAGCGGCCGATCGAAAGTGCTATGCTGAGAATCTGATGGAGGCGGGGAACCAGCACTGAAATCACGGCATATCATTCAAGGTGCAGTGGCGCTGCTGATCCTGCTGCCGCTTTCATCGCTCCTCGCAGACCCCTTGCCACAGGGACTGCCCCCGCTGCACGTCACATCGGCCAACCCCGAAGCCTTCCCACGGTTCTATTCCGTGGCCCAGGCACCAGACGGTCTGTTGTTCGTTGCTGGCGAGGAAGGGGTGCATGCTTTCGACGGCCGCCACTGGTCGACCACTGAACTCCCGAACAAACGCTTTGTTCGAAGCCTCGAACATGACGGCCAGTCGCGACTGTACGTGGGCGGCTACGGGCAATTCGGCTACATTGAAACCAACCCCGCAGGACAATTGCATTACACGGATTTGACGCCGGATATTGACAGCCTGATTGATGCCGAAAACTTTGCCGATGTCTGGCGAATCCTGATTACACCGGAGGGGGTGTTTTTCCGAGCACTGTTTCATCTGTTTCGCTATCAGCCCGAAAGCGGCGAGCTTCAGGTTTGGCATCATCCGGATCGATTCGGCGGCATCCTCTGGCATCAGAACGAAGTGTTGCTGCAATTTCGTGGCCGTGGCGGCGGGCTTCGCCGCTTCGATGGCGATGGCTTTGAAGACCTGCCCGGCGGTCAAACACTGACAGAGCATGTGGTGGCTTTTCTGCCCCTGCCCGACGGCGGCTTGTTGACGATGGGCCGGGATGGCTTGTGGCGACGATTCCTGAACGGTGAACTCAGCCCATGGCCGGCCCCGGAAAGTTTACCGACGCCGGAGAATTTCGATGCTTATCTGGTCCTCTCCGACGGCAGTTTTGCCCTCGGTAGTCCCGATGGAAAACTACATCTGGTCGACCCTCACAACTTCAGCCATCGAAGCTTCCAGATCGCCTACGGTTTCATCAGTGAACTGGCCCCGGCCGTGGATGGTGGGATCCTGGTCCAGACCGATCAATCCACGACCCACCTGTTCTGGCCGTCCCCTTGGACCCGGCTGGGCACTGAAAGCGGACTGGTCGGTCGGGTCAATGATCTGGCCTTCTGGAATGGCGAATGGCTGGCAGTGACCAGTGCCGGTGCGCAGGAGATTCACCGCGCCAGATTTGAATCTACGGGCTGGAGCGCCTTTGAGACCTGGGACTGGTTGGAGCTCAGCCAGGATCGGGCCCTGCTTGCAGACTCTTTCAACCTGTTGGAGATCAGGCCGGACGAAGCACCGCGCCTGTTGTTCGAGGATCTGTATCCGAGGACGCTGCTTGTGAGCAAATATCGACCAGACCATATACTTATCGGCACCGAACTGGGATTGGCCGTGGCGGTTCGCGAGGACGAGGTCTGGCGGCTGGTCTACCGTCAGGAAGGCTTTACCGGCTTGATCTCCGCGATGATCGAACTGAACGCCACCGAGCTGTTGTTGGCGATCAACGGCGCCGGCCTGGTCCGGGCCCGAATGAGTGCTGATTTCGAGCGAGTGGAAGATTGGCAGGTCTATGACTCAAGCCATGGCATTGACTATGGCTCGGTGGTTCAGGCCGGTCTGATTCGAACGGCCGAGGACGACATCCTGGTCTCGACCCGAGCAGGCTTCTACCGCTGGACCGAGACGGGTTTGAGCCCGGTGGAGTTACCGGGCATCGGTTTAACAGACCGCGACCGTGCCCTGGTCCAGTTTGCCCGTTCACCCGACGGTCAACTTTGGGCTTATCGAGAGCGGCAACTATGGCAGCAAGTGGAGCCGCAGCGCTGGATTGAAGAAGACCTTTCTTCTCTCGAACCTGGCGTCATTGCATCCATTTCATTTGCCGACGATGGTCAGATGATGGTGGGTGATCAGGCGGCCATTCTGCAATATGACCCGAACATTCAGAGCGCTGAGCCCGAGGCCATGCAGGTTCAGCTGCGTCAGGTGCAGTTGATTGACGGGCAGGGCGAAGTCTCCTTGCTGCCCCTAGATGGTCAGCCGCTGATCCTGCCTCATGACATCACTTCCATGCGCTTTGACTACGCGCTACCCAATTACCGACAGCCCCAGCTCAACCGCTATCGAGCTCGCATGCTGGGCTATGAAGCCGCCTTTTCCAGTTGGGGTCAGACCCAGCGAATTACCTATTCCATGTTTACACCCGGGGTCAAGCGTTTCGAGGTGGAAGCGCGCGACCATCTCGGTCGGATTTCAGCCATCAGCCCATTCGAGTTTGAAGTCTTGCCGCCCTGGTACGCCACGCTTTGGGCACGTCTGCTCTGGTTCGCCCTCGTGCTGGGTCTGTTGGCGCTGCTGGTCGGGTTCGTGATCCGCTGGCGTTTGGCCAGACTTGAGGCCGAGCGCCAGCGTCTGGCCCAGATGGTTGAACAGCGTACGGCCGATCTGGCCGCCGCCAACCGCAAGCTGGAGAATATGGCCAACGTCGATGGACTGACCGGCGTAGCCAACCGCCGCCGCCTGGATGAATACCTGGAAGAGGCCTGGCATCGCTGCGCCGATCGCCAATGTGATCTCGCGATAGCGCTGATTGATGTCGACCACTTCAAACAATATAACGACAGCAAGGGTCACCAGGCGGGTGATGAAGCGCTGCGCACGGTCGCCGATGTGCTGACGCGAGCGCTTCGACGCAATGAAGATGTCGTCGCGCGCTATGGGGGTGAAGAATTCATGGTGGTGTTGCCCGCAGCTGACCTCGAGCACGGTCGTGAGGTAGCAGAGGTCTTGCGCGCTGCCGTCGAGGCCAGTCCGCTGGGCATCACGGCCTCGCTGGGCGTCGCCGCCATGCGCCCGCACGGCGAGCAGCAGCTCAGCGCCTTGATCGAAGCAGCTGATCAGGCCCTCTATCGTGCCAAACAGCATGGTCGCAACCGCGTCGAAACGGCCAACTAGCCCAGGGCATAGGCCGTGCTTTGGCGTCCTTGACTGCCGCTACAGGTCGAGATCGTCCTGAGTTGCGGTCTGCTCCCTCTCGAACAGGCGCACGCGCTTGCCGCCGTAGAAGACCAGCTTGAACTCGGCCCGGCTGACCGGCACGTAGCGGTCGTTTCCGCCGATCTCGACTTGCGCCCCTTCGGTGACGGCAAAGCCGTTTTCATCGACGCGCACCACCATGGTGGCTTTCGCCCCGGTGTGACAGATGGTCTTGAGTTCTTTCATTTCATCGGCCCAGGCCAGCAGGTAGTGGCTGCCTTCGAACAGCTCGCCGGCAAAGTCCGTGCGCAAGCCAAAGGCCAGCACCGGAATCTTCAGCCGATCTACAACCTCGGTCAGGTCAAACACCTGCTGGCGCGTGAAGAACTGTGATTCATCGGTCAGCACGCAGTGGATCTGCCCGTCGTCGAGCGCGCTTTCAACCCGGGAGAACAGATCATCTTCCGGCCCGACTGCCAGTGCCGGCGCCTCGATCCCCACGCGCGAACGGATCACGCCTTCGCCCGCCCGATCATCAATGGCCGGGCTGAGCAGCAGCGTGCGCATGCCGCGTTCGGCGTAGTTGTAGGCCGACTGCAGCAAGACCGTGGTCTTGCCGGCGTTCATGGTCGAGTAGTAGAAATACAGCTTGGCCATTGGCGATCGAGATTAAACGCGCGCTCAGAGCACGCGATCCATGGCCACATTCAGCCACACCACGGTCAGATTGTCACGACCTTCCAGCCAGCTGTTCAGATCGGCCTCGACCAGGTCGCAGGCTTCGCAGTCCGGACGCCGGTAGAAGGCGATGTAGATATCAGCCGGCGGCAGGTCGTCCTGCGTGAACGGTTCCGAGGTTTCCAGGGTTTCGACGTTTTCCAGCAGACGGTCCAGGCGGTAAACGCTGCGCTCGATGCGTGAGCCGTCGACCCGCCAGCTCAGCTGGCGCAGGAAATTCTGCCGGTAGCCGTCCATGTGATACACCGGCGAGTAGTCGGACAGATACACGTACAGCTGCGGCACCCGAACAATCCAGCCCTGCCGCTGGGCCTGGGCCCGGGCGTTCCCGCCGCGCCGCTGGTGCAGGACCTGCACCTCTTCACGCTGGTGCAGCTCGATGGTCTGAATTTCGGCAGCAACAAGCTCGCCCGGCGCCAGCAAAACGGCCAGTAACAGGGTGGTCAGAAAAACCAGAATACGTTGCGATTGAGTCATGGTGCAGAGTATAGCGGGTGAGGGGCAGAAGCCTGTTGGTGGCGGGCTGATTCTGAGCGATTCGCCTGCAAGCAGGCTTCTACAGCGGGGCTTAGGAGCAGGCCACGGAACTGTAGGAGCCTGCTAGCAGGCGAACAAAGCCTGCTATCCCTCAAGACTCAAGACCCCGCACCCCCGTCCCGACACCCAACGGCAAAATCTCGAAATCAGCGCGCGCCGCCCGGTCGCAATCCGCTAGAATTCTCCCCCCATGTCCGATCTCAATGATCAGCAGCGCGCCGCTGTCACCCACCTCGACACACCGCTGCTGGTTCTGGCCGGCGCGGGTTCGGGCAAGACACGCGTGATCACAGAGAAAATCGCCTGGATGATTGATCGCGGCCACTTCGGCCCGTCTGAAATTGCGGCCATCACCTTCACCAACAAATCAGCCCGGGAAATGCGCAAGCGCGTGAGTCAGCGGCTCAAGCGCAAACGCGCTGAGGGTCTGACCATCTCGACCTTTCATTCGCTGGGCTGGCGGATTCTGCGCGAATCCCCCGAGGCCTGCGAACGCCGAGCGGGCATGAGCATTCTCGATCAGCACGCCGCCGGCGACCTGGTTCGTGAACTGCTGCCGGCCGGCGCCAAGAACGACCTGATCTATGCCGTGATGAACGGCATCAGCCGGGCCAAGGATGCCGGGCTCGAACCGGGTCAGGCCCTGGCACAGGCGCAGGACGACAACGATGCGCGCGCGGCCGAAATCTATCGTGATTACCAGTCCCGTCTGACCGCACTCAACGCGGTCGATTTCGACGACCTGATTGCGCTACCGGCCAGGTTGCTGGAAGACCCGGTGATTCGAACCCGCTGGCGGCGACGCCTGAAATACCTGCTGGTCGATGAATACCAGGACACCAGCGCCGCCCAGTATCGGCTGCTGCGCCAGATCGTCGGCGATGTCGGCGCCTTGACAGCGGTGGGTGACGACGACCAGTCGATCTACGGCTGGCGCGGCGCGCGGCCGGAAAACCTCTCGGGCCTGAAGCTCGACTACCCGCAGCTGCACGTGGTCAAGCTGGAACAGAACTACCGCTCGGCCGGCAAGATTCTCGAAGCCGCCAACGCGGTCATCGCCTGCAATCCGCACGAATTCGAGAAGAAGCTCTGGAGCCAGCACGGCCCGGGGGATGACATTCGCGTCATCGAATACGCGGACGACAGCGACGAAGCCGAGGGCATCGCCCGCGACATCCTTACGCTGTACCACGGCGGCCGCGCCCGCTGGGGCGAGATGGCGGTGCTCTACCGCTCCAACTTCCAGGCCCGAGCCATTGAACAGCAGCTGCGCGAGAACGCCGTGCCCTACGTGGTCTCCGGCGGCCCGAGCTGGTTCGACGCCCGCGAAATCCGCGACGGCCTGTCCTACCTGCGCGTCCTCGCCAACCCGGACGACAACCCGGCCTTCATGCGCGTGGTCAACACCCCGCGCCGCGGCTTTGGTTCGACCGCTATGGCGCGCCTGGCAACTTACGCCGATGCCGTCGGTAAAAGCCTGTTCGAAGCCGGCCTCGATGAAGTCTTTCAGAACGAGCTCAATCAGCCGGCCGCGCGCGCGCTGCGCGGGTTCACCAACCTGCTGATCGACTTCAATCACCGCATCGAAGAGCACGGCATCGGCCCCAGCTACCGCGAGATGCTCGAACACATCGGCTACATCGACTGGTTGATTGACCAGGACGACGACCCGAAAAAAGGCGAGCGCCGCAAGCGCAACCTGGAGGACCTGTGCGGCTGGGTCGAGCGGCTGGAAGCCGACACCGATTCCACCGAGGAACTCATCGCCCGCGTCTCGCTGGCCGCCGGTCCCGATGACGACCGCAGCGACGGCGCCGACCTGGTCCGCTTGATGACCCTGCACGCGGCCAAGGGGCTGGAATTCAAACACGTCTGGCTGGCCGGCTGCGAAGAAGGCCTGCTGCCGCATCAGCGCTCCATCGATGATGACCAGATCGAGGAAGAACGTCGCCTGATGTACGTCGGCATCACCCGGGCCGAGCGCGCGCTGACCATCAGCTGCTGCAAACAGCGCCGGCGAGGCGGTGAATCGGTCAGCGCCGAACCCAGCCGCTTCCTGGATGAGTTACCGGAAACCGTGGTCGACTGGCCGTCCCGACACGGAGCAAAAGAAACCACCAGCGAAGACGCCAAAGCCAATATCGCAGCGCTCAAAGCGCTGCTCGACGGCTAACAACAATTCGCCTGCAAGCAGGCTCCTACAGGCACGGCAGCCAACCCCCACCACCCGAAATTCCCCCGTGGAGCCTGCTCGCAGGCGAACGCCCAAACCCGCCGCCTGCTCCGGCCTTGCTGCACCCCCCCTCAAGCCCGAAGACGACCAAACGTCGGTTACACCTTCAACATCGCTTCGCCTGGGTGACCAACCCCCGCCACCCGGAAATCCCCCTGTAGGAGCCTGCTTGCAGGCGAACGCCCAAACCCGCCGTGCACCCATGCCTGGCTGCAACCCGCCTCAAGCCCGAAGACGACCAAGCGCCAGTCAACTCTTCACCATCGCTTCGCCTGCAAGCAGGCTCCTACAGTTTGGTGGCCAACCCCCGCCACGCGGAAATCCCCCTGTAGGAGCCTGCTCGCAGGCGAACGCCCAAACCCGCCGCCTGCGCCGGCCTTGCTGCAACCCCCCTCAAGCCCGACGCTGACCAAGCGCCAGTCAACCGTTCAATACCGCTTCGCCTGCAAGCAGGCTCCTACAGTGTGGTCGCCAACCCCCGCCAAGCGGAAATCCCCCTGTAGGAGCCTGCTCGCAGGCGAACGCCTAAGCCCGCCGCCTGCTCCGGCCTTGCTGCAACCCGCCTCAAGCCCGACGTTGACCAAGCCGCAGCTAACCCTTCACCATCGCTTCGCCTGCAAGCAGGCTCCTACAGTGTGCTGGCCACCCCTAGCACACCAGAAATACCGATTTGAGCTACCATTGAAAAATGCTGCAAAAATTCCTATTGGCGCTTCTGCTGGCGAGCGTCCTCGCCGGCTGCCAGGCCACCACCAATACCAGCCAACCCTACGTCGAATTCGACGGCCACCGCTATATCGTCGACATCGCCGATGACGACGCATCGCGGGCTCAGGGCCTGATGTTCGTCGATGAGATGGACGAGCAGCGCGGCATGCTGTTCATCTTCCGCCGCGAAGCGCCGCGCAGTTTCTGGATGCGCAACACCCGCATTCCGCTGGACATCATCTATCTCGATCGCGAGCTGCGCGTGGTCAGTATTTCTGCCGACACCCCACCGTGTCGAACGCGCCAGTGCCCCAGCTATCCCAGCACCGGGCCAGCACAGTTCGTGCTTGAACTCAATGCCGGGCAGGCCGCAGCCATCGGGCTCGATCCGGGTGAGCAGATTCAGGTCGGCAATATTGAACTGCCCTGATCTGCCGACCCTGTCCATCGATTCAGCACACCCACCCAGAACAGAAAAACGGACCCCGCCCCTTGTTTACCCTGATCCAGATTTCCGACTGCCACTTCGCGCGTGATCCGCAAGCGAGCTATCGCGGCGAAAACGCCGATCGCAACCTGGCCCGCCTGCAGGTGGGCATAGCGGCGATGGCACCAGACGCACTGGTCCTGACCGGCGATATCTCCGAGGATGGCTCGCGGGAATCCTATCAACGGGTAGCCGAACAGGTTCGGCCCTGGGCGCCTCTGCGCGCCTGGTTGCCGGGCAATCACGATGAGAAATCGGCCATGGCCGAGGTGCTCGCCGAGCCCGATTTCACGGCCGGGCCGGTGCTGGACTGGGGTGGCTGGCGCCTGGTGCTACTCGACTCGACCCTGGACGATCGCGGTGATGGCGCGGTTGACGATCAACGGTTGGCGCCGCTGGATGCCGTGAGCCTGAGCGTCAGTTCGGATCGTCCGTCTCTGGCCTTCATCCACCATCAGCCGATGCCGGTCAACGCGCCCTGGATCGACAAGTACGGCATGGCCAACGCCGAGCTGCTGTGGAAACGACTGGCTGACACCACGGTCCGAGCGGTGGGTTTTGGCCACGTGCATCAGGCTTTCAAGGCTGAAAAGAACGGCATCGTGTGCCTGTCCGCGCCGTCCACGGTGGCCAACTCGCAGGCAGAAATGGAGAAATTCACGCCCGACCCCACGGGGCCGAAAGCGCGCTGGTATCGCTTGCATGCAGACGGCCGCTGGCAAACCGGTCTGATCAGTGCGGGCATGAATTAGCCCGCGCCGTGGTCCAAGGTGGTGCCCTTAGAGCTCCACCATCTCGAAGTCTTCCTTGCCCGCCCCACAATCCGGGCAGACCCAGGATTCCGGCACGTCTTCCCACTTGGTGCCCGGCGGAATGCCGTCGTCCGGTGCGCCTTCTTCCTCGTGGTAAATCCAGCCGCACACCACACACATCCAGCTCTTGTAGTCTTTTTCGCTCACAGTTGATCCTTTCGCCGAGTCTGCCCTGGCAGACGTTTTTTCTGGAAGCGAAGGATTGTAATTGAAGATGGGTGAGGGCGGGCCTGCGTTGGGCGACGGTTTCGCGAGGCCGCCACAACCTTATCTCTTGCAGATGAGATAATCGCTCAATCACATTCGAAAAAGACACCCTGCAATGACCATCAGCCACGACCTCTTCACCCGCGCCCGCGTTCGCATGCCCGGCGGCGTCAATTCCCCCGTTCGCGCCTTTGCCGCCGTCGGCGGTGAGCCGGTGTTTTTCGAGCGCGCAAAAGGCGCGCACATGTTCGACGTCGACGGCAAGCGCTATATCGACTACATCGGCTCCTGGGGCCCGATGATCTGTGGTCATTCCCACCCGAAAATCATCGAGGCCGTGCAGGCCGCGGTCGAGAAGGGCTTGAGTTTCGGCACGCCTTCGCCGGGCGAGGTCACGATGGCCGAGAAGATCTGCGACCTGATTCCCTCGATGGACCAGGTACGCATGGTCAACTCCGGCACCGAAGCCGCGATGAGCGCCCTGCGCGTGGCGCGCGCAGCCACCGGTCGCGAGCGCTTCATCAAATTCGAAGGCTGCTATCACGGCCACGCCGACAGCTTTCTGGTCAAGGCCGGAAGCGGCGCCCAGACTCTGGGCGTGCCGACATCGCCCGGCGTGCCCAAAGCCCTGGCCGAACTCACCCTGAACGCCCGCTTCAACGACCTCGATTCGGTCGAAGCCCTGTTCAAGCAATATCCGGATGACATTGCCTGCGTCGCCGTCGAGCCGATCGCCGGCAACATGAACTGCATTCCGCCGCAGCCCGGATTCCTCGAAGGGCTGCGCGCCCTGTGCGATCAGTACGGCGCAGCACTGCTGTTCGATGAAGTCATGACCGGCTTCCGCGTTCACGCCCAGGGCGCGCAAGGACTCTACGGCATCACCCCCGACCTGACCTGCTTCGGCAAGGTGATTGGTGCTGGCATGCCGGTCGGGGCATTCGGCGGCAAGATCGACTACATGAAACTGGTCGCCCCTGCCGGGCCGGTTTATCAGGCCGGAACCCTCTCGGGTAACCCGGTGGCCATGGCCGCCGGCATCGCCAACCTCGAACTGATCGCTGAGCCCGGCTTCTACGACCACCTCAGCGCCACCACCCAGGCCCTGGCCGATGGCTTCCAGCGCACGGCCGACCAGGCCGGCATCCCGATGGCCACCGTTGCGGTTGGCGGCATGTTCGGCTTCTTCTTCACCGAGCACGACCAGGTCATCAACTTCGAACAGGCTGCCGCCTGTGACCTGGAGCGCTTCAAGCGCTTCTTTAACGGCATGCTGGAGCAGGGGGTCTACCTGGCACCGTCAGCCTTTGAAGCCGGATTCGTTTCAGCTGCCCATACGCAGGACGACGTGGATGAAACCCTGGCTGCGGCCAAACGGGTGATGGCCACGCTCTAGATCTGCACCGCCCTCGCCGGGACCGCCAGCTGGCACCCGCTGCCGTCGCTGTCGACGAATGTCAGAAGGCCGGCAGGCCGCGAGCCTGTCGGACCCGAGTCGCAGGGATGTCGTAACGCGGGCGCCTGATTTCAACGCAGAATACGGCTTCTTTCATCTGCCACGGAACGAGCGCATCCATGAACATCGACCCGAACCGTCTTCGAGATCTGCGCCAGGCGCGGCACTGGTCCCAGGACCAGCTGGACAGCCTTAGCGGATTGAATCTGCGGACCATCCAGCGCCTGGAAGCCGGCGCCAGGATCTCGACCGAATCCCTGCGCGCGCTGGCCGCGGTGTTCGAGGTGGAGGCAGAAAGCCTTCTGATGCGCGATTCCTCGCCGACCCGAACCGCCCTCGAGGCAATTCGGATCGAAACGCTTCGCGGCCTGGAATTTCACGGAACGACCGCTCGCCGCTCGTTCTGGTGGTTCGCACTCGCGGTCGCGATGCTGCTGGCTTTTGCCACCCTGCTCGCCGACCAATGGGGCCCCCTGTTTCTGCAGATCGCAGCCCTGTTGGTCGTCATCCCCTGGGTCGCGGCCTGCACACGACGATTGCGTGACGCCGGGCTCAGCGTCTGGTGGCAGTTGATGGCCTTTGTGCCGGTGGCGGGTTTGCCGTTGCTGCTGTTTCTCCTGGCCAGACCAGCAAAGAGCGAGCCCGCTGGTCAAACCGACATCGGGTGAAGCTCGACCGACCCCGGTCGAAGGAAACTCTCTTAGCCGAATTTGACGTTCGCCTGGTTTGTTTGCCATTATGTGCCTGGGGCAAGTGGCAAAGCGGATTCTGTAGATCAGACCATGGTGTCACTGCCCCGGAAAAAGCGCTGGCAGCGACCCCGTGTCTGAAATCGTGAATTCAGGCCGATGGCGGTAGCGTGCCTGGATTCCTGAGATTCAGACCGGGCATTCAATCTTCCTCACCATCATCCAGCGGACTGCGCGCGCCCATCGCCCCGCGCTCGACGATGTGGGTGTAGATCATCGTGGTGCGGACGTCCGAATGCCCCAACAGTTTCTGAATGGTGCGGATATCGGCGCCGGATTCGAGCAGATGCGTGGCAAAGCTGTGGCGGAAGGTGTGGCAGGTGACCGGCTTGGCGATTCTGCATTCCCGCGCCGCCCGCTTGACCGCTTTCTGCACCGTGCTGCCGAGCAGATGGTGACGGCGCAGTTTCTCGCTTTTAGGATCGAGGCTGAGCTTGTGCGAGGGAAACACCCACTGCCAGCCAGGCTCAAAACGTGCATTTGGATACTTGCGATGCAGCGCGATCGGAAGAACCACTCCGCCTTCGCCATTGGCACGGTCCAGTTCGCTTCGATCCATTGCTGCCTCGACCTGGCGCAACAAAGGCTCTCGGCTGCGCTCGGCCAGCATCGTCACCCTATCCTTGGCGCCCTTGCCATCTCGAACGATCAGAAAAAGACGCGCAAAGTTAACGTCCTTGACGCGCAAGCGAAGCGCCTCACTAATGCGAAGGCCCGAGCCATAGAGCAACTGAACAACCAGGTCACTGGGCGGACGGAGTCGCGCCATGATGGTCTGGACTTCCTTCCGATCCAGCACTACCGGCAAACGAGCCGGACGCTTTGCCCGGACTACATCATCCAACCACGGCAGTTCAAGCTCTAAAACATGCCGATACAGAAACAGGATGGCTGAAAGCGCAAGATTCTGCGTCGAAGCCGAAACGTGGCGATGAGTCGCCAGATGCGATAGATAAGCCTCAATTTCCGGCTTGCCCATGGTTTCCGGATGCCGAAGCTTGTGAAACCGGATAAACCGGACAATCCAATGGATATAGGATTGCTCGGTTCGGTAACTGTAATGGCGTACGCGAATTGCCGCGCGCACTCGATCCAGCAGTTTGCTTGACATGCAGCCCTACCCTAAAGAGACCAGGCACCATTCAAACAGACCCAAAGATCGCAGCACATAGGAAAATAACGCGAAATAGTCTAGGAAATTTGCGTACTATAAGGAATATTTCCTGTTTCCCCCAAAACATGAATTCACACAACGCTTTGATAACAATACAATTGTCCGCTTGTTTAGCAAAACCTAAACAAACTATATGACTTTTTTCACCGAACTCACAGTTCTGACTTTTTCCACCTAGTTATAGTTATGCCTGACAAGAAATATGAGCACATCGCATACAATAGCAGCAGTTCGCTTGGCGATATTCTGCGTCTTCGTCGCTTTATGTTCCAATCTACAATCGCAGGAAACTGGCTTTTTACGCGGAAACAGCTCCCGAGATCGAGAAGTATCGATTCACCGATACTGAGAATGCTGGTTGTGCTCGGCCCCTATAAATGTGTTTTGAAACTATTTGATGACCCACTCCAGGATTGTGGAGGAGCAATCGTATGTTCATTGACTCGATACAATTCACCTTGCTCTTGTTCCTACAAAGATGCACCACTCGGAGCGTGAGTAAATGTCTTAGCCTTGCGGGCGGTTGGGCATTTCCCTATTTTGTAGTCGACTCGATTCATGGCTACGATAAGGCATAACAAACCGCTCAAGCCGTTCGCTTCACTCACTCGGACGCGGATAAAGCCCGCGCCGCTTAGCTAAGACGTTAGCATGACACCGATCTATCGAAGTCTCTTGCACTTGGCCTTTCTGTCGCTTGCCTGTTCCGCATTGGCAAGCTCGACATTCGTCTTACCATGGGACAGCGTAAGATTCACGGTGTCACCCAATTACCAAGTCGAGATCTCACTCAGTGATGAGGGCCGAATTGCCCATATAGGCGTACTTTACCAAGGCCAGGTGGTTGAAGTTGACTCCAGTAAATATCCGGACGTAACGGATGTAGAGTTGGAAAGAGTCACAATTTCTAGATCAAGTGGAACAGACACTTGGCACCTGGAAGTCCCATTTCTGAAATTTAAGGGTGGCCGGGCAACCGAGCGATGTAGCTGGCTTTTTTCCTTCAACGGATCATCTTTGGACACTGTTCCTTTGAAACGGCAGGGTTGGATGCCCCTTCCCGTACGGAGATGAAGGGAACTGTCAGAGTCTAGATTAGGGGAATTGAAACAGTTCGTCATGCTAACAAGTCGCTCAAGTTCGTTCCGGCCCTACGGGCCTCCACCGGACGCGCTAAAGCGCGCCAGTTAGCTTAGCTAAAACTGTTAGGTTGTATTTATGGACAGCACCGCTCTCATATCAGAACTTCAGTCCATCCGATTCGTCCTGACCGGCATATCGTATCATCTTGAGCCTCCTTGCTTCATGGTCATGTCGGCCATTGGTTTGAAATTTTCTGTCTAGAAAAAACGAGTTCTCAAAAATGATTCGCGACACTTTCGTGACTGACTTACAAGAGCTTGATGATGTCGGGAAGTATAAGAAAGAAATGATCGAACGCTGCGAATCGCGCATAAAAGAACAAGACGTCAAAGCTTTGCTAGGATATTTTCTGGGCATTGCTTTGAATAAGGTGGCAGGCCCGGAGATGTCACGATCCGCACTCTCGCGAGTGAGAGAAATGATCCGGCATGGGAGCGAACACACGTAGAGGGTTACATGAATGATATTCGCGCAACGATGGATGGGCCCAGCAAAAAATGAATTCTCGTCCATAGTGAATAAAAAACCTAACAAAGCGCTCAAGTCGCTCCGGCTTCGCCTCCACTCGGACGCGCTACGCGCGCCGCTTAGCTAAGACGTTATGTGTGTATGGGTATGAAATGAAATTGGATTCGGAGCCTAAATCAAAATTCGACGTTCTTGCCATCTTTGGTGCCGTTGGTTCTGAGAAGTTGGCAGGGCAAGTAGCTCATAGTCCAGTTCGGTTGTGCCCACGGAAAAAGATTGGCCTGGTCAGGTCGGTTCCTGGCCGTTTTGGCCGGAGACCTGCGGGGCGGTTTTGGCTGCGGCGTTGTCGAATTTCCGGGCGGGCTTCGTTCTGGTCTGCCGCCACGTCCACCAATCTTGTCGCCTTCACACATAACAAGTCGCTCAAGGCGTTCGCTTCACTCACTCGGACGCGGATAAAGCCCGCGCCGCTTAGCTAAGACGTTATGTGTGTGTTTGGTTTACATCTGATCGATAACAAGTCGTGTTCAATTTGCTCCGGCGAGGCCTTGAGTTCAAGTCATTGCTCGACAGTCCAATTGCTCGCGAGTTGTGCCTTCGAGTCAAGGTGCTTCCAGCCTTCCATACTGATTTCGGCAGAATTCTTGTTTGGTGAGGCTTTCTTACAAATGGCGGGAGAATTCTGAGCACGTGGAATCTAATTCTCCGGCTTCGAACACCGGCGCTCAAGCCGTCGTCACTGGACATCGGGCGGATCCAATTAATTCGAATGCGCATCGTGATTTAAGATGTCGTGACATGATTGTCTCATGTATCCAGTTATTCATCTGTTTGAATCAACTTGAAGCTTGGGATGGTTGGTTCAGAAGGCTTCGTCGGAGTTCGAGAGCTTCATAACAAACCGCTCAAGATCCGCTTCGCTCACCGGACGCGCTTCGCGCGCCGCTTAGCTAAGACGTTATACGACAAGGAACGAAGTGCCAATGATCTAAATGGTCCGAGCTAGAAGAACTTGGCTGTTAAAAATTGCCTCGACCGTGCGCGAGGTTAAATGGTATTCCAGTCGCTCAAGGCATCTGGCTAATTGAAGGACGCAGGCACTGCGCCGACTTGTTCTTCATCGATCTCAGAAATGGAATCACGATTAACGTCTAGCTCGAAGAAATGGTGGCAACCCGCTTTGGGCGATTTCGGTCGAGAGATTGCTGTGCTAATCGAAGCGGCAAAGACCCTAGCGATTTATCGCTTTTGAACATTACCTGGTTCGAAATTTCAGTTCCGGATCAAAGTTCGGAGCGGGTCAAGGGCGGAATTGTCGATTAACTGATTTGACGTTCGATTCATTTACGTTCTTGGTGGAAAAGATCACAGGTTCGTTATGGGCAGAGAGTGAATACGATTGGTTCGAGCGTGTGGTTCATTTTGACTCGGCATTCTTTGATGATATAACAAACCGCTCAAGCCGTGTGTTTCGCTCACTCGGACGCGGCTACAGCGCGCGCCGCTTAGCTAAGACGTTAGATTGATGATCTTACCTTTGTATTCAGAGCCCTTCATTTTACCTGGTGCTTGTTATTTTTCCGTTTGTTCATGTACGACGGTTGAGAACCTTGTCTGTGTCGAATCTGAAGCTGAGATAAGAAGTACCTTATTATCAAATAAGTCTCTGGTGAGTGGTTTGGTTTGATCCATATTAGTGAAAGCAATCTACATCAGTGACGAACTGCACGTTTTAGAGTTGACGAATTACGGCACTTATGAGTGCTCGGTATGTGAATCATGGATGTTCAGATGGAGTTTTCTGCGAGGAAGGTACTTTTTTGAACACAAAGGTGATTGGCTACTAGAAAACCGCATATTGACTCTGAAGAGAACTTCAGGAAGGCAGCCTTACTCAAGCCTCGAAATTGAGTGCGCAGATCCTAGGGCAATTAGGTTTAAAGATGGTTATCAGCACTGGCGTATTATTGGCAGCGAGATGAAGCAATCTAACAAACCGCTCAAGTCGTTCGCTTCACTCACTCGGACGCGGATAAAGCCCGCGCCGCTTAGCTAAGACGTTATACGCGACAAAAATGACTATGCCTTACTCAATTGAAGAGCAGACGCTCACTGTCTGAAAGAGGAAGAAATTTGAATTGCTAGAGTTCCTCATTAAAAATGAATGTCCGGAACGCCTCCTGGAAATTGAAAAGCTTCATGTAGTGGCGCGATGCGGATGCGGCGAATGCCCAACAGTCGTGTTTTCTGGCTCTTCTAATGGCGAACCTAAATCTGGAATCCCAGTGTTTCCGAGCTTGCTCATTATTCTGGCGTAGCGCATCTGCGTGAACTGCCGTTGGAATGTGAGTCCTAGACTTTGAGAGAGAAAGTGAGATTTGCGAACTAGAGGCCTGGGCACCAGAAAGGTTGTGACATCGAAAACGCCCCCAATCGAGAACTTGAATCCATTCAACGCGACGAGAGGTGAGAGTTGGTTTTCCAATCCAAGTGAGACAGCAAAAACATAACGGAGTCAAAATATCGAAAAAAAAAGTTGGTGCGCCTAACAAACCGCTCAAGCCGCTCGCTTCGCTCACTCGGACGCGGATAAAGCCCGCGCCGCTTAGCTAAGACGTTATGCAAATGATTAAATAAGCAACTACTGAAGCACTTCGTTGTGCTCTTTCTTTTCTTTTTTCCCCGCATTCCATTGCACGGGGTAGCTCATTGCGTAGAAGTTGGCTCCAGAGCATTCGGTCAAGGTGGTTTTCCTCCCATAGCGAATATGAACTAGTGGATGAATTTGAAAACGATGAGACTAAGTACGAGATTGATGGTTAGAACAGAGCACAGGCCAACGTCCCTTGTGGAGGATCAGTTCTTTTACGAAGCTAGAATTCTTTCGCACTACTGATGATTTGATGTGTACGTTTATGGTCACAGACCCAACAAACCATTTGGCTATATTCAGTCTATCCAGATGCTAATAGAGCTTGATCATTTCCCACCATATGACCGATATTTGCCTTCAGGTTTAATGGTGGGGTGATTTGTTTTTTTTCTTTTTCAGTACTGCTGGACCAGTGTTCAATTGAAGGGCACCATAGAGAAGTTCGGTAATTAGCATAACAAACCGCTCAAGCCGTTCGTTTCACTCACTCGGACGCGGATAAAGCCCGCGCCGCTTAGCTAAGACGTTAGCGACGAACAACCAATGAACGCTATTCGACTATTCACAGGAGCGGCTGTTCTCGGTGTCCTGTATATCGCCATGGGTCCCAGAGAGATTAATAGCCTTTTCCTATTGGCAGTGCCGATCGAGGCAGCTATGTTTGCCCTTATTGTTGCAGGTGGCCATCACAAACCCCCAAGCCTCCGAACTGCTGCCTTTGTCTTCTTTTCGGCGCTGGCAAACCTACTTCTGTTTTGGGGCTGGGGGGTTTTTCTGTCCTTACCCGACCTTATTTTTCAATCAATCGCGATTCCTGAGGCGTTAGGAGTCTTTGTAGCGTTCGGGATCTATTCGGCCGTCGGCGCGATCGTCTTCTCCTTTCTTATCGACCTCTTTCAAGGCCACAATACTTCGGCTGGGAACATACCTCTGGTCGATTCTTTTCGATATCTTGTCAGCAAAGGGCATTCTTTGACGTGAGATGAACAGCCTGTATAACAAACCGATCAAGATGTTCCGGTTTCACTCACTCGGACGCGGATAAAGCCTGCGCCGCTTAGCTAAGACGTTACAGCCGCTAATTCATGATGTTTCTTGAATCGACACGCTGCTCATGGAAGCCAGAATTTACGACGCATGAACTAGATTGAAGCACGCATCGTAAGCAACCGTTCCCGGATTCTAGGCAGTCGGAATGGGAAATGAGTGGCTGTTTTAGATCGTTTATTTTTGTTCTTTGTCGCCGCTTCGTTTATTCGTTGCTCTTTGATTCACTATTTCTGAGTTGGAGCAAATCGCTTCGAGATTTTTATGACGGTAGGAAGCCGCCTTGAAAGAGCTGGATGTCCGTGTAAAAACAAAGGCATACGAACGGGACGACTTGGCCGAAGCGATGTTCCCGAGCGAATCGGTCATTTCAAATCACTTGAAAAAATCGAATCGTTTTTCCGTGGTAGTTCATTCGTCGCATAACAAGTCGCTCAAGTCGTTCAGTTCACTCACTCGGACGCGGATAAAGCGTCGCTTGCTTGTGAGCAGAGGCGTTATTTCATTTTGTGGACAGCGCGCCTCAATCAGCCAAGGCTAGTATGTCCATATGATTCGACCGTTAGGTATTTGCATTGAGTTGTTCATCTTGAGATGGAAGTGGTTTTATCTATCCCTCGACCATTGTGCTTTTTCTCTCTTGGTTTCGAAACAGCAGATCCGGCCTTCCGGTTTTCGCACGATATTGACAAGTTTTGATGTGTCTTGGAAATATGAGGGCCAGGTCGAGCTTCGAAGTGTGCGTCATGGGAAATACGATGACATGCACGCCTTGACGTCGGGCTTGTGAGATTCTCCTGGGCATTTGCGGCGCTTTGAATAAGACGTTCCGCGCGCCGGCAGCTGCCGTCTCCGATTGGCAGCGCAACAGACCGCCGGGAAATTTGATCCGCTTGTCGATTCGACGGTAGAGGGTTACGAGGACGCGATTCGCCTCAACTTAGCTGGGATTAAGCATCAACAAAAAAGAATTCCGAGATAGCTGGGAAAAAACCTATTTCAAGCTGGCGAATCGCTGCGGATTCGTGAGGACTTTCAAGATTATCGAGAATGCTCCTGAGCTCGAGTTTTAGGTGCTCAAGACTTGCTCATCCGCGAATCTCTAAGGCAGTTTATTGGAGATTCAAACTGTCTCGGTCAAATGATCGGGCGCTGATCGCGATTGTTGGGACAGTTTTGACGAGCGAAAGCGCGATACGCATTGTAGTTACTATTGCCATGCGAAGACTGCAGAAACTCGCTTTGTTCGTTTCAAACTCGGTGACGCCGGATAAAGCCCGCGGCCGCTGGGCGCATTTGAGATATGGATTTTGCGCGGTTTGGCGGAGTCAGATTTGCCATAAATGGGCTTGTTCAGGCACAGGGTTGCTGGAAGTGGTTTTCCTCAAAAATGGATTCGTCGGTCCAGGTAGATTCTACCCAGGATTGGCGCCTACCAATGCATGATCCAGGATTGTGAATCTTCCAGCCTCCGGATTAGGAAGGAACGCATCCCGCGCCAAACTGGCTAGACGTTCGAAATTCATATTGGAATCTCAGCTTTCGCACGCGTTCCAGCGCCTGTTTGTCAGATCGTTGCTTATAATACCATTCGCCACCAAACAAATGTCAAAGCGCTCAATGCGTTACTCGGACCTCTGATTTGTCTTGCCAGAGTTTGCATCTGTCGCCGAGCATCGCTTGCGAATTTATATATGCGGCAGTCGAAATTGGCTAGCTGGCTAATTCTCAATTCTTTCCGAAATCGCCCTCAAATGGCTGCTTTCATTGTCCAATAGCTGGCTTTGACCAAACTTCGCCGAGCACCTTGGGCGATCCAGCAAATCCTGTTCTTCATGGTCGGAGATCCGTATGTTTTGCGCGCTATCTTCTGTTTTGGTCGTGTGGGACTAATCAGCGCCAATTAGTGCCATTCCAGCCACATAACAAACCGCTCAAGCCATTCGCTTCACTCACTCGGACGCGGATAAAGCCCGCGCCGCTTAGCTAAGACAATGGCTTTTTTATGGAATATCGAGGCCAATACAAAGACTGCACTCTCAACTCGGAGCGTGTTCGTCAATCGTGTTGCAAGTCTTATCTACAGAAACCTAACAATGGGTTGAGAATTTGTCTAATCCCGAGGAAAATCAACAATAAGCCTGACGAAACCTAACAAACCGCTCAAGCGATTCTGGCCCTCCTCCGTATTGGCTGTGGCGCGCCGCTTCGCTAAGACGTTATATAGGTCATTGAGTTACTGGCGGGACTATTATGAGCCATTAGCACCATCAATTGAAAATGAGGCTCTCAGAATTTGGTGCGCAAAAATCGATCTCTGGGAGCTGCGAATAATAAGGAAAGGTCTAGGTTGTCTTGAAGGACCATGTGCAAGTTTCCGAATTGGACGGTGGTTGAAAGCGGGTTGAGTTTGATAATTGTTCTGGCGTCTTCCCTAAGATTTCCCAGAATACTGCAGCCTATGAAGCACCTTGCGCAGATCAAAATTAACTTTATACAGATCCCACAGATACATTAATGGCAAAGATCGAACGAGACGAGGAGATACTCACCAATCCCTTACCGGAGGTTACTTCCGAGAACTTGCAGGCGCTTGGTTTTATCGGCTCTCATTTTCATCCTGAAGACTGTTTTAGGGCTCATGGAAGGTTACGAGCTATTCAAAAGCATAACAAACCGCTCAAGCCGCTCCGGCTTCGCCTCCACTCGGACGCGGATAAAGCCCGCGCCGCTTAGCTAAG
>CALNZT010000021.1:0-52594 GCA_942491245.1 uncultured Pseudomonadota bacterium
GCATCCGATATAACTATCGTCTTGTCAGAGCCTAAAGACACCTTCGATCAGGCCGTTATTCGTGCACTCGAAGTTTCAATTTTGAAGCCCCGTCTGCACCTAGCACAATAACTTATCAAAACGTTATTTTTTTTGCACTTATAGAACCTATCGCTGAACCTTGGGATAAGAACCCCCAGGCTCCTCCAGTAATGGCTGATGAACTTGATGAACCAATTGTTCTTTTAGTGAGAATACAACCAGAGTTTCCTTCCGAGGCCTACGATCAAGAGCAATCAGGCAGCGTTAAGGTCGAGTTTATCAATTGATGCAGATGGGCGCGTTATCGATCCTGAAATCCTCGAAGCCTCGCCACCGGGCGTTTTTGACGAAGCAGCTCTTAGGGCGATTCAGCGGTGGAGGTTTAAGCCTCCATTGCGGAACGGATATAGATTACCCGTTCGAGCCGTTCAGGATATCGATTTCCAATACGCTCCAGCATCTTCTTCAGAAACTCAGCTCCCATCTCCTCAGAGTTAGCTCAATATAAGAAGAGGTGGGTAACCCACCAAAAGAACCGTGATCCAAGCCACGCATAGAAAAAATCGGGAGACTGGGACAGGCATTGAACAGGGAATTTTCCTAGCTGCGAGCGGGTGTTTTTCTGATTGACCATCGATTAATGGCCTGCGAAAATCGGGATAGCCGGACCCCCATCATCCTTTGCCTCAGGGTGTCGTCAATCACTCATTCTGAGAACTTCTTGCAAGGTCGGGCACCGATGCTCTGCGGGTAAGCTGGCGGACTGGTAGACTTGATGGCGTGCACTGGCGTATTTTGGGAGCAGCAATTGGCGAAGAAAAATATTGAGGGGATGTGGGCAATTAAAGATTGGGTGGTGGGATTCATTCTGATAGCGTTGGCGGTTGGCCAGGTGGCTGCCTGCGGTCCGTCAGAGGCCTGTGGAAGTTGTTCTGACCGTAGTGGGCAGTCCTGGGAATCCGCCAGATTCGCGGGTATCGCCAGAGCTGTCTCGCTTCTACCAAATGGAAGAATTGATTCAATCGGCATATGCCAATGAGAATTTTGAACGTGCGGAAGATCTGATTGATGAATATCTCAGTTTGGCCTCTGGTTTCCACACGCAACTGGACTACAGTAATGCCATCCATGATGCCAACCCGAATTCTTGGGTTGATCGCGCTGGAACGGGGTGATAGCGATGCAGCTGCGAATTATCTCTTGCAGGCAGGTGCATCTCCAGGCTCACCCCAACTCGATTCATTTGGCCCGACGCTGGACTTGGCGGATCGCCTTTTACAGGCCGGTAGAACCGAAGAGGTCAAAATTTATCTGCAATCGATACAGAAATTCTGGGACATGGATCAGGGAAGCGTTGCCCGCTGGATCGAAGAGATTGAATCGGGAGATGTACCTCATCTCGATCGCTTTGCTCTGGAACTCTCACTAGTCCATCAGATAGTCGAGTGGCTGTTTTTACTCTGGCCAATCTTGACTTCGCTTGTGATGTTCATGCTGTTCCGGCGCAGACTACGGCGGAAGGCGTTGTTCTTCATCCTGGCGATTCCTTAGGTTATCTGGTCCTTTTTGGAGTGTCGTTGGGAATGGCCTATCTTCTAGCGGTGGTCAGCGCAAGCCTGATGAGCCCATCGGCAGTGCGTTGGAATGTTCTATCTGAGGATTGGACTCGTATTCCCTAGTCCTTTGGGTTGCATGTATCTCATTGCTTATTCGTTCTCATCGCCCCCGAGATCCTAATTCGTCTCGCAGCAGGATAAAGTGCGAGAAACCGGGACAGGCATTGAATAGGGAATTTCCCTAGCTACAAACGGGTGGTTTTCCGATCGACCAGCGATTAATGGCTTGCTGCGAAGATGGGCACATGACCTACCGACGCAGCCATTTGAGGTGTCAGAAGACGAGCTCGGGTTCTATCACGTCGTTCCCGATAGTCTCCGTGCGCGCTTTCCTCTGCGGCAAGGGTCGATTTACTGGAAGGTGTTTCGAGCATCGCCGTGAATGGATTGAGAATAAGAGCGGGACACCCATCATCTCGGGTGGCGAGTGGATCAAATCTAGAAGATGGATGTCCCGAGCGACTTAGGCCGGCCATCGACTTTCGGGCCGGCTCCGCGTCTTGCCTCAGATCCCGCGCACTCGCGGTATCACCCAGAGTCCTGCGCAGGCGAGCAGCAACACCAGAATCAGCATCGATGCCGGGTGCAGCGTATCGATGGCGAAGGAGGCGACCGGCGAGGCGCCGCGGACCGCTCGCCCGTCCGCGCCGACGCCCACGATCACATCGCCGCTGACGGCCATGGCAAAAGCAGTCCACGATCGGCAGGGCCTGCTCCTGCACCGCGCCTGCAGGATCGACAAAGGACACGAAGCCGGGGTGGGACACAAGTACGCCGTCGTGGTAGGCGGTCAGGGACAAGGTGGGTCCACTCACCGGAAACGCCGGCACGTCAGCAGGGCTTTCGCCAGGCACGAGGCGTCGGAGCCAATAGTTGTATTGAGACGGCAGGGCGACCAGCTCCCTTCCCGCGATCCACAGCCCACCCTGATTCCAGACGACGCCACTACCCAATTCCACGGGCGGCGTCGATGCGACTATGTCACCGCCCACGAAACCCGTATCGGTATCTCCCATTGCGTAGAACAGACCCGCAGACGGAATGATGGGCGTCACGGCGCAGGGCGGACCGCCAAACATGGCCTCAACGACCACACCGTCATCGTAAGGCGTGAGCGCCCGGGAAATGTAGGGCAGGGTGACGGAGTCATTGACCGACCAGTCCAGGCCATCAGTCGAAACGGCGACGACGGTCGAACACGACGCCGGTGCATCCGTTTCCCAGCGCCCGGCCGCAATGAGCACACCATTGGACTGGATCGCGATATCGGCGGGGCTGAACACATCGCCGGCCAGTTCGGGGAGATCGACCCGAGTCCAGCTCTGCCCCTGATCTGGGAGGGACCAGATGCCCGCCCCGAAGCCCGAGACCAAGCCACAAGCCACCCAGTGCCGCGCCCGCGCTCAAGTCCGCATCAACGGGCAGGGAAACATCACGCCATTCGAGCCCGTCCTGGGTCGTCAGCACCGTGCCCTGTGCTCCATAGGCGACGAAGCGATCACCAGCCACGAACACGCCCTGCATGTCCGCGGCAGTGGGCAATGTAACCGACTGCCACACGATCGGCTGCGCGGCAACTTGCAGTGGCATCAACGAAATGAGCGCCACGATGACCCAACCTCGCCAGTCGGACTGCGACGGAAGGTCAGTCCAGCACCACCATCGAGCCAATTGCAATCCCATCAGATTCTCCGCTGAAAAAACCAACGCCTTGAACCTTAGCACAGCCATTAGCGGCCGCAAGCCGGAGTGCCGAGTGAATAGCCACCAGTTTTCTCGACCTGACCGAGTCCAGCTACATCGACCTGGTTCAGTGGACGGAGAGCAAGCGCGTTCAGACAAACGCGGTAAGTTAAAGCCCGTGACCGAAAAACCACGCGCGGCACCAGCGGCGATTTGGCAAGTCAGCAACCATCCTGATGCCTGGCTGCGGCAGGTTCAAGGCACGGAAAGTATCTACTATCGAGCCATTGGCTCAGCCGAAGCGCTGATGGAAAAAGCTGAAGCCCTAGAGCAAGCCTGGATGAAGGGCGTGGCGAGCGACGTCGCAAAGCTCATCCTGCGTCAGCGACCCACTTAGGCAAGCAATCCAACCCACCTGTCCAAGTTACCCGCCAGATCGCGGGTTTCCGGTGCTCGGAATTTTCAGATCGTCCCAAAGTGCCAATGACAATAAGTCGACTGCGCTTATTTTGGCTCCAAACTGAAATGGGAGCCTACATAGAAATTGCCAAACCGAAGTCTTTCTCTACTACTTGTCTGTCCTGAAGGTTTGTCCGGCCGAAGGTTTGTGAAAAGGGGAGCGCTCAATCAAGGCGCACCACCCGACTCAAACCGATCGCTGAAGATCTCCTGCACAATGATGGTGTTGTTCACGGTCCATTCGAAGGTTTGTGTGGCGGCAGCATCATCGGGATCAAAGGCCAGCACGAGAACGATGTAGACCTCATCTCGGCCACTGTTCGGGGACAAGATGCCACTGATGATGCCGGTGGCCCCATCGATGCTGAGGCCTTCCGGTAGATTGCCCGCTTCAAAGCGCAGCGTGTCGCCATCGATGTCGGAAAAATTCTGACTGATATCCAGGTTGACGCTGTCTTCTTCATCATTGACCTGGTCAGCGATTTCGCTGTCGACCTGTGGCGGGGCGTTGGTATCGATGATGTTCCATGTAAAGCTTTGTGTAGCGAACAAACCGAAGGGGTCGGTGGCGGTAATAACAACAGGGTAACTACCCGAACCCTCAAAGCTCAGCGCGACCCCCTCGACAACACCGCTGCCCAGCGAAAGATGTCGAGACCGGGGTGGGAGTCCGTGACGGAGAAGGACAGCGCTTGACCGTCGGGATCGTTGAAATTGGAGTTCGTCGACAAGGGGAAGATCGTCTCACCCTCGTTATCGTTTTGGTCGCTGATCGTCCCGACCGCGACCGGCGGCTGGTTGTTGGCGCTGGGATCACAACCCAGTGTCGTCACGCCGTAGTCTCCTTCAGCCATGGCCACCACGCCGTCAAGGGCATCCACGGCCTCGCCGGCGCCGGCGGTGTTGTACTGACCAACAAACTGGGGATCGGCCGGGTCAGACACGTCGTAGACGAGCAAGCCGGAAAACACACCCGCCGCGATGTAGAGCAAGTCGCCGTCCACGCTCACACCATGAACAACCGCTGGAGCCACGTCAATATCGGCGATTTCGCTGAGATTGCCGGCTCCGTCGTTTTCCAGAATGCGTACGCCGTCCAGTTGGGTGCCAACAAATGCGAACGCCCCATCGGCTGCAATGTCCGTCATGGCTGTCGGCAGCGAGTAGGCGCTGCCCACAGGTACGGGCATCGCCGGATTCGAGACGTCGATCGTCAAGAGATCCGTGTCATTCACCCAACCCGAATAGGCATAGTTACCGGCAACGGCGATCTGTGCGACCACCTCGCCCTCTGGAACCCACGAACCCACCAATGACGGCGACAGCGGATTACTCAGATCGTGGATCCGCAAGCCTCCGAGCTGCCCAGATGCCACGTACAGCAGCGAACCCACCCCAATCAGATCGTTGGTCTGAAAACCGTTGTCGAAGGTATTAACGAGTACAGGGCCGCTCATTAGTGGGTCAATGATGGCGATATTGCCGTTGAAGGCAGTGCTGGCCACGCCATGGCCGCCGACATGGCCAATTTTTCGCGCCTCGAAGCCAATATCCAGCTTATCCACGACCGTCGGATCCACGGGATTAGTCGTGTCCAGCATCACCACACCGCCATCGCTGTTGGCCACCAGCACGTGGTCCTGTCCCACACTCACTGCCCGACTACGATCGTCGAAAAGGATCTGAGCGGTCTCCACTGGCATACTCGGATCCTGGAAATCGATCAGCCGAACGATCGGTGATATTTCGCTCGAAGGAAAGGTGTAGACGCTATCACCCACCGGCACCAGACGAAATGGCCTGAAACCAAAGCGCCCCAGCTCCAGCGGTGCCGCTGGGTTGCTGACATCGAACAGCAGGGTGCCGTTCGTACCATCGGACACTGCCACCCTGTCACCCGGTATCACCACAATCTCCCCAAAAAAATTTCCGGCGTCGGATGAACCTAAAAGTGCAGGCGCAATCGGGTTCGTCAGGTCAAGGATGTCAAACCCGTCGGAGCCGCGCGCTACGTAAAGACGATCACCATCAAGAGTGAGTATCCCGCTTCTCGCCGATGCGGGCCGTTCACCCACCACAGTCGGAGTAGCCGGATTACTGATGTCCACAATCTGGATTCCGTCGTCGGACTGACCCAGGTAGGCGTAGTCGCCTCTCAGCACCACATCAATTACAAAATCAGTCACCATACCGTCGGAGCTTGGCGACGAAAGCGGGGGTGTCCGGGTCGCTTGATATCCAGCACCGCTGTAATCCGACGGTCCGAACGGCCACGTAGAGGTGGTCACCTCTGAACTCCAGCCCTCGGTTGCTGCTGTCCCGCCCAGGAAGTTGCCTCTGTACGTCCGGCGCTTCGATCATGATATCTATAATCGTCACATTGTCGAATGAATCAGAAACGGCGGCCAGTTGCCCATTTTCCGAAACCGCCACGTTGAGAGCGGGATGATTAATCAGAACACGCCCCAGCTCGACCGGCAGCGTAGGCATGCTGATATCAAACACGAGCAGCTCGGCCCCAGCGCCCACCAGCATGATGTCCTCCCCGCCCGAAGTAAATCGTTCACCATCGCTCGGTTTACCGCCGCCCCAGCGGCCAGTGCTTGCCACGCAGGCTTCGCCGTTGGTCGTATTGCCAGGCGCTAATGCCATCTGGTTGTGTATGAGCGATTCGGATGAGGCACTTGCCGTGCCAATCGAGAGAAAGGCCAGAACAACTGGCATCATCAAATACGAAGCCGCCATGCGGTCGCAGCTCATCCAAATATCGACTCGTTTCATACCAACCGCTCTCGTTTAGCCATAACAATGACAACTAGACTAGGAGTGACGGGCTCTTTGAACATGAAATTTGGTTGAAATCAAATTGAAACTTGTATCTTGAGCCGAACACCCCCGGGCAGGCAGCTCTTCGGCAGGTGTTCACTGTGGTGCTGCGGTATCGGGGTGAACCTGGCAAGGCCGCGAGCGAATCAGCCGCCCGTGACACCGCCGAGACGGGTCTGCTGCTGTTCGGAAGACTCATCCTGCGGGCCTTATCGGACCATCGCCACGACAACTCGCACGACAACTCGGCGACAACTCGGCGGCGACAACTCGGGACACCCAGACAATCGAGGCATTCTCCTAGCCGAAACAGGGCGTTTTTCCTATGGCCGAAGGGCTCGATTGATTGGGTGTGCCAGAGTGTTCCAAACCTCAATTGGGCATGGCTCCGGATACAGCTGGAGTTCAGTAGAAATGGCGTTTATACTCCGTATCTTCAAGCTTGGAAGCCTTGAAGATTCACTTGTCAGGGAGGGCAATCGCAGCAGCGCGTATGCGCTCAAGACGACGATGGCCGACGAGCGAGCGATGCTACGAAAGGGGAGTCATGTCGTCCGTAACGCTCGACGCTTTCTCGATGGGCCTGGTAATGTGCTGGCTCAGCAACCTGCTCGCTCTGGGCATGCTGCTGCTGTGGCGCTGGGAGACTACCGAGGATGGTTTTGGTTTCTGGGTACTGGCCCAGTCCTGCCTGGCAATCGGTGTCGCCTTTCTCCTGTTGCGGGGCGCGATTCCGATGTGGCTTTCGGTCACGGTCGGCAATGGGCTGCTCCTCGCCAATCCGGTTCTCATTCGCGCCGGCATCGGCATTTTTCGAGGGGCCGATTCGCGTGTGATGCTCGACGTCATCCTCATGACAGTAACCATCATTGGGCTCTTCCTGCTCGTCACCGTAGTGGATCGCATTGACCTGCGTACTGTACTCGTGTGCGGCGCGATGGCCATTCTCGACTTCCGCTGCCTGCTCGCGCTTCGTAATTTCTCCGGGGCGATGCGGCCGGCAGCCCGGCTCGGCCAGATCGTTTTCGGCGTCATCGCGGCCGCGCTGGTTCTTCGCGCGCTCTGGACGCCATTCGCACCGGGTTCGGCAGGGCCGTTCGGTGACGCGAGCGGAAACGGTCCAGCGTTGACGTTCCTGTTCGCGTCTGCGGCCGGTGTTGCACTCCCCGTTCGTCCTGATGTTCCTGAACTCACTCCGGATCCATGCGCGGCTTACCGAGGCGCGCCGTGTCGCCGAACGGGCGTCGAACACGGACTACCTGACGGGACTCAGGAATCGCCGTCACCTGTTCCGCGTGGTCGAGGGCATGGCGCCGACCCAGGCTGTTGGGGTGCTGCTGCTCGACCTGGACCGCTTCAAGCGCATCAACGACGACTTCGGTCATGAAGCGGGTGACCGGGCCCTGATCGCCTTCGCGGGCCTGGTGCCTGATCTGCTTGGCAGCGAGGATCTCCTTGTCCGTCTCGGCGGCGAGGAGTTCGCGATCGTGAGCCCGACCGAGAATCCCTCGGACCTGCTGACCTTGGCCGAGAAGTTGCGCGTAGCCGTCAAGCGCGACCTCGGCCGGAAGGCACGCCTCGACCTCTCGATCACGACGAGCATTGGCGTCGCCTACGGCCAGGCCGCGGGGCTACAGGCGCTACTGAGCGAAGCCGACGCAGCGCTGTATCGGGCGAAGGCCGCAGGGCGCAACCGCGTGATGGCAGTGGCTGATGCCGCAATGGCCTTAAAGTCTGATCGGACCACAGAGCACAAACAACCGGGCGCTCCAGAGCTATAGAGGATTCCCTGGCCTTTCCGGGTTATTTTCCTGTCCTTTCACCACATCAGGCGGCCCAGGAGGTCGCGATGACCTACGCCTGCTGTTACATCACTGCGCCCAAAACTTCGATTTCCTTTGTTGCCTGTTCCCCAAACAATTCGTGCGCCTACATCTCAGTCCGATAGCCATTGTGCTTGCGGATGTTCAGTACGCGGTTGTCGTCGAAGATCAGGTACTACCCCTTGATGCCGGGGGACGAATCCAGGACACGCTGAGGCACCCCGCATAAAACGGACAGATTAGCGCGCAGACATTTCTGCCTGCAGCGGTGTTCGATAGCCTAACGCCTGATGTAGTCGCCGTCGGTTGTAGAAGACTTCAATGTACTCGAAGATGGCGCTCCGGGCTTCCTCTCGCGTGGCGTATTGCTCTTCACGTATCAGCTCGTTCTTGAGCGTGCTGAAGAAGCTCTCAGCCATCGCATTGTCGAAGCCGTTGGCGGCCCGGCTCATGCTTGGCGTGATCTGGTTCCGGGCCAAGAGCGTCTGATACTCCATACTGGCATAGACGCTGCCCTGATCGGTGTGATTCAGCAAGCTGGGCCCGGGATTACGACGCTCAATGGCCATCTCAAGCGCTGCTCTGACGAGGTAGGTGCAGACTGGGACAGGCAAGCAAACACCGATGACCACCAGCGAGTGCAGGTTCTGAGTAGTTCGGGTGTGTGTCGGGGTAGAGTGACTGCCCATGTTGCCAAAAGCAGGCATTCTGCCTATCAGGCTCTTGCCAGAAAACTACATAAAAATATCCCAATCAAAAACGAAGTATTTCTCGTTTTAAAAATAATACGTTATATTGACTGGAGTATTCCGGAACAAGTTGGGTGGAACTGATGCAGATTTACCCCGAGTCCTGCAGCCTAGGGAAGGCGCTCTGGTTTGGCCCTTGTGAGTGCGGAATCTGTTTTCCTTCTCCCCGTGCTCGCACCCGGCTTGTGGGTGCGCTGATGTGAATTCGACCTGGGACCAGCTCGAACGCCATTTCGATGAGTTGCTCGGAATGGCCGCGCCGGACCGCGCGGCCCGCTTGAGCGAGATGGGGCGTGAGTGTCCTGAGATGGCCAGGGAGCTGAATTCGCTGCTGGCCAGTGCCGATCGAACCATGGCCTTTTCGATGGATGCGGATGCTCTGGCATTGCTGGACACCGTGCAGCTGGACGTGGGCAGTCGCCTCAAGGACTATCGTCTCGTTCGTCGCTTGGGTGAGGGTGGCATGGGCGTTGTCTACCTCGCGCGGCGCGAAACCGACTATGAGCAGTTTGTCGCCATCAAGTTGGGGCGCAATATTCTGAGCGGAGAAGATTCGGTTCGCTTCCAACAGGAGCGTCAGATCCTGGCGCAGCTGAATCATCCCAATATCGCCCGTCTGCTGGACGGTGGGACCACGCCTGCCCAGACACCGTTCCTGGTCATGGAGTACGTGGATGGCGACCAGATCGACCACTATTGCCGTCGGCGTCGCAACCCGCAGGCTGATCGAGATGCTCTCGCTGTTTCAGCCTATTCTGCGACGCTGTCAATCATGCTCACCAGCAGCTTATCGTCCATCGGGACATAAAGCCCTCCAACATTCTGATTCAGCGCGACGGCAGCGCACGGCTCCTGGATTTCGGGATTGCCAAGGTTATCGATGCCTCGACCGGAAATGCCGAGACCTGTACCCGGATCATGACACCCGCCTATGTAGCCCCGGAGCAGGTTCAGGGCCAGGCGGTCGGGACGCCGACCGATGTCTATGCGCTTGGTCTCCTCCTATACGAACTCCTGACGGGTGAGCGGGCTCAGCCAGTGTCTGCCGATAATTTGTCCGAGTTGAGCCGGATCGTGATCGAGGTCGAGCCGACGCCACTGGTGCGTGCCCTTCGGGCTGAATCGAGCGCGCTCACTCCGGCCGGTCAAGCGCTGAAGGCCTATGGTCGAGCCTGGCAGCAGGATCTTCAGAACATCCTCAAGCGAGCCTTCGATAAGGATCCGGCCCGGAGATACGCGAGTGCGGCAGCACTGGCAGCAGATATCGAGCGTTTGAAGTCCGGCAATCCCGTCGAAGCCAGTGGCGATTCATTTGGCTACCGTCTGCGCAAACTGGCACGCAAGTACCGCTACCGGTTCGCTGCCCTGGCTGTCGCGGCGACGTCCATGGTCGTTCTCGCGATCGGCTTGACGGTGGCCACGCTCATGGCCAATCAGGCAAGAGATGACGCCCAACGGCGATTGAGCCAGAGTGAAGCGCTGGTTCGGTTCATGCTCGGCGACCTTCGCAGTCAGCTCGAGCCGAACGTCAGTCTGCAGGTGCTCGATGCCATGAGCGACAAGGCGATGGGGTACTTCCTGTCGCTGGACCCGGCCGATCAGACCGATGCCAGTCTGGCGCAGCTGGCGCTGTCCCTGCGCCAGATCGGAGAGATTCGCCTGTCGCAAGGTCGCGTCGCGGAGGGTCGCAGTGCCTTTCGCCGATCGATGGAGTTGAGCCGGTCGCTGTACGAGCGTGAACCCGATCAGGACCAACGCCTGTTCGATCTGGGGCAGAGCTACTTCTGGCTTGGCTTTGCCGCCCATCGGGACGCCGAGTTCGAGGCCGCGCGGGGTCCGTTTACCCGCTACCTGGAGATCTGGGAGCTGTTGGTCGAACGCGACCCCGATCGTTCTGCCTGGTTGTTGGAGCTGTCCTATGCCTACAACAATCTGGGCACTCTGGATCAACGCAGTGGCCAACTGGAACGAGCGCGTCAACGGTTTCAACGCTCACTCGAAATCAAGCAGAGCCTGGTTCTCTCCGAGCCGGACAAGCTGCCCTGGCAGAATGAACTGGCTGACACGCTGGCCTGGCTGGCCGATACGGAGGCAGCGCTCGGTCAACTGGTTCAGGCCGCGGAACACCAGGCAGAACGCCTTGCCCTGGCCACGACGCTCGCTGCAACCCAACCCAACAATCTGCATCTACAGCGCTCCGTTGGCTATGCCTCCCTGGCTCTGGCCCGGCAGCGACTGGCCCTGGGCCAGGTCGAAGAGGTGTCGTCGTTGATCGGGCAGTCCATCGCTCTGGCCGATCAGCGCAGGCGCTCCGATGAGGAGAATCTGCAGTGGGTCGAAGATGCCGCCCGAGCGCGCCTGGATCTCGCTCGGCACGAAGCGCTTGTCGGGCGACTGCCCGAGGCTCTTCGCCTGCTCGATGAAGCCGACCTGCTTGCCGGTCGACTTCTTGCCGTACCCGAACCCGAGCCGGATTGGGCGATACGCTTGCAGGCGCGTGCGCAGTACCTGCGACTACTGGCTCGCTCCCGATCCGAGGATGAGGAAGACCTGTCCGGCGATCTCGAAGTTCTGCAGGAACATCTGGCAGGTCTGAGCCCGAATGCCCCCGAAGGAACCTATCTTCAGCGCCTGCGAGCCCGAGTCGCCCTGCTGGCGGGTGATCTGGCTGCCCGGCGATGTGATGCCGCGCAGGCGCAGGCAGCGTGGCAGGCCGCGCTCGCTCACCTGGGGCCTATCGATCATCCTCCGCCGGATGCACTGGCCATCGAGGCAGTCGCCTTCAATCGTCTCGGGCGAAGCACCCTAGGCGCATCAAGGGCAGAAAGGCTGGCAGAGATCGCCTATGCCGAACCCTGGTATCTGCAAGCACGCCAGAACGGCCAGGTTCCCGCCGAATGCTCTCTGTCTGTCGTTCGATTGCCCGCGGACAAGCGCAGGGTTCCCGAGCCGAGTGCATCGGGATGACGACCGTGATCGCTCTCGGTCGGCGTATTCAAGCTGTTTTTCACCCCACCCAAAAGGAAACCCCAATGACTTCGAACAACTGCATGCTGTGGACACTGACGGAAATCGACCAGGGAAAAGGCGGAGCCAGCACGGCCACCAGCCACGTGGCGGTGCTGACGAATGGACGTTTCGAAACCATTCCAACGCCTGAGCGCGACACGGTGATTGCCGCGGGAGAGCAGCTGATCATTTACACCATCGCTGCGGAGGGTTGGGAATTCGTCGCCTGGCATGGTGATCAGAAAGCCCCGGATGGAAAACCATCCAGCTATCCCGGGACACCACTGTTGATGGCCGAAAATGACCAGGTCGAAGTCATCAGCTGGTCACCGTCGACCGTTGTGTTGCTGGACCGGAACACCCGGCGCGATGTCCTGCCTTTCTACGCCAGTCTGACGGACCCGGGTCTGCGCGATTCGGAAAACGACTACTGGGACCCTCAGATCGTCAATGATGGAAGTGGTACCGACTGATTCGAATTATTGATGCGTTGTCCGACCCGGCCGAGCCGGCCGGGTCGATGCCCGGGGGCTGCACGTGGTAGATGTCTCAAGTCCCTTCAAGCCGTTTGTGCAGCCAGGCCTTTCCGAGGCGCATCTTGCGCGTGACCGTGGGCACGGAGACGGCCGCGGCTTCTGCAATCTCGGTAAAGCTCAAGCCGCCGAAATAGTGCAGTTCGAGGATGTGCGCCGTGCGTTCATCCCGGAGTTTACCAGTTCCTCCAGCGCCTTGTGCAGGTCCAGGACTCCAGTGCTGAAGGCGGTCGCCGGAACCCAGTCCGCGCAGGGTGATCTGCTGTTGGACGCCCCCGCGCTTCAGCCTGTGTTTGCTGCGAGCGCTGTCGACCAGGATCAGCCGCAGCTGGCGCGCCACGACCGCCATGAAGTGCGAGCGGTCATTGATGCTCAATTCGCTCTGATCGAGCTTCAGATAGAGCTCGTTGACGAGTGCATCGGTCTCCAGAGTATGCCCGGAGCTTTCTCTCGAAATCCGTGCGTGGGCCAGTGCGCGCATCTCGTGAAGCAGACGCGACCAGAGCCGATTCCGCGCGCCGTCATCGTGATTGCTTTCTCGAATCAATCGTGTCGTGCTGTCCGTCATGCGGTTCTTCTCCTGATCCGAGGCATGGTGTATTCCAGCCCTTCGGAATTTCTTCATGAATCTTATTCAATCAGCATTGAGTGGGCGTTTCGAACTTGTTGGTCGAGGAATTGAAGGTCACGTTCAGGCAGTCTACAGAGCTGCTGGCAAAAGGCAGCGGGGTCAGGGACAAGGCAGACAGCGGTACGCTGAGACTCTTGGAGTTCTCGAAGACCGACTGACTGACGACCATTCCGACAGCGGCCCCGGCGATCGCCGAGATCAGATAGTCATTGCGTGCCGAAAACGTCCCGCGCGCGTTTCTTAGAATCGAAGTGCCGATCACCGGAACGGTTGCGGGAGCGCTGTTCTGAGTGGTGGTGAAGGCCGATCCCAGTCCGCCGGTGATCGTCCCGCTGCTCGAGTTTTCCAGTTGTATGACGCTCGAATCGCTACCGTTCGGGCCTGCCGTGATCGCGCCGGACGAATAGACATACTGGCCGCCGGCCGCCGCCGATTGACTGCTGTTGATTGCAATCGTCTCTCCCGTCTTGAGCGGGCCTGTCGATGCATAGACCGTTTCTGCATCGGTCCAGCTCACGGTTTGCTGTTGCATCGGATCGAGCAAGCAGGCGACGAGAAGCGGCAGGGGTCGAGTGTCGGCAAGCAGAACGATCTTGTAGCTCGCATCGCTGAGCGTCGATACGCTGTTCTTGTCGATAGTGATGTTCAGAGTGAGCATGATTGGCGCCTGGTGGTCTGTTAGTGCAAGAACCATCGGGAGCCGGCTGGCCCCCGATGGGTGGATCACGCTTGCATCACGCCATTTCGAAGGTGTTGGTCGCGTCGTTGAACTTGATGTTCGCGACCGTGTTGTCCGTGTAGGTGACGGTCAGCGCATCACTGGCTACCGAGCTGATCACCATGCCGTTGTTGTTGTAGCTGGACAGGTAGACCTTGATGGTCTCGATCGGGGTGAAGGTGGCGGTCTCGTTGAACAGCACGGAAGCAGCATTCAGGGGAGCAGCCGTGTTGTTTCCGTTGACGACGGCACCCTGATACAGGCCCGAGGTGATCATCTCGACGCCACCGATAGTGATCGCGTTGTCCTGATTCTCGACCACGTATTCTGTCGGGCCGGGTCCGGGCTTGCCGTCCGAGAAGGAACCGCTCTCGAACGTGTAGGTGTTGCCGCCGGCCGCGACCTTGGTCGACTGCGTTTGCAATGGTTGCGCCCGCTTCGATGTTGGTCGCCGAGGCATAGACCGAATAGGTTTCTTCCCAAGTGATGGTGTTGGATTCCAGCGGCTCGAAAAGAATCCAGGCAACGTCTTCGCCGCTACCGACGGACTTGACGATCGTGACCTTCTGACCGGATGCGTTGATTGCGGCCAGGCCGGCGTCATCGACTGCGAGGTTGAGCGTGTAGGTAGGCATCGGATGTTCTCCTTGAGTGGTTGGCAACCCGCCTGATTGCAGGGTTGTACCTGGAAGCGATAGCTGGAGCCATTCATGATCAAGCGGATTGATTTTCGGTCTCGATGTTCGTTCCGGTGGCTGTAATAGTGAAGCGCCCTGAGCTCGCCGGACGACGAGTACTCAGGGCGCTCACGGTCGCCTGGCTGTTCGCCCTTAGAAGATCTGAATCCAGGCCAGGTTGTTGGGAGGTGGCACCGGTCCTGCGATGGGATCGGAGTGGCCGAAGATCTCGGTGTGGTGCCAGATCTCGTTCTGTTCGGCGGCCAGGCGGACCTGGGCGGCGAATTCGGCGATGCCTTCACCGCAGGTCGAAATGAAGATCCGGCCCGGCGGGCCGCCGTTCATGTTGGCCTGAACGAGGGCAAGAAAGTGGTGGGCGCCTATGTCGATCGTACCGGGTTCCGCGTTGCCGATTTCATTGCCGTTGCCGTGGGCCAGGACCACCAGGTCCGAGCCCGGGGGCAGCCCGAGATTCATGCCGGCAACCTGCGGCCAGCTGTGCTGCTGAACCGGATTCCAGGCATGGTTCAGCGGCGTATGTACGATATCGGGATCGGACGACATGTAGAGTGCAAAGGTCATCTGTTTTTCCAGGGGTGGGTGTAACTCGATCAGCGCCATCGATCGCTAGACATGATCAAGCGCCCGTTGACAGGAACGTCGAGACGGCGGACGCGAGATCGTCGGCGCATCGCCCGGAGGCCGCCGTGGCTCGATTTGTCTCGAACCCTTGGATCACTTACGCTACAAGTCCCTCCTATGCCTGAAAGAGAGATCGAGATGGATCGCCTGACTTCACTCCTGTGCTTGCTTCTGGTCGTTGCCGCGGGATTTCTCCCCCTTGACCTCGCCTCCGAAGACGGCCAGAAATCGATCCTGGTGACCGGCGCGAGTTCCGGCATTGGGCGTCATCTGGCCGAAACCCTGGCCGAGGCCGGCCACCACGTCTATGCCGGTGCGCGCAAGGACGAGGACCTCGCCGCTCTGAATGCGATCGAGAACATCACGGCGGTGCGTCTGGATGTAACGAAGCAGGACGAAATCGATGCGGTCGTGGCCCTGGTCGAGGAGCGGGGAACGGGGCTTTACGGCCTGGTCAACAACGCCGGAATCGGTGACGGCGGCACGGTGCTGGAAACGCCGATCGAGGTTCAGACGCTGGTCTATGACGTCAATGTCGAGGGCGTCTACCGAGTCACGCGCGCCTTTGCGCCGATGGTGATGGAGGCCAATGGCAGAATCGCCACGACGGGCTCGATCGCCGGTACCCTGAGCTGGGCCGGCGGCAGCGCCTATAGCGGCAGCAAGCACTGGATCGAGGCCTTCACCGACGCGCTGGCGGCGGAAATGGCGCCCCATGGGGTGCAGGTCAGCGTGATACAGCCCGGCAACTTCCAGTCGCGCATCCGACGCAGCGCCATCGAGCGCCAGCAGGCGCGGCTGCTCGAGGCTGGCGCTGAAATGACGCCTGAAATGGAACAGCAGCGCGCGGCGACCGCCGAACGTGAGCTGTCCTATCAGGAACCCGATGCGGTGTCCGAGGCTTTCATGCACGCCCTGTTCGACGAGGCTCCACTGCGTCGCTACATGGTGGTTCCGAACGCCCAGGAGCAGCAGATGACCATCGCCACCAAGATCCAGCAGCTGATCCAACTCAACGAATGGGGTCCGTACTCCTACAGTGAAGAGGACCTGCTGGCGATGCTGCGGGAGGCCATGGGCGGGGAATGATCCTCGCTTCGCACAAGACTTGGACACCCAGGCTACTGTGACTGAAAATCCGGGATAGGAATCAAACAGGGTTTCAGACTGAAGGCTCTCTTCGCTTCAGGTCGTCGGCGGATTCCTGGTCCATTCCCGGCTGGTAGTCCAATTCCCAGGTCTGTCCTCGGTCGTCACTGCGAAATAGACGGCCGTCGATACAGCTGGAAAAGATCAGGTTCGATGTGGAAATCTCCGGCATCAACCAGGTGCAGCCAGGCTCCATCTTCTCACCCCAGGAGGCTACGCCGACCCGATCATGGAGAAAGACGCGAGTACGCGGCACGCTCTCGGTCCTGATTCTGCGCTCCTGGTCTCGATAAAGCCGCTGTGATACGAATAGCGTTGCGCTTTCATCAACAACCAGCGGCATGGTGTTGTAAGCCCAATGTTCGTCATCCCGATGCCGGAAAATTTCGGACCAGCTCTGGCCATCGTCAAAACTGTACTTCGGACGACCACCAGCGCCCCCCAACATGAACATGGAAGAGATCAATGTACCGTCGGGCTGGCGGGCCAGCAGAAACGGGGTGCTGACGCGACTTGATCGGCGCTCGCCTGTGGCCAGATCGTAGCTGATTCGATCACCGCCAGTCATCAGAACGAGAGTCCCGTCTCCCGGTGCAAAGGCATGGATGTCATCGACGATCGGCTCCAGGAAACCGCTCAGCAAATCAAAAGTTTCAACAACAGACCAAGACGAAAAGTCCGGCGCCGCAGAGTAAAGCTTCACGTCAGTCCCCACTCGGGTCAGCCCATAAAGGCCGAAGTCCGGCTCGTAGTGAATCCAAATCAGCGGCTCCTGACTGCTAGGGCCTTGAATCCGATGCCAAGGGCCCTCGATCGCTGGTGCCGCGATCAGCAGCCCGCGCTCACCGGAGGCAAGAAAGAGACTGTCCACATGAACTAGATCGGCCAGCTGTTGATTGAAGCCGGTGTCATACTGAGTCCAAACCCTGGTCTCAGGGTCACGCACGATGATCTGCCCCAGCACGCCCAACATCGCGATTCGACCTTCGCCCAGCCAGTGATGGGATAAACCGACCGGGACACTCTTGATGAAATCGACCAGCTCATCTCGGTAGGGCTGGTGAGGGTCGAATTCCCAGCCCAGCATAGTGTCTTCGTTGAGTTGTCCGCGCATCTCCGGATAGACATCAAAGACAAAGGAGGAAAAATCATCAAAATCATCGAATCGCGTAACGATATACGGCTGCTCATCACCGCGTGTGAAGCCTTCCAGAGTGCCGGTCGGTTGAAATACAAGCGTTCCCAGGGAACTGATCCGATTCTGCTCGACAACAAAAGTGCCCAGAGAACGAGACAATGGAATCTGCAAGGAATGGGTCGCATCGCCAACGCGACGAACGGACGCCATTCCAAACAGGGCGTATTCGCCCGGCGGTAGTGCACCGACGAAAACACGACTGCGCATGAAACCAGTGCCGCTGGGTGTCAGCACTTGAGTATCGGTCGGATCATCGACGTTGACGACATAAACCGCGTTCCATGACCGAAGCGCCCAGGTCAAACGCAGCGAATTGGAAACGACCTGAACCGTGACAACACCAAAGGTGCTGGGCAGCGCTTCCTTGTTTTCCAGCCTGGTAGGGTTGGGCGTGGTCTCGCAAGCTGCGAGAAGTGCGATCAGGGCAAACGCGAAAAGCGCGCGCAGGCGATTGAACATCTGGGGAAAAATCCTGTTTTTAAGCCAACTGGGTAAATTAGTTTCGCACAGGCTGCGGCTCAAGTCAGCACTTGATCTCTCTGAATTTCACCTCGTATTCTTTAACCTGAGGCGCCTGAAAAAAAGCTGGGGCACACATTGTTCTGAAAGTTCTAAGAGTCGATCAGTCGACATAGAGATGGGGTCTCTAGCTTTCGATTTCGCTGCGGGGCTGCCTGGGATGCTGGGTGTTCACGAATTCCTGTCGACCAGTGAATAATGGCCTGCGAAGATGTGGCCGATCTGGGACACCCAGACAATTCTTGCCGAGCCTCGGCGGATCGTTTTCTGACCGACACAGCTGAGTTGGCCTGCGACTATGACTTGGTGGTGCCCACGCGGCCACTTGGAGTCACAAGACGAATTCGGGTGCTATCGCATCGTTTCCCGATGCGTTTGCCGAGGGTTCTCTCCTGCTCTGGATTCGCTGTTTCTTGCTCGTTTGCCGGGGTCCCGCATTGTTCGAGGCTATGTCCAGACAGGATCTAAGAAAAATTTCAGGTAAATCTGAGTGTTTCTAACGTGCTTTCAGGTCAGTCGCACACCTAGTCTAAGTTTGCGTCATTTGCGGCGCGATTGACTTCAGCCTGGGAGAATTGACCTTGAAAAATCCAATTGAGCAAAGAACGTTCTTTGGCCATTCGATGCTGTCGCCTACTGCGCGGGTGGTCCGGGCGATGGGCCTGCTGTCCGGGCTACTGCTAGGCCTCACTTTCACATTACCTGGCGTCGCTCAGGAAAGGGCAGACGAGCACATGGCCCGCGCGCCGAGCTCGCAGCACCTTGAGCCAGCGCTACGCGCCTACAGAAACGGCTTTTATGGTACTGCCCTCAGACGCTTCGAGAGGGCAGCGTTCTGGGCCGACAAACTGGCGCAATACAACGTGGGTGTTATTCACTATCTGGGCAACGGTGTCGACGCTGATTCGGCTCGAGCCTGGGCCTGGTTCGAGTTGGCTGCCGAGCGCGACTATCCGGTGATGCAGATCTTCGCAGAGCAGGTCTGGAATGAGCTTGATGACGAGCAACGTGACACGGCTAGACGCATTCTGGAGTCCGAGTTGCTGCCTCGTTACGGTGACGCCGTTGCGGTAGAACGGACCCGCCGATACATGGATCGGCAGTTCCGCAGTGCGACTGGATCGAGGCTTGGAAACGCTCCTTCACTGCTGACTGTTCTGGAGGTCAAGGGACCGGTGATCTTCAATCAGTTTACAAACTCGCTGACAGCACAGAGTTCGAGGCGCTTCTACGGACCGGATTTCTATCGAGAAGAACTGTGGGATTTTGATCACATTCTGGCCAGCGAGGCCTGGTTCTTCGACGAGGCCCAAAGAGGCTCCATCCTGTTACGTGACCTTGAAGTAGACGATTCTGATCAGCCGTAATCGATCGGCCCGGCCCGGAGGGGATCCGGGCCGGGCGGTCTTGCTACTCTCGGGAACCAGTTGACCGGAAACAACATCCACATGCCGCTGTCGGGCCAACCGGGGCGACCTGGAACACTCAGACAATTCTTCCCGGAATGCCGTGTGGGTGTCCCAGGTTGCTCCCAGAGTGCTCTTTTCCCAGGGCGCTCCGTTAAGCTGCGGCGGCTATCAACTCGTTAGAGATCGATGGCAAACGCGTCCTTGAGAAACGCGTTTTGCCAGCGATCCGCTGCAGTGACTACCGATCTCGAATGACAATCCGAAATTGACATCACCCACGCTCTGGTTCATGTTTCAGCATGGTAAGCGCGTAGAAGTCGTATGGAAGCCCTGGTCGTACTGTTTTTGCTGGCCTGCCTGCTGACTTTTGTCGGCGGCATTCTTGGCCTGGTTGCGTTTGCCAGGATCGGCACCATCAGCAGGGAGGTGCAAGTCCTCAAGGCCCGCGTTGCTGAGCTGACGCGTGCGCCGATATCCGCAAGTGAGGGTGTTGCTGAGCCCGGTGATGCGCGCACGGCGGCCGAAGACGAATCCAGGCAACAGACGGATGACCGGCCGGCCGCAGCTGCTCAGCCCAAATCCACCGCGCGTGCGCCCTCGACTCAGTCGCCAAGGATCGACGACTCGGGCCCGGCTAGAGCCGGTTCAGGCCAGGCCGGTCAGGCGCCGACTTCGGCGGCAGCCAAGCCAGCTGTCGCGCCTAGGCGCTTCGAAAAGCCGGTTTTCATTCAAGCGCTGCAGCGCAATTGGATGGCCTGGCTGGGTGGCTTCTGTATCGCGCTGGCAGGGATATTTCTCGGCAAGTATTCGATCGAGCAGGGCCTGCTCGGGCCGGGTCTGCGCATTGCGCTCGGGATCAGTACGGGCCTGGTGCTGCATGGGCTGGCGGTGTGGTTGCGGCTGAAGAAGGGCGGTCATCCCTCTCTGGCGGCAATGGCCGGTGGCGGCAGCATCACCTTGTTTGCGACCCTGCTGGCTGCCTTGCACTTCTACCAGATGTTCAGCCCGACGCTGGTCTTCGTACTGCTGGCCCTTGTCGCCCTGGCCACGATGTGGCTGGCGCTTTCCCACGGCCCCTTGCTGGCCATCATCGGAATGCTCGGCGCCTATGCCGTCCCGGCGCTAGTGTCCACAGGCAGCGGCAATCTCCTGGCCGCGTTGATCTATGCCCTGATCATCACCGTGTCGGTGTTGTTACTGGCGAGAGTCGTGCGCATGAGCTGGCTCTGGTGGGGTGCGGTACTGGGCGCGTTGGGCTGGTGGTGGTTGTCTTTGACCTGCACGCAGGTCGATGGCCTGCGCGGGCCCTATCTGACGCTGCTGGCCTACTTGTTGATGTCTGTCTGCTCGGGCAACTGGCGGCTGCTGCAGCCGCAAACCGGCGATGATCCGCCCCCGGTTGATTCAGCACATGCGGCTCCAGATTCGCCCACTTCGAATAGCTCAGCTAGGAATTCGTCCCGCCATGCGGTCGGGGAGGTTGGATTATCCACGGCGCTGTTCGGTATCGTCCTGGCGCAGCTCGTTTCTTTGTTGCAGAGCGGTTGGGCTGCGCACTGGCCGGCCTTCCTCGCCTTGCCAGCTCTGCTGTTGTTCGCCAGTCTGCGTCAACCGCGTTGGCTGGCGCCGATCTGGATACTGCTGCTCGGCACTCAAGCCTGTGTAGTGTCGCAGTTTGCGTCATTCCCTCAGCTGGACATCGGCTGGAATAATGCGCAGCTCGACTCCTACGCCGAGCTTTTCTACTCATTGCTGAGTCTGAGTCTGCTGGTTCTGGTGACCACGCTGTACGGCTATCGACTGGGTGAGCGTCGGGCCTGGTGGGCATCCTTGCTGGCAATGACGCCGGTATTGTCCCTCCTCTGTGCTTTCCTCAGCGCACCGCAGGCCGCCACCCAAATCAATTGGGCCCTGTTGTTCGCCGTTCTCGCTGCGCTCCAGATGGCAATTGCCGTCACCTTGACGCATCAGAAACGCGAGCGCTGGCTCGGCATCTGGCACTTTATCGCTGGGCATTGCGGCTATGCCCTGGCAATGGCCGTGGCCTTCGAAGCCACCACACTGACCCTGGCCCTGGCGGCGCAGGTGCTTTCTCTGGCCTGGCTGATCAAGCGCTTCGACGTCAGCGCCCTCGGCTGGCTGCTGAAACTGGTCGTGTTGCTGGTGGTCGTGCGCCTGACGGTGAATCCGTGGCTGGTCGATTACCCGGCGATATGGCATTGGCCCCTGTGGACCTATGGGGGTGCAACCCTGTTGTGTTGGCTCAGCAGCCGGCAGTTGGTCGACTATCCCGGCTTACGCCAATGGACCGAAATCGCCAGCCTGCACCTGGTCGTGCTGACGATCTGGGCCGAATCGCGTTATCTGTTGTACGACGGCCAGGTCTTCTTCGTTGATTACACCTTTACGGAAGCGACGCTTTACATCGGCCTCGCCGGCGCCTTGAGCCTGGTCTACCACCAGCGCGCACGAATCAGCAGCAGCCTGAAGCGTTGGTATCAGGCGTATTCCTTCTTGCTGTTGGTGTTTGCCTTGCTCAATTATCTGGCGGTCCTTCTCAACTTGTTCTACAGCGAGAACTGGGCTGTGGATGCTATCGGTACGCGGCCCGTATTCAACCTTCTGACATTATCGCTGGGTCTGCCCATCCTGCTTTCGCTGCTATTTGCCCGCTACTTCGCCGGGGCAAAGCCGATGGCCTCCCTGGCCGCGGGCGTGACCAGCTTTATCTTTATCTCTTTCCAGGTCCGCCACCTGTGGCAAGGTACGGTCTCACTGGAGACCAGTACCTCTGCAGGAGAACTCTATACCTACTCGGTCGTCTGGCTGCTGATGGCCGTCGCGGCGATGCTGCTGGGTGGCATGCGGCAGTGGCAGAACCTGTATCGCGGTGGCCTGGTCATGCTCTCGGTCGTGATTCTCAAGATCTTCCTGGTCGACTTGTCCGACCTGGATGGGCTTTTCAGGGTGGCCTCGTTCATGGGCTTGGGGCTTGCGCTGGTTGGGATTTCTTTCTTGCACCAGAAGCTAAAGCCAGGCGCGAGGGTGGAGGCTTGATAGGTGCTTTGCCGGAGCGGCTGATCAGATGGATCGGACTCAGGCGAGATTGGGACAATCCCTGTGCCAACGCAGAGGATCCCGTCGCGACCATAGGTCGGCCTCGACAAAGCCCTGTATTCGCCGCCAGTTTTCATTGACATCGCCTCTCACAATTCCGTTTGGCGGAATCGTGCTGGCTGTTGTCCTGGCGCATTCGATATTCATGCACCGGGCTGGTCTGCGCTTCGCCCGGGCCGTCAGAGTCATTCGCGGTCTCGATTTGCGATTCTGAGACTCTGATCAGTTCGGCCAGGCAAATCGCTCCAATTCCGGACTCTCCGCCGGCAACTCCCGCGCCGCGATCTCCTGCGCCCGCATGCCCCAATAGGTCGCTTCCTCTTCCTCGCCCATCTCCTGCAACAGCAAGGCCAGAGACCGCTGCGGCGCTGCGGCGCGGTACTGGTCGAGGCTGCCGGCCGACTCGTGCAGTTCGATCGCCCGGCGCATCAGGGCCAGGCCTTGCTCAGTTTGCCCGAGATCGGCCAACACGCGCCCGTGCGTGACCAGGCCCGAGGCCAGCAACACGTTGTCCTCACCGTAAACTTCGCGGCGCAGCAGCAGGCTTTCCTCAGAGTGTTCGCGGGCCGATTGCAGCATCCCCAGCTCGCGCTCGATATTGGCAAGAACGGCCAGCGTCACGGCCAGGGACGTCAGCGACCACTCGGTGCTTTTCTTTATCGCCACCGATTCCAGTGCGGCAACTCTTGCTGCCTCGAAGTCGCCCTGCCGACGCAACGATAGCGAGAGATTATGGAGGGGGGAAGCGACGCGGGTGGTGTCCGGACCGCCGGCCTGGCGGTGCAGTTCGATGGATCGGCGCAGTGAGGCCTCGGCGCGGTCGTACCAGCCCAGGTCGTTCTGCAGCAGGCCGACATTGTTGTAGGAATCGGCCAGATCGTGATCGACGATACCCTGGGCCGTTCGCCATTCCAGGGCCTGGACCAACAAGGGCTCGGCGCTCTGCAGGCGGCCATATCTGCGGTGCACGTTGCCCAGGCGATTGCGCGAATCGGCCAGTTCAGCGCTGTCGGCACCCGCGTACTGTTCGCGCAGGGCCAGGGCGTCGGTCAACAGTTCGGTGCCGCGCTCGTCCTCGCCCAGGTTGGCGAAGGCCAGCCCGATGACGTGCATCAGTTGGGCTCGCATCAGCGGGTCGCTGTCCAGCGCCCCGGGCAGTTCATTGGCGGCCTGTTCGAGCAGGTCGCGGGCGCGTACGTCAGCGGGGTTGGTTACACGGGGGTCGGAGACGGCGAACAGGCCAATCAGAAACTCAGCGGTTTCACTGGCCACGACGGCCTCGCGCGCCGCGCGGTCACGCTCCAGGGCGAGTTGATGGGCCTGCCAGGCCATCGCGGCCGAGAAGCCGATCAGCATGACGGCGATCAATGCGCTCAACCCGAGTCCCAATGGATGACGGCGCGCGAACACCGACAGGCGATAGGTGGCCGAATCCGGCCGGGCCTCCACGGGCTTGCCCTCCATCCAGCGTCTGAGATCGTCTGCGAGTTGCCCGGCGCTTTGGTAGCGACGGGCGGCTTCCTTGTGCATGGCCTTGGCGACGATGCTGTTCAGATCGCCCTCGCGGCCGCGAGCTGACGGCAGCGGTGGCAGGGGTTCGCTCAGGCAGATGATCTTTTCGATCTCGGTCGGCCGGCGGGTCTGGATGTCGTAGGGGCGCTGCCCGGCCAGCAACTCGTAGAGCAGCACGCCCATGGAGTAGACGTCGGTAAGGGGCGTGACGGCCTCGCCACGGATCTGCTCCGGGCTGGCGTAGTGCGGGGTCATGGCGCCGGCCGCGGTCATAAGCGTCTCATCCAGGCCGTCGCGCTCATCGCCGACCAGCTTGGCGATGCCGAAATCGAGAAGTTTCAGCCGCCCGTCGTCTTCGATCAGTACGTTGGCGGACTTGATGTCGCGATGAACGATCAGGTTGCGATGAGCGAACTGAACCGCGTCACACAGATCCATAAACAGCCGAACCCGGTCCTCGCGCGTGAGATTGCGGGACCGGACATACGCATCGATGGGCTGCCCATCGATGAACTCCATGGCCACGAAGGGCGTTCCGTCCCGGTCTTCACCGCCGTCGACGAACTGGGCGATGTGCGCATGTCGAAGAGAGGCCAGCACGCGACGCTCTTTGCGGAGGCGCTGCTGGGCCAGCGCGGAGCCCATCGTGGCGTTCAGGCGCTTGACCGCCAGCAGCTGCTCGAAATCCTCCGTGGCCCGCTTGCACAGATACACCACACCCATGCCGCCCTCGCCAAGCTTGCGCAACACTTCGAAAGGGCCGATTTGCTTCGGCAGCAATCGAGTCGACGATTCGCGCTCACCACGGATGGCATCACGCATGGGATCAGAGACCGTTTGATCGGCTGCCAGCATGGCGGTCACGCGCGCCGACAATTCGGGGTCACGTGCTGCCAGTTCGTTCAGGAAGCCATCTCGATCGGCCGAATCCAGCGCCAGGGCGCGCTCGAAGGCCGATTCGATCTCTCGAAAACGCTGGGCGTCCATGCAAGGTCTCAGAAAAGAATAAACCCGATCATACCCAAGGTCAGCCAAGCGCCTCAATCCGATCAGGTGGGGGTCATGGTCTTACCAACCGAGTGCCGTTGCGCAGCATCAGGTTGTTGTGTTCAGCGCTGTCTTCAGCGAGCTCGGATGCTGATTTTTCTAAGAACAGCCGTTATGCGGCAAGAGCATTGACCGTCTGGGTGATTCAAAACGTCGCCAGTTGCGCGATGCCTGTTGCCCGCTTACTCCTTGCGGCCTCATTGAATCTGACGTTCAAGGCAACTCGCCTCGGTCGAGCGCGCTGGCCAGCCAGGCCCGGGCCGTGCGCAGATCGCGCTTGATGGTGGCCGACGATACGCCGAGCGCCTCTGCCACTTCAGGGTCAGTCAGACCACCGAAGTAGCTCAATTCCACCGCCTGAGCCTTGCGCGGATCCAGCGTTTCGAGTTCGCCGAGTGCACGCTCCAGGTCCAGCACGTCGATGATCGACGGGCTCTGATCGGAATGCTCACGAGTGAGCAACGTCACCGGCCTGCGACCGCTGCCGCGCTTATCGCGCCCACGGGCGCGGGCCTGGTCAACGAGTACCTGGCGCATGGCACGCGCAGCCAGGGCCAGGAAATGGCCGCGATCGCGTGGCGTGATCTGGAGCCCATCGAGCTTGATGTAGGCCTCGTGGACCAGCTCTGTGGCCTGACAGGTTACAGAGGTCTCTCGAAACAGGCGTAACTGCGCGAGGGCTCGAAGCTGGTCGTGCAGCTCAGACCAGAGCTGCTCGCGAGCCTGCTCATCGCCTGCCACCGAGCGCTGAAGCAACAGCGTGAGGTCACTCGACGCGCCATCGTTCACTGCGGTCGCACCGAAAGTTCAGCCTGAATGATTCGATTCGAGCTCGATTGGCGCATAAGACGGTATGCAAGTTTTTTTCAGGAATGGAACCTCATGATCGCTCAATTCAAATCAAGTCGCCATTGGATCCTTGTTCTAATTGCGCTGCTTGCGCTTCCCGCAGCGTTTTCCTCGTGTGCATGGGCAGAAGAAGACAACGACGCTCTGGAGCTCAGAATCGCGGCATTGATCGGCAGCCACAACCTGGCCCTCCCGATCTCCTTCGTGCCCGATCCCGTATTCGGCCTTCCCGCCAGCGCGGTGACTTTTGGCACCAATCTCGGTCTCAAGGACACCAAGGCCGTTTTTGTCACGCCCGGCGACTGGGCGGAATTACCGAATACCGCTGACGACTGTCACTTCAATTTCGAGCTGCCGCAGTCGATCGCAAACTTCAACAACCTGCTTGGCTTCATCACCCTGGAAGGGGTGCCAGGAGAGTGGGGCGAGTTGACGCGCAGCGGTCAAGTCCAGCTCGCCCATGCCAATACGGGCGTCAAGGTTCACGCCTACAATCCCCACATACAGGCGGAACAGCTGGACATGCAGACCGTGTCGTTCCCGAGCGGGCATCACATCATCGACTGGCGCGCGGAAACGCAGATCTCGGATGCCTTCGACATCATCATCCCGGCCTCACTGCTGGCCTACAACTCGATCAAGTACGGTAGCGCCGTGGTCAATCAGGGCTGGTCGGCCGCCCGCCAGGCCGCGTCGCAGAATGCGGCCCAGCAGGTGATCAGGAATATTGCCATCAACACCGGGCTGGTGACCGCTTCCCAATTGTTCGAGGGTCGAACGTCGGTCGTCCATGAGCGCGAACAGGTTGTCACCATCTACAAGATCGTGCCCCCGGAACTCTCCACCGACCAGCCGGTGGTCACCCTTGAGGCGACCGATTTCGGTGGCGTACTCTACGAGCGGGTCCGGGACCAGCTCCGGGCGACGATCGAGGCCAGCGATCCCTGCGGTCAACCCTTCACCCTCGGCAACGATGCCGGCCCGCTGCTCTCGGTGGGAAACAATCCACTGACCTGGACGATCCGCGACAGCGGTCCACTGCCTGGCGGAGGCTTCAACAGCAACGTCCTGGTTCAGCAGGTTCTGATCGAAGACACCCAGGCACCGATCCTGGTCGCGCCGCCCAGTCGAGTCATTGAAGTTCCTGCCGCCAATCCAGGTCTGGACGCCGACCAGGTCAATCTCGGTGCGCCGCGCGTGGTCGACCTGGCAGATCCCGATCCGGGCATCAGCAACAACGGCCCGGCGTTCTACCCGATCGACTCGCGCTCAGCGATTGTCTGGACTGCCACCGATGCTTCCGGCAACGCCAGTCAGGCAGACCAGATGATCACCATCAAGTCGGAGGGCAGCAATACGGCGCCCACGGTCATTGATATCAACGCCAGCACCTTGACGTCGCAGCCTGTCGATATCGTGTTGAGCGGAGCGGACAGCGACTTCATCGACGGGCGCTTCGACCCGCTGTCGTTCCGGATCAGTGCGCGTCCAAGCAACGGCGAATTTGTCGCGCCTCTTTATCCGTTCTTCATCGAAGACTACCGGACCTCGCCGGGCGGACCTTACGGGGAGGCGTTCTATCTGAGTGATAACCGCTCGGCCTGGATGAAAGCGAATGTCTGTGACGTGGTCCCCGGACCCAGTGCCGACCGAATTCGCGTGGACTGGGTTTATGAACCCGAATTCATCGTCGTCGACGACAGCGGCAAGGTATACATGCAGGATCGCTACTGGCGTTGCAGCGCCAGCAGCGCAGAAACTTTCCCGCGCGTCTCGACCTGGGATCGCGACGGTAATTTTATCGGCCAGATCCAGTATGAGGGCGCCAACGACGCCTTCGTGCTTGATCGCGATGGCTTCCTGTATGAATTCGAAACCGTGGGCTCCGGATCGAGCAGAGAGATCATTCTCAATCGGTGCGCGACAGATTTCGTCGACAAGGCCAATCGTGCTGATTTTTGCGATTCCCTCGGCAGCATCGACAACGATTCGGCGCCAAACCTGCAGGCCAACAGTGTGTCCTATGCCCGCGTGGACTCCGCCCAGGGCATCCTCTACATCACGGACAAGCGCCATGTTTTCGTATTTGACGTACGCAATGATCCGCCCAACCCGATCTATCTGGCCACGCTGAATGCAGACAGCCCTTTCCCCACTCCCAGCCCCTCGTGCGCGGGTTCCAGCCTGCTGGGCTACGCCATGGACATCGACAGCCGGGGCGATCTCTACATGGTTAACTGCGCCAACGAGCGTGTCGAGAAATTTACTGCTTCCTACTTCGACGAGCAGGGCGATTTCGTCCCCGGCGAGTACGTTGGCTGGATGGGTCGCTGTCAGGCCAGCAGCAACAACGCCTGCGACGAGGACAAGCAGATCAGTAAGGGTTTTGCCTGCACCGATGCCACCTGCAGTCGCAGCGAACTGGCCGGTGAAGCAGCCGGCCAGTTCGACGACCCGCTCTACATCTCGATCAACCCCAACGATGTGCTCTACATCGCCGAATGGGGCAACTCCAGGGTTCAGCGCTTCGCTGGCGATGGCACGTTCGCCGGTCAGGCGCGCTCGACCGGCACTGGCGTCAATCAAGGCGAGCAACCGGGCTTCGTGCTTGGCAACATGGGCCGGCCGCGGGCCGTCTCGGTCAACTCGACCCAGTTCTACGTCGTCGACCGCGAAGAAGGTTTCGTGCACGTATTCGAGACCTCACCGTTGAAGGACATCACTGACAGCTCGGCGACAGTGACCTATGTCTCGAATTTCGACTTCCACAGCGCTACCGACAGCTTCCAGTTCCTGGCCAGTGATGGGCTCGATGACAGCAACCTCGGAACGGTGGAAATCGATGTCGCGCGAAATTTCCGCGCACCGATCACACAGGATCAGATCATCACGACACAGGAGGACACGCCGATCCAGATCATGCTCACGGCCGATGACCCCGACGGGATCATCGACATCGACTTCAACGGTCTGGATATATTGAGTTTCCAGATCACCGAAGCTCCGAGCCAGGGCCTGCTATCTCTGGTTGATTCGGACAACGAGTCGGTTACTCTGACCTATACCCCAAACCCGAACTTCTTCGGCGAGGATCAACTGATCTTCATCGCTAACGACGGCGTTGACGATTCCCTGCCGGCCAGGCTGAATATCCGTGTGGAGGCTGTCGACGACTCACCGGTGGTCCTCGACAACGAACTGCCCCAGCGCGTCGGCCTGGGCTTTCCTTTCGTGGTGCGCGGCGTCTTCGAGGATGACGGCGCCGAGGACTTTGTCACCAGTTTCGAGTTCGATGGCGGCTTGATACTGGAAGAGGGTTTCATCAATGAAGCCGATCCCGACAACCCCTACATCGAAGGCGTCCTGCTGGTCGAGCCTCCATTGGGTTCAGGCACAGGCTATGGCATCGCCCAGCACGTATTCACCGCGCCTGGCCCGAAGGATGTGAGCTTCTGCATCTTTGATCAGAGCGAACGGGGCGAATGCCTGACCAGCCAGATCAACCCGGAGCCACTGGTCAATCTCGGCCTGGAGTTGCCGGCTGACCAGGGCGAGATCCCGCCGCCCGCCGTCCCGATCGGGGAAACGTTTACCGTCCAGGTTCAAGTCGGAAACCTGGTGCCGGAAGGCGTGCCCGGCCTGATTGCACAGTCGATCAGCATGCAAGGCAGCATTGAAACCGCGGGCGTGATCTTTACCGGAAGTTCGGAGGGTAGCTGCACGATCAGTCCGGATGGACAGAATATTGCCTGCGAGTTCGGTGACTTTGCGGTCGGAGAACAGCGCCTGATCACGCTGAGCTTTGCCACTGACCCCGACCTGGAGGACGGAACCGAAGCCCGTATTCGCCTGAGCTTCACTACCGAGTCCGAGGCCGTCAATGAGACCAATGATGCCTACATCACGCGGGTGATCTTCGACCCCGATGTGGTCTTCCGGGACCGGTTCCGTTTCGATTGATCCGGCCCAAATGTCCTGACCGCGCAGGCCGATAGCCTGCGCGGCCCGGTCTGGGGGCAGCATTTATCGCCCCCTGGTCGGAGTGCAGTAAGCACGAGCCGACAAAAGCCGGGGCACCCCGAGCTACCCAGGCAATGGCCGACACCGCTCGGTTGCTTGGGATCAAGCGAGTAGTACTTTACGCTTGGCGCGACATCGTCCGGAAAACTGGTATTGGCCACGCCTCTAGAGGCCCTGACCGCCGGACGCCTAACGCCTGCCGATCTGCAGAGATCGCTGCGCTACGACGAAAGCTAGAGCGGTTCAAGAAAGGGCGTGACATTCAAAGAAAAGGCGGCTGGGCGTACTACGCGAAAGGCCTGTCGTGAAACACGCGTTCATCCGGGCCCATCGTGAGCAGTCCAGACACGTTTCGGTGCGTTGCGTGCTTCAGGTCAGCCGATCGGGCTACCAGGTCGGGCCGGATCGCTCCCTCAGCGCTCGTACTCGGCGCGACCCCTACGGCGCTGACAAGACCTGGCCGAAGCGGCCTCGCACATGCTGCTGGAAATCGGAAAGAGGGGTGCCTATACTCCCGTTTCACCCCGAAGCACCACTATCAACCGACTGTGGCCTGACGTCTGACGACGCAACAGCGGTTCAAGGTGATGCGAGACGGTGCCGTAATTTGCTCTGTAATCCAAACCCATTGACCTTGATAGTTGCGACGCCCTGCAAAAGGGACTTTTGACCATGAGGGACAACCGGCTCCCATTAGTGAACCCGGCTGTTTGCGCTTGTTGGCGGGGTGCAGATATCGGGACGAAAGCGTGATCTTAGGATGTGACGCTCGTATGTTCGAAGTAGCTGTTCTCAGACGGCCGGGCTTTTCGGCCTTGCTCTGCCTGGCGATCGCAGTGATCAGCGTGACTGATGCCGTAGCGCTTGAGTCGGCGCTGGATCCTTGCCTCGGGCTCGATTCGTCAGCTCCGCGTTCTGCCATTACTGAGTGCGAGAGACTTCTTGAAGAAGGCAGTGCACTGAGCCTGGACGAACAAACCAGGCTTTACATCCAGATTGCCATGCTCTACGGGCAGCGAGATGAGTTCGACCTGGCAACAGGAACACTGGATGCGGCGTTGGCCCGCAACCCCGCGCTTTACGAACCGAACTTGTATCGCTACAACTGGTTGCGTCAGCGCGGCATTATCGAAATCAGACAGCACAATTACCGAGGCGCGCTGCACTATTTTACTGATGCCTTGCGCATCGTTCAGGCGCTTGGGCAAGATCGCATGATCGCCACAATCCAGAACGATCTGGGCACCATCCATCGTGAGCTGGGGTACTACACCGAGTCACTTTCTGCCTTTGAAAGGGCGTTGGATCAGTACCGGAGTCAACCCATCGATTATCGAACCGGCCTGACTCAGGCGAACATCGCTGCCGTATACAGAGACATGGGCAATTTGGAAGATGCCTTGCTGTTTCTGGAGCGTGCTCTGGCATCGCATGAGGCGAGTCTGTCGTCGGATCCAGCAAACGAGGGCTGGATTTCCGGATTCATTGCGCATGTGCATGAAGACACCGCTGCCACGCTGGTGGACATGGCCCGGGGAGAGCAGGCCGAACCTCACCTGTCAGCGTCGCTGAGGCTTTACACCGCCGCTGGCCGAACCGCGGAGCAAGCCCGGGTCAAGGTTCTGCAAGCTCGTCTCGATGCGGACCGTGGCCGCCCGGAAGCCGCCCTGAGTCATCTGCTCGAAGCTCAACAACTAGAAGCACAGCTTGAGTCCACGGCGGTTATCGAGCTTCGGCCTGTCCTGGCTGAGGTGTTACTGCAACTGGGTCGGTATGACGAAGCCGAGACGGCCGCAGTTGATGGGCTGGCCATTACTCGAGAAGCACAACAACGCAAGCTGAGCATGTCTTTGCTCGAGACCCTGACGAAAATTCATGAAGCAAACCAGCGGCCTGATCTTGCGCTGAATGTCATGCGGCAGTTCATCGAGCTAAGGGAGCGCCTGCTTCAGGAGCAATATGACCGGGATTTTGCCGTACTCAGGTCCAATATAGAGATTGACGAACAGCGACGCGCCAATGCACTGCTTGAGAGGGATAACCAGATTGCGGTGCTGGCGCTGAACCGTCAGCGCGTCCTGCTCCTGGTCGCGGCGCTTTCGATCATACTGCTGGGCGTGGTGGTGGCGTGGATCTGGCGACAGAAGCGGGCTGATACTTGTCGTCTTCGGACTGAAATTACCCATCATCGCGACGAGCTTGATCAGATGGTCAAATCCAGCCGCCGTCAACTGGCGATTCTGGACAAAACGAATGAACCATTGGCCTGCTTTGATGAAAGCGGGCGCATCGTGTATCACAACCGCATGTTCGCTCAGTGGCTGGCCTATGAAGATGCGTCATTGGTCGATCAGGCGCTTGGAAACTTGTTGCCTGAGCTGTTTCAAGTCGTCTCGGAAGCACTCGCCGATGGTGAAGCCAACGCTGGCGGCACGCTGATTGACGATATGGCAGTGACGGTTGACGGGGACGAGCGGCGCTTCGCTGTGTGGCTCAGCCGTCTGGACCATCGAGATGGCTTCCACGTGATTGTTATCCAGGCCTATTCGGATCAGCCAGTGCAGGACAGCATGCAAGACACGGCCCGACTGCGCAAACAGCTCACGGATCTGAGGCGGTTTCAGGAGCTCAGCCCCAGGCTGCTCGAATCGTTAGGCCAGTTAAGCGAGAGCGGAAGTGCCGACCTGGCTCGCTTGCTGAATGATCTGGAGGCGCTTAACAGCAGTCAGCTTGAAAGGGCAGTGTCTGACCAATCCACTGAGTCGACCGAATATCAACAGGCTTTGGTCAGCCTGATGCTCGCGGCGGTCGAAACCTGGGAGGAGAGCACGGGGCTGACAACGATTGACCTGGCGGAGAAAAGCGGCATCTGGCTGGTGGCTATCGATGACGGCAGATTACGTACGCGAACGATGGAAAAGTACCTCACCGTGCAACGATTACCCCGTCGCCCCCGCTGGCGACAGGTCGTTCGAACCTGCCGCTACGTCCTGATTCACTGCAAGCTCAGCGCCGAGCGGCGTGAGCGATTGAATGCCTTGCTTGAGCGCTTCCTGAAATTGGAGCGAGACAGAGCAATCAGCGGCTGACGACCTTTTTCAGCGAGCGCCTGTGCCTGAGCGCAGGCCCCCGCGAATTGAGGTCGAATCGGTAGGTCCTATGGTTCATCAACCTTCGAAACGATCCTTGAACAGTTCGTCGATGACTTCATCGGCCCCAAGATCATAGGGACCTGCTCGATTGATGATCTGGGGATCATCGTTACCCCGCGGATCACCTTCGAAGTCTGTTGCGCTCCCAAATACTGTGGATGCGGCGCAGAAATCCCGGCCAAACTGATCGGGGTCATCAGGATTGAGCCGGTAGTCAAACATACCTGGATCCCGGAACATGCCAGAGTAGTCGGCTGCGGTCATCAGCGATACTCCGTTGCCGGCGGTATTATTGGCATCATCCACGTAGACACATTCGAAGAAGGTGGTGGCGGGTGAACCCATACTGAATTCCCCCCCACCGAGCGGGTTGTACAGCAGTGACTTGGAAATGGCAATATCGGCGCCGGTTGATGAGGCTATTACGCCCGCTGCGCTCACATTGTCGACAATCGTACTCTGTGAAATGAGCAACTCGGCACCGCCGATAAGAATAAATGTTGCAGTATCTGCCGGATCGCCATTCTGAACGACGGTGCTGTTGACGAGCGTCATATCGGTCAATCCCGAACGCAGGGCAGCGACGGATCCAAGTGTGCCGCGATTTCCTGTCATCAGAACGCCATCGAACTGAATGTTGCTATTGAGCTCTGCCGCAATCACACCGCCTTCGGCGGCTGAATTCGAGGCGAAGACAGAGCAGCCAGTGTCGTTCCAGCAGTTTCCGGGGTTGGGGTTGATAACGGTCAGATCGCTGGCCGTATCCAGGGAGAACACACCTCCCTTGTGCGCTGTGTTCAGCGATGCCGCCACCTGAGATACTTCAATCGCCGAGAAATTGACCGCATAAATCACGCCACCCGAACCATTGTTATCGGCATCTGAATCTGCCTGATTCAGAAAGAGATTCAGTGCTACAGAATTGTTGCCAAGGCCAGCCAGTTCACCACCTGATAGCGTCAGAAACCCATCATCAGCATAAATCGCACCGCCATGGGTTTGTGCCGAATTGTTTGATAACCCGTTTGGTTCCTGCAGGTTATCACCACCAATCACCGTCATAGATGCATCCACAATCGCGGCTCCTCCACCGTTATTTGCGCTGTTTCCATCTAAACTGGAGTCTCTCAACAGACTGAACTGTCCTGAGTTGGCCAGATACACCCCACCACCAAACCCTGCGGTGCGGTTATTGTAAATACGGCTTCCATTGACGCTGATATTGGAAATTCCATTGACCACTTTACCAATGCCACCCCCGCCAACATCGGCTCGGTTGCCATGGATCTCGCTATCCCGGATGGTTAATATCAATCCCGCCTGCGGCAGTGATATGCCGCCACCAATGGTTGTCGAATATCCGTTCCGAATTTCCAGTCCGACCAATTCGAGCTGACCCGTGAGATCGGCCCGAATCACGGTCGTTGTGTTGGCGCCATCAATAATTGAGCGACCCTGCCCACGGATGTCCATTTGTGCATCACTGCAAGTGTCGAAACCGCCCACCACGCGTTCAATGCCAGGAGACAACACTACACTGCTATGAATCAGGTTGGTTGCAAGTCTCAATTCAGATACGCCGCTGGATGCAGCGATTTGAAGAACGTTGAAATCGCAACTTACATCTGATCCGACGGTTGCGAAGAACCCGCCCCGGTCATTCCCCGCATGAGCTTTGCCGAGGACGTCTGTCATCGGACTCGCGAAACAGACCGTTATCAGCAATGCGGTTGATTTCCATATTTGAAGACGGTCTCTTATTGACATGCTGGCTATATCCTGGTTGTGTGTTGATGTCCTCACAGATCGAACTGCGAGCTCGAGCCCTGCAGGATGAGAAGAACAGAAAATCTCCTGCAAGGTGTTCGAATCAGGCTAGAGGCTGATTCAGGAGGGGACAATCAAAACCGCAGTCAAAACAGGGATTTTTCGGGTTGAATCCGGGTAAAAATGGGGTGTAACTACCTGACGATGTTGAACTATGAGATTGGATCGGAGGAGATAGGGACGCCTCTTCCTTGGCGCTTGGAAAATCTCCGGGTAGTGTTCAACCCCGATCGGGTTGCTCCGGGAATCGAACAGCGGTCACCCTGGCCTTGAAGAAGGGAAAGTATTCTTCGGTGCCATAATGATTGCCTGCGATGACTGTCGTGGGGAGTCGATAGCCCTCGAAGGTACGGAAGTCCGAGAAATCGCCGCCGAAGGCTTGCAGTCGGTGAACACGTTCGGGATTCTCATTGCTCCAACGCTGGAAAATGATGCTTTCAGGCTCACCCTTTGGGCCGACATAAAGATCCACGGCCTGCTCGAACCCGCCGCTTCGTACGATGAGGCGAGCGCTATCTTCGCCTAGCGGCGCCCAGCGCACGCTTCGAGCTGGCAACATGCTGGCCGGTGCCCAGAACAGGCTGTCGGCGACCAGGCGTCCGAAGGATGAACGCAGATGATTCGCGCCGCTGGCGCGAGCAACGGGGATGAGACCGAACAACCAGAAGCGGGTCCATGACCGATCGGGCAGGGCGCCGTCGGACCCCCGGATACCGTTCCAGCGCAGCGACCAGATAAAACCGTGAGGTGAAGCCAAGAGTTGCCGGGCGCGCATTGGTCGGTAGTCGGGTCTGTCCTTGCTGCCGAGACTCAGCTCACCCTTCATCTCGACTTCGACAACCGGTCGCAACGGGGTGCCGGGCTGAATCGTGAAGCTGAAGAACCGCTGCGCAGGTTCGGGCAAATCGGAGACTAGCGCCGGATCGAAGCGCTTCGGCTCAGTTCCGCCCAGTTTGATCAGATGATTCCAGGCCCGCCGCTCGACCCACGCATCATGAAGCCGCCAAAGACTCAGGGCCAGAACAACAGACAGAGGAGCAGCGATCAGAAACCAGAGCCAGTTCATATCACGTGCACTGAGTCCTCATGAATACGATGAAACGTCATGCGAGCAGGAGTTGATGCTGCCTGCGCCGAATCCCCAGCCAGGTCTGTCAATTTCCTGCATGTCTGACACGAGCCTGAATATGCATTAGAGTCTTCGTAAGTTCAAGCTGGGAGATGGTGTCTGCACATGGACGGTCAGTCGGCTTCTGGTAATGCTACGCTTATCGATTCGCGCCAGCTCGGTGTGTTTCTGGTCATCGTGTTCGGTCTCGCTTGGTCGATGTTCGCCTTGTTCATTCTGGCGACTGACTGGGTCGTCGGGACCTTTGGTGAACTGAGCGGGTCGCACCCGCTCTTCATTCTGGCGGTTTATGCGCCTGCAATTGCCGCGCTGATCCTGGTGGGTATTTCAGCCGGCCTTTCGGGGCTGGGGCGCTTTCTTTCGCGCCTGCTGCTGTGGCGCGCCCCGGCCTTCTGGACGCTGTTTCTGATCCTCGGTTTCCCGGCAGTGTTCTTTGCCGGTGCGCTTTTCAAGGGCAATGCATCGACGGCGCCAATGTTTACCGAATCGGCCAGCGCGCTTCTTCCTGCCATCGGCTTCATGTTGATTCTGGGCCCGGTGGAAGAGATCGGTTGGCGCGGTTTTGCCCTGCCGATCCTGCAGCGATACCTACTGCCGTTCTGGGCAGGATTGATTCTGGGGATGATCTGGGCCATCTGGCACATCCCGGCCTTCCTGCTGAGCGGCACTCCGCAGGCTGGGTGGGGCTTTCTGCCCTTTTTCGCCGGATCGGTCGCCTGTAGTGTCATTCTTACGGCTCTGTTCAATGAAGCGCGCGGCAGCCTCCTTCTGGCCATGCTGTTTCATTTCCAGATGAACAACCCGATGTGGCCGGACGCGCAGCCCTACGACATGGCAGTCTTCGTCATCGTGGCGGTCGTGATCGTCTGGTTCAAACGCGACGTCCTGTTCGCCCCTGATCTGGCGATTAAGAACGTAATACCGAGCAAGATCGCAACATGACAAAGCGACGACAGGTATGGATGGCACTCCTGCTTAGCGCGATCGGCGGCCTGCTGCACGGCTGTCAACTCAGCGCCACCAAAGACGGGGAGGCTTTGCTGTCGCGCGAGATGGGTTCGATCCTTCGCGACCATGCGCTGCCCGGTATGACGGTGGCGGTCGCGGGTCCTGCGCGTCTGACGGCGTTGGCCATGGGCCAAGCGAATCTGGAGACGGGCGACGCGATGTCGGTCGAAACGACCATGCTTGTGGCCAGTATCGGAAAGACCTTCGTAGCGGGGACGGTGCTGCAGCTGGCTGACGAGGGCAAGATTGACCTGGATGATCCGATCGAGCGCTGGCTGGGCGAGCGCGACTGGTTCGATCGCCTGCCGAACGCCCGCCAGATTACGGTGCGGCATCTACTCAGCCATCGCTCGGGCCTGCCGGATCACGTGCATATGGCGGAATTTGCCTCGCTGTGGCCGAATTCACTTGAGACAATGCGTCCTGAAGATCTCATCGCGCTCACCTTCGATTCGAAGCCATTGTCTGTCGCGGGCGAAGCCATGGTCTATTCCGATACCGGATACCTGCTCCTCGGACTGGTGATCGAGGCGGTGGCCGGGCGGCCCTACGAGACGATCATCTGCGATCGATTTATCTTGCCTCTGGAGCTCGCTTCGACCGGACCGTCGAACCGCAGGGTGTTGCCGGGGCTGGCGCGCGGATATGTCTCCGGCGCATCCGGTCTTGATCTGCCGCCACGAACGACCGATGACGAAGGAGTCTTGGAGTGGGATCCATCGATCGAATGGACCGGCGGCGGGCTGTATTCGACGTCAAGTGATTTGGCGCGATGGGGCCGGGCCTTCCTGTCCGGCCGCTTGCTGTCGACGCCGACTTATCGAGCAGCGATCGCACCACATCCGCTGGTCGACGGATCATTGGATGATTCCTATGGGCTCGGGGTCTCGATTCGGAATTCCAGCGCATTCGGGCCGGTGTATGGTCATCGTGGCTGGATCCCGGGCTACGTATCGAGCCTCCAGTACTACCCGGACTACGGCATCGCGATTGCCTTTCAGATCAACACCGATATCGGCATCGTGGACTCCGATCGCCCCGTGATCCTGGAGATCGAAGAGCGCCTGGCGAGCATCATTCTGCCCAGGTCACCCAGCGCTGCTGCGCCAGGACAGCCATTTGAGCGGATCCCAGTGCAGTAGGCCATCATGGGCAAGCCCTGTGCGACACATTGATCCTTGAATGCTCCAGCCTCGGAAGACCCACTGTGACTATCAGGTCATGAGAGTGTCGGTCTCGATTCTCTCCTCACCGTGCCGAGCTTGACAGCCATGGGATTCAGGCATAGCCTGATTTTATCGTTGCCGCTGGAGCGGTATCTTAGTCATGAGTTGCCGCGAAAAGCACTGGGAGCCACCATGCGTCGCGTTTCATCATCTTCGGCCAATTTGGCACAGGTTTCGCCTTCCCGTCCTGCTCCGCAGGCGAGATTGCCAGCGCTTTTATTTCGATTTGCATTGGTCTTTTTCGTTGTCTTGTCAGGAGACGCTTTGGCCGATACTCCTGATGGACCGATCGTTGTCACCGAGTGCAGCGATGGTGTCGACAACGACAACGACGGCTTCTTCGATCTCGATGACTTCGATTGCGCCGCTTCCAGCGATACGACCGAGCGTCCAACCCAGTGCAGCGACGGTATCGATAACGACGATGACGGCTTTTTCGATCTTGATGATTTCGATTGCAGCGACAGGGAAGATCTGACTGAGCGCGCCACCGAGTGCAGCGATGGCATCGATAACGACAATGACACCTTCGTCGATCTGGATGACTTCGACTGCACCGATTCCGAAGACGATACGGAGCGTTCCAGTCAGTGCAGCGATGGCAGGGATAATGATATGGACGGCAACGTCGACCTTGCCGACTCCAACTGCGTCGATAGCAGCGACGATACGGAGCGACGAACCCAATGCAACGATTTCATCGATAACGATGGCGATGGTTTCGTCGACCTCGATGACTTCGATTGCAGCGACAGCGAGGATGACATCGAAGGCTCAACGCAGTGTTCTGATTCGGTCGACAATGATGGCGATGGCGCTGTCGATCTGGCCGATGCGAACTGTACCAGCGCCGATGACGATACGGAGCGTCCGACCCAGTGCACCGATCTTGTCGATAATGATAACGACGGCATAATCGACCTCAGCGACATCGGCTGCATCGGCAGGGAAGACGATACCGAGCGCGAATCGGAGTGTATCGACGGCATCGACAATGACGGCGACGGTTTTATCGACTATCAGGATTTCAACTGCACCGGGAGGGAAGATGACACTGAGCGTCCGACCCAGTGCAGCGATGGTATCGACAACGACAGCGACGGCTTTGTCGATGCAGATGACTTCAACCGCCTCGCAGTGAAGACGACAGCGAATCCATGTTCCTGATCTTCAGTGACAGTTTCGAAGATCGGTCCTGATTTTTGACCAGTAGCGCCGGCGAGCAGCGTGCACGGTGGGTCACCCGATTTCTGGCGTGTCGGCCTGGATGCAGAGCGGGACCCCTCTCCCGGGCAGGGGGCGTATCTCTGGAGACGGGTGGCCCGACGCCGTGTTTCTTTGGCCCGTTCCGCCTACGTTTTAGGTGTCCTCCGATTGAGCAGGGTCGTGAGCGTCGGTTTGCGTAACCGCGCTTGTTAGGGTTGTCACCATGCGTTTAGTTTACGGGAACAGGCCGGCAGCCCAGCCTGCGGGCCGGCCATCCCAGGCGACGGCCAGCAGGCCAGCCGCGATGGGGTGACTCGAGGCGATTGCGCCGCCAGCGGCGGGGGCCGGGGTGCCACGCGACGACACGCGGGGTGCGGGCACCAGCGGCGGGCGGAGGCGACCGCGGCGAGCCGCGGCCGGGTGCCGCGCGGCGGCTCCGGACCCCGCCAGCGGCGCCGGCCGTTGCTGATGCCCTCGGCACCATGGTGCCATGATAGTGGCGCATTGCGGTGGTCAGGTGGGTAGGCCGGCGCGATACCGACCGCCCAGGTGGCCATACCGGGGGGCGGGGGAGGGGATAACGCGGGGACGGCGGCCCGGATGGGGCGTGACCAGCGCCGATATAGCGACGACCGGTGACGCCCAGATTCGGCGATACCGGGGGGCGGCGACGGCCATACGCCGTGGCCGGCCGCTATGCGACGGCGCAGTAGCAGCGCAGATGCGCCGATGGCCGCGCGGCCAGGTGGCCACACGCGGGCCTGCCGAGTTTCCCGCCAGGTGCGCGCGGGGCGGCCGTGTGCTCCGGCCGTCTCCGGCTGCGAGGTGGCGGGGTCGGCGGCCGCTGGGCGACCAAAGCCTGGACAGCGACGGGTGTAGGGGATACACCCGCCACGCGATACGGCGCCGGTGTCAGCATGGGACGGGTCCGGCGACCTCGGACGGCAGGGGGGGACGCTGGACAGCGGCGGGCGGGGCGCGCGCGATAGGCCCCGGGCAGCTACGACAAGCACCCGCCAAGGGCTGCGCCGCGCCGCGGCCGGCCTGCGGCGCGGACAGCGCGGCGCGTGGGACGGCCCGCCTCGCCTCGCGATAGGGCCGGGGCAGAGAGGGCAAGGGGAGGCGGCGGGGAGGCCCGACGCGGCAGCGGCGGCCGGGGGGCGGACGCCCGCCACGCGATACGGCCGCCGGGAGCAGGAGAGGGAAAGGGGGGGGGGCCGACGCGGACAGCGGCGGGGGGGGGAACACCCCGCCACGCGATAACGGCCGCCGGTGACAGCCGACAAGCGGGAAAGGGGAGGCGGGGGCGCAGGCGGACGCGGCGGTGTGGGCAGACGAACGGCCGCCGGGACAGCCGACGATAGCCGGGACAAGGGGGGGCGGGGGGCGCTGGCAGCCCCGGCGACGTAGGTGGCCACGCCACGCCACGCGAACGGGGGCCAGCCGCCGCACGACGAGCCGCGCGCGCGGAGACGACGGGACGCGCGCCGGGCGGGGCGAGCAGGGGCGGCCCCCGGCGGGACGAGATCGGCGGGGAGGCGGCGGCGGACCAAGCGGCGGCCGGCCGGAGGCGAGCCGCCCAACCACGCCCGGCGGTGCGCGGCGGCGGCCCGCGATGGGGAGGCGAGACCTGGTGTGAGGCGATGAGGGTTGGCCACGGCCAGTCGCCATCCTCCCTATAGCGCGCGTCCAGGCAGGCTACGGCGGGCTCAGGGCCATCGGCGCCGCCGGGCTGGGGACAGGCGACGAGGCCGTGGACGCGGCACATACTTTTTGCGCTTGGGTATGGCTCGATTGATTGGGTGATGAGATGGACGCCTCCATCATTCGCTCCGGCGTCAGTTTCGCGCCACACTGGTGTTCCACACAGTCATTAGCGTAGGAGGCGTCCACATGAAGTCTACTCTGATCGGGATCGATCTCGCAAAAAACGTATTCCAGGTCTGCGCATTGAATCGCGCTGGCAAGGTGATGCTCAACGAAGCAGTGAAGCGACCGAAGCTGTTGCACTTCATCCGGCAGTTCGAGCCCACGACCATCGCGATGGAGTCCTGCGGCAGCTCACACCACTGGGCTCGCTGCTTCCGTGACCTTGGCCATACCGTTGAGCTCATTCCAGCGCAGCACGTTGCCCCGTTCGTGCGCGGTGGTAAAAGTGATGCGCGCGATGCCCTGGCGATCTGCGAAGCCGCGCAGCGGCCAAGCCTGCACCGAGTTCCAATCAAGTCGCTCGACCAGCAGGATCTGCAGGCGATGCATCGCCTGCGCCAGCTCTATGTCGAGCAAACCACTGCGACCGCCAACCAGATCCGAGGGATCGCCCGGGAGTACGGCGTTTGCTTCCCAGTCGGACTACGTCCGCTGATCAAACAGGTGCCTGAGGCGCTGGAGTCCGCGGATAACGAGCTGACCGACATCGCCAGAGCACTTCTGGCCGAGCGCCTGATGGACCTGAACAATCTTCGTGAGCGCGTGCTCTCGGTCACCCGTCGCATCGTGCAGGTCAGTTCAGCCCATCCGGCCTTTGAGGCGCTCCAGGCACTACCCGGCATCGGGATACTGAGCGCATCGGCCTATCTGAACACGATTGGCAGTGGTGAGCAGTTCAAATGCGGCCGACAGGTCTCAGCCTGGCTAGGTCTGGTCCCCAGACAATACGGATCCGGTGGCCAACTTCAGCTGAAGGGCATCACCAAGAGCGGTGACCGCTATCTCAGAGGACTGCTCATCCACGGGGCCAGGGCCGCGATCTCGGTCACAAAGGACCGGCAAAGCCCGCTGATCCGCTGGGCCGAGCCGATCGTTGCTCGGCGCGGCTTTAACAAGGCCGTCGTTGCCCTGGCCAACAAGAACGCGCGCATCGGGTGGCTGATCGTGGCCCGCGATGCGCAGTATGACTCCAGCAAGGCATTTGCTCCCGCCTGACGAGTCTGCAAAGCCGATGAAGAAGAAAGTCAACGACTTCGAGAGAGCCTGGTATAGGACAAAGGTGAAAAGCCGCGTGGGTGTTTAGGCCTCGAAGTCATCTCGAAACTCATGGTGGGCCGGAGAGCAGCTGAAGAAACTCTCCACTCAGAGCCCGGATATATGTCAGCAGACCCTTTCTTCATCGCAACAATTGAAATTCGAAAAAGCCTGAATGCACAGGAGAACCTCAATCATGCCAAATCAGCAAAAGATCGCCGGAAAGGTGCTTGACTACGGGGAGGCGTGCTGAAGATCGCTTTGGAAAAGCTGCTGGGCGCGCCGTGTTATCACATGACGGAAGTGCTCGGGCGAGCAGGGCATGTCGACCTGTGGCTGGAAGCTGCTGCCGGGAAGCCGGTCTGGGACAGTATCTTTGAAGGCTATGCTGCGACCGTCGACTTCCCCGGATCCAATTACTGGCGTGAGCTGGCCGAGTTTTATCCCGACGCAAAAATTGTCCATTCCGTGCGCGATACCGATCGTTGGATTCAGTCCACGCAGGAAACGATTTTCAGCAAGACGATGCAGGAGTTCCAGAAAGGCACCAAATGGGGACGCATGGCCAAGGCGACGATCGACGATCATTTGGGCGGCGATCTCAGCGACGTCGACGCCCTGAGAGTGGCCTTCGAGAATCACACCGCTGCGGTCAAGGCCGCGTTCGGACCCGACAGACTGCTGGTGTTCGAAGCCAAGCAGGGGTGGGAGCCACTTTGCGAGTTTCTCGATGTGCCGGTCCCCGAGGGCCCATACCCGTATGTGAATTCCAAAGAGGAATTCGAAAACGTTTTCGCCTTGCTTGGCTCGCCGATGGGCGAGAAGATGATGAACGGGGAGGGTGCAGAATCTGCCTCGGTGCACGATGACGTGTTCGAAAACAAGGTCTGAAAAAACGAAAGGCCCTGGTCGCTCGGCACCAAGGCCACTCTTGTAGGAAATCGCGACCGAGGTCGCTCCTGGAGGGCGCAGTCCTACATCACAATCCGATAGCCGTTGTGCTTGCGAATGTTCAGCACGCGGTTATCGTCGAAGATTGGTCAATAATCAAGGACAGGCACCAAACAGGTCAATTCCCTAAGCCTTGATGGGTCGTTTTCTGATCGAAGCAGCTGGGATTGCCTGCTGCGATTGCTCATGGCGTATCCAAGCGTCCTATCGCCGCAAAAAAGCACCTCAGCTTCGGCTGCGGATTTCCTGGAGGCTCTGGAACAGTTTCTTTTCGGTTCCGGTCCGTTCGCGGAGCGGTCCTTTGAGCTCTAGACTAGTGTTGAATCTGATCCAACCGCTTGTCCGGAACCGGCCTTGCGCTTTTTTTTAAATTTGTTGAACCAGTTTCGACCGGCTTGGCGCTGTAGTGATTGAACCCCGACAAATCGGGTCATCACAATCAGACCAAGGAAACGAACAATGAAAACTGTTATCAAAACAATTGCTTCTGTCGCCATTCTCGCGTGTGCCGCAACGTCATCCTTTGCCCAGGATTACAATAACTGGAGCAACATCGATCCTTACGGCATGCAGATGCAAGATCAGTGGGGCAACGTGCACTACGTCGATCCTTATGCCTACGACTCACAGGTGGATGCCTACGGTAACGTGATCTCAAACTACCACGGCCAGTTGGATTCCAACCTGGACTACTACGACTTGCAGACGGTGCAGCCGTCATGGGACAGCGGTTATTCCAGTGGTTATTCAAGCGGCTTCTCATCGGGTAGTAGCACCATCGATACCTACGTGCCGTACACCAATCCGACCGATTCACATCAGAGCTTCATCAACGCCATCTGGGAATGAGCTCTCCAACATCCGGCACCCAGGCATCGTGATCGATGCCTGGGTTTTTATCTAGCTTCGGAATTCTGGTGTCCGGTTTTCGCGTTTTCACGTTTCCGTATTCACGAAAACCGGAACTGCTCCATTGCTTATGCTGCTGACCAAGCTTGACCGCCAGCTGTTCTTTGTATAGATGTCGTGGACCATGCTTGTTTCGAATCAGCGGTATTTTTCGTTACTTCCACTCCTCAGTCGCTCGACACCAAGACCACTCTTGTCAGGAACGCGTGCGATCGCGACCGAGGTCGCTCCTACAGGGTGCAGTCCTACATCACAATCCGATAGCCGTTGTGCTTGCGAATGTTCAGCACGCGGTTGTCGTCGAAGATCAGGTATTGCCCCTTGATGCCGACGAGGCGACCCTCGATTTCCGGCTGCTTGTCGAAGCCGACGCTTTTGACCTTCTCCGGATAGCGCTCAACCGGATAGTGGATCGCGCAGACCGTGTCATCCGCATCGATGTACTGTTGAAGCTCCGCATCCAGCGTATCGACCAGCGATGCCTTGGTCGCCACGAGATCCGCATTTATGACCTCGTTTTTCAGCATGCGCTGCCAGTTCGTGCGATCGGTCAGGTGCGTTTTCATCGCGACCTCGACCAGGCCCGCCGTGTAGCGATTGGGCACGCGGGCAAAGACGATGGCATCGGTAGCGCCCTGGTCGATCCAGCGGGTGGGCATCTGTGAGGCGCGGGTGATGCCGACCTTGATCGCGGAGCTTCGCGCGAGATAAACGATCTGCTCGACCAGACAGTGCTGCTCGGCCCAGGCCATGTCCCGGGCCTCGCCCTCGTGGGCGCGACATAGCTCTGGACGAATGATGCACTCGCTGGCTTCCGGCGCGTCGCGAAAGCAGGGGTAGCAGAAGCCCTGGCCGAAGGACTTCTTTGTTTCCCTGCCGCAGGCGATGCAGTTGATGATGCCGTCGAAGCGCAGCGTGATGGTCTCGCCGATCTTCGCATTCATATCGACGGGAACCCCGTCCAGCATCAGCGTGTATTGCGCGACATCCCCAAGTCGGGTCTGCATTTTTCTCAAATTACCGGAGAGTGCTGCGTCAGTGTTCATGCTGCTTGCCTTCATTTCGAGTCCATTATCGTCGCTGACATTGTAAGGCCTCGTTACGAATCAACGTTTCCGACACTGCTAAGCTTCCACTCGTCGATGCCATTTCATTTGCCTTCGACTGGACAGAATCAAACCAAAACCTGGAGGCGTCCATAGGGTGCCCGGGTCCTCGCCCCGGATCACAGCACGACAATGTTCGTGATAATGTTGAAGCGCTGGCTTTGTACGGGCAGTTTTATCGGAGGAGCGGATGGCACGGACTCTACTCGTGGCCTTTGTAGGACTTTTTTTCACGGCAACTGGGTTGGCACAGTCCTCCGGCGCCGATCTTGATGCGCGCGTTCGTGCAGAGGTGAGCGCGGCGATGTATTACGCGGCTGCCACCCAAGCGGCCGCCCAGCGCGAGGCCGATGAGCGCATCCGTATGCTACAGGGTCGTGTCGAAGCTCTTGAAGCCGAGGTCGATGCGGCTGACGCGGCCGAGGCCCGCTTGGACCAGCTGACCACAGCGCGCGATGACCTTGTCGCGGAGCTTGCCCGTCGAGATCGGGAGTACGCCCGCGAGATTGCGGTTTTCCGCGATGCGGTAGAAGACATTGCATCCACACCCGAAGGCGCCAGAGCGCTAGCGCGCTACAACACCGGCGATCGCGTCGGGGCGCTTTCAATTCTTGATGATCTCGCTGAGGCCCGGGCCCGGGCACGGGAGAACGCAGCGGCGATTGCTGAAGCAATGGATCGCCGCGACATCGCCAACCTTTCTCTGGACGCGCGTGACCAGGGTGATGTGGCTACAGTCGATGTGATCGCAAGGTTCGAGGCGGTTGTCGCGCTTGACCCAGGTCAGCACTCGGACTGGATCGAGCTCGCTCGACTTTACGACAGCGCTGGGGGTCTCAAGGACGCCGCCAGTGCCGCCGCACAGTCTCTGGAGCTTGCCGCTGATGACAGCGAGCGCTCGGCCAGCATGAATCAGATCGGTGAGATCGCCCGCATTCAAGGCGATATCACCGGGGCACTCAACGTCCTGGAGCAGAGCTTGACGATCAGCCGCCGCCTCGCCGAAGCCAATCAGACTTCCGAACATCTCCAGGCCAGTCTAGCCGCTAGCCTCCGCACCGTTGGCGAAGCGCGCCGCGATCAGGGTGATCTCATCGGCGCGCTCAGCGCCTTTGAAGAAAGCCTTGCGATTTGCCGTCGCCTTGCCGAAATCGATGAAAGCTCGGTTGAAGTTCAGCGCGAGATCAACGTCAGTCTTTACCATGTCGGCAATATCCTCCTCGATCAGGGCGATCTCGTCGGCGCGCTCGGCTTCTATGAGGAAAGCCTGGCCATCAGCCGCCGCCTTTTTGAAGCCGATCAAAGCTCTACTCGAGCCCAGCGCGATCTTACCTACACCTTAAACAGAATCGGCAATGTCCGCCGCGAACAGGGCAGCCTCGCAGACGCACTCAGTGCCTATGAACAGAGCCTGACGATCCGGCGCCGCCTCGCAGAGGCCGATGAAAGCTCTGCCTGGGCGCTGCGCGATGTATATGTTAGCTTGAGCAAGATCGGGGATATTCTTTCACTCCGAGACGATATGCCTGCAGCGCTAATTGCGTATGAGGAAATGCTGTCGATTAGCGGCCGCCTTGCCGAAGCTGATGAAAGCTCGGCGCTCGCCCAGCGCGATCACGCTTACAGTCTGGACAGGGTCGGCAACACCCGCCGCTATCAGGGCGATCTCGAGGGCGCACTCAGCGCCTATGAACAGAGCCTGGCGATTACCCGTCGCCTCGCCGAAGCCGATGAAAGCTCGGTTGAAGTCCAGCGCGATATCAATGCCAACCTGATCAGGGTCGGTGATGTCCGCCGTGAACAGGGCGATCTGGCCGGCGCGCTCAGCGCCTATGAGCAGAGTCTGGCAATCAGCCGCCGCCTCGCCGAAGACGATGAAAGTTTTGCTCGGGCCCAGCGCGATCTCGCCCTTAGCCTGAGCAGCATCGGTGATGTCCGGCGCGAGCAGGGCGACCTGGCCGGCGCGCTCAGCGTCTATGAACAGAACCTGGTGATCCGCCGCCGCCTCGCCGAGGACGATATGAGTTAGCCTCGGGCCCAGCGCGATCTCGCCGTTAGCCTGGGTATCATCGGTGATATCCGGCGCGAGCAGGGCGACCTGGTCGGCGCGCTCACCGCCTATGAACAGAGCATGATGATCCGTCACCGCCTCGCTGATGCTGATGGGGGTTCCGCTGAAGCTCAGCGCGATGTTGCTATCTCGCTAGCAAGGCTCGCATCGTTGCCCAACCACACGATTGATTGGAGTGACGTTGTCGACCAGCTGGAACGGCTGGACGTAGCGCGCCAGCTCAGCCCATCCGACCGCGATTTGCTTGAAGACGCCAGGCAGCGCGCTCTCGCCGAGGACGCGGAGGGCCTGCAGTGACCGAAGCAGACGTTTTCATCAGCTATAAACGCGAAGACGAGGCCATGGTGGCAAGGATGGTCTCCGCTCTGGAGGCAGAAGGCCTGGTCGTTTGGTGGGATCGAGATATCGAAGGTGCCAGCGGCTGGCGCAATGCGATCCATCAGCGCCTGACGTCAGCGGCTTGCGTGATCGTGGTGTGGTCTGAAGCTTCGGTCTCCGGTGCTGGTGAGTTTGTGCAAGACGAAGCGGCCGTTGCGAAATCCCGCGGAACATTCTTGCCGGTGCGCGTTGAAAAAATCGAGCCACCTTTGGGCTTCGGTCAGCAACAGGCGCTCGACCTGATTGGCTGGCGAGGGAGCCGGCGGGATCCGCGTTTCCGCGATGTCCTGGCGGCAGTCAAGGCGCTAGTGAACGGCAATCCGATACCGCGACCCCAAGCGCCACGAACGCGCGCACGCCGACGTCTGTTCGGCGGGACGGCAATCGTTCTCACCGCGGCTTCGTTCGGTTTTGTTTTTAATCTGTTTGGCGCTCAAACCGCCATCTGTCATGGACCGATCCGAGATGTTTGCGCCATCGTTTCGTTGGGAGGTGTGCCAAGCGCGGCAGACGAACTTGCATTCCAGCAGGCCAAAGCGCAGGGGTGCGATGGGTTACGCGCCTTTATCGAGGGCGGGCGTGGTGGCGCGTTGCAGTTTGAAGCCGATCGCCTGCTCTCAGCCCGCCGAATTGAGATGGTGACGACCTGGGTCCCAATTGAACGTCGACTGCCCCTGTTCGAGCCCAGTCCCGAAGGCGGGCATGCCACCGAGGCCAGCGCGCGAGAGGCCGTCGCTTCACAAGCGCGGCGGCAGGCTCGCCAACTTTGTTCAGGCCTGGAGCAGTCGGACCTGTTCCGCGCGGTGTCAACTTCTTTAGCAATTGATACCGTTAACTGTCGCGATAGTGCTGACGGATGGCGCTGCTCGCTCGAAGGCGCTGCCGTCTGTGCCCTTGAAAGTCGCGAAACACGCGAACTTGAAGTCTGTGAGGGGGTTGGGTTCAATCAATAGTAAAGGCATTGTCAGAGCAAGCTTGGGATTAGCGGGTCGGCAATAACAAAGGACATATATTGACGCCTCGCTCCTGGTGATGCCTTTCAGTTGCAGCTGGCCACCGGATCCGTATTGTCTAGGGACTAGACCTAGCCAGGCTGAGACCTGTCGGCCGCATTCGAACTGCTTGCCATTGCCAATCGTGTTCACATAGGCCGATGCGCTCAACATCCCGATGCCGGGCAGTGCCTGGAACTCCTCAAAGGCCGGATTGACTGAACTGACCTGCACGATGCGACGGGTGACAGAGAGCACGCGCACGAAGATTGTTCAGGTCCATCAGGCGCTCGGCCAGAAGTGCTCTGGCTCGGCCGTAGCGGATCGACAGATGGCCTGCGATGATTCAGGAATCAGGGCTCGAATCAATCGGCAAAGACGGGATCGACCGACGGAGCGAACTCGGCGGTTACGGTCAGGTTATCGGTGACATTGCTGTCTGTCCGAAGGGGGTTCGTGTTGCCGTCGCTCCACTGGACGAAGGTGTGGTTGGTGCTGGGTTCGGCGGCGACCAGCGAACCGTCGGTTCCGTGCAAGACCGTCTGTGGCGTCGGGCTCACGATTGTGCCGCCCGGGCCGGCCAGGTAGTCAAGCGTGTACTCGTTGAGGGCAAAGTTCACGGTGACGGTACAGTCACCCAGAACCGGATCAATGGCCACCACCAAGACTGACGCCATCTTCGCAATTGCCTCGAAAGTTCAGGTTGCTCAGAGTCGGACTGCAGCGTCCACCATTGCCGTTGCAAAAGAGTCCCGCCCCGTTCCCAGCAATCTGGCCGCCGGTAATCGTGAAGCCATCGATGATGGTGGTCGCGAAAATCGCTGTGGCGTTGCCGTTGATCTGAACCAGTCGGGCAGTGTTGGTAGCGACAATGTCGGCGGTGGTCTCCGTCACGCGGTTACCGTTGACGGTGTCATTGTCATCGATGACGCCCGACAGGATGGTCAGATTGGTCGCTTTATCACGTTGGTCTTCTGCGATCTCCGTGCCATCGAATCCTCTATACAGTTCGAGATCTCGGTCGATCACGTAACGGATTGACGGACTGCCTGCCTGTAGATGCCGGCCTGAACCCAGATGGATTCGCACCCGACAGTCGCGAGTGCCGTGTGCAGGTCCATCGCCTGGGTGGTCCAGTCGGGCCCGGCTCCGGCCGGCATACCGTCGACGCTGACGCGGCATACCTGCGCCCACGCCGACGGGGCGATGACCGTAAAGAGCAAGATCAATAATGCGTTTGTTGCAAGGTGCCTGATGCGGTTGAAGCGCCTTGAGGTTCCGGGTTCCTGCCGCCCCAGGGCGTCAGCGGCTTGTCTCACCCACTACGGTCTGCGCTCGAAGCGATCGGCGAACAGGACACGCAGGTTCGTCATGACATAGGCCGAGCCCGAGTCTTGGCCGTTGAATTCGTCGTCACTTCGAGCGCCGATGAGCGCCCGGTCGCCGGACAAGGCGACCGAAAAGCCGTAGCTGTCGCCGGTGCCGGCGTCCGTTGCCGTCAGCTTGTTGAGCTCGGGTTGGGCGATGCCCGCGAGACTGTAAAGATACACGGCTCCACCGTCCCCATCGTTCGGCGCTCCGATCAGGGCCTGGTCACCGGCCATGGTCACGGATGTGCCGAAGCTGGCTCCGACCTCGCGATCCGACGCAGTGAACTTTCGCACTTCGGACCAGGTGGAGCCATTGGTGCGAAAGAGATAAGCGCTGCCTCGGGCGCTGTCATCGCCGGCGGCGCCGATGAGTGCCTCGTCGCCCACGATACTCACGGAGGTCCCGAACTGATCAGCCATGGCCCGGTCGGAGGCGATCAGTCTCTGATCCTCGATCCAGCTGTCGATACCGTCGAACTCGAATATGAAGGCCGAACCGCGATCCGAGTCATCCCGTTGCGCCCCGATCAGAGCGCGGTCGCCGGACAGGGCGACGGCTCTGCCGAAGCTGTCGTTGGCCGCGCCGTTACTCGGGTTGAGCTTATCGGTCTGGGTCCACGCGGACCCATCGAAATCGAATACGTAGGCTGAGCCAATCCCACCATTGTCATTGGATGCTCCGATCAAGGCCCGGTTTCCTTCCAGGCTGACGGCGATGCCAAAGAAATCGTTCGCCATGCCATCCGATGCGATCAGCCTTGCCGTCTCCACCCAGCTTGAGCCATCGAAATCGAACACGTAGGCCGCGCCGGTGCCACCATTTCCGAAATAGGCACCCACCAGCAATCGATTCCCCGACAGGCTGACCGATTCGCCGAACTGGTCACCGGCTGCGCCGTCCAGGGGAAGCAGTTTGGCTGACTCATTCCAGATCGTTCCGTTGAAATCGAATACGTAGGCTGAGCCGGAGTCCAACCCGTTGTTGTCGTCCTGGGCTGCGCCCACCGCTGCGCGATCGCCGGACAGGCTCACGGACCTGCCGAACTCGTCACCGGCAGCCCCCTCCTCAGCAATCAGTTCCAGGGTCTCGTCCCAGCTCACGCCGTTGAAATCAAAGACGGTCACGGAACCGACTTCGACCCCGTTGAAGACATCGTCGGGGTCACCCACCAGCGCCTGATCAGCGGACAGGCTGACGGACCAGCCGAAGCGGGTACTGGCGATGCTGGAGATCTTGTCGCTCTGGCTCCAGGTTCCGTTGAAGTCGAACACGTAGGCTGAACCACTGAAGTCGTCTGCCCCGTCCGCGCCTACCAGGGCACGGTCGCCGGACAGGCTGACCGACCTACCGAATTGATCCGTGCTGGTTCCGTCGTCCGGGAGCAGCTTGGTGGTTTCGCTCCAGTTTGCGCCGTCGAAGTCGAACACATAGGCCGAACCGGAAGAGAAGCCGTTGTCATCAGTGTTGCTCGCACCGACCAAGGCACGGTCGCCGGACAGGCTGACCGAATTGCCGAGCTGATCAAATTGAGCGCCATCCGAAGCGGTCAGTTTCTCGGTCTGGATCCAGTCCGCGCCGTTGAAGTCGAAAACGTAGGCCGCACCCGCGGCGGTGATTGCACCGTTGTCACTGCCAACCGCTCCGATCAGGGCTCGATCACCCAGCAGGGCCACGGCGTCAGCAAACTGATCGGATCCCTCGCCATCCAGGGACAGCAGTTTCGCGGTCTGGCTCCAGTTCGTGCCGTCGAAGTCGAAGACATAGGCCGACCCGGAATCGGTGCCGTTGTCGTCATCTCCAGGAGCTCCGATCAGCGCCCGGTTGCCATCGACGCTGACCGATCGGCCGAAGGAGTCACCCCCGCGGCATCCAGTGCGGTCAGCTTCTGCGTCTGGCTCCAGCTCGTACCATCGAAATCGAAGACGTAGGCGGCACCGGTGAAGGTGCCGTTGTCTGCGTCGCCAACCGCTCCGACCAGGGCGCGGTCACCATCAAGGCTCACCGACCAGCCAAACCGATCATTGTTTGCGCCATCCGCGGCGAGCAACACGGCAACTTCTTCCCAGCCGTTACCGTTGTCCTCCAGCACCATGACGG
>CALNZT010000022.1:0-45255 GCA_942491245.1 uncultured Pseudomonadota bacterium
TTCATCAACAGTCTGCTGCCGGTTACCCTCGGCAAAATGGATGCCATCATGGCGGCGGAATCCGCCGTGGTCGATATGCCCGAGGCCGCCTTTGGCGGTTGATGGAAGAAGACCATCCGTCGACATGGGTAACGCAACACGGTTTTTATCCTACTGGCACCGAAAAGGATGCTGATATGACTGAACCGACACCATTGCCGTTTACCGATCCCCCCCTGTTGCCGGACTGGCTTTTAAAAGCGTTTCCCTTCCGCCGCCGCGTTTATGGCGGTGGACGCTGGCCCATGCATTTTGTGGACGAAGGCCAGGGGCCGGTGATCCTGCTGCAGCACGGCAACCCCACCTGGTCGTTTCTCTGGCGCAAGGTCATCCGGCTGCTGGCCGACGCAAACGTCCGGGTGATTGCCCCGGACATGGTGGGGCTGGGCTTGAGCGCCAAACCCCGCGAGGTCGGTCTGCATTCGCTGCGGTTTCACGCCCTCAATTTGAGCCGTCTGGTTCAGGCGTTGGACCTGAAGGACATTACCATCGTGGGGCAGGACTGGGGTGGCCCGATCGTCGGCCTGATGGCCTATTACAACCCCGAGCGGGTAACCGGGGCGGTGTTCGGCAATACCGCCCTGTCCGCGCCGTACAAAAAGAGGCGGTTGTCGACCTTTCACCGCTTGGCCCATCTTCCCCTGGTCAGCGACCTGCTGTTCAGGGGCTTCAACTTCCCGGTGCCAGTTTTGCACCGGGCACAGGGGGACCCTGCCAGTATCGGTTCTCTCGAACGGCGCGCCTATGGGTGGCCTCTCAAAGCGCTTCGCGACCGGACCGCCCCGCTGGCTCTGGCGCGTATGGTCCCCACCGGTCCGCAGCACCCCACCGCGCCCTACATGCGAAAAGTCCAGTCCTGGGGGAAAACCTTTCGCGGCCCGGTGCGCCTTGTCTGGGGTCTCAAAGATCCGATCCTGGGTCGCGCTCTCAAAAATATGCGGGGGCTTTTCCCCGAAGCCCTGGTCACGGAGACTCAGGCGGGACATTTTCTTCAGGAAGAAGTGCCTGAAGCCCTGGCCGAGGCCATTCTGGCCGTGGTGAAAGGCCGGTCGTGATCGTGGGATTATTGACACCCTGATGGAAAATTTGACTGATCCGGATGATCCGCCTTTCTTCCGCGTTGCCCTTCCGCCGGCCCCATCCTTTCATGGCCCCGCTTTCAGCCCCCGGTTTTTGTTGCACTAAAAAACCCTATATCTGTAGGGCTTTCCGGTCTGTTCCGTCATGATGGCGGCGGTGTCTGACCGCCTTCGTCGAGCGAACAATTCGAGTACTTTCCAGGTGTTGGCAAGCCTTTTGCAGTACCCGGTGTGGCCGGGGAGGATCATGATCGACCGGCCGAGGCGTCATCAGGGCTTCGGGCGTGTCCTTCGGGTTGCTCAGGCATGGAAGAAGGGGCGTTCAAGACGTAAACGATAACAGCGGCATTACGATGACCAACTTAACCAAACAGATCGTTATTCAGCACACAGGCCAAACTCTGTCCTTGCGCATTCGTGCCCTCTTTGTGTTGGCGGGAATCCTGGGCGTCATCGCATTGATCACCCTGCACCATATCCAGAATGCTTCCGGTGGCTCGATATGGGCCATTTATGCCTTGGGCGGGCTGTCGGCAGCCTTGGCTGTTGCCGGCACGATGGTCTTCCGCTTGTGGCTGTCCAGCCGTGTTTTAGGGAAAGCGCTCGATCGGCAGACGTCGGATCTGATGCAGGCCAATGCCACCCTTCGGGAAGAAGTCTCGGAACGGCGGCAGGCCGAGCTGGCATTGATGCGCTATAAGTCACACCTGGAGATCCAGGTCAAGGCCGGCACCTGCGAACTACAGCGATCCGTGGCCGATCGTCGGCAGGCCCAAGACACCCTCAGCGAATACCATATGGCGCTGGAAGCCTCCGATGACATGGTGACGGTGCTGGATAGAAGCTATATTTTCCGTATGGTTAATGATGCGTTTCTCAAACAGCGCAACACCCCGCGCGAGAAAATCATCGGCACGTCGATTGTGGATGCCATCGGCGCCGATGCGTTCCACGCGATCAAACCGCATCTCGATGCCTGTTTTCAGGGGGAATCGGTCGAATATGAAATGATGCAGGAAAACCGCATATCAGGCAAGCGGTATCTGCTGGTGCGCTACTACCCGGCGCGTTCGTCTTCCGGGCGTGTCGATCGCGTGGTGAGTGTGATCAAGGACATCACCGCGGTCAAGCGTGCTGAACAAGATCGCGAACGGGTTTTCAGCCTGTCCATCGATCCCATTTGTATCGCTGACTTCAATGGCTATTTCAAAGACATCAACTCGGCCTGGACCGGTCTTCTGGGCTGGTCCAAAGAGGAGTTGTTGAGCATCCCCTGGTTTTCTTTTGTGCATCCGGACGACGCCGCGGCCACCGAAGCGATTAACCAGGAGCTCAGGCAAGGCCGCTCGGTCAAGGATTTCAGAAACCGCTATGTCGGAAAAAGACGGCCGCACGCGCTGGTTGGAGTGGAATGCCATACCGGATGTCGAGGAAGAACTCATTTATGCCGTGGCCCGGGATGTGACCGACCAGATCAAATCCCAGGAAACCATCAAGCTTAATGAAGAGCGTCTCCATTCCCTGCTCAAACTGAGCCAGATGAGCAGCGTGAGCGATGAGAAAATCAGGGCTTACGCGCTGGAAGAGATCGTTCGCTTGACCCGCAGCAAAGCCGGTTATCTCCATTTTGTAAATGAAGAAACCAATTCGCTTGAACTCGTGGCCTGGTCTAAAGATGTACGGAAGGCCTGCCAGGCGGACAAGACACGCCACTATCCCCTGGACAAAGCCGGCGTCTGGGCCGATAGTGTCCGGTTGCGGCGCCCTGTGATTCACAATGATTTCGAAAATGTGCCCGACAAAAAGGGCATGCCGGAGGGGCATTTCCCCATCCGGCGTCACATGAGCGTGCCGGTGATGGATGACGGACGCATCGTGGCGGTGGCCGGGGTGGGCAACAAAGAGGCTGCCTATGATGAATCCGACGTCAACCAACTCACCCTCTTCATGTCCAGCATGTGGTCGATTATCAAGCAGAAGCGGGCCCAGCAGATCTTGAAAAAATATTCCATGGAGGACGGCCTGACCGGGTTAGCCAACCGCCGTCGGTTTGACGAAGCACTGGAAAACGAGTGGCAGCGGGCCCTGCGCGAACAGCAACCGCTGTCCCTTATCATGCTGGACATCGATTATTTTAAGGAGTTCAACGACATATATGGCCATCAGGCCGGCGATGACTGCCTGAAAAAAGTCGCCGCCTGCCTGCGAAAAAATGTCCGCCGGGCCGGCGATCTGGTGGCGCGGTATGGCGGGGAAGAGTTTGTCGTGGTGCTGCCCAATACCGATCTCGAGGGGGCCCGGGAAGTGGCGGATGCCATGAACCGGACGGTCAGGGACATGAACCTGCGCCACAAAGGGTCGCATGGCCGTGATCACCTAACCATCAGTGCCGGTGTGGCCTGCGGCATTCCCTCGCGCGGCCACGACTCCGTCAAGGTGCTGGAAAAAGCAGACCAGGCGTTGTACCGGGCCAAGCGGGCCGGACGCGATTGCGTCAAACAGGATGCGGGGGCGTGCAGATTGGATGAGCAGGCACCGGCGGTTCAGGTTGCCATGCAATAAAGGGTCGAATGCGCTCCTGCTTTTCAGGAATCTCCTGTCGGCAGGACGGATATGCAGGGCGCTAACCCTTTGGCCGGTTGTCGCCCGATTTGATAAAGGCGTTCGTTGATCGACGGCTTCGGCGCGGCGAAGCGCTGTCGATGGTATTTAATTTCATATAAATATCATGACCTTATAAAATTTTTGATTGCATCGGAACAAATTGGGCTAAATCTTATTGGCTCTGAGTAAAAATCGAGTGCAATGATACGGAGGATATGATGGATATAACGGACTTGGAACTCATGCACCAGTATGCGGAAGAAGACAGCCCCCAGAGCCTTGAGCGGCGACAGCGCATTCTGGAATCCTGGATATCGGCGGGTTTCCTGACACCGGAGGAAACCCAGGAAGCCGGCCGGGTGCTTAAAATATTGCGCGAGCGGGACCGTGGGCTTCCGCGCGCGGCATGACCCCGTGCAGATCGATCGACCCCGGCGACAGGCGCCGGGATCGTTCCTCCTCTTTTTTCCGCCAAAAAATCGTCCGGGTTTTGACACGATCCCTTTCCTTGAGTAGTATTCCCCTATCGAATTTTTCTCCACTATCATCCATTTAAATCTTTTCACGATATAGGCTGTTATTCACCGGTGACGGTTTCTGTGTTTCGGTAGCGTGACAGGGAAATGGACAAACCGCTTCGTTTCTCATCAACGCATGTCGTCTTATAAACCTTCTTAGGAGGTGAGCCGTGAGAATGCACACGCATCGCTGGACGGGGATTGTTTTTTTGACGGTTGTTTTTTTGTTGCTCTTGAACGGCTGTACGCGCAACGTGCCCCTGCGGCATGAATTCGAGTTTCAGAACATTCCAAGCACCAAGGTGGATAAACAGCTCCTGGTGGTGATGGACAAAGCCCAGGCGGAAAAGGTCATCATCCACGACCCGGGCGCCATGTCCGATAACTTCCGCTACGAGGCCGGTCCGGCGTTGCGTGACAGCCTGATGAACCTCATGCAGGCGCGTTTCGAAAACGTCGATTTCGCCCACGAACTGAAGGTCGGCGGTCCGCATTACGATTACTATCTGTTGTCGGACTTCAAAGACTATAAAATCGATCTGGGCAGCACATTGTGGAGCAATAAAAAATTCAATGTCTATATCGACTATACGTTTCTGGATGCTGATCGTAATCCATTATTCAATACGCAAACCGATGGGGATAACATCAATCGCTATTCCGGCGGGGATATGGCCACGGCGATCAATCCGTTTGTCTTTATCGGGACGGGCAAGGCGGAGAACATGCTGGGGGACGGCTGGGACGGCGCTGTGGCCAACTCGTTGAATGAGTTTTATTTCGATCTGGAAACGTATATTGATAAGAATGGTGTGAAGTAAGCAACGATGTTCCGGAAGAGATGAATGGTGCCTGAAAGATGATGCCGGCAGCGCATTAGCCCGCATCGGCGGCTTCCTGTTTCCTCATCCTGCGCGCTTGCCAATGATTCCTGCGCGCAGACGTCTCCTTCGTTGTTTATTCGGTGCCGGGCTGGTGGGCGCAGCCGCCTGATCTGATGGGAGCGTGCCGCCTGCCCCTTCGTGAAAGCGTTGTTGTCTGTCATTTTGTTGCCGCCAACCGCAGAACCTGAAAATGGAATTGCCATGTCTCTGCCGCGTCATTTTTTGAAATGGGTCATTATCCTGCTCGTGGTCGCTGTTGCGGGCTACGGCATCTGGCGGGCCACGCGGCCTAAACCCCTGGAGGTCGTCGTCAAGGCGGTCACGCGCGGCACGGTGGAGCGCACCGTGGCCAACACTCGGGCCGGCACGGTCAAGGCCTGCCGCCGGGCCAAGCTTTCACCGAGCGTCGGTGGCCAGATTGCGCAACTGCCGATCCGGGAAGGGGATGCCGTCACGGAAGGGCAGCTGTTGCTGGAAATCTGGAACGAAGACCTGGAAGCCCAGGCGGCCCTGGCGGAGCGGCAGGTCGTCTCGGCCCGCAGCCGCGCCCGCTCGGCCTGCTTGCGGGCCGGGGTGTCCCAGCGTAACGCGGAGCGCCTGAAGAAACTACGCAAGCAGGATGTCGTCACCGAAGAACGGGTCGACAACGTCGAGGCCGAGGCGGCCGCGTTGCAGGCCGAGTGCGCCGGGGCCCGCAGTGAGATCAGCGTCCGGGAAGCGCAGCAGGCCGTGGCCCAGGCCAACCTGGCGCGCACCCGCTTGTTGGCGCCCTTTGACGGGGTGATCGCCGAGATCAACGGCGAGCGCTTCGAATTCGTGACACCATCGCCGTTGGGGGTGCCCACGCCCCCCGTGGTGGATATCATCGACAACGCCTGCTTCTACGTCACGGCGCCGATTGACGAGGTGGACGCCGCCGACATCCAGGTGGGCATGCCGTCCCGCATCAGCATGGATGCCTTTCGGGACGAGCACTTCGCGGGCCGCGTGCGCCGCATTGCGGACTACGTCCTGGACGTCGAGAAGCAGGCCCGCACCGTGGACGTGGAGGTGGTCTTCGACCAGGCGCCGGAAGGGAAAAACCTTCTGGCCGGCTACAGTGCGGATATCGAGGTGATTCTCGACGTGCGTCAAGACGTGGTGCGGGTGCCCACCGAGGCGGTGATGGACGGCCGGCGCGTTTATGTTTTTCTGCCCGAAGAAGGCCGCCTGACGGCCCGCAGCATCCGCATCGGCTTGTCCAACTGGGACTGGAGCGAGGTGCTGGAAGGGGTTTCGCCGGACGAATGGGTGGTCGTCAATGTGGACAATCCGGATTTGAAAGACGGGGCTGCGGCCGTGCGGCTGGAGGAAGCGCCGTGATTTGTCTGGAACAGGTCGAGCGCACTTTCCAGGTGGGGGAAGAGACGGTTTATGCATTGCGCCAGGTGGACCTGACGGTTCAGCCGGGTGAGTACATTTCCATCATGGGCCCCTCCGGGTCGGGCAAATCCACCCTGCTCAATATCCTGGGTCTGCTCGACCGTCCGGACAACGGTGTTTATCGGTTGGAAGGCATTGATACCACCGAACTGGGCGAACGGAAGCAGGCCGATATTCGTCGGCACAAGATTGGTTTCATCTTCCAGTTTTTTCACCTGATTCCCCGACTGACCGCCGCGGAAAACGTTGAACTGCCACTGACCCTGGCCGGGGTGGCGGCCGGCCAGCGCAAGGCGCGCGTGGCCGAGGCCCTGGAACGGCTGGGGCTGGCGGACCGGGCCCGCCACCGGCCGGACCAGCTTTCCGGGGGGCAGCGTCAGCGCGTGGCCATTGCACGGGCCACCATCATGCAGCCGGCCATTATCCTGGCGGACGAACCCACCGGCAACCTGGACCGGGCCTCGGGCAATGATGTGATCGAGACCATCGAGGGGCTCAACCGGGCCGGCATGACGGTGGTCATCGTTACGCACGACCCGGAACTCGGGCAACGCACTGGCCGCCAGGTGCGCATGCTGGACGGCCGCATCGAGGACGACCGCCGGAGGGCGTCGTGAAAATAGACGACACGCTGGGCTTCGCCTTTCGGTCCCTGCGCGGCTATCCCCTGCGAACCGGGCTGATGCTGCTGGCCATGGCCATCGGGGTGGCGTCGGTGGTGCTGCTGACGGCGCTTGGCGAAGGTGCCCGGCGCTACGTCATGCAGGAATTCACTTCCCTGGGAACCCATCTTCTGATCGTCCTGCCCGGCCGTTCCGAAACCACCGGCGGGCCGCCGCCCCTGTTGGGGGAAACACCGCGCGATTTGACCCTGGAGGACGCCCTGGCGCTTTTGCGCAGCAGCGCCGTGCGTCGGGTGGCGCCGGTCATGGTGGGATCGGCGCCCGTGACCCGCGACGGGCTCTCACGTGAAACGGTCATCCTGGGAACCACCGCGGCCATGGCCGAGGTGCGCAATCTCTCCATGGCCCAGGGGCGTTTTCTGCCGGCGAGCGAAGCCAGCCGCGCCGAAGCGCATTGCGTACTGGGGCACAAGCTGAAAACGGAGCTTTTCGGCAACACGTCCCCGCTGGGCCGCTTTGTGCGCATCGGGGAGCGGCGTTTCCGGGTGATCGGTGCGTTGGCCCCCAAAGGCCAGTCCCTGGGCGTGGACATCAGTGACGTGGCTATCATCCCGGTGGCGTCGGCTTCCGCCCTGTTTAACCGGGTCTCCCTGTTTCGCATCCTGGTCCAGGCCCGTGGTCGGGATGCTATCCCCCGGGCCAAGAAAGCCGTCCTGGAGATCATTCGGGAGCGCCACGACGGAGAGGACGACATCACGGTCATCACCCAGGACGCCATGCTGGCAACCTTCGACCGTATTTTCAAAACCCTGACGCTGGCCGTGGCCGGCATTGCCGCGATCAGCCTGGCGGTGGCCGGCATCCTGATCATGAACGTGATGCTGGTGGCGGTGTCCCAGCGCACCGGGGAAATCGGCCTCTTAAAGGCCCTGGGGGCGCCGGGGGGCCAGATCCTGCGCCTTTTTCTCTCCGAATCGGCCATGCTCTCGCTGGTGGGGGCGGCCCTGGGACTGCTGCTGGCCGGTGGCGGTTTGCTGCTGGCCGAGCGGTTTTTCCCCAATTTTCCCATGGCCGCTCCGGCCTGGGCGTTGCTGGCCGCGGTAGGAGTTGCCCTGGCGTCCGGGCTTGTTTTCGGGGTGATGCCGGCGCGACGGGCGGCGCGGTTGGATCCAGTGGCGGCGTTGTCCCAGACGCTATAGGTTGTGTCGTGATAGAAAGGGGTTCTTTTAGCTCATGGTGGGATTTTAAAAGTGTTCATTTTCTTCCACGTGGAAGAAAACGGAACCAAAAAGAAGACGCCCATGTCACGCGCCCTTCGGGTTCGCCTGCGCGTCGTTGCCGTGATCGGACGCGCCGGAACTCGCCCCGCTTATCGCGGAGCTCAAACAGCCGCCGCGTCTTTATCGATCGCAGCAACGATGCTCAGCCTCGTAACAAAGGGATAAGAAAAAATACAACACAAAAGCAAAGCAATTTTTAGATGTTGATTCGTGATTCTGCCAAATTTGCCCTGCAGGGACTCGTGGGACAGCCCATGCGCAGCGGGTTGACCGCGTTGGGGATTGCCGTGGGGATTGCCGCCGTGGTGCTGCTGACCTCTCTCGGGGAGGGGGTCCATCGTTTCGTCCTGGCGGAATTTACCCAGTTCGGCACCAATCTCATCGGCATCACACCGGGCAAAACCTCCACCACCGGCTTTTCGGGGGCCGTGATCAGCAATGTGCGGCCTTTGAGTCTCGACGATGCCATTGCTTTGAAACGCCTGCCGCGGGTGGTGGCCTCGGTTCCGGTGGTCCAGGGCAATGCGGCGGTGGAGTATGGCTCGCGCAGCCGGCGGACGTTTGTGTTTGGCGTCGGGTCTGCCGTACCCCAGGTCTGGCAGATGCGGGTGGCCCAGGGTCGTTTTCTGCCGGAAGATGATCCCCGGGTTGCACGCGCGTTTGCCGTCCTCGGCAGCAAAGTGCGAACCGAGCTTTTCGGCCCTGCCAATCCGCTGGGCCGGCGCATCCGTATCGGCAGCGAGCATTACCGTGTGCTGGGGGTTATGGAATCCAAAGGACAGATGCTGGGGTTCGACCTGGACGACGCCGTGTTCATCCCGGCCGCGCGCGCCCTGGCCCTTTTCAACCGCGACAGCCTGATGGAGATCGACCTGCTGTATGCCGAGGGCAGCCGCTCGTCCGATGTGGCGCGCCGTGCCCGGGAGATGCTGATCGATCGCCATGGATCCGAAGACTTCACCATCATCACCCAGGACCAGATGCTGGAGGTGCTGGGCTCCATTCTCAACATCCTTACCATGGCCGTGGGCGCCCTGGGCGGCATATCCCTGCTGGTGGGCGGGGTGGGCATCCTGACGATCATGACCATCGCGGTCAACGAACGAAAATCGGAGATCGGCCTGTTACGCGCCCTGGGCGCCGGCCGGCGGCAGATCCTGTCCCTCTTTATCGGTGAGGCCATCGTGCTGGCCAGCCTGGGAGGGCTGGCCGGGCTGGTGATCGGCGCCGGCGGTGCCTGGCTGTTGGGCAGGATCGTGCCGGCCCTGCCTACGCATACGTCCTGGAGTTATGTGCTCCTGGCGGAAGGGCTGGCGTCGCTGATCGGCCTTTTGGCGGGGGTGCTGCCGGCCCGTCACGCGGCCGGTCTGGACCCTATCGAAGCGCTGCGGGCGGAGTAATGCAGCACAACCGGTGGATAAAAGAAGGAGACTTCTTATATTTTATGCCAGCTAAGATCAATCTGAAAGCAGCCATTCATAGGCGGCTTCAATATCGCGAAAAGCCTGTGTTTTAAACGGCAGCTTTGCGATTTCTTTCGTTATTTCATACATCCTGGAAATCCCGAATGTAAAATCATCGGCGCCCACGATGGCCGTTTTGCCGGTCGGCCTCTTTCCGGCGTATTGAACCGATAGATCTGCAATACGTTCCACATCGGCGGATATGGATTCGCTGAGATCACTCTTGTTGAGGTCCCATAGAATATTGGAAGTGACATCGTTTTCATAGAAATCATGAATGGCAGCGACAATTTCATGCGCGGCGACCTTCCCGATAACGGTAAAAACCGTCATATCGCTCTCGGGAATAAATTGCTTTGTAATTTGACTCACGAATAGTGTTTCCGAACGGCAGCGAGTTAAGCGGTTATTGGCATAATGTGAAATTGACCATTCGTAGGACATTTAGGTAATACAGTCTTCGATAGAAGATCAATCTTTTTCTAATGTCACCTCCAGTCTCATGAAAGCGCTAAACCAAAATTCGCCCGACGATTTCCATATTTGGTAGGAGACGCATTCAGCCAGGCCGGGATTCCCATCGCGGGTCTGCTTCGGGGTAATGTTGGACAAGCACAGCATACGAAAGATGATTATCTTGAGGACACTTTTAAGCGAAAGCGCTAACTGCCAGCGTGCAAAAAAGTGATAAAGTTTGTATGTTTGAAGGCAGCACGAAAGGCAACAGTGACTCTGGCCACTGGGTCGCCTGCTCGGAGCTGGGCAGACGATTGAAGATTTCGGCCCAGATTGGCATTGCGGTTGCCGAGCCGGTCACGCCGGCTGGCGCGTTATCGTCGCGTCCGGTCCAGACCACGCCCAGCCACTGGCGAGTATAGCCGACGAACCAGGCGTCTCGGCGGTCGTTGGTAGTGCCGGTCTTTCCGCGCACGCCCGGATCCTCGCTCAGGCGCGATGACAGCCTCGGGCGGTGCCATCGGTGACCGTGTGGCGCAGGGCGAAATCGAGCAGCGCCAGTGCACCTTCTTCTCGAATCGGCCGCAGGCGCATCGGGTAGCGGCCGATTTCACGGTTGTCGGCGTCAACGACCTGGGTGATCGCTCTGAGTGGCGTGCTGTAGCCCTCGGCGGCCAGCGGTTGGTAAAGCTGCGCGACCTGCAGCGGGGTCAAGGACAGGGCGCCGAGCAGGGCCGAGGGATGCTGCTCGCTGCCGGGCTCGACGCCAAGCTGCCCGAGCAAGCGGAACAGGGCAGGCAAGCCGACTTCCAGCCCGAGGGCGACGGTGGCCTGATTGTAGGAATTGGCCAGGGCGTCCATCAGCGCGACGTCGCCGTGGCTGATGTCATCGTAGTTTCTCGGCTGCCAGGGTTCGCGTCCCGGCAGGTCGACCTGAATGGGTGCATCGCTCAAGGGCGTGACCAGCGTGTAGCGTTCGGGCTGGGCCAGCGCCAGCAGATAGACGAAAGGCTTGATGACCGAGCCCACCGATCGGCGCGCGTCCAGGGCGCGGTTGAAGCCGCGACGCCCCGGCTGGCGGTCACCGACCAGCGCGCGAATCTCTCCGCTGCTGGGTTCGATCAGAATGGCCGCGCCCTGCAGTTCGTCGGGTTCGCGCTCGTTTCGCGTCAGACCCTCGATCAGCCCGCGTTCAGCGGCCAGTTGGGCTGACGGCGACAGGGTGGTGAAGACCTTCAGTCCGGTGCCGCGCAGATCCTCGTCGCGATAGTCCTGACGCAACTGGCGAGCGACCAGTTCCAGGAAGGCGGCGTTGGGTCGCTGGCGGCCCTGGCGGTGGCTGGACACGTCAAGCGCGCGCGCGGCGAGCTGATCATGGACGGTGGCATCAATCAGGCCGGTGGCCAGAAACTGGCCGAGCACGTAATCACGACGCGTGCGGGCTCGCTCGGGATTGCGCACCGGGTTGTACCAGGACGCGCCACGCACCATTCCGATCAACAGCGCAATCTGGCCGGCGTCCATGGCCTGAACGGGCAGGCCGAAATAGTATTCGCTGGCCCGACCGAAACCATGAATGGCCAGTGCGCCGTCCTGCCCAAGATAGACCTCGTTCAGATAGGCTTCAAGAATTTCGGCCTTGCTGAAGTGACGTTCCAGGCTGATGGCCATGATGGCTTCGTTGAGTTTCCGGATCAGACTGCGGTCCGGGCTCAGGAACAGATTCTTGACCAATTGCTGGGTGATGGTCGAGCCGCCCTGAACCAGCGCGCCACGTCGCAGATTGGTCCAGACGGCGCGTGCCAGGCCGCGCGGATCAACGCCGTGATGGTGACGGAACTGGCGGTCTTCGACAGCCTGAATACCCGTGACCAGAAGCGGCGGGAATTCGGCCAGGCGGATCAGCGTGCGGTCATCGCTGCCGCTGGGCAGAAGATCACCGAGCTCCGCGGGCGGCAACCGAACCAGTGCCTGCGTTTGTCCATCGCTGCCTCGAACCCGGGCTACGGCGTCCCCGTTGAACTCGACGCGCAGGCGCTGGGCCGGCTGGTTCTGCTCGGGAAAGCGAAAGGCCGGGGCGTGCAGTTCGACCTGATTGGAGGACTGACCGAAACGGCCGACGCGCGACGGATCACCTGGGCGCAGGCCGATGCGCTCCAGTTCCACGATCAGATCCGTGCGGCTCAGTCGAAGACCGGTATACAGCTCCAGCGCGCGCGCGTAGATGCGGCTGTCCTGGGTCCATTGCCGCTCGGCGAAACGGCGTTCGGCCTCCCGGTCCAGCCACCACACCCAGGGCAGGCCGAGTCCGAGACTCAAGGCCGAACAGGAACATCAGGGAATGAATCAGTAGACGGTGCAGCACGGGCTCTAGTGTAACCGGCAGCAGGTCAAATGCGTGGCTCCGGGTGGGCTTGGCTATAATGCTCGGCTAGCCACCACGGCACGCCGCCACGGCCATTCAGCTGAGGATCGATTCGCCTTGATAGAAAGCGCCCAACATGTCGCCCAGCGTCGAAACTGATTCACCGGATACAGCGGCCACCAACCTGCCTTGGCTTCGGGTGCTGTGCCGTGCTGATCGACAGGGTCGACTGGACCCGGATTGGCTGGCGCGGCTGCAGACGGCCTTGCCGGGTGCCGTTCTGATGGCGAGTCCGGAGCTGGCGGAAAACAACGCCATTGCCACCTGTCCGGCGGCGCTGTTGCAAGCCGACCGATCATCCGCAGACCCTGAGCAGCTTGCCGCCCAGCTCGACGTCGACCAGGCGCTGCTGGTAATTCGTAGCGGTCTGGACTGGACGCCGGATCTTGCCCGGCGCCTGGCGGCGCTCCGGAATCAGGAAAATTCGGTCGATGTGCTAGTGCTGCCCGGCAACTACCACGATGAACTCAATCCGCTGTGCGGGCTTGATTTCGATGCTGAGCGGGTTGATCCGCACAGTCTGCTGGCCGGGGCCGGCAGCGGCCTGGCGATGCCCTGTCGCGTGCCAGCGGGTGCGCTGATCTTGATATTGCCTGGCGCCTCGCGTTCAGCGGGGGACTTGCGCTGCGGTCTGATCGACGACCTGTTTTTTCATGATTCCTCCCGGGCGCTGGCCGCCGGGGAACTCAAACGCCCGCAGATGCAGGCCGCATTCGGGCGCTTGCGCGAGCGACTCGAGCGTTTGTTCGCGGTCGGTATCTGCTCGCTTCCTGAATTTGCAGATCAGCGCGGCCCGCTGACCCTGCACATCACTCACGCCTGGGGTGGTGGTGTCGCACGCTGGATCGCCGATCAGTGCCGCGGCGACGCGGCCGGCCGGCATCTGATTCTGAGCGCCGCCGGTCGTCAGGACGGTCGCGAGCACGGCCAGTGTCTGCGACTGTTTTCGGGTCAGTCCAGTGCCGCCGCCTTTGCCGACTGGACGCTGGGGCCGCCGATTGCCGATACCGCAGAGCATCATGCCGCCTACGCCGATCTGCTCGATCAGATCATCCAGCGCTATGGGGTCGGGCGCATTGTGGTGTCGTCGCTGATCGGGCACAGCCTTGATGCGCTTCGAACCGGGCTGCCAACCCTCAGCGTGCTGCATGATTTCTACCCGGCCAGCCCCTTGCTGCACGAAGACCCGCTCAGCAGCCTGAACGCCAGGGGTCAGTTCGACCTGGCAGCAGCACTGGCTCGCCAGACTGCGCCCTTGCTGTTCGAGCACGCCTCGGCGTCTTACTGGAGGTCACTGGCCCAGGCCTGGTCGACGGCAGTGAAGGATCACAAGGTGCAGCTGGTGGCACCCACGCGCCACGTGGCCGATCGCTGGCAGCAGATGTTTGACCATCAACTGCCGCAGATCGAAGTCATTCCGCACGGTTTCGACCGACCAACAAGCTGGCCGGAGCGGCTCGAAATCGATCCGCCGCGCGCGACTCGGCTGCGTCTGGTCGTGGTCGGTCGGATCAGTGTAGGCAAAGGTCTTGGGCTGCTTGATTCAGCGCTAGAGCAACTGGCCGATCACGCGCAAATTACCCTGCTGGGCGCGGGCCGAGACGCCCAGCGACTGTTCGGGCGTCGAGGCGTGGATATCGTGCTCGATTATGAAACTGATCAGCTGCCGTCGCTTTTGTCTACCCTGCGGCCCGATGCCGTGCTGTTTCTTTCCACCGTGCCGGAAACCTGGAACTACGTCTTGTCGGAAATCCGTGCGCTGGGTCTGACGCCCATGGCCACGCGCATTGGCAGTTTCGAGGAACGCATCGAAGAAGGCTCGGATGGGGTGCTGTTCGATCCCGCCGTTGACGATCTGGTAGAGACCGTGATGGCCTGGCGAGGTCGCCGCGATGCGCTGCGTGATCTGGGTCGTCGAGTGCCCGTCGAGCCGACCGTTGCGCAAGCGGCAGCAGCCTATCGGGCGCGACTTGCGGAGGCGTCCGCTCAAGCCGCCTGGACGCCGATCATTGATCAGTCCGCAGTCCGCGCCGGTCAGGCCAGTGAAGCCCTTCGACTAGAAACGTCACGTGCCCGGGCCTTGTCGCTGACAGTAGACCGGCAGCAGCGCGACCTGGAGCAGCGCACGGACTGGGCGCGGCGCGCTGAGCGTCTGCTTGAGGAGCGCACGGTCTGGGCCCGGTCGCTGCAGACACAGATCGATCAGGAACGTGAGCAGCATGCGCAAGAAGCGCTGCGAGCCGACCGTCTCGATCTGGCACTGAAAGCTACTCGATCAGAGGTGGTTGCGCGTGATCATCGTCTGGCCGATCTCGAGCATGCCTTGCGCGGTGCGCATGACCAGCTTGAGTCTCGAGATCAGCACATTGCGCTGATCAGTAACAGCCTGTCGTGGCGTCTGACGCGACCGCTTCGCTTTGCCTCGCGAGTGCTGGGCAAGGCGCTCGCCATCCAGCTCTGGAATCCACTGCGCTGGCCGTCGCTGCTTGGATCAGGTATTCGAACCCTGCGGTGCCATGGACCTCGCGGTCTGCTTCTGGGGCTATACCCGCAGCCGCCATCCGAGGCCGGCGATGCGGCAGATCCGGCCGACTCGACGGAGGCCACTGCGCTGCCGCCCGAGCCGGTGGTGTTCGAGGCCTCCGAGTCACCGCGAGCGAGCCTGATCATCCCGGTCTACAACAAGGTCGAGCTGACCTCGGCATGCCTGAACAGCATCGTGGCGCAGATCGCTGAGACAGCGTTCGAGATCATCGTCATCGATGATTGCTCCAGCGATGATACCGAGCACTATCTTGCCCAATGCACCGGGTTGCGCGTGCTTCGCAATGCCGAAAACCTGGGTTTCATCGACACCTGCAACCGCGGTGCTGCAGAGGCGCGCGGGGATTTCCTGGTTTTTCTCAACAACGATACGACGGTGACACCGGGCTGGCTGGAGGCCCTGTTGTCACCGTTCGATAGCGATCCGGAGGTCGGCGTTGTCGGTGCTCGTCTGGTTTATCCGGACGGTCGACTACAGGAGGCCGGCGGGATCATCTTCAATGATGCCAGTGGCTGGAACTATGGCAAGGGCGACTCGCCGGATGCGCCGCAGTACGGATTCCTCAGCGAAGCCGACTACGTGTCAGGCGCCTGTCTGGCCATTCGCCGCAGCGACTTCGGCGCCCTGGGTGGTTTCGACACGCGTTTTCGCCCGGCCTATTACGAGGATACGGATCTGTGTTTCCAGATGCGCGCGATGGGTAAGAAGGTGCTTGTTCAGCCCGCTTGCACCATCGTTCATCACGAAGGCGCGACCTCGGGAACCGATGAGAGCAGTGGCGCCAAGCGCTATCAGGCCGTCAACCGCGAGCAGTTTCTGGAAAAATGGAAAACGGTGCTTGACCAGCATCCAGCGCCCGAGCCCGATCCTCAGCGCGCCGACCCGGTTCGTCATCTTCGCTACCGGCGGTTCGCCAAACGCGCGCTGGTGCTGGATGCGACCACGCCACAGCCCGATCACGATTCCGGATCGGTGCGGATTCGGGCCGCGATGGATCTGCTGTTGGCACGCGGTTATCAGGTCACGTTCATGGCCGAGAATCGCAAGTACGTCGAGCGCTATACCGATCAGTTGACCCAGGCCGGTATCGAAGTGCTGCATGCACCGATGGTGAGTGATTTCGAGCCCTGGCTGGCCGAGCACGGACCCGATCTGGATCTGATTCTTGCCAGTCGCCACTACGTGCTGGCGCCGCTGTTGCCGAGCTTGCGACAGCACGCCCCAGGCGCCCGACTGGTCTTCGATACGGTTGATCTGCATTACCTGCGAGAGCAGCGCGAAGCCGAATTGCTGGGCGATGCGCATCTGGTCGAGCAGGCGGCGGCCACGCGCGAGCAGGAGCTGCGCCTGATCGCTCAGGCCGACGTCAGTCTGGTAGTCAGTCCGGTCGAGCAGGCGCTGCTGGCCACAGCGCTGCCGGGCGCCGATGTCAGGGTGCTGTCAAATATCCATAGCGTTCATGGGCCCGGCCCGGCGTGGTCTGAGCGATCCGGCCTGCTGTTTGTCGGCGGTTTCCAGCACGTGCCGAACGTTGACGCCGTGCGCTGGTTCGTCAACGACATCTTCCCGACAATCAGAGCGTCGCTGCCGGACATCGAGCTGCATCTGATCGGCAGTCGAATGCCTGACGATATTCTTGCGCTGAATGCACGGGCTGGCGTTGTTGTTCACGGCTTTGTCGAGGATCTGGACCCGCATCTTGCGCGCGCCCGGATTGCACTGGCGCCGCTGCGCTACGGTGCCGGGGTCAAGGGCAAGGTCAATCAGGCTATGAGTCATGGCTTGCCGGTGGTGGCCACGGCCTGCGCCGCCGAAGGCATGTACCTGGTGCATGAAAAAGACGTCCTAGTGGCAGACGATGCCGCTCAGTTTGCGGCTGAGGTGATCCGCCTGTATGGCGATGAAGCGCTCTGGAATCGTCTGGCCGCAGGCGGCCTGGTCAACGTCGAAACGCATTTTTCGCGGCGCGCCGCCGATGCCGTGCTCGCGGGTCTGGAATCGTCAGACTGAATCGCGCGACTGGCTGCGCCGATGCCAGAGTTCCAGGGCCTTACGGCGAATCCGTTCGCCAGCCATCGCGAAGTCCCGACAGCATCGCTTTGAGATTTTTCCAGCGCGGTGGGACGAGGCTGAACAAGCCGAGTTTTCCGACGGCTCTGAGTGCGTCCTGGATGATCCAGGCCCTGGGTGCGTCCAGGCGATAGAGAAAGATCCGGTTGCGCATCATGGTGTAGAGCCGCTCAGGCGCGTGCCGGCGATAGGGCACGATGCCCAGCAGTCGTCGGCGTTCACCGATGCGATGATCGAGCGTGGCATCGAAACAGCCGATAATCGAGAAACCTCGCCTGCGGGCTCTGAAACACCATTCAAGATCGATATTGTCAATGAACCAGTCTTCACGCATCGGCCCGATGTCGACCCAGCTGGACAAGTTGATCAGACAACCTGAGGTGATCAGAAAATCGCAGCTGACAGAACCTTGATCGCCTGACAGGCGCTGATTGAACGGCAGGCGAAAGCGCATAAAGGGTGCGGCACGCTGATCGTCATGATCACGAATGCGCGGACCGATGGCGGCCACCGACTCGCCACTGGCTGTGCGTTGGTCAAGGTGGCGCAGTAGCGTGTTGACCAGTCCGCTTTCGATCTGGCTGTCCTGGTCCAGCAGCAGGGCGTTGTTGAACCCCTGTTCGATAAGTTGTTCCACGCCACGATTGATCGCCGCACCAACGCCGACATTCTGCGCGAGGGTTTCAATGCTCAGCATGTCGTCGGGTTTGACCCGCAGCGAATCAGCCGGCCCGTTGTTGACGATAAGAATGCGATCGACCTGGGATCGAAGCGCGTCGATCAGGGCCGTGAGCTGCTGTTGTTCAGGGTGGAAGGCGACAATAACCGCGCCGGTTTGATCCTGGCCGTTCACGATGGCTTGTCGCTGTCGGCCTGAATGGGTCGAATGGGTTTGAGCAGAATCGGCAGCAATCGGAAACTGCCGAGGCGACGCAGCTTGCGCAGCTCGCGGCGCTTGCGGGGTAGGGTCAACAGTGCGCTTTTAAGTGCCGGCCAGTACCAGGTGGCGATCACCCCTTCGCGCCAGGTCGGTGCGGGCGTTCCGGTCGAGATTCTGGGCTGGGCCGAGGGCCGAATCTTCTTCCAGCCTCGAAACAGAATGGCCATGCCGAACATCCGCACCATGCGCATGCCGAAAAACAGGAACCAGAACGCCAGCAGCATCAGCGGCAGATTCTTGCCGGCTACCCACAGCGTGTTGCGCCAGGAGCGCGAGATCACCTCCAGGCTGGCGTTATCGGTCGATGCGCCGCGCTTGTGATAAACGATGGCGTTGGCGAGATAGATGCAACGGTGTCCGGCAACCTGGGCGCGCAGATCGAGATCAACGTCCTCGAAGACCAGAAAGAAGTCTTCGTCAAACAGGCCGATGTCATCGAACAGGGCACGCCGGTAGATGGCGGCACCCGCACAGGCGCCAAACACCCAGGCGTCCTGATCCGCACTCGCTGCGGGTTCGCCTGCGGCCAGGTTGTAGCCGGCGCCGGCGGTAAGGGAGTAGCCGTCGCCTGCCGAGTCCACCGCGTGCGGTGGATCATAGAGCAGCATTCGTGATGCACCCAAGCTGGCATCGGAGTAGGTCTCCATGCCTGCATGCAGCGTGGCCAGCCAGTCGGGGTCGGCGCGTGTGTCGTTGTTGAGCAGGACTACGTAAGCTGAGGTGCTGTTTCGTATGCCGTCATTGACGGCTTTGGAGAAGCCGCCGTTGTCGCCGCGTTCGATCACTCGAACCCAGGGAAAATCACGCGCCAGAAGCTCCAGCGAGCCGTCGCTGGAGCCGTTGTCGACAAGCAGAGTTTCGAAATCTTTGAAGGTCTGTTGGCCCAGTGATTCCAGACACTCCGGCAGGTGATGGGCGCCGTTCCAGTTGGGAATGATGACGCTGATCGAGGGAGGTCTGACATTCATCGCGACATCTTACAGATTGCGCAGCCGCCGCGCGCTGGTCACGTTTGGTATGGACTGCATTTTCCCGAGCAGCACGGCCAGCTGATCGAAGTCTTCGACCTGAACGGTCAGTTCGATCACAACCTGATGGTCGTCGTCTTTGTGACGCGTGTTCATGGCGCTGACATTGACGTTCTCGTGTGCCAGCAGCGTGCCCAGATCGCGAAGCAGCTCTCTGCGGTCCAGGGCTTCCAGCAGAATCCGTGCTGGATAGTGTCCGCGTCCCTGCTGCGCCCATTGCACGGTCAGGATGCGCTCGGGCTGCTGGCTGATCAGATTGAGAAACTGACGGCAGTCCTGGCGGTGGATGCTGACGCCTCTGGACTGGGTGATATAGCCGCCGATCGGATCGCCGGGGACCGGCTGGCAGCAGCTGGCCATCTGATGCAGCAGCTTGCCGACCCCTTCGATCCGGATGTCGTCTTTCCCATCATCGTGCCTGGGTTGCTCATGCACCGTGAGTCGGGATTCGGCGGGCTGTCGGGCCGCCCGAGCGCGCTCGACTGCACCGGCGACCTGGCCGGTAGTGAGGTCGCCGCTGCCGACGGCCACCAGCAAGTCGTCCACCCGTTTGAAGTTGAAGGTTCCGATCACACCTTCGAGTTCGTCGAGGCCCAGGTCCAGACGACGGAACTCTGCTTCAATTGCCTGTCGGCCGTCGTGCAGATTGTCGTCGTGATTGGCCTGTTTGAACCAGTGACGAACCTTGGCTCGCGCCCGGGCCGTTCGCATGTAACCCAGCCTGGGGCTCATCCAGTCCCGCGAGGGTTTGGGTTCCTTGGCGGTGAGGATTTCGACCCGATCACCGTTCTCGAGCACGGTCGTCAATGGAACGATCCGCCCGTTGACGCGGGCGCCGCGGCAGCGGTGCCCAACCTCGGTATGAACCAGGTAGGCGAAGTCCAGCGGTGTGGCACCGGAGGCAAGGTCCTTGACGTCGCCCTGCGGTGTCAGGACATAGACGCGGTCTTCACCGGTTTCGTTGCCAAAGTCTTCGAGCAGGTTGGCATCGTCATCGCCCTGGCCGTCTAGCAGTCGCCGCATGACGCCGATGCGTTGTTCCAGGGCGCTGTCTCTTGGGCCGCCTTCCTTGTAGCGCCAGTGAGCTGCCACCCCGAGCTCGGCATGCGCATGCATTTCGTGAGTACGAATCTGCACCTCGACCACCCGTCCACTGTCGGTACTCACCGCCGTATGCAGTGACTGGTACAGGTTCGCTTTCGGGTTGGTGATGTAGTCGTCGAACTCACCGGGCACCGGCTGCCAGTGGGTATGCACCAGGCCGAGCGTGGCGTAGCACTCGGCTACCGAGTCGACCAGGACACGAACGGCTCTGACATCGAAGAGCTCGTGGAAGTCCAGCCCCTTGCGCTGCATCTTTTTCCAGATCGAAAAAATGTGCTTCGGACGACCGCTGACCTCGGCCTTGAAGCCCTGCTGACTGACGATCTCCTTGAGACGGCTCATGAAGCTGCCGATGAAAGCTTCGCGGTCCGAGCGGCGTTCGGCCACCAAAGCGCTGATCTCGCGGTAGGTCTCGGGCTCCAGATAGCGGAATGACAGATCCTCGAGCTCCCATTTCAGTTGCCAGATTCCGAGTCGATTGGCGAGCGGAGCGTGGATGATCTGGGTTTCGTGGGCCAGCGCCTTGCGCTGCTCCAGAGACAGCTCGCGCGCCTGACGAAGTCGCGCCAGCTGCCAGGCCAGGGCGATCAAGACCACGCGCATGTCGGCAATCAAGGCCAGCAGCAGGCGTCGCAGTCCTTCGGCGCGGCTGCTGTCGTCCGGCAGGTAGGTTTGTCCGAAGTAGGTCAGTGTGCTCAGCTGTTTGAGCATGGACTGAACCGCCGGAGTCAAGGTACTCAGATCCACGTCGTCGTGCTGATTCAGCGGAATCAGCAGGATGGCAGCAACGGTATCGGGATCCGGCGACAAGCGCTCCAGCGCCTGAAGCGCATTCAGGACCAAAGCCAGCGATTCGGTTTCTGGCGTGCTTTCGCGCAGCAGCACGAGCGCCAGCTCAATGTCATCAGACTGGCGCTTGCTGGCCGACCGATAGTCGTCCAGCCATTCAGCGATGGCCTGAGCTGGCGATGATTCAGACATGGCGTGAATTGTACTCAAGAGCGATGGGCGAATCGGTCAATAAAAAAGGCCTGCCACTTGAGGGCAGGCCTTGGGTGTTCGATCAGGATCCGTCGGTCAAGGCTCAGGGTGCCGGGAATACCTCGAAGGGCTGACTGGTGATCGTGGGGTAGTTGCTGAAGGCTCGCAGCTCGTAGCCGGTGCCCGCTGTATCCACCGTCAGCGCCGAGAACGTCACGATTCCGCCGTTCGCGGTCTCGTCCGGATAGAAGCTCTGGCCGGATCCGTTCTGGCGCAGCTGCAGTGTGACGCTTGACGTGTTGTCGGTCACAACGAGGTTGTCGAAGGCATCCAGAACATGAATGACAACGGGTGGCGTCATCACTTCGCTCTCATTGACATTGCTGGGCTGAACCGCAAACAGGAGTTTTGCTGGCGCGCCTGCGGTGAACGTGACGGTTGTGCTGGCGTTACCCGCGATGTCAGCTTGGGCAAACTCCGGGAAGAATGAGCCGGTGTTGGGCGAGCTGGCACTGAACTGGGCGATACCTGTTGGACCCGTTGAGACCGTTGTGCTTGCAAAATTGAGTGTGTCAGCGATGGCGACCGTGACCTCTGCGTCAGGAACCGGATTGTTCCAGGCATCGAGGATTTCGACGTCGATCACGTTCACGGCAGCGTCGTTGGCAACCGCATTATCGACCACGGTCGTGGCAGAGATCTGGGTTGGGCTTCCGGCCACGAACTCCACGCTGACGTTGGTGCTTGCGCCACCGCTGCCGATGTCGGGCGCCGTGAACTCGGGCAGGAACGCACCGGCCTGCGCCAGGCCAAGCGTGCTGGCAAAGAACAGAACGCTGCCGTCTGCGCCGGTCACGCCCGAAGATTGCGTAAAGCTCAGGCCATCGCTATTGCTGAGCTGGACCAGGACATCGGGGGTCGGATTCTTGTTGTTGTCCAGTGCGGTCACGCGGATCTGGGCCTGATCGCTGCCGTTGGCGACTGGAAACACGGTGTTTTCGAAGCTGGCCGCGATGGTCTGGCCTTCGCCGATAACGATCATCGTTGCCGTGCTGGAATCCCAGTTTCCGGCCGAGAAGGCGTTGCGTTCGATTGCGCCGGCGTAAAGGTCGATTGTGCCGCCGACAATCGAGCTGCCGAAGACGGCTCGGCTGACGTTGAAGCGAACTTCGCCACCCGGCGGAATCGAGAGATTCTGGCCGCGGATGGAAGGTTCAAAGGTGCCGGGGATGGCATCGGCACAGTCGGCACCGCCGCTGGTCTGGCACTGATAGAAGCCGGCAATCAGCTGGCCATCCGGGTAGAACGTCGGGTTTCGCGGATAGAGTTCCTGAAAGCCGACCGATCCCGCGGTGACGTTGCCAAGGTTGCGGACTTCGATCGCATAGCTGACGGTTTCACCAGGACGGACGAATTGCGGTACGTCGATGAACTCGACCTGCAGGTCACTGTCGCCGAGGAAGCGATCGGAAAAAATCTGATCGCCGTCGATCAGCGGAGTCGGGGGCGCATTGCCAGACAGGCCGAACCCTTCAGTCCCCTCGTAGAAGCAGGCACCGTCGCTGGGAACTGACAGTGCGATCTGGTTGGTTGCCAGGCGGTACTGAAGGGCGTTGTCCAGACGGAAGCCTTCCAGAATCGGGTCGCCGTTGGCGTCTGTCAACGACAGCAGGACGGCGCGGTCGGTCAGGTTGTCCATCAGTTCAAAACAGAACAGTGGTCCCAAGACATCAAAGATGAGGTCGCCGGTGCCCGAATCGTAGTTGACGCCGCCGGGAGAAATGATGTCCAGCGTCTTGCTTTCATCGATCAGAAGGTCGAGAGAGCTTGTCGGTACGCCCAGCAGTTGTTCGGGCACGGAGAGGTCAGCTGTCGTCGAGGACTGGGCCACAGCCGAGCCGAAGCCCAGGCACAGCGCTAGCGTCAGCAATATTCGATTGTTGATTTTCACTGCCACGTCAGTAAATTCGGTCGCGAGGATGAAGTTGGCGCTAGTGTAACGGTTTGCAATGTTTTAAAACCATTGGAAAGCATAAAAGTTCCGTTAATTCAAGCTGCTAAGGGCGATTATCCAGACTTTGACTCAATTTTTTCCTGGTCTTTCATTACCGCTTCCCAGGCGTCGTTCAGTCGGGCGGGCGAAACCTTGTGACGCGTTCCCAGTTTTTGGGCAAAAACCTGAACACGATACTCTTCGATCAGCCAGCGAAAGCGATCCAGCGTTTCGCTGTACTCGCCGGTGCGCTCCAGATGGCCGAGATAGCGGTCCCAGAACGGGAGCACCTCCTGCATCCGGTCGTGGTCACGCCGAGGATCATACTCGATGACTTCAATGCGCTGAGCAATGGCCTCGAGGTAGCGTGGGTAGTCCTCCAGCCGCTCGGCGTCGATATCATCGATGAATCCGGCATACATCAGATCATCCAGTTGTGAGCGCAGGTCGGCGTAGGCCTTGGGCACGGCCTGCGCCAGGCTTTCGATCTGAAGGCTCAATTCGTGCCATCGAATCAGGCACGGATCGAGCATGCGCGTCAGCGATTGATAGCGCTCGATCAGTTCCTTGCGGATGCGGCTGGCCAGCGCATCGAATGACTCTCGGTCCCGGATCGACCATGCCGAGTCGAGATAGGTATACAAGGCCATGTTGCGCAAGCGCTCGGTCAGCTCGCTGATATCCTCGACCCGCGTCCAGGCGATCTGGGCCGCTTGTGAAAGCCCGGTCTGCTTGCGCAGGTATTTCCATTTGTCGCTGAGCGCGTGACGCAGCAGGGTGGCGATGCCTTCGCGATGTGCGACTTGCGCGTCGGCCTGCACGTCGAACACGCGCACGCCGACCCGGTTGCCCTGATCAATGAAGGCCGGCCAGGCCGTGTGGCCGCCCCGCGTCGTGATGACATCCGGAAGTTCAGGCAAGTCCTGGATCTGCAGCCCATCGCGCTGCCATTGATCGGCCTGGCGGGTCATGAACTCCTTGCGGGCGCGGCCAGAAAAGCGCTCGATCAGCGTCTCCAGTCGACGGCTGGCGCCGAGTTCCTTGCCCGAGTCATCGTGCAGGCGCACCCGAATCCAGAAATGCGGCGGCAACTTTTCATGCTGGAAATCCTCGGCCGTGATGTCTAGGCCACTCATGCGACTGAGCTCGCGTGCCAACACCGTTTCGAGTGATTCATCAACCTGAATACTGGCCGCCTCAATGGCTTCATCTGCGGCCTGAGCGAAGTCCTTGACCGGGACCAAGGCTCGGCGCAGTGATTTCGGCAGACTGCTGATCAGCGCGGCGATCTTGTCGCGGCGCAGGCCGGGCACCAGCCAGCTGAGTCGCTCGGGCTTGAGCTGATTGAGCAGGTGCAGCGGGCAGCGCAAGGTGACGCCGTCATCGGCCTCGCCCGGCTCGAAGCGATAGCTGAGCTTGAAGTGCTCGCGCCCGATTTGAAGATGCGCCGGAAACGCGTCGCGCTGAGCCAGCTCGGCGTCGTCTCGCAACAGGGTGGCCTGGTCATACAGCAACTTTTCGCGCTGTTCGTTTGACAAGCGTTCATACCAGGCGGCGAAGGCCTTGGTGGTGAAAATATCCTGCGGAATGCGTTGATCAAAAAAGTGCTCGAGCTCGGCCTCGGCGGCCAGCACGTCGCGGCGTCGACGCATGTGCTCATGCTCGGCCAGTTCGACTTTTAGCGCCTTGTTGCGGGTCAGGAACTCGGCCCGGTGATGGATTTCTCCACGCACCAGGGCATGAAGAATGAACAGCCCGCGCGCTTCGGCCGGATCGTGCGGGCCGTAGTGCGTGCGGCGTTTTTCAATCAGGATCAGGCCGTGCAGACTGAGCTGTTCAAAACCCATCACCCGGCCTGAGCGACGATCCCAGCAGGGGTCGAACACGCGACGCTTGATCAGATGAGCGGCTTGTTGTTCCAGCCAGGCCGGTTCGATCGGCGCGACCATGCGCGCGTAGGTTCGGCCGGTCTCCACGAGTTCGCCAGCCATCAGCCAGGCCGGACTGCGCTGACCCAGCACCGATCCCGGAAAAATTCTGAACTTGTGACCGCGCGCGCCCTGATATTCGCCCTTTTCCTGATGCTGACCGATCATGCTGAGCAGTCCGGACAGCAGGCTGCGATGAACCGCCGTCGCATTGCCGCCAGTTTCGCTGTCGGCAGCGTTATTGTCGGCAGTCTTCTGGTCGACCTTGTGCGGCTTGACCGACCAGCGCTCGTCGCGGGCGATCTGGGCGAGCTGACCGTGCAACTGGCCCCATTCATGGAGTCGGGCGATGCTGAGGAAATGCTTGCGCGCTATCCGATCGGCCTGAGAGCGGCTGTGTTGCTTGCGTGTGTTCTGCCACCAGCGCCACAGCTTGAGCACGCTGAGGAAGTCCGAGCCGGGCACGGCGAATGCCTTGTGGGCTTGATCGGCGGCCTGCTGCTGGTCCAGCGGGCGTTCGCGAACATCCGGCAGGCTGAGTGCGGCGATCAGCACCAGCAAATCGGCCAGGCAGCCACGCTGATTGGCCTCGATCAGGATCCGGCCATGGCGGGCATCAACCGGCAGCCGGGCCAGCTGCTGGCCCAGATGCGTGAGCTTGCGGTCGGCGTCGATGGCTTCGAGTTCGTGCAGGGTTTGCCAGGCTTCACCCAGCAGGCGCCGAGGCGGCGGGTCGATCAGTGGAAAATCTTCGGGATCGCCCAGCTCCAGGGCCAACATTTCCAGAACCACGCCGACCAGGCCGGCGCGCTGGATTTCCGGCTCGGTGAATGCGGCCCGTCGCTCGAAGTCGTCCTGATCGAACAGGCGAATGCACACCCCAGGCCCGACGCGACCGCAGCGACCGGCGCGCTGGTTGCAGGCGGCCTGCGACACGCCTTCGATGGGCAGTCGGAGGACCCGGGAATGGGCTGCGTAGCGCGAAATGCGTGCCAGGCCCGAGTCGATCACGAAGCGGATGCCCGGCACCGTCAACGAGGTCTCGGCGACATTGGTTGCCAGGACAATCCGCCGCCCGGTGCCCGGTTTGAAGATCTTGTCCTGGCTGGCAGAGGGCAGGCGGGCGTAAAGCGGCAAGACCTCGGTATGCGGCAGTTGCCGGCGCTTGAGGACGCGCGCCACCTGGAATATCTCGCGCTCACCCGGCAGGAAGATCAGAAGATCGCCCTGGCGGTCGATGCGAGTGGCGGTATCCACGGCGCGGCTGACCTGTGCGGCCAGATCCTCACCCTCGTTTGGCGCCTGATACTGGATATCGACCGGGTAACCGCGCCCCTCGACCTGGATCACCGGGGCATTGTCGAAGTGCCTGGAGAAGCGATCGGTATCGATCGTCGCCGATGTGATGATGACCTTGAGATCCGGACGTTTCGGCAACAGCTTTTTCAGGTAGCCGAGGAGAAAATCGATATTGAGACTGCGTTCATGCGCCTCATCGATGATCAGCGTGTCGTAGCGGTTGAGGCGCCGGTCCTGGTGAATTTCGGCCAGCACGATGCCATCGGTCATGAACTTGATCCAGCTGTCCTCCGACACGCGTTCATTGAACCGGACCTGAAAACCGACCACGCCGCCCAGCTCGCTCTGCAATTCCTCGCTCACCCGTCGGGCGACCGAGCGGGCGGCGATGCGGCGCGGCTGGGTGCAGCCGATCAGGCCGCGCTGCCCGCGTCCGGCGCGCAGACAGATCTGGGGCAGGCGGGTCGACTTGCCCGACCCGGTTTCACCCGCCACGATGATGACCTGATGCTCGCTGATGGCCGCGATCAGTTCATCTTCGCGTGCGCTGATCGGCAGTGCCGGTGCCGCCTGGACTTTCGGGATCTTTTCGGATCTTGACTGGCGCATGCGCATCGATTGTTCGAGGCGCGCCTGGTAAGCGGACAATAGTCGATCGCGTTTTTCCTCCGGTCCGCGAAAGCGGCTCAGCTGCGCGCGCCGGCGCTGCAGCCAGAGCAGGTCGCGCTGAAGCAGCGATTCGGGAACAAGAGGGGCGATCGACATGCTTTTATTTTCGCAAATTAACTGTGTGAAAAGCTTCACGATTTCCGATTTGTCGCTGTGCAAAGATAAATACCGTTGCAAGGGGCTGGTTCTGGAGGAGCAATCCATGGTTCGAACGCTACCACTGGCCGCGCTTGCCTGCGGCGCCTGCTTGCCTGAGGCGGGTCATGCGCAAACCACCCTCAACGGTTTCTTTGACGAGCTCGATGGGCGAATCATCATCGAAGCCGAGTCGATCGGCGCCTTGCCGGGTGACTGGGAAAATCAGTCGACGACGTCGGCACCGAACGTCAATAACCCCGAGGATGCCACGGGGTCCGGCTTCATCGTCTGGGACGGCAGTCAGTCACTGAACAGCCCCGGTAATGGTCTGCTGTTGTATCCGATCCGGATCAATACGCCTGGTGAATATCGCTTCTGCTGGCGCAGTCAGGTCGGTAACGGCACCTCAGCCACCGATCACAACGACAGCTGGCTCAAGATCGATGCGACATCCTTCTTTGGCCGCAACGGTGGCGGCGACATCGTCTGCCCCAAGGGTCTCGATCCTGAGAGCAACGCCTGCGAGGGCGGCGTGCCCAATGGTTCGGGGCAGGGCGGTTGGTTCAAGGTCTATTCCAGCGGGACTACCAACTGGACCTTTTCGACCCGCACCAGCGATAACGATGCCCATGACATCTTTGCCCGGTTCGACGCCCCGGGAGTCTATGCGATTCAGGTGTCGGCGCGGTCCAGTTTTCACCTGCTCGATCGATTCACGCTCTCGAACGGCACCAACTGCGAAACCGATCTCAAGCTGCCGGAGTCGCCCTTTGTGGACCCCAGAATCCTGTTCAGCGATCGCTTCAAAGTTAAATGATCTGCGCCAATCCCCCGGGATCAGAAATCAGCTACCAACGGAATGGCCGGGCACCGCCCCGAGCCTCTCGAACAGGATCGGGGTCGTGGCCGTTGACGCGCCGGCTTCACGCGGCCTGCTGGCTGAGGACTGGCGGGCGTGCGCCGATCGCAAGTTCATTACACTAGTCCTCCTCCTAAGTCCTCGATTACCGAGCTCATGAATTTCAAAAGCGACAATGAAGCACCCGCCCATCCGCGCATCATGGATGCACTGATTGAGGCGAATCAGGGATTTGCGACGGCCTACTCGGACGATCGCTACAGCCGCGATCTCAATGCCAGGATTTCCGAGTGGTTCGGTACGGAGTGTCAGGTACTGCCCATTTCCACCGGTACCGCGGCCAACTGCGTGGCCCTGGCTGAAATCATTCCGCCCTGGGGTGCGGTGATGTGCCATCAGCGCTCGCATATTCAAAATGATGAGGGTGGGGCGCCCGAGTTCTACACGGCCGGCGCCAAGCTGATGCCGCTGCCCGGCGCCAACGCCCAACTGGATCCCGAACATCTGGCCCAGGCGATTGATTCCGCTGGGGTACATGGTGTGCACAACGTCAAACCGTCGGTGGTGTCGATCACCCAGGCCACTGAATGCGGCACCTGCTACCGCGCCGACCGGATTCGCGCCATCGCCGAGGTTGCGCATGAGCGCGGCCTGCCGCTGCACATGGACGGTGCGCGCTTTGCCAACGCGCTGGCCTGGCTGAAGACCGACCCCGCCGACATCACCTGGAAGGCTGGCGTCGATGTGCTGAGCCTCGGCCTGACCAAGAACGGCGCCCTGAACGCCGAGGCCTTGGTGGTGTTCGGGCACCCCGAATGGCTGGACGGCATGGAACGCCGACGCAAGCGCGGCGGGCATCTGCTGTCGAAGATGCGCTACGTCTCGGCCCAGATCCTCGCCATGCTCGACGACGATCTCTGGCTGGAGCTGGCCCACCACGCCAATGCCCGCGCTGCCGAGTTGGCCGCACTTATCGAGGCCAGTCCGGTCGCCTCATTGAAGTGGCCGGTAGAGGCCAACGAAGTCTTCATCCAGGCCGACCCTGCCGTGCTGCAGGCGTTGAAGAGCCAGGGCTTCGAATTTCACATCTGGCCTGGTCATGACGATGTCGCCAGACTGGTCTGTTCATGGTTTACGCAAGCCACGCAGGTCGACGCGTTCGGTCAGGGGCTTGAAGCGCTCAGCGGGAAGCGTTGAGCCCTAAGACGAGCGACGAAATTCGGGAGACCGGTTCTGATTTATCTGATTTATGAACCAGGTGATCAGAGCCGGAATTCCTGCCCCAGATAGACGTTGCGGACGTTTTCGTCGGCCAGCACGTCCTCCGGCTTTCCGTGGGTCAGCACGCGGCCTTCGCTGATGATGTAGGCGCGGTCGCAGATGCCGAGCGTTTCGCGTACGTTGTGATCGGTAATGAGAATGCCGATGTGGCGTTCGGTGAGTTGCTTGACGATGCGCTGGATCTCGCCGACGGATATCGGATCCACGCCGGCGAAGGGCTCGTCGAGCAGGATGAAGTTGGGGTTGCCGGCCAGCGCGCGGGCGATTTCGACCCGGCGGCGTTCACCGCCGGAGAGTGAAACACCCATCTGATCCGCCAGATGCGAGACATTGAACTCGTCCATCAGCCGGCCCAGCTCGTTCTTGCGTTGCTCGCGGTTCAGATCCTTGCGCAGCTGCAGGATGGCCAGAATGTTGTCGGCCACCGAGAGTTTGCGAAAGATCGAGGCCTCCTGGGGCAGGTAGCCCAGACCTTTTCGGGCCCGCTGATGCATATTGGCTTTGGTCAGATCGGTGTCGCCGATCCGGATGGTCCCGCCGTCGGTGGCGACCAGACCGACCACCATGTAGAAGGTCGTCGTCTTGCCGGCGCCGTTGGGGCCGAGCAGTCCTACGATCTCGCCGCGCGCGACCGACAGGGACACGTCATGAACGACTGCACGTCCGCGATAGCGTTTGACCAGCTGTTCGGCAATCAGCATCGTTGTTCAGCCGTTGTCACTGGCGGGTTCGTCGTTGGCAGGGTCATCGACGCTGGGTTCATCAACGCCAGATTCATCGAGGACGGGTGCGGCTGCTGCGTCCTCGCCTGCTGTCTCTTCCGTGGCAGTGCCGGTTTGTCCGGGGTTGGTCTGGCCCCCGAGCTGCTGCGTGGCGGCCTCGGCGGTGGCCGGCTCGATCAAGAGTCGAACGCCGCCGTCACCCACCAGATTCTGGGTGTCCAGGTCGTAGACCAGCTGATTGCCGCTGAACTGCCCCTGGACGTTCTGGATTTCAGCGTTGCCCTTCATGGTGATGAGGTTGGTCGTGAAATCGTAGAGGATCTGGTCCGATTGGCCCTGAACATCGGACCCGTCTTCCAGCGTGTCATTCCAGCGCGTCGGCGTGCCATACAGCTCAACGCGCTCGATTTCGCCGGAATCGCCGCTGAATGATCGCGCCTCGTCGGCAAAAACGTTCAGCGTGCCGCGCACGATACGGACGTTGCCGGTCAAGACGTAGGCACCGCTCGGGACGTCGAGCTGACCGTTGTCGCCAAAGATTTCAATCGGCAGGGCGGGCGTTTCACTGGTCTGAGCGATCGCCCACGGCGAAAGCAGAGCGGCGGCAGCAAGGAGGACCAGCAGGGCCATCGGGCCTCGCAGTCGGGTCTCAGTCGTTCTGTTTTGCAGGGCGTGCATGTAGGTGTACGTCATTTTTGAGGTCGACCGTTTCGGAGTCCAGTTGAATCATCAGACCACCGGAATTCACTTCAGTGCCCGGGCGGGTCAGCCGCACGGGTACATCGGTGTTGATTGTACGCGCTGGGCGCTGGTGCTGCAGTGACTCGGTATTCAGCACTAGTCGCCCGATGGCCTGGTCGCGCCAGAGCTCGACATCATCAAGCAGGCTCAGGCTGTCGAAATCGCGATCGAATTCGGCCCGGTCCGCGCGACCCTGCCACGGCGTACTCTCGGTGCTGAGCTGGAATTCGGGGTCGATCAGGGTCACCACACGGCTGTCGGCATCGTGTTCCAGGCGCGGGCCCCGCACCATCAGGTCGGGGCGGCCCTCGGCGTCATGGAACTGGATTTCATAGTCCTGAAGACGGTAGTCCAGTCGCGCGTCGGGCAGGATGATGCGGGGCGTGATGACGCGTTCGGTGGGCAGCCACCAGCGAAACGCGATGACGCCGATCAAAACCAGAGTGGTGGCGAGTAGCAGTCCGCGCTTCAAACGAAGGACTCCAGCCAGGCCTCCAGCACACCATGGCCTTCAAGCAGCAGCTCGCTGATTTCGCGCACGGCACCCGCGCCGCCTTCGAGTCGACAGATGTAGTCGGCCTGTTCGAGTACGCGGTGGTGCGCGTTGGCCGGCGCGCAGCGCAGGCCGCAGCGGCGCATTGCCGGCCAGTCGACCATGTCGTCGCCGGCATAGGCAGTCTGCTGGGCGGTCAGATCAAGGGTTTCCAGCAGCTCATCCAGGGCTTGAGACTTGTCGCTGCGACCCTGCAGCACGCGGGAAATGCCCAGCTCGCTCATGCGGCGCTCGACGATGGTCGACTGGCGCGCCGTGATCACCGCAACTTCAATATTATGGCGACGCAGGGCTTTCAGGCCCAGGCCGTCGTGGCTGTGAAAGCTCTTGATCTCCGCACCGTCGCTGCCATAGCTGATCTGGCCGTTGGTCATGACGCCGTCGACATCGAACACGGCCAGTCGAATGGCTGAGGCGCGTTCCAGTGCGTCGCGGCGATCGATCGGCATCAGACCACGCCCGCCTGCAGCAGATCCTGGAAGTTGAGGGCGCCGACCAGGCGCTTTTCAGCGTCGGTGACCAGCAGGCCCTGAATGCGCTTGCGCTGCATCAGCTCGACCGCGGTCGCGGCCAGCGCATCGGCACCAATGGTCTGCGGATCGGCGGTCATGATGCGTTTGGCCGGAAAGCGCGCCAGGTCGCTGATCTCTTCGATGTGTCGGCGGATGTCGCCGTCGGTGATCACGCCAACGACGCGTTGGTTGTCGTCAACCAGGGCACACAGACCCAGGCGAGAGCGGGTCATTTCGATGATCGCCTCGCCCAGGCTGGCCTGGTCGCTGACCCGCGGCAGCTCGTCACCCTGGTGCATCAGGTCGCTGATATGAAGCAGCAGTTGCTTGCCCAGCTTGCCGCCCGGATGTGAGCGGGCAAAATCGTCAGCGGTAAAGCCGCGTGCATCGAGAAGGGCAATGGCCAGGGCGTCACCGAAGGCCAGCTGGGCCGAGGTCGAGGCCGTCGGCGCCAGACCCAGCGGGCAGGCTTCCTGGTCAACCGAGGTGTCGAGGTGCAGATCGGCGTGCCGAGCCAGCGATGAGCTCGGGTTGCCGGTCATGGCGATCAGGCCGACGCCAAGGCGCTTGATGACCGGCAGCAATTTCAGCAGCTCCTCGGTTTCACCGGAGTTCGAGATCGCCAGCACCAGATCGTCGGCCTTGATCATGCCGAGGTCGCCGTGACTGGCCTCGGCCGGATGAACGAAGAACGCCGGCGTGCCGGTAGAAGCCAGGGTGGCGGCAATCTTGTGGCCGATGTGGCCGGACTTGCCCATGCCAAGGACGATGACATGGCCCTGAATGGCAAGCATGTGTCGACAAGCCTCGACCAGAGTGTCGTCCATGCGATCGGTCAGCGCGAGAATCGCGCGGGCCTCGGTTTCGAGGACTTCCCGGGCCGCCGATATCAGGCGTTTGGAATCGAGTGGAGCTTGGCTCATGGCGCGTCTCAGTTCAGCCCCTGATGAATGATGATGCTCTGATAGACCAGGAATGAAATCAGCATGACCGAGGCGATCGGTCGCGTGATCATGCCAGGCCCGCTGCGTCGTGAAACCGCCAAGAACAGGAAGATGGTCAAGGCAAACATCACCGCCACGTCGCGATAGAGCAGGCTGGGCTCGATCGCCATCGGCGAAATCAGGGCGGCGATGCCGAGCACGCCAAGCAGGTTGAACATGTTGGAGCCGAGGATGTTGCCGATCGCCAGATCGTCTTCTTTCTTGAGCGCGCAGGCCGCCGCCGCGGCGAGCTCGGGCAGGCTGGTGCCAAAGGCAATCACGGTCAGGCCGATCAGGGCATCCGACACGCCAAGAATGCCGGCCAGGGTCACCGAGCCCTCAACCAGGATGTGCGCGCTCAGCGGTAACAGCAAGACACCCATGACGGTCCAGATAATGGCTGAGCGGGTCGAGACGCCTTCGGGCACTTCCTCGGTGAGGCTGGCAGCCATCGGGTCCGAGCCCTCGGACCTGACGCCGAGGTAGACCATGCCGCCAACCAGGGCAACCAGGCCTGCGGCGAGAACCATGCCGTCGAAACGGCTGAGCTGCAGGTTGATCATCAGGCCCAGCGTGACGATCATGATCAGGGCCAGCACGGGAAATTCGCGACGCAAGGTAACGCTTTCGATCCGCAGTGGGTAGATCAGACCGGTGATGCCAAGGATCAGGCCGATATTGGCGATGTTGGAGCCAATGGCGTTACCGATGGCCAGCGACGGCGCGCCGCGCATCGATGCCATCGCCGACACCAGCATTTCAGGCGCCGATGTGCCGAAACCGACAATGGTCAGACCGACGATCAACGGCGAGACCCCCAGATTTCGGGCGAGCGCGGATGCGCCTGAAATCAGACGGTCAGCGGCCCATATCAGCAGGACAAATCCGGCGATGATCTGGAGTAGTGCTATGGCGAGGGTACTTGTCACGTTCAGTCGGGTCGCGGCGAAGTCAAGGTCAAGGCGAAACGTCAGACTACTCGATGGCCCTGATTCTCACGGCACGAGGAGACGGTCGAGTGGGCGGTATGCGCTACACTGTCCGGCTTTGCCGCCACTCACGAGGGCGGATCAATTCACGGCTTGGAACAAGAACGCAGTATGGACCCCAAAGCAATCGAACACCGTATTCTACAGGCAATGCCGAGCGCGCGCGTCAGCGTGATCAGCGACGATCAGGTGCACTTCACGGCCAGGATCGTCAGCGAGGAATTTGATGGATTGAGCCGGATTCAGCGTCACCGCAAGATTCATTCTGCGATCGGTGAGGAACTCGGGCGCGAAATTCATGCTCTCAGTCTTGAACTGAAAAGTCCGGCAGAAGTCGACAACTGAGGCCTATCCAGCATGGCAAGAATCCAGATTACCGGCGGCATCCCGCTCAATGGCACGGTCGAGATTTCCGGCGCCAAGAACGCGGTCCTGCCGATCCTCATGGCGTCACTGCTGACCGGAAAGCCTTGTCGCTTGACCGGTGTGCCCCACCTCAAGGACGTGACCACAACGATCGAGTTGCTTGGTCATCTCGGTGTTGACGTCTCCCTGGGCGATGATTTTGCGGTCAGCCTGGATGCCGGCGATCTTCAGAGTCACGTCGCGCCCTATGACCTGGTCAAGACGATGCGTGCCTCGATACTTGTCCTCGGGCCCCTGCTGGCGCGCACCGGTGAAGCCAAGGTGTCGCTGCCAGGCGGTTGTGCGATCGGTGCTCGTCCGGTCAATCTGCATCTCGAGGGCCTGACTGCGCTGGGCGCGGACGTCAGCGTGGAGGCCGGCTACATTCATGCCTGGGCCGATCGATTGCGCGGCGCGCGGATCGTATTCGATACGGTGACGGTGACAGGCACCGAGAATCTGCTCATGGCCGCCTGTCTTGCTGAAGGAACCAGCATTATCGAAAACGCGGCTCAGGAGCCGGAAGTCGTTGATCTGGCGGAATGTCTGATCTCCATGGGTGCGGAGATCAGCGGTCACGGCAGCAACACGATCACGGTGCACGGCAAGCCCGAGCTGGCCGGCTTCGACTATCGAGTGGTGCCGGATCGAATCGAGGCGGGGACGTTTCTGGTCGGTGCCGCCATGACCGGCGGCAAGATCCGGGCCGTTGATGCGGCGCCGCTGACCATGGACGCCATTCTGGCCAAACTCGAGGATGCTGGTGCCCATATTTCCACCGGCCCGGACTGGATCGAACTGGATATGAACGGACGGCGCCCGAAAGCCGTCAATATTGCGACCGCACCTTACCCCGGCTTTCCGACCGATATGCAGGCCCAGTTTACGGCCTTGAATTCGATTGCCGAAGGCACCGGTGTCGTGCGCGAAAACGTGTTTGAAAATCGTTTCATGCACGTTCAGGAGCTGCAGCGCCTGGGCGCCGACATGCGGGTAGAGGGCAATACCGTCATCGTTCGCGGTGTCGAGCGGCTGACCGGGGCCCCGATCATGGCCACGGACCTGCGGGCGTCGGCCTGTCTGGTGCTGGCCGGGCTGGTCGCCGATGGCAACACGATCGTCGATCGGGTCTATCACATTGACCGCGGTTACGAAAATATCGAAGAAAAACTGGGTCAGCTGGGCGCCAGGATCCGCCGTTTGCCGGCCTGATCTCGTGACCACTGGCACAGTCATGCACAGGCTCGGGCGGGTACAATATCTCTCGTACCAGACCATCATCCGATTGGAAAAATCATGTCTTTGAATCTTGATCAGGCGCGCTTCAACATGGTCGAACAGCAGGTTCGCACCTGGGACGTTCTGGATTCGCGCGTTCTTGATGTTCTGCGTGACGTGCCGCGCGAGGATTTCGTGCCGACGCGTTACCGCAAGATGGCGTTTGCCGATATGCGGATTCCGCTCGAGCAGGGCCAGGTGATGATGAAGCCCGTTGAAGAAGGGCGTGCTCTGCAGGCACTTGCGATCGAACCAGGGCAGCGGGTTCTGGAAATTGGCACCGGCTCGGGGTTCCTGGCCGCGTGCATGGCCCAACTGGGCGCGCAGGTCGTGTCCGTTGAAATTCACGCGGAGTTGGCAGAATCCGCCTCGGCCCGGTTGTCGCGGATGGGTTTCGACCAGGTTGACGTGATTCAGGCCGACGCGCTGAACGGTTTTTCGCCTGACGGACAGTTTGACACTGTGGTCATGACCGGATCTGCCCGGAGCGTTCCCGAGCTTTTCGAATCCTGGATTTTGCCCGCCGGCCGGCTGTTCGCTGTTCGCGGCGACAGCCCCGCCATGGAGGCGGTCTGTCTGAGCCGCATGGGTCAGCGCTGGGTTGCGGACAGCCTGTTCGAAACTGACCTGCCGCGCTTGATCGGCGCCGAAGATCAGCCGCAGTTCGACTTCTGATCCGCGGTCCATATGAACTTGAAACCGATCTGATCGAGAACCGATGCGATCGTCGAAACATTAACCGGAATTTCAAGCCGTTTTGTGCGGCCTAAATTGAACTGGAACAGTTATGAAAAAGAGTTTAATGACCGCAGGCTTGTGCCTCGCGCTTTCTCCCCTGGCTCAAGCCGTCGACCTGATGGGCGTCTACGAGCTGGCGCTGACAAATGATGCCGAGCTGCGGGCCGCCGAGCTGCAGCTGCAGGCGGCCGAACAGGGTCCGGTCATCGCCCGGTCTTCACTGCTGCCCAGCATCACCGCTTCGGCCAGCCGCAGCATGGGCGAATCGCGCGTTCGGATTGCAGGTACAGACCTGCCGGCCGAGGACTCGGACGATGAGCGCTATTCCATCAGCCTGCGTCAGAGCATTTATGACGACGCGAATTACGGCCGTCTGGATGCCGCCCGGGCCCAGTTCACGGTTGCCCAGGCCCAGTACGCCCAGGCCTGGCAGAATTTCCTGCTGCGGGTCAGCGAACGCTATTTCGACGTGTTGACCGCGTTGGATTCAGTTCGATTCGCCAAGGCTGAGGAAACCGCGCTCCGTCGCCAGTTCGAGCAGGCAGAACAGCGCTTTGAAGTGGGTCTGGCAGCGGTTACCGACGTGCATGAGGCGCGCGCGGTGTTCGACGCGGCCCAGGCCCGCGTCATTCTGGCCGAGAACGCCGTGGAAGACGCCCGCGAAGCGCTGCGTGAAATCACCGGCACCCTGTTTGATGAGTATGCGCGCCTGATCACTGACGTGCCGCTGGACATTCCCGAGCCCGCCAGTGCCGAGGAGTGGGTCGCTATTGCGATGGAAACCAGCCCCACGGTGTTGCAGCAGCTGGGTCAGCTGGCGACCGCGCGAGCCGATCTTCGCGTGGCTCGCGCCGGCCACTTGCCGACGCTGGGACTGAACGGCAGCTATACCCGCAACGTCAATAATGAATTCGTCGGTCGTGATCCGGCCACCCAGCAGCCGGTGGTGTCCTCCGAACTTCTGGTCCGGGGCTGGAGTGTTGGTCTGGAGCTCAGCGTGCCCTTGTTCCAGGGCTTCGCAACCCAGGCGCGTCGCCGCCAGGCCGGTTCAAGCCCGCGCGCGGCCGATGAAACGCTGGATCAGACTGAACGTGCGGTGGTTCGCCAGACCGACAATGCCTTCCGCGCGATTGTCGCAGGCGTGCGCGAAGTTCAGGCCCGCCAGCAGGCACTGGTGTCGGCCCGCAGCGCCCTCGATGCCACCAACGCAGGCTTCGAAGTCGGTACCCGAACCATCGTCGATGTCCTGTTGACCGAGCAGCGCTTCTTCCAGGCTGAGCGCGATTATTCGCAGGCGCGCCATCAGTTCATTCTCAATCAGCTGCGCCTGAAGCAGGTCGCCGGTCAGATCGAAGAAGACTCCCTGGTTCGGGTCAATCAGCTGCTGCGCCTGGCCCACCGGCGGCTCGTCGGGGCGACGAGCCGCGTTCAGTTTCCTTTTGACCGCATTCATGGTGGCCGCCAGACTGCCGCGGCCGCTTTCGACGACGCTCAACGCCGCGCGCCCGCGCTCCAGGGCCAGTTCCGGGGTTTTCCAGAGCAACGCAACAGCCGCTGCCAGATCGTCGGCACCATTTACCTGCGTGATTGCACTTGCGGCATCCAGCGCCTCGGACATCTCACGCTGATTCTGCAAGTGGCGGCCTGAAATCACCGGCTTGCCCAGGGCGGCCGGTTCGAGCAGATTATGGCCGCCGATATCGACCAGACTGCCACCGACGAAAGCAACGGCACCGGCCGCATAGCAGGCCTGCAGGACACCAATCCGGTCGACCAGAACCACGCTTGTATCAGGCTCGATGGTTTCGCTCAGACGTTGCGAGTTCAGGCCACTGGATTCCAGAAGCGTGGCGACCGCTGGCGCGCGCTCTGGATGCCGCGGTGCCAGAACCAGCAGCGCATCCGGGAACTGCGCCACCAGCGATCGATGGGCCTCGATAAGGATTTCTTCTTCGCCCGGGCGCGTGCTGCCAGCCACCCAGATGGGGCGCTGGCCCCACTGGCTCCGAAATTCCTGCCCGGTCTTCAGTAGATCGGTCGGCAGAGGCGCGTCGAACTTCAGATTGCCGACGATCTCGATCCGATTGGGCGCCAGGCCCAGTTCAGTCAGTCGGCTGGCATCCAGCGCGCTCTGGCACAGGGCCAGTTCAACCGAGTCCAGGCAGCGCGCAAACAGGCCTCGAAACCGAAGCGAACGTTTGAGTCCGCGCTCGCTCATTCGGGCGTTGATCAGCCACAGGGGCAGATCGCGCCGAGCCGCCTGATAGAAGAGCTCTGGCCAGAGTTCGGTTTCGGCAATCAATCCGAGTCGTGGCTTCAGGCTGTCGAGCCAGCGACTGCATGCGCCGGGCGTATCCAGGGGCAGATAGCGATGCTGGACGCGTTCGCCGAACAGGCGCTGCACGTGTGCTGCGCCGCTAACGGTGAAGGTGCTGATAACTAGCGGGAGGTCAGGGTGGCGCTTGAGCAGAGCATGGACCAGCGGACTGATCGCGCTGACTTCGCCGACCGATGCGGCGTGCAGCCAGAGCGGATGTTGACCTGCGGCCAGAACATGACCGCGGCGCTGGCCCCGGCCCAGCTTGCGCGATGCCGGATGCGGGTCATCGCGCTGCAGCCGCCAGGCCAGCAGCGGTGAGGCAATCAGAGAAAGCAGGCGATAGGGCCACAACATGGGCGGGCAGTGTACCCGAAGGTCGGCGCGCGCGATAATGCCCGTATGTCGATCATCCGCAAGATCCTTACCCATCTCGCCCTGATACCGGCTCGAATCCTCGGCCATCTGCCCCTGCCGATGAGTCGGGGCCTGTTGCGCCTGGCAGCGCCGGTGATCAGACGCCTGATGGGCAGACGAAAACGGATTGTCGATCGGAACCTGCAGCTTTGCTTTCCCGACTGGTCTCATGCGCAGCGTTTGTCGCTTCGCAACAGGCATTTCCAGCAGCTATCAGAAGCCGTTGCAGAAACCGCGTTCTGTTGGTGTCACCGAGCTCGGCTCGATGATCGCTATGGTTCGGTCACCGGACTGGAGCACCTTGAGCGAGCGCGCGCCGAGGGGCGGGGCGTCCTGTTGGTCACCGGCCACAGCACCTGCCTGGAACTGGGTGCGCGATTGTTCGCCGAACAGGTCGCCGTCCATGGGGTGTATCGACCGCTGCGCAATCCGGTCGTCAATGCATTTCAGAATCGTGGACGAGGCCGCTACAGCCCGGAAAGCATCGAGCGCAGCAAGCTCAAGACGATGATTCGATATCTGCGCGCCGGTGAGGTGATCTGGTACGCCCCGGATCAGGATTTCGGGCCCGAGCGCAGTGCCTTTGTTCCCTTCTTCGGGCTGGAGACAGCCACCACCCGCGGCATGCTGGAACTGGCGCGAATGGGCCGGGCCAGCGTGATACCGATGTATCCGATCAAGGCGCCGGACAGCGGACGCGTGACGGTGCATGTTCTGCCGGCATTCGATCATTTCCCGAGCGATGATCCGGTCGCCGATCTCACCCGCTATAACCAGTTTCTGGAGACCCAGATTCGCAAACAACCGGCGCAGTACTGGTGGCTGCATCGACGATTCAAGAGCGCGCCCAAGGGTGTGGCCAGTCGCTACGACTGATGTGTCTGGCGGTCAGTCTGCGATGGACAGCTGTCGCAGTCGTTCGTACTTCTCGAAGGTGTAATGCGCATACAGAAGGCTCATGGTCCAGCCGGCCCGGCCGTCGAGAAAGGCCGTGCGCAGGATCAGGTTATCGAGCAGATTGAAAGCGGCGCGCAGGCGGGGCGTGATTCGGCTGCGCACACGTCGACCCCTGGCGTGGCGCTCCCCGGCCTGCAGCCTGGCGTAGCGCGTGAGTTTGGATCGAGCATGGTCGAGATCGCGGTAGACGTAGTGGTCCAGCGCGGCTTCGAGAAAACCGACTCTGGCGCCAGAACTCAGAACGACTTTCTCGTGCACGGCAACAGCTGTGAAGTGGGCCTTATCGCGCTTGAACAGCCGAAGGGGAGCTCGCGCCCAGTGGCCGAATGACAGCTCACTGCCCATTGCGTGTGTTCGCCAGCACAAACGGTAGCCGGCATGGTCCGGTCGAGGGTGGCTGAGAACCAGAGCGATCTCGCGCTTGAGTTCCGGGCTCAGCGCCTCGTCGGCATCGAGCGACAGCACCCAGTCGCCGGTCGCGCGGTCCAGTGCGCGCTGTTTCTGCGGCCCGAAACCCGGCCAGTCGGTCTCGTAGACCTGATCGGTGTAGCGCCGGCAGCGCGCAACCGTGTCGTCGGTGCTTCCCGAGTCAAGCACGATCAGTTCATCGGCCAGGCCCTCAACCGAGCTCAGGCAGCGATCAATTTCGGCCGACTGGTTCTTGCAGATAACAATTACGCTCAACCGGTGGACGCGCTGGCTGGGCTGGCTCAGGTCCTGCCGCCGCCGGGCGTGAACAAGCCCGGCCGGAAGCGCGACCATCAAGCCGAACCAGACCACACCGATGTTGCGTTCAAACAGCGATTCGGACAGCGCCATGATGGCCAGCGTGGATAGACCAGCCAGCCCGGCCCAGCCAAGATAGCGGGTTCGTTTGAGCCCGGTCTGCCAGACCCTGCCATGGCGTCGAAGCGCGATCCCAAACAGCAGGAGAAGGGCAGCGAGTCCGAGCGATCCGGTCTGCAGCAGCGCAGATAAATAGCCACTGTGCGGGTGTTCATAATCGAGAAAGTCAGCCGGAAGCAGGTCGTTTTCGACGGCTTGTTCGATCCGCCTTGGATAGACGCCGGGCCCAGCGCCAAGCCAGGGGTGCTCTGCAATGACCTCGCCGGCAAGCGCCCACAAGGCCAGGCGCCGCCCGATCGTGCCCTGCGCCTCCTGGCCGTGGACCAGCGCGCCGAGGTCATTGAGACCGTTGATCGCGCGCTCATTCATCGGACTGATCGGGCTGAGCAGAAACAGCGCCGCTACGGTCATGAAGGCAGCGGGTACGCCGAAACGCCATAGTGGTGGCTGGCTGCGTCCCAGCGTGAACAGATAGATCATCAGCAGCAGAGGCAGAACAATCCAGGCCCCGCGAGAGCCCGATAGCGCGCTGGCTGAAATCGCCGCAAGCACGGCAATGACGGCGAGCAGGCGCACAAACCAGGGCAAGGCCGAATCGCGCAGTCGAGGTAGCAGCATCAGGGCGAAGGCCAGTGACAGTCCGCCGAAGTAGAGCGGGCTGGTGGTTCCGACCACGCGCTCACCATGGGGCCCCACTTGACCACTCAGATAGCTCCACCATGCGTAGCCGCCGGCGATCAGCGCCCCCGCGATCAAGCCGCGCCACCAGGCGCGCTCGAGCCCGTCGAGCTGACGAACCATCAGCAGGATCGGAATGATCAGAAGCAGTCGTGCAATTCGAGTCACAGCCTCTGCGCCGGCCGGATCCAGGCCATTGACCAGCCAGCCCAGCAGCCACATGACGATGTAGGCAACAAGCGCCATGAACAGTAAACGTTCGATGGGAAGCAGATCGCCGGGACGCCAGCGCGAGCTCAGCGTGAGCCATGCGATACCGGTCAGGCCCAGCAGCAGGTAAGCCGCACCGGCGAGTTTGGGCACAACCAGGCCGAGCGCAAGCGCGAGGAAGATAGACGTGGCGACCAGGCGCTGCAGCCAGGGCGACGAAGGCAGGTCGGGCGCAGATCGATCGATCATGGCAGGCTTCATGGACCGAAGATCAATGGCGTTCTACAAAACCGTTCTCGTTGCTTGATAACGGGATTGCAAACGGCCTCAATCCTCGAGGACGAATTTACTGCCGCAGTAGGGACAGGTGGCTTCGCCGGTTTTTTCAATCGCCAGATAAACGCGCGGGTGCGAATTCCAGAGCGACATTTCCGGCGTCGGGCAGCTGAGCGGAAGGTCTGCGCGTTTGACGCTGTAGCTGCGCTCGGCATTGGCCGGCATGGTGCCGCCCGTGGCCTTGTGGTTGCCGTTGGTGCCGGGTTGGGTTGAAGAAGTCATGCGTCTGTCTGCTCCGCATCAATCGGTGATCTTAAGCCGCCTAGTGTAACCAACTTACGTCTCAGGCCGTGCCCATCAGGCGCCGAAGGGCCTCGCGGTAGCGTTGCTGGGTCTGCGCGATGATGGCGGGTGGCAGCGACGGTCCGGGCGGGGTCTTGTCCCAGTCCAGGGTTTCCAGATAATCACGAATGAACTGCTTGTCAAAGCTCGGCGGACTGATGCCCAGCTGCCACTGGTCCACGGGCCAGAATCGCGAGCTGTCGGGGGTCAGCACTTCGTCGATCAAGTACAACTCACCATCGGCATCGGTTCCGAACTCGAATTTGGTGTCGGCAATGATGATTCCGCGATCGCGCGCGTAGCCTGCAGCCCGGCGATAAATCGCCAGCGACACATCGCGTACCCGCAGCGCCATCTCGGTACCGATCAGCGCCTGCATGGCCGGAAAGTCGATGTTGTCGTCGTGGTCCCCCACTTTGGCCTTGGTCGACGGCGTGAAGATCGGCTCCGGCAGGCCTCCGGCCTGCTCCAGCCCCGTTGGAAGCCTGATCCCGCTGATCATGCCCGTGGCCTGGTAATCCTTCCAGCCAGAACCCGCCAGGTAGCCGCGCACGATGGCTTCGATCGGCAGTGGCTTGAGGCGTTTGACCAGCATGCTGCGCGGACGCAGCTGATCGGCCAGCTCGGTGCTGCCGACGATCCGGGTCAGGTCGCCATCCAGCAGGTGATGGCGAATCTGGTCGCTGAACTGATCGAACCAGAAGCGTGAAATTCGGGTCAGGACCTCGCCTTTTCCGGGGATGGGATCGGGGAGCTGCACGTCGAATGCCGAGAGCCGATCAGAGGCCACAATCAGCAGGCGCTCGTCGTCAACGGCATAGATATCACGAACCTTTCCCTGATGAATCAGGTCGAGCGGGGGACGGGGGTAATCAGACACGGCGACGGCGGTTACACTATATGGATTGTCCGCAATTATACGCTTTGGAGAGCCAGACCATGCCGCAGTCAACGGTTATCGCACCTTCGATACTGTCTGCCGATTTTGCCCGTCTCGGAGAAGACACGCAGGCGGTGCTGGATGCGGGTGCCGATTGGGTCCATTTCGACGTGATGGACAACCACTATGTACCCAATCTCACTATAGGCCCCATGGTCTGCAAGGCGCTGCGTGACTACGGCATCACCGCCCCCATTGATGTCCACCTGATGGTCAAGCCGGTCGATCGCATCATTCCGGACTTTGCCGAGGCTGGCGCGAGCGTGATCAGCGTTCATCCGGAGGCCACGCTGCACGTGGATCGCACGCTGGCCCTGATTCGGGAATGCGGCTGCAAAGCCGGGCTGGTGTTCAATCCCGCCACGCCTCTGGACGTGCTCGACTGGGTCATGGACAAGGTCGATCTGGTGTTGATCATGTCGGTCAACCCCGGATTCGGCGGACATGCCTTCATGCCTTCGGCGCTGGACAAGCTGCGGAAAGCTCGTCGTCGTATCGATGAAAGCGGCCTGGATATCCGGCTTGAAATCGACGGCGGCGTCAAGCCTTCCAATGCAGCAGACATCCAGGCCGCCGGTGCCGATACGCTGGTGGCGGGCTCGGCGATCTTCAACGCTGAGAACTATGCTGAGGTCATCAGGCGCTTGCGTACGCCGACCGCCTAGAGTCAGGCTTGTGAGGTAAAGCCGTCATTTCGAGTTTTTTTCGAGCGCGTGGATCGACCGCGAACACGGCGTCGAATTTCAGGGAGACAGGACAGATGAAGAACACCACGAACTTGGCGCGCTGCCTTTTCACGCTGGCGCTGATCACGCTCTCCGCCGGCTCGGTCCTGGCAGCGTCGGATTCCAGCCCGCGCGGCGTCAGCGCGCCCGCGCCGGTCACCATCGAAAATGTCGGGGATCCAGGCACATCGTTTACGGTCAGCAGCATTGCGCTGGACGATGCCACTCACTTCACGCTGGTCGCCGGCGGCAGCTGCGCCGCGCCGCCTTTCGCATTGAATGCGGGTGACAGCTGTACCCAGTTCGTGGTGTTCGATCCGCAGGCGGTGGGGCCCCTTGAGTGCAGCATCTGCTGGTCGCCAGCGATGCGGGTGCGGTACTCAACGACACCGTGGTGCTGGGCAGCAACGGTACGCCCGGACCGCAAGGCCGAATTGACCATCGCGCCGGATCCGATGGACTTCGGCCTGGTGGCGGCCGCTGATCTCCCGGACACCGACACCTTCACGATCAGCAATACGGGTGATCCCGGCACCAGCTTCGACATCACCGGTTTGGTGCTGACCGGGGCAAGTGAATTCAGCATTATTTCGCAGACCTGTCTTGGCTCGACGCTGAATGACGGCGATGCCTGCTCGGTGACAATCGAATTCGATGCGGCGGTCGACGGCATGTTCATGGGTCAGCTTGAAGTCCAGACCAGCATTGGCAGCGGGACGGCGGACATCCAGGGTGCAACCCAGATTCCGGCGCAGCTGGCCTTCGTCGTCCAGCCCAGCGACACGGTGGTCAATCAGGCCATCGTGCCGTCAGTGATCGTGGAAGTGCAGGACAGCTCGGGCACTCTGGTCAGCCTGGATAGCACACGGTTGTCCAGGGTGTCCTCGATTGACGCTGATCGGTATCGCCAATCTGGGCGGCACGGTCTCGGCCACGATCCGGTACGGCGGGCAGGCTACCTTCCCTGGCCTCGCGCTTGATCAGGTCCGGCAGCGGGT
>CALNZT010000023.1:0-50420 GCA_942491245.1 uncultured Pseudomonadota bacterium
ATTTCTGTGATAGACGTCACACAAAAAGATGCTACGACGTTGGTCGTATTCGGGGAAGTGGGGTGGATTGATCGAAAACTGTTCAACGGGGCGCTCGGGGGACGGGCGCGGATGGCCATGCAGGCGCAATCGGGAGTTCAAAAAAGAAGGCAGCCCCCGCCAGCCCGACCCCAGCACCCGCTCGTTTCGCTGCCGCTGCTCCCTTCCGGGCCTGACGGGGTTCACGAAAAAAACAGTGTGGGAAGACCGACGAAGACTGCCAATCCCCATTATCCCAGACCCGGACCCTGACTGGCAAGTTTCCCGAGGATTAAGGAACCTCTGAATAACGCTGTTCGGGGGCGAAGGGTCTCTGCGGGAGGCACGCGCAACGGCTTCTCTCCAGGGCTTCTTGCGCTGCGCGCAAATCGCATTGACTTCCAGAACGGCACGCACTGATCCTCCCGAAGCAATCGCTTTTTCGCGATGCGAATCCGCGATGACTCCGTTTCGGGTGCTACGGCTACTGTCACTCGCGTCGCGCCGCACGATCTGCGGCTTCTCCGACTGCAACGCGCTTCGCACGGCGTTATTCAGAGGTGCCTTGAAGGCGAAGGAAAACCGAAAGTGATCGTGTACACTTTTGGACTCATTGCGGTCCGGTCCGATCGAATACATCAGGAGTTCAATAGTTCCGTGAGTTATCAGGTTCTCGCTCGCAAGTGGCGGCCCCGTCAGTTTTCCGAGTTGGTCGGTCAGTCTCACGTGGTCAAGGTGCTGAGCAATTCGCTCAATGAAGACCGCGTCCACCATGCCTTTCTGTTCACCGGCACGCGCGGCGTCGGCAAGACCACCATCGCACGCATTCTGGCGAAATCGCTGAACTGTCTTGAGGGCGTGAGTGCGGACCCCTGCGGTCAATGCGAGCACTGCGTTGCCATTGATGAGGGGCGTTTTGTCGATTTGCTCGAAATTGATGCGGCCTCGCGCACCAAGGTCGATGACACCCGTGAGATTCTCGATAACGTGCAGTACGCACCGGCCCGGGGGCGCTACAAGGTGTACCTGATCGATGAGGTACACATGCTGTCGACGCACAGCTTCAACGCGCTGCTGAAAACCCTGGAAGAACCGCCGGATCACGTCAAATTCGTGCTGGCCACCACCGACCCACAGAAAATTCCCGTCACCATCCTGTCGCGCTGCCTGCAGTTCAATCTGCGCCGCTTGTCGCCGAATGAAATCGGCTCGCAGATGCAGACCATTCTCGAATCGGAATCGGTGGAGGCCGAGCCCGAGGCCCTGGCCCTGCTGGCGCGCGCGGCTGACGGCAGTATGCGCGATGGCTTGAGCCTGCTCGACCAGGCGCTGGCCGGTGGTGGTCCGCTGAAAGAGGATGCCGTTCGCGACATGCTGGGCAGCGTTGAACAGCGGCATGTGCATGAGCTGCTGACCGCGATCAGTGCGCGCGATGGCGCCGCAGCCATGGCCGTTATCGCTGAAGTCTTTGCCCAGGCGCGCGATCTGAGCGTCCTGCTGCAGGATCTGGCCGAAGCCCTGCATCGTATCGCTCTGATTCAGCAGCTGCCGGACTACCGCGACGACAGCCGAAGCGATTGGGAAACGCTGGTGGCGCTTGCCGCGCAATTCGATGCTGAAGATCTGCAGCTGTTCTACCAGATCGCGATCACCGGTCGCCGGGACCTGATGCTGGCGCCCAGCGAACGCAGCGGTTGTGAAATGACGGTGCTGCGCATGCTGGCCTTCCAGCCCGGTCAGGATGCTTCCGGCGATGGCGGCAGTGCGCCGTCGACGTCGCGGGCTTCCGGGTCTGGCCGCGCCGCGCCGCAAAAGGAACAGTCCAGGACGGGCTCGGGTACCTCCTTCGATGCCCCGAGTGAGTCGCCAGCGCCGTATGTCACGCAGTCACCCAATCCTGACAAGTCGGACAAGTCTGCCAGGCCTGACAGTTCTGCCAGGCCTGCCCGGATCAGTGAGCCCGAGCCGCGCTCGGATAGCTGGCGCAGTGACCGCGTGATCACCTCGGATACCTGGGCCGACGTGCTCGGTCGATTGAAAGTCAATGGATCGGTCCGGATGGTGGCGGGGCTGCTGGTGGTGCACAAGGTCAATGCGCCGACCATTCACTTTCATGCTGCCGCCGATGACATGCTGCTGGTCACCGACCGTTTCCGGGCAACCCTGGCCCTGGCGCTCGAGGCCTGGCTGGAGTCATCGGTGCGTTTGATGATCACGCCGGCTGAAGACGCGCTGACCGATACTCCGGCCCAGATCGAGCAATCCGCCGCAGATCGCGTTCAGGCCGAGGCAGAAGCCGCCATCGACGATGATCCGCTGGTTCGCCGTCTCTGCGAGCGTTTCGACGCGGAAATTCTGCGCGAGTCCATTCGACCCAACGACACCCGGAGCCATTAGATGATCAAAGGCAATATCGCGCAGCTCATGCAGCAAGCGCAGAAAGTTCAGGAAAACATGAAGCAGGCCCAGGCCGAACTGGCCAACGTTGAAGTCACCGGCCAGGCCGGCGGCGGACTGGTCAGCGTCACCATGACCGGCCAGCACGAGGTCAAGCGAGTGGCGATCGATCCAGACGTGGCCGACGATCGTGAAATGGTCGAAGACCTGGTGGCTGCAGCCGTCAACGACGCGGTCAATCGGGTCCAGCAAGCCACCCAGGAAAAGATGAAGGGGCTGACCGGTGGCTTGCCACTGCCGCCCGGGTTCACCTTGCCCTGAATCCAGGCAGCTGACGCGATGGCCATCGATCCCTTCGATGAACTGCTCGAAGCACTGCGCAGCTTGCCCGGCGTCGGCGCGCGCACGGCACAGCGCATGGCGCTGGAACTGCTGGAACGTGATCGCGATGGTGGTCTGCGGCTGGGGCGGGCTCTCGAAACCGCCATGCGCGAGATCAAGCGCTGCGGACAGTGCCGCAATTTCACCGCTGACACCCTGTGTCGAATCTGCCGTGATGATCGGCGCGAAAACCGAGTGATCTGTGCCGTCGAGAGTCCGGCTGACGTGCTGGCCATCGAGCAGGCGACCGAGTTCAAGGGGCGCTACTTTGTGCTGCTGGGGCGCCTGTCCCCGCTGGACGGTATCGGTCCGGACGATCTGGGACTTGATCTGCTTGAAGAACGTCTGGCAGCACCAGGCGTTGAAGAACTGATCATCGCAACCAACACCACGGTCGAAGGTGAGGCCACCGCGTACTATCTCAGTGAAATGGCCGAGCGGCACGGTGTGCGAGTCAGTCGACTGGCGCAGGGTGTGCCGCTGGGCGGTGAGCTGGAACACACCGATCGCTCCACTCTTGCTCACGCCTTTGCCTCACGGCGCCCGCTCGCGGGCTAGCCTGGCCTGACTCTGAATGCCGTGATCTGATACCTGACATAACGGCCTGTCGGGACTTCCATTGGCAGGATAGCCCAAGACGAAATACCAGCCCCTGAAGCCTGCAGCTGCCGCAGGCCTCAGGGGCCGATCGTCATTCGCCGGATTCGCCGGATTCGCCAGTCTCGCTCATGCCGAGCTCGATTCGATCACGATTTCGATCCACCGTGCTCATGCCGATGCCGCGAACGTTGATCAGCTCATCGATATGCTCGAATGCGCCATGCGCTTCCCGGTAGGCCACGATGGCCTCGGCCTTTGATGGCCCGACACCGACCAGGGCGTCGGCCAGCTGCTCGGCGGTGGCGGTGTTGACGTCGATCGGCGCTTCCTGCGCCAGTACCAGGCCGGTCACTGACAAGGAAAGAACGAGGGCGAGGATCAGATTTCGAATAGCTTTCATGATGTTGCTCCTTTGTTGATGTAGGTTCGTTGATCACGTCGAGATTCGGCTGGCCTGGGTTTCAGGACCGTTGACCAGCCGCCAACGTGGGATCCAGTCTAGGATTCCGGCGCGTCATCAACATCGGCTGAATCCCCCGACGACAACTAGGAAAATTGCCCGATTCCACTTGGGAAAACGATCGGGGGGTGACTTCTCAGCTTTTGAGAAGGGCGGGTGCTGAAATGCATTCCAGACACTGGAAATCTGGAGCGAAAGCAATGAGCGATTCAATCAGCAGCCGTGAATTCCGAGACCGCATCGTCGGCAAGACCATCACCAGCGTGGTCGCTCGCCCCGGCAAGAACGGCCAGCCCCCGGTCGTTCTGATGATGCATTTCGATGATGGTTCGGTGGTCGAGTTCGTGTCGCCGCGCAGCGATCGTCTGCTCAAACGCAGCCTGAACGAACGGGTCAGCGAGGCTACCGGTCTTTCAGGCGATTCCGCGAACGACGCCAGTGCCTTCGAGCTGGCTCAATTGCCCTTGCCGGGCTACGGCGTCAGTGGCCTGAATTGAGTTCAGCCCAGCACCTAGGCGGGACGCGAATGCTTATCCACAAAAGCTGTGGATAAGTTTGTGGGTAGGTGCGGTCGTGAGCAGGAAACTCAGGCGGCAGAGCGGTTTGGTCAAAAAATGACCAACTATTATTAGCTAATAAAAACAATTACTTGTGATTGTCAAGGGCTAAATTTTGCCCGTCTTCTGATGTCAAGAAACTGTCAAATCCATAATCAGTGAGTTGTGCATAACAACCCGACGCAGTGGATCAAGAAGAAGCTATAAGTGATTGATTTATGGTCTCAGCCCAAATCGCCGAGATTCAGGCCCTGGCGCCATTCGATCAAGGCGTTCAGAACGCCTGGATCATCCTGACCCTGGGCCAGGCGTTGGGTCAGTTCGGCGTCGAATTCGGCTTGGCGAATGGAGCCCAGATCCGGGTCATCGATCAGTCGCCGGCGGCGATAGTCTGCCCAGCGGGCGCGCTCGTTATCGTCGAGGCTATCCGGGAACCGTCGGGCTCGGTAACGAAACAACAGGGTATTCAAGCGTTCGTCCTGGAAAGGAGACCCCAGGCGCTCGAGTTCATTCGCGTCAGCCTTGCGAATGCGGGGGAATATGCCGCTGTCCGAGCGCGGGACAAAGCCGTCATAAAGCGCCAGTTCAGCGTCGTTCAGCGCGCCCGAATGCCCGTCTCGTTCAGGTTTGAACAATTCGACGATGCGTTGGATGAGTTCGGTTTGCGCGTTCAGCGTCGCGGCGTTTGCAGCGATGACATCGCGATCGAGCGCCAGTCGGTCTTCGGCGGCCGGGCTCAGCACGCTCATCGGCGACAGCATCGGGCAGCGATTCGAGCGCAGCAGCTTGACCGGCAGCCGGCTCACGCCTTCGGGCAGATCCTCTCTCGATACCCAGAGCCGGTCGGCCAGATCGTCAACGCTCAGGCCTTCGAATTCTTGCGGAGAATGGCGAAGGTCCCACAGGATCCACTGGCCGGCATAGCTCGGATGCGGGGCAAGCGGAAGCACGACCGAGGTGCCACAGTAGCTCGCGGGAAACCGGGCCGAGCTGTGCAGCAGCGGTTGGCGGGGTTCAAGCAGCTCACCCACCTTGTGCTTCTGGCGCATGGTCAGGGCCCAGTGCCAGAGCCGGGGCTGGTGGGTCCTGACCAGTCGCGCCATGCCCAGAGTGGCCTCGACATCGGCCAGAGCATCGTGCGCTCTCGAGGTGTCCATGCCGTTGGCGGCGGCCAGGTCTTCCAGTCGAAAGCTGGGCGTGCCGTCGTCGCGATCCGGCCATTCCAGGCCGTCGGGTCGCAGCGCCCGCGTCATGCGCATCAGATCGATCAGATCGAAGCGTGAGTTGCCGTTGCTGTATTCGCGGGCGTAGGGTTCATAGAAGTTGCGCCAGAACATGAAGCGCGAGACTTCATCGTCGAAGCGGAAGTTGTTGTAGCCGACGCTGCAAGTGCCCGGCTGGCTCATTGCCTGATGAATACGCTCGGCGAATTCGTGTTCAGGAAGGCCCTCTGCGAAGGCTTGCTGGGGCGTGATGCCGGTAATCAGGCAGGCGGCTGGCTGCGGCAGGACGTCGTCGCCGGGCTGGCAGTAGATGACGATGGGGTCGTCGATGGGCTGCAGTTGATCGTCGGTGCGCAGGGCCGCGAACTGGGCCGGTCGGTCACGCCGTGGATCCGCGCCGAAGGTCTCGTAGTCGTGCCACAGGAAGCTTGATTCAGTCATCCGGGCATTGTAGGAACTCGAGGCCTCAGGGTCGAGTCCAACGCGGCATGGCCGATTCAGCCCGGCGTTCACCTGTTCTGGGCCGTATCGACCGTACCCTGCGCCTGCGATGGATCGACAGCCAAGGCCGCGACAACGGCAATGGCTTCGGTCATCTGGGACAGGAGTGGCGAGACCGACCAAGCGAGCCTGCTTGGTCCCAAGGGCTATGACCTGCAGCAAGCGAACCGAGGCGGAAGCCGCTGCTTCATCTCGGACGAGACCAATGGAATAGAGATCAATGACGACCACTCAAGCCGCCGAAAAGGCCGCGAAAGCCGGCGCCAGGCTGATACTGCTTCGCCACGGACAGGCATCGCTGGGAACCGACGACTACGATCGGCTCTCGGCGCTCGGAAAACAGCAGGCCCAAGCGCTGGGCCGCCGGCTCGCGGACGTGGGCCTGCTGACCGAGCCGATGGTTGCCGGATCGCTCAAGCGCCATCGCCAGACCGTCGAGGGTCTGGGTGCGGCGGGCGCTGCCGAGGTCAACGAAGCACTCAATGAATACACCGTTGATCACTTGATCCGGAGCACGGTGGAGCAGGCCGAGCAGCTCGATATCGAGGTGCCGAACGAACAGGCCTTTGCTGACCCACAGACTTACTTGAAGACCTTTCTAGACTGGTTTCCGGAGGTGCTTGCTCAATGGCAGTCAGCGCGACTGCACTGTGCGCACAATGGCTTGTGGTCTGACTTCCATGCCCGCGTCACGTCACCCATCCCGCAATGGAGTGCGCAGCTGCGGTCTGGTGGATCGTTGGTGGTGGTGAGTTCTGCCGGCGTCATTTCCACAGTGGTCAGCGAAATGTTGGGCCAGGATCTGGCCTGGCAACGCGATTTGAACGTTCGCCTATATAATGCGTCGCTGACCGAGCTGAGCCTGGATGACAGCGGGCGCTGGCACGCTGGACGCATCAACTGCGTGGAGCACCTGGAGCCTGATGCGGTAACCCTGGCCTGACCACTGCGACGGTCGGGTTCAGACTATGGCACAGCAAATCATCGACTGACCGATCAAAAGGACGCCAAGACGATATGACCGATTCGCCCGTAACCATCATCACCGGTTCCAGCCGCGGCATTGGCAGAACGACCGCCGAGCTACTGGCTGCTCGCGGCCATGCTGTGGTTGTTTCCAGCCGCAATCAGGACAGCTGCGAAGCGGTGGCCGAGGCCATTCGTGCTGCAGGCGGTGAGGCAATCGCGCTGGCTTGCCACATCGGCAAGGAAGAAGATCTGGCCGCGCTGGTAGAAAAAACCGTGGCCCATTTCGGCCGGCTGGACAGTGTGATCATGAATGCCGCCAGCAACCCGGTCTACGGTCCCTCGAGTCAGGTTGATCGGAAGGCCTTCGATGTGATCATGCATAACAACGTCTTTGGTGCGATGCGCCTGGCGCATCTGGCTCGTCCCCATCTGGAAAAAGCCGATCGGCCGGCGATCGCTCTGGTATCGTCCATTGCCGGTCAATTCGGCAATAAGCTGATCGGTGTCTACGGCATGTCCAAGGCGGCCGAAGAGCAGCTGGTGCGCAACCTGGCGCTGGAACTGGGCCCCGCCGGTATCCGGGTCAATGCGGTGGCGCCGGGGCTGGTCAAGACCGACTTTGCCCAGGCGCTGCTGGACGACGAGCGGATGGTGCGCTATTTTGAGTCGACCACGCCGCTGCGACGCCTGGCTGAGCCGGGCGATATTGCTGGCGTGCTGGCGTTTCTGGTCGGTCCGGATTCGGCCTGGTTGTCGGGTCAGGTCGTGACCGCCGACGGCGGGCTGTCCGTTACCGGTGGCTTTTGAATCAATTCCTGAGTTGAAGCGGGGACATGATGCGCATCGCATTGATCATCACAACGCTGCTGACCGGGCTGCTGTTTTCGGCCGCGTCGGCGCATGCCCAGGTCTATACCTACATCGACGAAAACGGTATCACCGTGTTCACCGATCGCAAGCCGGACAACACGCGCTATCGCGTCCGTAATCTGGGCTGCTACGGCACCTGCCGAACCGGCGTGGACTGGGATCGCACGCCGCTCAAGATCCAGCCTTTTGCAGCGGAGGTAAGGGCGGCCAGCGAAATCTTCGGCGTCGATCAGGCGCTGGTTCGGGCCATCATGCACGCCGAGTCCTGGTTCGAGCCGGAAGCCGTCTCCAGCGCGGGTGCTCAGGGTCTGATGCAGCTGATGCCGGCCACGCAGGAGCGCTTTGGTGTTCGCGACGCCTTCGATCCACTGGAAAACATCACTGCGGGCGTCGAGTACCTGGCCTGGCTGATGGAAGAGTTCGACCGCGACATGAGTCGCGTGATCGCCGCCTACAACGCCGGCGAAAACGCGGTCAAGCGGCACGGTGGGGTGCCGCCGTTCGACGAGACGCGCGAATACCTGCGACGGGTCAATATCCTCTATCAGCGTTATCGTCGATCAAGTTGAATCGACAGGCCAATCGTCCCGCCTCTGTAGGAATCAGTAGCGGACAGTTGGCCGGGAATTATTGAACCATCAAAACTCGAAGCGACCCTCAAACACCTCGTCTCCAAGCACTCCGAAGGCATTAAGGTCCAGGGCCAATGGTCTTTGGGCAGAATCATAGGGGGCCGTTGGTAGGGCGTTGATGTCGCCGATCGTCGCAATGTCCACTTGGATGTCGAAGATGCTCTAATCATTGGTTCCCGCAAGGGTACCTAAAGGCTGTCGACTGCAAAGGTCATTGGAAATGATGAACGAGGCTGAGGCCGCGCCAATGATTAGGCCAATGCCGTCGCCGTTGAGATCGCCGATGGCGCTCACTGATCGGCCGGTTCGCTGCGAGGTTGACGGGCCATCAATACGAAAGCCATTGACGCCGTCCAGTCCATTGAGCTTGAACACGTCGGGATCGAACTGGGCCAGGACTGGAGTGCAGAAGGTCGCGCCCAGAAGCAGCGGTGAGATTGCCAAAGCGAGTTTTGGGCGTGGCTTCCGCAGGATAGCGCAGAGTGCTATGTTCATTGTCTACTGATCCGGGGAGTGGGTGTTTCGCTCCGTATTGTGTTGGCGTGTCGAACGGTCAGCAACGTCTCCGGGTCGGCTATTTCGAAGTCTAGCCTATCGTTTTGCCACGATCGATCAGACTGCAGCGGCCCGTCGGGTCCAGTGCCCTGTAACTTGCGACGAGCACCTTCATTGCAAGCTCAAAATGCGATCGTCAGGTCAATGGCGAGTATCGGAAAGGACGGTTGACTCCGCCTCTTGTTCGAAGCGATCTTCGTAGATAGCGTCCGAGAACACTCCGATGCTTTCCAAAGGGATCGTGACCGGGCTCTGTGCAGAGTTGTAACTCGCGACCACCACGGCAACGATGGCTCCGACCTGCGTGCTCAAAGCTCGTACGTTGAAAACGCACTCATCATTGACGCCCTTCACGGTGCCCAGGGGCTGTCCGCTGCACTGGTCGACCTCCAGGCTGTAGGAAGCCGAATCAGAACCCTGGATCGCCAATGAATTAACGGTGACTGAGCGATCGGACGTGTTTCGTAAGGTAATGGTCGCTGGCGCTGACGACGTGCCGATCTCAAGCTGGCCGAAATTCACCTGCTCAGGATTCGATTCGATGACGGCATCCTGCCTGCCAAAGACCACATAGCTACTGCCCGAAGACGCACCATTCGGGCTGGCATTTGGAGCGCCGATAATGAAGTCACCCAGCTCGTCGCCATTGATGTCTCCTGCGCCACTGACCGAGGTTCCCGCGCTAGTGTTGCTCGAGCCGTCGAATCGAACGCCGGTGATGCCGTCGAGGGACTGCAAGGATAGTGCTGCCGGGAAATCACCCACGGTGGCCGTGGCGCGGCCATAAATCAGATAGCTGCTGCCTGATCCAGCACCGTTCTGATTGGCTCCTCGTGCCCCAATGATAAGATCACCGACGCCGTCATTATTGAAGTCCCCCGCTGCGCTGACCGATAGGCCCGTGCGGTCACCGTCCTGGATGCCGTTCAGCCAGAACCCGTTGCTGCCATTCAGATCGTTGACATCAAGCGTGAGCGAGAAGTTGCCGACGGGCAGCTGATCGTCACCGAACACAACGTAGCTCCGACCTGGTCCTGGGCTGAGCTCCCCCGCGTTTGGCGCGCCGATGACTACATCGTGCAGTCCATCGCCATTCATATCCCCTGCAGCCCTGACGGACAGGCCGAGAAAATCGTCGCTTGATCCACCTGTGATTTCAATGCCCCTTAAGGAGTTCAGGTCAGACAAATTCACGCTCGCAGCGAAGAAGCCTCCACCAAAAACGATGTAGCTGCTGCCTGAATTGTTTCCGTTTGAGTCGGCGTAGGGAGCGCCAATAATCAGGTCGTCGAACCCATCGCCGTTGAAATCGCCCGCAGCGCTGACCGAACTGCCAGACTCGTCTAAGCTCGACTCGCCATTGAATCGAACGCCGTTGCTGCCGTTCAGATCCGCTAGCGGCAGCACGGCTGGAAAGTTACCTGAAGTCTGTGTCTGGCGGCCGAAAACGAGGTAGCTGCTACCCGAGTTGCTGCCGTTGAAGTCGGCACCAGGTGCACCAATAATCAGATCGTCGGCCCCATCACCATTGATGTCGCCAGCCGTGCTGACTGAAGCACCCGAGAAGTCATTCGAATTCACGCCGTCGATGCGAAATCCATCGCTCCCGTCAAGACCGGCCAAGCTCACGACTGCCGGGAAGTTACCGTTTGTTTGAGTATCTCGACCGAACACCACAAACGTGCTGCCGGAGGCAAATCCGTTAGGGCCAGCCTGCCGAGCACCAATGACCAGGTCATCGATTCCATCGCCATTGACGTCACCGGCGTGACTAACGGCGTTGCCAGATCGATCACTCGATACTGCACCGTCCAGTCGAAACCCGTTGCTTCCATCCAGAGACGACAGGGACAGCGTGGCATTGAAAGCGCCCTCGCTGGCCGTGCTGCGACCGAAGACCACGTAACTGCGTCCAGTCTGGCTTGTGCCTGCACCTGCGGTGTAGGCGCCAATGATCAGGTCTTCGATCCCGTCGCCGTTGATGTCGCCCGCAGAACTCACCGCGTCGCCAGACTTGTCGTTGTTGGATTCGCCGTCAATGCGAAAGCCGTCGGAGCCATTCAGGTCGCTGAGATCGAATACCCCGCCATTGAATTGGGCGAAGCTTGAGCCACAGAACGTCGTGCCGAGCAGCAGGGCCGAAATCGCGACAGCCAATTTCTTACGTGCTCGGGGCGACTGATTTTCCTTTCGTTCTTGACCCAAATACACGCACATGCAGAGTTTTCCCTTGAGTAGCTTCAGGCAAGCGGTTCTTATGGACGGTTGATAGTGACAATGTAGGATTATCGACTGATCTTTGTGATCAACTAGCTAACCTCAAGGTTGTCACGCGCGATTAGAAGAGAACGACTTGCCGGTCAGCGCACGATAGTAACCGTGCAGCGCGCAAAGTCAACCACGCGCTTGGCCACAGAGCCCATCAGGAGTTGTTCGAACAGGCCCTTGCGGCGATGGCCCAGGACGATATGCTGGCAGCCGATCCGGCTGGCCAGGGCCAGCAGTGCCTCGGCGGGCTGGCCGCTGAGCAGGTGGGTTTCGGGTGTGATCCGGTGATCTGCGCACAACGCTCTCGCTTCCTCGATCCAGCTCTGGCACCGTTGCCGGGCCCGTTCGAGGAGGAGTTCGCGCTCCTCCGGCTCGGCCATCTCGATGTCGGGGCCGGCGGCAACGGCGACGAGATGCAATGCCGATTCCGGCGAGCGGATATCGATGGCGTGCGCGAGCGCTTTCCTTGACGACGGGGATCCGTCCAGGCCGACCAGAAAAACTGAGCTCATGATGGCGATGTCCAGTGTTCAAGATGAACAGCAGGCTATCAAAAGTGCGCTGGTTGGGATTTGACCGGCATCAAGGCAACGAGCGGTCGTTCTGGCGTTGATGCCAGGCCCGAGCGTGCGAGCCTGGCAGGTATTCAGTTCGAGATCAGGCCTGGGTCAGGCGCCCATGCCTCGAATATGCTGGTTCAGGCGCGACTTGTGTCGAGCAGCCTTGTTGGCATGCATAATGCCCTTCGAGACCGAGCGGTCGATTGCCGGCACAGCCGCTTTGAAGGCTTCTTCGGCCACGGCTTTGTCGCCGGACTCGATGGCATTGACAACGGCCTTGATCTTGGTGCGAACATGGGAACGCAGCGACGCATTGTGCTGACGATGCCGTTCGGCCTGGCGGGCCCGCTTACGGGCAGATACGCTATTGGCCACGTATTACTCCTGGATTCTGGTGTGAAAAAACAAGCCGATAATTGTCCTCTGAATCCTGAGCTGAGTCAAGGTGCACGCCAGTGCCTCTGGAGTGAGCTGTCGTGAGTCTGATTCGCTCCGTTTTCAGCTTCGGGTCAATGACCCTGATCTCGCGGGTGCTGGGACTGGTCCGCGACATCGTGATTGCCCGCTGGTTCGGCGCCAGTGCGGCCACCGATGCCTTCGTGGCCGCCTTCAAGATTCCCAATTTTCTGCGCCGGCTTTTCGCGGAGGGTTCGTTCTCGCTGGCCTTCGTGCCGGTGCTGTCGGAGTACAAGGCCCGGAACGATCATGCGGCCCTGCGCTCGCTGATTGATGCCACCACCGGCGTGCTGCTGGCCGTGCTGCTGGTGATCACGGCGATCGGGATGCTGGCCGCGCCCTGGGTTATCGGCCTGTTTGCGCCCGGGTTTCGTGAAGATCCGACCCAGTTCGCGCTGGCCTCAGACATGCTTCGGGTCACGTTTCCCTACCTGTTGTTCATTGCCCTGACCGCGCTCGCCGGGGGCATCCTGAACACGCTGGGGCGCTTCGCGCTTCCGGCGCTGACTCCTGCGCTGCTCAATATTTCGCTGATCGTTGCGGCGATCGGCTTCAGCGGGCAGTTCGAAGAACCGATCAAGGCCCTGGCCTGGGGCGTTCTTGTTGCTGGCATCCTGCAGTTCGGGTTTCTGCTGCCCTCGCTGGCCCGTCATGGCGTGCTGCCTCGGCCGAGGCCGGATTTCAAACACCCTGGCGTTCGCAAGATTCTCAAACTCATGGTGCCGACCCTGTTTGGCTCGTCGGTTGCCCAGATCAGCCTGCTGCTGGATATCTTCATCGCCTCGCTGTTGTTCACCGGATCGATCACCTGGCTGTACTACGCCGATCGCATGATGGAGTTCCCGCTCGGTCTGTTCGGCGTGGCCCTGTCGACCGTGATCCTGCCGACCTTGTCGGGACTGCATGCTGATCGCCAGCCCGAGCGCTTCCGGCGCACGCTGGATTGGGCGCTGCTGCTGGGGGTTGTGGTCGGTCTTCCGGCGGCTGCAGGGCTGGCTGTGCTGGCCGATACGGTGATTATTGCGCTGTTCCAGTACGGTGCATTCGATCCTGAAAGCGCGCGCATGGCGGCGCTGGCCTTGATGGTGTACTGCGCCGGTCTGCCGGCCTTCATGGGGGTGAAAATCCTCGCCCCCGGCTACTTCTCGCGCCAGGACACCGCCACGCCGGTCAAGATCGCGATTCTCGCTCTGGCCGTCAATATGGTGTTGAACGTGGTGTTTGTGCTGGCCCTGGCCTGGTGGATGGCCGGTGGTGACTTCGGTGACGGACTGTTCGCGACCTTGTCTGCCCATCCGGGCATCCACGTCGGCCTGGCGCTGGCCTCGGTCGCTTCGGCCTGGCTGAATGCGACGCTGTTGTGGCGCGGGCTGCGCAAGGACGGGCTGGCACCCAGCGTTCCGACGGTTCAGCTGCTTCGGGTGGTCGTGGCGGGTTCGGTCATGGCCTTGACCATTTTCCTGTTCATGCCGTCGCCTGATCAGCTGCTTGCGATGGGTCTGTCGGCGCGCTTGTTGTGGCTGGCAGCAGCTGTGATCACGGGTGCCGGCGTCTATGCTGCCGTTCTGCTTGCGCTTGGCGCTCGACCGCGAGCGCTGGTCCGCCCGATCGAGATGGATTCCACGGCCAGATCCGGCGACGCCTCCGACTGAGACCGCAGGCCTGCCTTTGAGCCGGCAATGGTGCGGATCGGCATGGCGCGGAATCCGTGGTGTTTGCCGTGATGGTTTAACGGGATGGCAGCACCAGACGCTGCTCTGGCGCGGCAATCCGCTCCAGCCAGGCGCCAAACACCTGATCGGCCAGGGCTTCGCTGTGGGCCAGATGCCGGCGCGTCTCCAGGGCGATGTCGTCGGGGCCATGCGGCAGGCCTGAGCCGGCGAGATCGTCACGATAGGTGGGCAGGGTCAGCCAGCGCTTGATCAGGCGTGCGTCCATTTCCAGGTGAAACTGGAATCCCCAGGCCTGATTCCCGGCTCGGAACGCCTGACAGCCGTTGGCCGGGCTTTCCGCGATGCTGGTGGCAGCGCTGGGGCAGTCGAAGCCGTAGTGGTGCCACTGAAAGATCGGGTGACGTCGTTCGAGCGCGTGGAGTACCGGGTCATTGGCGGTGTGTTCGGTCGGGTCCAGGTCGTACCAGCCGATTTCGGACTGATCGCAGGGGCCGACTCGCGCGCCCATCACGTGGGCCATCAGCTGGCCGCCCAGGCAGATGCCGAGCATGGGCGTGTCATCACGCAGGGCTTTTTCGATCAGTCGGCATTCGGTGCTCAGATGCGGATAGCGCCGGCTGTCGCCGACCTGCATGGGGCCGCCCAGAACGATCAGGGCCTGATAGCGGTTCAGGTCCGGGCTGGCGTCCGGTTCGCGCGCAAAGTTGACGTAGCGAATTCGATGCCCGCGGGCGCGCAGCATGGGATCAAGACGCCCGAGGGGTTCGGCTGCGACGTGTTGCAGCACCAGCACTTTTGCCATGGATCACTACATTCAGACTGTACCTGGACCAAGCCTAGCGCAAGCAGTAGACCAGGTGAAGCCTGAGCCGGTCTGCTGGTCATTCAGGGCTTGATGTCAGCGACAGCAGCTCGGCCCATCTGGTTTGAGTGGCCGGGGCCAGCCACGTGCTCACATCGGGTGGCGCTCGGTCGGGCTGATCAAGCGCCAGGCGCAGCGCAGCGATCAGGTCCGGGCCGGACTGGGCTTTATAGCGACACGCGTCCGGATACTGCTCCGGGTAGCACAGGGCATCGGGCACGACTGGCCAGGCGCCAGCGCTGACCGCTTCGAGCAGGCTGATGCCCTGGAACTCATGGATCGCGGTGCTGACCACGATCCCGGCGCGCCCCAGCCAGCTTTCATACTCGCTGCGCCCGAGGAAGCCATTGACCGCAATTCGATCGCCCAGGGTGTCAAGCAGGCGATTCAAAGCCGCGTGGGGTTGCGTTGAACGTGGTCCCAGCAGGGCCAGCTGGACGCGCCGGTCGGTGCGGGCCAGCTCAATCATGGCGTCGGCAAACAGGTCCGGCTGCTTGTCGTGTTCCCAGCGATGGTTCCACAGGATCAGGTTCGGGTTTCGATCCGACTCGGCCTTGAGCGGTTCGACCGCGACCGGAAGGACCCGGCATTTTTCTTCAAGGCGCGCGGCAAGGCGGCCGGGGATGCCGTCGGGTAATCGCCGGGCCAGGTTCTCGATGCCGGCCAGAAAGCTCGTCTGGTTGTAGCTGGAATTGAACAGCAGATGGTCGGCCGCCAGCGCGCCATAGATCTGTATCATGGCCGGCTCGATGCTCTGGACCTGGCCTGGAATGATCGGATAGGCCAGCTGGTTCTCGTGAAAATAGTACAGGCTGGGCACGCCGGCGAGTTCTGGATGCAGGCCCTTCAGCGTGGCCAGGTCGACCATGGAGCTGGCCAGGATCAGGTTCGGGCCTTGCTGGCGCAGCGCAGCGCTGACTTCATCCAGCCAGCTCAGCGGATTGGATCGGATACGCCAGGCAAAATGCCGCCCGGGCAGCTCGAACACCCGCCAGTCGATTTCAGGATGGTGGCGAAGCAGACCGTCGACCCAGTAGGCGTGCGAATCGCTGCGGTAGGCCGAGAACAGCCAGATCCTGGGCGCCATCAGCCCGGGCCTGCGCTCAGCAGTCGATCCAGTGTGTCCTGTGGCTGCGTGAGCAGATCCAGGCCGCTGACCGCCGCCTCGACCGGAAGCCTGCTGGCCAGGGCGTTGAACTGGCCGAGCAGGGTGCTGCGTTCGGCCGGAAAACGCTGGGTCAGCAGCAGGGGCATGGCGCCCTCAACCAGCGCTGCGAGCAGTGTCGATTGATGAGCGGTGCGTGTCGACGTGATCGTGGGTCGTTCTTGTTCTTCGTCAGGGGGAGGGGTGAGAATCAGGCAGCGGTGCAACGCGGTCCACTGAGGAAACCGCTCGTCGTGGTCGGCAATGCAATGCACCCGACGCCCGTCGGGCCCCAGTCTTGTCTCAAGCAATTCCTCCTTTACGCAGCCTGACTCGTGAAGCCCATGACCGAATCGTTCCCAGGCCAGGCCGGGCCGGAGCATCAGGAACTGTCGCAGGCGCTCAGCGCGCGCTTGACCGTCGCGGACACCGACCAGCAGCCAGTCGTCGGAAATCACTTCAGCACCCTGAGCCAGCGCGGCCAGGATCAGCGACGATTTGCCGGCCCCCTGATTGCCGAGTATCAGAATGCCCTGATCGCGCCAGCGCAGGGCGGCGGCATGCAGCGGGAAGCGTCCCAGGCGCGCCCATTGCTGCGCCATCAGCAGGTTCAGCGGCTGGGGCAGCAATCGGTCGTCGAAACGGGCATCGCTTGCCAGTCGCGCCTCGCCCGGCCGGCCGCTGGACAGTTGCGCGGTCCCGCCCGCCAGGGTTTCGGGTGCGGCGTCTGAGCTGTTCGGCTGGGATCTCGAGTCCCTGTCTGCCGCGCAGGAAATCCGGATCGCACCACGCTTGGCTACCTCAGGCCAGTTCGGGGCCAGGGTATCGGCGCGGAAGACGCGATCCAGTTCATCGGCACTCAGGCCGTCGATACAAAGCGATTGCTCGAACGCGACCGATTCATAGCGGCAGGCGTTCGGGTGAGTGTCAGGATGAATCTGCACGGCAATCGAGCGTTTCGGGGTAGAGGGCAATGATACGCAGTCTCGGACCAGGCGGTTTCATGCCGTTGAGCCTGCGAGGGCGCGGCCCAGATCGCGCCTCGGCATTGTTATGACGGCAGGAAGCAGTTGATAATCCTTCTCGTCAATGACGCGTCTTCGCAAGACTACCTTTCAAAAAAGGATGCATCGAGATCGCTATGCCAATCCAGCAACTGAGCGAGCAACTGAAGCAGGGCCGATTGAGCTTGACCGTGATGGACGATGGCAGCGGCGTGCTGCTGGACGTCAAGGAGGAGGCCTTGTTCAGCCTCAATCCGACCGGCTTGTTCCTGATTCAGCAGCTGCAGGACGGGGAGGCGTCACTTGAGATGCTGGCCGCGGCGCTTGCTGATCAATTCCAGATCGACGGTGCTCAGGCCCGGCAGGATGCCGAGCAGTTCTTGAACGATCTCAGTGCCGCGCTCTAGGCCATGCGCAGAGATGGTCGAACGAAACCGGGTTCAGAGCACCTGATCGATCAGCAGCTCGGCCCCGGCCGTTTCCAGGATCGACAGCGGACCCACTTCACCCTGCAGATCGCCGGCCTGGGGTTCGGGCTGGCCGCTGAATGACACCCGCGCCGTGATCCGAATCTCCGGGAACGCCGAAAGCATCAGTCCATCCATCATCGCGTCGCTGTCGGACAACTGCGTTTGATAGGGCAGCTCGCTGACCGTGAAACGTCGCACCGCAAGCGGCGCCGGCGGGCCGCTGGCTGCGCGCGCGATCAGAAAGACCGTCTCCGATCCGCTCAGCTGGTTGGCGAGCTCGTCGCTGATGCTGACCTGCACCGGAAAGACCGGACCCGCAGCCGCTGGCGAGGCGGCGTCTTCCATTTCGGCGATGCTGGGGTGGTTCGGCGGCAGGGCCGGTGAACTTGATGGCGCCTGGTTCATGGCCGCGCGCGCGCGATCCATCTGCTCGCGGATGGAGTTGCGCACCGAGCCGTCGGGCAGGATCCCATCCAGCACCTGCCAGCGATTCAGCGCTTCAGCGAAGTCGCCGCTCTGGTAGGCATGGACGCCCAGCAGCCACAGAGCCTTCTGGTTCTGCGGGTCGCTGATGACCGATTCCTGAAGCAGATTGACCGCTTCGTCCGGCAGCTGGCTGCTGCCAGAAGCAAACAGCAGGGTTTCTGCCAGTTCGACCTGGATGAACGGGTTGGCGTTGTCGATGTAGAGCGCGCGGCGCAGCGCGTGTTCAGCTGAGGAGAACTGCTCCAGATCCTTGTAGCTCATGCCCAGTTGCGCCCACAACTCGGGCTGCTGCGGATCGCGTTCCAGCTCGCGCGCGATGCCGGTCAGAGCGTCACGGATCACGTGAACCTGGCTGTTGTCGCGCGTCAGGCCGTCCGGTTCGCCGACCGTTTGATACAGCAGGATCGTGGCCGCGGGTACCGCGATCAGCAGGCCGATAAGAAGCCCCGGCCCGCCAGAATTGCCTGACGATTCCTTGATCGCCGAGATCAGGTGTTTGCGACGCGCAGTCAGGTCGTCGGGTTCCAGCTCGTCGATCAGGTCATCCAGCGCGCTAAGACGGCGCTTGAGGCGGCGCTGTTCGGGGTTTCCGATCAGCAGCGGTCCAACGGCAAAGAACAGCGCGGCCAGGACAGCAAGGGCTGCCAGGACCATGAACATCGGGGGAATCACAGGGCTTTTCGCCTCCGTTTGATGGTGATCAAGCCGATCGCAATGCCGATCAGCAGCATGATGAAGGGTCCTGCCCACAGCACCAGCGTGTGGCTGGCGATGGGCGGGCGATACAGCACGAACTCGCCGTAGCGATCGACCATGAACTGGCGGATTTCCATATCGGCGCGACCGTCGCGAATCATTTCATAGACTTGACGGCGAAGGTCCTGCGCCAGCGGCGCATCGGAGTCGGCCAGCGATTGGTTCTGGCAGACAGTGCAGCGCAGCTCGCGAGAGAGCGCCTGGAAGCGCGCCTCTTCGACCGCATTGGCGAATTCATAGGGTGCAATCGCTGATGCCAGCCCCAGACTGCTGAACAGGACAGAGACCAGCAGCAGGCCGATTACGATGACGCTGCGATCGCGCTTGCTGTCAGCGTTTGATTGGTTCATGAAGCTTCGGCCTCCGACCGCAGGGTCATGATGCGACGCATCAGGTCGTCATAGATGGCCTGGTCGATCGGCCCGATATGCTTGTGACGAATGATGCCGCGATGATCGATGAGGAAGGTTTCCGGTGCGCCGTAAACGCCCAGATCAATGGCGCTGCGCCCTTCGAAATCGACCACGTGCGTGGTCCATGCGTCGCCGTAGCGGCCGATCCATTCCAGCGCATCGTCGCGCTCGTCCTTCCAGTTGAATCCGACCAGGGGAACGCCGGCTTCACGGCCGAGGCGCTCGACAAACGGGTGCTCGACGCGGCAGGCCCAGCACCAGCTGCCCCAGACATTCAGGATCCACGGCTGGCCGAGGAAGTCCGAGCTGCTGTGCACGGTGTCGGGCTCGAACAATCCGGGCAGCTCGAAGGCCGGGACCGGCTTGTCGATCAAGGGCGAGGCGACCAGCTTGCGTTGTTCCGCCGTGTCCAGCCCGGCCACCAGCATGATGACCAGGCCGACGAAGATCGCCAGCGGCACGAGCATCCGGATCATGCCGGCACCTCATCCCCCGAGGCAGGGCTGGCATCGGACTTGATCGGCTTGCTGGCCTCGGCACGCTGTTCGCGCCAGTAGCGTCGATCACTGGCTGATACCAGGCCGCCGATCGCCAGCAGTAGCGCGCCGCCCCAGATCCAGCGCACGAAAGGCTTGATATGGATGCGCACGCTCCAGGCGTTGTTGTCGTCCAGGCGTTCGCCCATTGCGATGTAGAGATCGCGCGTGAAGCCGGGTCGCAGAGCCACCTGGGTCATGATCTGACCGCCGCGATGGTAGCGACGTTTCTGCGGGTTCATGGCGAACAGTTCTCGCTCACCGCGGAAGACTCGGAATCGGGCTTCATCGGCAATCCAGTTCGGTCCCTTGACCGGGACCACTTCGGTCAGCTCGAAACGGTAGCCTTCGATTTCGACCGTCTCGCCCGGCGCCACGCGAATATCGCGCTGCAGAGTGCTGGAACTGACCATGGCGACACCAATCACGAAGACGCCGAGACCGGCATGGGCCAGGACCATGCCGAGCTGATGGCGTGGCAGGCCGCGACGGCGTCCGCGCAGGGCGTTCCGGACGTAGCTGAAGGTACCGAGAATCAACCACAGGCCGCCAATCCAGCCGCTGATGGCGCGCGCGCTCCATGCACCGAGCGCGGCAGAAATACCGAAGCCCAGAACAATGGCCACAATGGCACTGATGGCCAGCGGTTTGGCGATTCGGGTCAACTCATCCTTTTTCCAGCGGCTCATCGGGCCAAAGGGAATCAGCATCACCACCGGGGTCATGAGCAGGATGAACATGGCGCTGAAGTAGGGCGGGCCGACGGACACCTGGGCCCAGCCCATGAAGTCGGACACCAGCGGGTAGAGCGTGCCCAGTAGCACCATGCCTGCGGAGACGGCAAAGAACATGTTATTGAGCATCAGCGCTGTTTCGCGCGAGACGAAATCAAAGCCTTCACCGGCCATGATGCGCGGCGCGCGCAAGGCATACAGCAGCAGTGCGCCACCGGTCACCACGGTCATGAAAGCGAGAATGAACAGACCGCGCTCGGGGTCATTGGCGAAGGCATGGACCGAGGTCAGAACACCGGAGCGGACCAGGAAGGTGCCGAGCAGCGACATGGAAAACGCAGCAATGGCCAGCAGCACCGTCCAGGCCGGAAACGCACCGCGCTTTTCGGTGACCGCCTGGGAGTGGATCAGCGCCGTTCCGATCAACCAGGGAATGAAGGAGGCGTTCTCGACCGGATCCCAGAACCACCAGCCACCCCAGCCGAGCTCGTAGTAGGCCCACCAGGAGCCCAGCGTGATGCCGGCGGTCAGGAAGGCCCAGGCGATCAGCGTCCAGGGTCGCGACCAGCGCACCCAGTCGCGCTCTACCTTGCCGCCGAGCAGGCCGGCAATGGCAAAGCCGAAGGCCACTGCAAAACCGACGTAGCCCATGTAGAGCAGCGGCGGATGGAAGATCATCCCCGGATCCTGCAGCAGCGGATTGAGGTCCTGGCCATCGGGTGGCCCGGGCAGGATGCGGTCGAAGGGGTTGGAGGTCAGCAAGGTAAACAGCAGGAAGCCGATTGACACCATGCCCATCACGGCCAGCACGCGGGTGCGATATACCGTCGGCAGCGCGCGTGAAAACATCAGCACGGCCAGCATCCAGCCGGCCAGCATCAGGATCCACAGCAGCAGGGAGCCCTCATGACCGCCCCAGACCGCCGAGAGGCGATAGGCCAGCGGCAGCAGCAGGTTGGAGTTCATGGCGACATAGGTCACCGTGAAGTCATGATTGATGAAGGCCGCGGTCAGCACCAGATAGGCCATCAGCGCGAACACGAAATGGCCGATCACCAGCGACGGCGTCAGAGCCATCAATCGTTCGTCGTTCTTCCAGGCCCCATAGAGGGGAACGGTGGCCAGCAGGCTGGCCAGAATCAGGGCCAGGATCAGTGAAATCTGTCCAAGTTCAGGAATCATTCCATGGATGCCTCTATCGGGTGGCCGGCCTCTTCGAGTGCACGTAGCACTTCGGGCGGCATGTAGGTTTCGTCGTGTCGGGCCAGAATCTCGTCGGCCTGAAACACGCCCTGGCCATCGAAACGGCCGTGGGCGATCACGCCCTGGCCTTCTCGAAACAGGTCAGGGAGGATGCCGGTGAAGGCGACGGCCACGTCATGGTTTCCGTCGGTCACCGAAAAGTTGACCTCCAGACTGTCATTCGCTCGCTGGACGCTGCTGTCGGCCACCAGACCGCCAAGACGAATGCGTCGATCAGCCGGCACGTTCTGGGCCGCGACGTCGCTCGGGCTGACGAAGAACAGCATGCTGTCGGTCATGGTCGTCAGCGCAATGGCCGTGGCCGTGCCGACGCCCATCACGATCAGCATCACAACGGCCAGACGTTTCTTTCGGGTTGGGGTCATTGGTAGTCTCCGGACTTGAGGGCCTGTTCCTCGCGTAATTCCGCGAGAATCCGACGGCGGCGCAGCACAGGGATGACGGCCTGCCAGGCGATCACCACGGCAAAAATGGCGTAGCTGGACCAGACGTAGGGCGCGTATTCGAACTCAGGAATCATCGTGATTCATCTCCAATCAAGTCGGCAACCCAGCGCTTGCGTCGATCCTGATCGATCAGATCGAGGCTGGCGCGCTGCATGACCACGGCAGTGAACATCAATTTGACGGCAATCGTCATCCAGATCAGCGGCGGAAGCATCGATGGGTCCATGGTGGATTCACCGAACAGATTGATGGTCGAGCCCTGGTGCAGGGTGGTCCACCATTCGACCGAGAACTGGATGATCGGAATATTCACAACGCCAACCAGGACGAGAATGCAGGCAACCCGTGCCCCTTTGCGTCGGTCCTCGAAGGCAGCATACAGACCCATTATGCCCATGTAGATGAACAGCAGCACCAGCATCGAGGTCAGCCGCGCATCCCAGACCCACCAGGTGCCCCACATCGGCTTGCCCCAGATGGCGCCTGTGGTCAGGCAGATGAAGGTAAAAGCCGCACCGACAGGGGCGCAGGCCATGGCCAGAATTTCGGTGGTACGAATGCGCCAGATCAGGGCGATAGCGGCCAGCACGGCCATGATGGCGTAGCCGGCCAGCGCCTGCCAGGCTGAGGGGACGTGAATGAACAGAATGCGATAGCTATCGCTTTGCTGGTAGTCGGGTGGGACGACATACAGCGCTTGATACAGACCGATGGCGGCCGTGATCACGAACCCGACCCAGAACCAGGGTGCCAGGCGATTGCACAGGCGATAGAAGGTCGGTGGCGAACCGAGTCGGTGAAAACCGACTTTGACTTTGGTAAAGAAGCTCATTCGATGTTCAGTCTCAATGCGGCTGTAATGGCCAGTGGAACCAGGGTCATGGCGAGGACCAGCATCGAGGCCAGCAGGCCCAGATGGACGTTCGGTGAAAAGCCCTCTGCTGCGACGCTGACCGCGCCGGTGGCAAAGACCAGCACCGGGACGATCAACGGAAACACAAGAATGGACAACAAAACGCTGCCGCGGTTCGTGCTCAGCGTCAGCGCGGCGGCCAGACCACCCACCAGGGAAAGAATCGGTGTGCCGAGCAGCAGGCTGAGCATCAGGGTTCCCAGTGCGTCCGGATGAAGGTACAGCATCTGGGCCGCTATCGGCGCGAAGACAATGATCGGCAGACCGGTGATCAGCCAATGGGAGAACAGGCGGACCACGACCAGCCCGTAGACCGGCAAATGGCCGAGCCACCACTGTTCCAGGCTGCCGTCCTCATAGTCCGGGCGGAACAGGCGTTCCAGCGCGAGCAGGCTGGAGAGCAGGGCCGCGACCCAGATCATCCCGGGCGCGATGGCCGACAGCAGATTGGGGCCGGGGCCGACGCCGAGCGGAACCAGAATGATGACCGAGAAAAGAAACATCAGCGGCATCAGGGATTCGCCGCCGTGGCGAATGGCCAGGCGCAGGTCCTGGGTCAGCAAGGCCAGCAGCGCGCCCATCAAGTGGCCAACTCCTGGGTGGGGACGCCAAGCCGCAGGACATCGGCTGCCTGATCGATGACTGGCATGCGCTGATGCGTGGACAGTGCGACGCTGCCGCCGCGATCGAGATGATCCTGGATCAGCTGATCGACCAGCTCACCGCCCTGGTCATCCAGGCTGGCGTAGGGCTCGTCCAGCAGCCAGATCAGGCGGCGGGAGACCAGCAGGCTGGCCAGGCCCAGGCGCCGCTTCTGCCCGGCAGACAGCGTGCCGCCCAGGCGTAAACCGAAGCCGGCCAGGCCGACGCGCGCCAGCGCCTGATCGGGGCTGAGTTCCCTTTGGCCATGGAAGCGCTGGACAAACTGCAGGTTTTCCCGGCAGCTGAGTCCATCCTTGAGTCCGGTCCTATGGCCGAGCAGGGCCTGGCGTTCGTGCACGTGCAGTTGACCTTCGATCGGTTGAATCACGCCGGCCAGGCAGCGCAACAACGTGGTCTTTCCGCTGCCATTCGCGCCAAGAATCAACAGCAGTCTGCCCGCCATCAGGGTCAGGCTGATATGCTCGAACACCGGTTCACCACGCCGGTCGAAGCGCAGCGATTTCGCCTCAAGCAGGCTGGGTTCGGGTCTGGTCTGGGCTGACGGCATCGGGTCGAATCAATCAAGGGCGTTTGCGGTATCATTTTACCGGCTTTGGCGAGCTCGACGTGAGTGTTCGAAACCAGCTGAAAGGCTGGCGACTGCGAATCGGTCTACTCCATGCATTCCACTTAATCGAAAGGCTTGATTCATGAGTCAGTACGACTACGATCTGTTTGTCATCGGCGCCGGATCCGGCGGCGTTCGCGCATCGCGCATCGCGGCTGGTCACGGGGCCAGAGTGGCCATCTGCGAAGAGTCACGCGTCGGTGGAACCTGCGTGATTCGTGGCTGCGTCCCGAAGAAGCTGCTGGTCTATGCCTCACAGTTTTCGGAGGCGTTCATGGACGCTCAAGGGTTCGGCTGGCGCGTGGGTGAGACAAGGTTTTCCTGGACGGATCTGATCGCGGCCAAGGATCAGGAAATCGATCGTTTGAATCAGGTCTATCTCAAGCTCCTCGACCAGGCCGGCGTGGAGCTGCACATGGGACGCGGGCGACTTGTCGATGCCCATACCGTGCAGGTCGGCGACAAGCAGTTTACCGCCGACCGGATTCTGATCGCGGTCGGGGGTCGCCCCTGGATGCCGAATATCCCGGGCGCCGATCTTGCTATCACCTCGGATGAAGCCTTTCATCTTGAGTCGCTGCCGAACCGTGTTCTGGTCGTGGGGGCGGGCTACATTGCCGTCGAGTTTGCCGGCATCTTCAACGGCCTGGGTTCGGATGTGACGCTATCCTATCGGCGTGATCTGGTGCTGCGAGGCTTTGATGATGACGTCCGCAGTGCTGTGTGCGCCGGCATGCGCGGGCGGGGCATCCAGGTTCGGTATGAATCCGAGCCTGAAACCATCGAAAAAACCGATGAAACGTATCGGGTAAAGTTTGTCGATGGCAGCGTTCATGACTACGACTGCGTCATGTTTGCCACCGGACGTGCGCCGTACGTCTGGGATCTTGGTCTGGAGTCTGTCGGTGTCGAGCTGGTGAATGACTACCGGATCAAGGTTGATGACTACAGCCGAACCAGCATCGACAACATCTTCGCCGTTGGGGATGTGACCGATAGAATCGCCCTGACGCCGATAGCGCTGATGGAAGGCCACTGTTTTGCCGACACCGAATTTGGCGGCATGGACCGACCGGTCGAGCACGCCAATACACCGGCCGCCGTGTTTTCGCAGCCGCCGGTCGGCACGGTTGGCCTGGCTGAACACGAAGCACGTGAGGCCGGCCATGCGCTGAAGGTTTTCCGGTCAAGCTTCACGCCGATGAAATACACCCTGGCCGGACGCCAGGAAAAAGGGGTAATGAAACTGATCGTTGACGCCGATAGCGACCAAGTGCTGGGCGTCCACGTGGTGGGCGTCGATGCGCCCGAAATCGTGCAGGGCTTTGCCGTGGCCGTGCGCGCCGGATTGACCAAAGCGGATTTTGACCGCACCATCGGTATTCACCCCACCAGCGCAGAGGAACTCGTAACGCTGCGCCAGCCTGTGAACTGAGGATGATTTGATGCTCAAGCTCGCCCTGTTTTCGCGCCACACCCTGACCCTCGCCCTTGCCGCATTGCTGGCGCTGACCCTGTCGACACAGGCGCTGGCGCTCAAGCCCAGGGTTGTGCCCGGTCAGTACATCATTCAGCTTGAAGCTGCACCCAGCGTGCGCTTCGAGGGCGGGCCGGTTGCTCAGCTCAGCGCCAGCGGACAGCGCTTCAGCAAGCCCATGGCGGCCACGGCTCCGGCCATGCGTCCGGGGCAGGGCTTCAACGTGGACGATGCGGCGGTGCAGGCCTATGCCGGACACCTCGATCGCGAACGCGGTGCGGTCCTGAGCGTGGCCGAGAGCTGGCTGGGGCGCTCGATCGAGCCGATGCACGTTTATCGCCATGTCATGAACGGGTTTTCAGCGCAGTTGACTGCCGATGAAGCCGACCTGCTCGCGACCCTGCCGGGCGTGAAATCGGTTCAGCCCGTGATCATGCAGCAGATGCTCGATGACAATGGCCCGCAGTGGATTCGTGCTGATCGGGTGTGGGTTCCGCAATTCGGAACGCCGGTCCCCAACCGCGGCGAAGGCATGGTGCTGGGCTTGATCGATTCCGGCATCAACTGGGACTCCGGCTATTTCAGCGATACGCCGGGCGGGTTTGTGATGGAAAACCCGCGTGGGCAATTCTTCGGGCTGTGCAGTGACCCCGAGGTGCTGTGCAACAACAAGATCATCGGCGTCTATGACTTCACGACCGAAGGCAGCAAGGGCAAAGACGTTGTCGGACATGGATCGCACGTCGGTTCATCGGCCGTCGGTTCGCCGGTCAGCTTTACCCTGAACTTCGGCCTGGCCTCCGGGGTGTTCTTTTCCAGCACCGGCGTGGCGTCGCGTGCCAGCGTGATTTCCTACAAGGCCTGTGAGGGTGGGGATCCGAATGATCCGGATGATGCCGGTGGATGCCCCAGTTCAGCGCTGGTGGCGGCGATCGAACAGGCCGCCATTGATCAGGTCGACGTGGTCAACTATTCGATCGGGTCGACCGGCGCTACGGCGCCTACCCCCTGGGCCGGATTTGGCCAGTTCAGCTCGGATCGCGAGGCGTTTCTGAACCTGCGCTCGGCCGGCGTGGTGCCGATTGCCGCTGCCGGCAACAACGGGCCTGCCGATGGCTCGATCAGTGCGCCGGCGAACGCGCCCTGGGTCGTTGGCGTGGCCAATGCGACCCACAATCGAGTGGTCGGCGGCATGCTGAGTTCGGTGTCCGGCGGCGTTGGCCCGGCTCCCTTCATCTCCGGTGCAGGACTCAACGACGATGGTGACGTGCGACCTGTCGTCTATGCCGGTGACTTCGGCAATGCCCTGTGCGGTATTGGAGAAGCCGAACTGGGTCCGACCTGCGCCTCCAACAGTGGCGCCACCAATCCCTTTCCGCCCGGAACCTTCAACGGCGAAATCGTGGTCTGTGACCGTGGCGTTTACGGCCGCATCGAAAAGGGTCGCAATCTGCTGGCGGCCGGTGCCGGCGGCATGATTCTGGCCAACACCGACGCACAAGGGGCCGATATCGTGGCCGAGGAGCACTGCCTGCCCGCGCTGCACGTCGACAACACCGATGGCAACGAGATCAAGGAATGGTTGTCGACGGGCAGCAACCATCAGGGCCGCATTCCGTTTACGACGCGCCAGGTCAATCCGGCCTTCGGTGGTCGTCTAGCCAGTTCAAGCGGGCGTGGTCCGGGGAGTGGTGCGCCGAACGTGATGAAGCCGAACCTGACCGCACCCGGAACGAACATCCTGGGCGCCGGCGCCAATGGTGCCAACGCGCTGAGCTTCAGCACTGGAACATCCATGGCCAGCCCGCACGTGGCGGGCGCCGCCCTGCTGCTTCGGCATGCCTTCCCGGACTGGCCGGTGGATGCCGTGATCAGCGCGCTGGAAACCACCGCCATTGCGGAACTGGTGACCAACATCGATTCCTCAACCGCGCGTATCATCGACAGCGGCGCCGGCGGCGTGCAGGTCGACCGCGCGGCCCAGATCGGGCTCTATCTTCCGGTCACTGAAGCCGAGTTTCTGGCCGCCAATCCGGCTGACGGCGGTGATCCGGGCACCCTCAACCTGCCGGGCGTCTTCAGCACGGCCTGCCCCGGTGGCTGCAGTTTCGAGCGCCGCCTGCGGGCCTTGAGCCTGAGCTCCTGGACCGTCAGTACCGAAGGCGATCTGGACATCACGGTATCGCCACAGAGCTTTACCCTGCAGCCCGGCGAAGAAGTGACCCTGAGTATCGATGTTGCCCCGGGCAATGTGGTCGCCGGCGCATGGGGTCGCGGTGCCATTGTGCTTGATCCCTCATTCCCGACCCTGGAGACGCAGCGTTTGCCGGTCGGTGCCCTGTTCGGCGGATCACAGCTTCCCGAGGCCATCAATTTGAGTACCACTGCCAACCGTGGCCGCCTGAATATCGATATCGGCGCCATGCCCGCGCTGCCGGAAGCGCGCTTCCCGAGCTCAGCGCTGGTGCGTCCGACGCGCGTCGAATTGACCTTGCCCCAGGATCCCAGCAACGGCGATCCCTTCGACGGCTCCGCCGGGCTCGATCTGCGCCTGGTCGATGTGCCGGTTGATGCCCTGCTGCTGCGGGCCGAAACCGCGTCAGCGGTCGCACCGGACGTCGATCTGTTCGTCGGCCAGGATTTCAACGGCAATGGCCAGGCTGATGAGGATGAACTGATCTGCTTCTCGGTCTCATCGACCGCCGATGAGTCCTGCGTGATCAGAGAACCACAGAACGGACGCTGGTGGATTCTGGTTCAGAACTGGACGGGTTCGGGTGCGGCGAGCGGCGACGGGATTGCGCTGGATTACGCGATTCTCACGCCCGAAGACGATGCCAGTTTCGGCATCAACGGTCCAGGTCGCCATGCCGGTGGCGCGCTCGAAGTCCAGATGTTCATCGACCAGCCGGCGCTGCGCCGGAATGAAGTCTGGTGGGCCGCTTTCGGTATCGGCGCTCAGCCCGAAACGCCGACCAACATTGGTGTGATTCCGGTAACACTGGAGCGCGACGATGACGTCGTACTGCAGGCCACGGCATTGTTCAATGGGCAGACCCGGGCTGTGACCCTGCCGCCGAACGGGCGTCACGATGGCCTGTATGTTGATGTGCCGCCCGGCGTGAATCGCCTGGATATCACGGTCGACGGCGATGCCGACGTCAGCGGTGATCTGCGCTTCACCGACTATTCCGAGCTCATCGCTGTCTTTCCGAGCACCCGTCCGGCCAGCGGTGCCAGCCTTGACGCGGGTACCGGCTCGGCCAGCGGCTTCACGCTCAGCACCAACAACCCGGCACCGGGTCGTTACTACATTGACTTGAACAACACGGCAAACGGTGAGCGCCAGGTCGATGTCGCGATCGCCATGGCCGAGACCCAGCGCGTCGAACCGCGCTACGGCTTGTGGAGTCCGCGTTACCGCAGCATCAGTCAGGGCATCGAATGGCAGCTTGCCGGTCTCGGGTTCATGATCTGGTACAGCTACGACATCAACGGCTTGCCGATTTTCTACATTGCCATCAATGCCGTCGATTCAGGTTCCTCGACCTGGACCGGTGATCTGATCCGGGTGACCGGCGGCAGCAACAATCGCCAGCATGTGGATACCGTGGGTGAAGTCTCACTGACCACGATCGATCGCGATCGCATGATGTTTGCCTGGCGCCTGAACGGGGCGCACGGTGCCGAAATCATGAACCCGGATGCACCGGAAACCTGTCCCGAGCTGAACGGTTCGGATGTCAGCTATACCGGTCACTGGTTCTCGCCCGGCCTGAACCAGGGCGGGACCACGGTGATCGTGTTCGATGAGGGTCAGTTCTACGTCCGTTATTACTTCGATGGTGACGGTGTGGGTCGCTGGGTGGCCGTGGTGTCGACGGGTCCGGGGGCATTTGCCGATGACTTCGAAGTCTGGAGCTTCCAGGGTTTCTGCCCGAACTGCGCCGATGATGTGCAGCCCGATTTCCAGGTGGTTGGCAGCTATGAGCGCAGCTTCAGCGGGCCCAATACCGGCACTGAACTGCTGGACTTCGTCTCACCGGCTCCGCTGAATGAAGAAATTCGACTCGAAGTGCCGATCGAGAAGCTGTCCGAACCGATTCCTTGCACGCCCTGAGCCTCGGGGCGGCAAGTGATGAAGCAGGTGCCTGAAACACCATGACGCGATCCGTATGCTGAGGGCCGCATGATTGGCGGCAAGCGAGTGGTCGTCGTACTGCCGGCCTACAACGCGGCGCTGACCCTGGAGCGCACGCTGGCCGAGGTCGATCGCGATCTGGTCGACGCGATCGTTCTGGTCGATGACGCCAGCCTCGACGACACCGTCGAGGTTGCGCGTGGTCTGGGTGTCGAGCACGTGATCCGTCATGAGCGCAATCGCGGCTATGGCGGGAACCAGAAGACCTGCTACGCCAAGGCACTCGAGCTGGGCGCCGACGTGGTGGTCATGCTCCATCCTGATTATCAATACACCCCCAGACTTCTGCCGGCCATGGCCGGACTGGTGGCCAGCGATCTGTTTCCTGCCGTTCTCGGCTCGCGGATCCTGGGCGGTGGCGCGCTGGCCGGCGGCATGCCGCTGTACAAGTACATTGCCAATCGCGGGCTGACCGCATTCCAGAATCTGTGTACCGGCGCCAAGCTGTCGGAGTATCACACCGGTTATCGAGCCTTTTCGGCCGAGCTGCTGCGCGAGCTGAATCTGGAAGCGAACTCCGAAGACTTCATTTTCGATAACCAGATGCTGGGCCAGATCATTGCCCGTGGCCATTCGATCGGCGAGGTCACCTGTCCAACCCGCTACTTCGAAGAGGCCTCCTCGATCAACTTCCGTCGCAGCGTGGTCTATGGTCTGGGCGTGATTGGTGTGTCTCTGGCGGTGCTGGCCGCGCGTCTGGGATTCCGACGGGCTGCTTTCCTGCGATGAATCCCGGTCAATGAGTTCGGCGGTGCGCTGGGGGTGGCTGCTGGCCTGGGCAGCTGTTGTAGCGCTGGGCCTGTGGCTGCGCTTCTGGCAGATTGACCTGCAGATCCTGATCGACGATGAATGGCATGCGGTTCACCGCTTGATGCAGGCCAGCTACAGCGAGATCTTCCTGTCCTTCGGACATGCCGACTACACCATTCCGCTGACCCTCTGGTTCAAGTTCCTGGCCGAGACCATCGGCCTGAGCGAGTGGCGAATGCGGGCGCTGCCCCTGCTGTTCGGCTGCGCCACTATCGTGCTCCTGCCGTGGATCATGCGGCCGTGGTTGAATCGCGAGGCGCGCTGGCTGTTTGCCGCATTGATCGCGGTCTCACCGCTGTTGATCCACTTCAGCCGCTATGTCAGGCCGTATGCCCTGACCGTGCCGCTGGGCTTCATGGCCATGGTTGCGCTGTGGCGCTGGTGGCATGAGGGCAAGCGCGGCTGGCTGCTGCTGTTCATCGCTGCAGCTGTGGCCTGCGCCTGGCTGCACCCCTTGACGCTGTTGTTTACCGGATCTGCCTTGCTCTGGTTTCTCGCGCAGTCGCTGATCCAGATCTCGCGCAAGGGCGATTGGCGCCCCTTTTTCCGTATTGTGCCGGTTGGCATTCTGGTCAGCGTTCTGGCTGGCTTGCTGGTGCTTCCACCGCTGCTGGCCGATCCGTCGGCCATGCAGAGCAAGTCCGGCATCCATCAGATCGAGTGGACAACCTTCCTCCGGGCCTGGGAATTGATCGTCGGCACCGGCCACGGCGTTCTGGCCATCGCGCTGGGACTGCTGGCACTGATCGGCGCCTGGCGCCTGGCGCTTCGCGATCTCGCCTTTGTCGGTTACTGGGCCTTCATGAGTCTGGTCGCGGTGATCGTGATTGTCGCCCTGGACCCGGCCTGGATTCACCATGCCCTGGTGGTGGTGCGTTATTCAGCCGTCTTTCAGCCGATGATTCTTGTCCTGATCGCGCTCGGAGCCTTGACGCTGATCGAGCGATTGCTTGCGCTGTGGCCGAACGCGCGACCCGAAGCACCGCGCTCGGGCTGGCATGCATCGGTCGCCTTGCTGCTGCCGCTGGGGCTGCTACTGGCCGGGCCGTTGCCTGAAACCTATCGCGGCATCAATCAGTTCACCAGTCATATGCGCTATCACTTCGACTACCAGTTCGAGCGCAGCATCTACACCACGGTGATGGCCGAGGCGGTCCTGCCGGAGGTCTACCAGACCATGATGGACGAGCCCGGGCAATGGACGCTGATCGAAACGCCCTGGCACTTCGAATCGCATTTCAGTCCCTTGTCGGAATACCAACGCGCTCATCAGATGCCGATTCGTATCGGCATGGTGAGCGGGCTATGCGTGGACTGGACCTTCGGAGAGCTCGAGGCTGATGACGATCAGACCATTCGTTTTGCGCGCTTCGTTTTCCTCGACAGCGTGCTGCATTGGCGCAGCGAAGAAAATCGCTTTGTCGTCTTCCATCGCGGCACGCCCTTTGGACAGGTTCGCGCGCTGCCGGATATCGAGCCCTGCATCGATCGCTTCCGCGAGCGCTTCGGCGCACCCTGGTTCGAAGATGCCGATCAGGTGGTCTTTCGGCTGGAAGGGCGCTCGAGCGCGGACGACTGAGCGCGGTGCAGGCGGCGACTGAGTCGTCGCTTGACCGCCCAGGACACGATGATCAGGGCGGTCAGGGCGACGATAGGCAGGCCAACCTCCGGTCGCAGCAGGATTTCAGGCCCCATCAGTTCCGGCGCATCGAGGATCGAACCGATTCCGCTGCCCAGCGAAGCATAGATCACGGTGGTTGGAATCAGTCCAGCCAGGGTGGCCAGATGAAAGTGCCGGCCGCTGATTCGGGTGATGGCGGCGGCGGCATTGATCAGGAAGAAGGGTGCAATCGGCACGATCCGCAGCAGCACCAGATACCAGTTCGCATCGCGCTCGAGAATGACCAGCAGGCCGGCCAGACGGCCTTCCTCCAGGCGCTGGCGCAGCCCCTGGTCGGAAAAATGCCTGACCATGATGAACGACAGGCCAGCCGCAACCACGCTGCAGATCAAGGCGGCTGCGGCGCCGATCGGGATACCGAACAGGTAGCCGGCCGTGAGGCAGTACAGCGATCCGATCGGCATGGCCAGCGTGGCAAGAATGATGAACGAAATCATGAAGATCGCCAGCGCGACCCAGAAGTGCGCCTGAATCAGATCGTCCACGTCCAGCAGCAGCCGGGTCACGGGCTCCAGTCCCCAGAGGCCGAAGCCAAGGATGACCATGGCCACGGCCTGCATCAGGACCAGGCCGGAGGTCAGTGGCCAGCGCCGGAAGGGCGAAATCATGCAAGATCCAGCGCGCGCGCCTGCTCACAGGCCGCGTTCAGGTCGATCTCATCCAGCGTGCTGTGACACTCGGTCAAGGACTCCAGCAGCGCGCGCTGGCGATTGCCGCGGCGCAGCGCGTCGGCGTAGGGAATCTCCGGGTGGAACATGATCATCTGGTAGCGCGGGATGAACCCGTCACCCAGACGTGATTCCAGCGCCCAGGCCAGTTCTTTCATCAGCTGAAAGCGGGGATCGCGCACTCGATCGCGCATTTCGAGGTAGTTGTCCAGGGCCATCGCCGCGATTGCGTCGGCGTTGGGTTTACGTTCGCGCGCGAAGCGCTCCAGCATGGCTTCGTCAGGTGCTTCGGTGGCGAGTCGATCGACCAGTTCACTGACGTCTTCGAAGGCCGCATTCATGCCCTGACCATGGAAGGGCACGATGGCGTGCGCGGCATCGCCAATCAGCAGCGCCTGATCACGGAAATGCCAGCGATCAACGTACAGGGTGGCCAGATAGCCGATCGGATGCTCACGAATTTCGCGCTCGAGCTCGGGCATCAGCCTTACGGCATCCGGGAATTGCGTGGCCAGGAAGGCCTGCATCTGCGCTGGGTCCTGCAGCCCGGCGAAGCTCGGCTGCTCGGGCGTTGTCGACTCGCGGGCCAGAAACAGCGTGCAGGTAAAGCTCCGGTCGGGGTTGGGCAGGGCAATCATCATGAAGCCGCCGCGTGGCCAGATGTGCAGCGCCTCGGGCACCATCTGGAAGTCACCGTCGGGGCCAGGCGGAATGGTCAGTTCGCAGTAGCCGTGGCCAAGGGGTTCTTCCCGGGCTTCAATGGCTGTCACCTTCTGCATTGCCCGACGCAGGGCCGATCCCGCTCCGTCAGCGCCAATGGCAAGCTGGAAGGGCAGCTGATGCGCATCCCCTTCCGTATCGGTGAAGTGCATTTGCCGGGCCTCGAAGTCGACGCCGTCCAGCGTGTGGCCAAAGCGGATGTTGACACCGGCCGCTTCGGCCGCCGTCAGCAGGGCCTTGTTCAGCTCGCCGCGGTGAACCGACCAGATCACTTCATCGTCGTGCTGGCCATAGGGTTGGAGCTGAGTCTGGCCTTCACGGTCATGCAACATGCGCCCGGCCATCGGCAGCGAGAAGCGTTCGATATGGTCGAGAAGACCGGCCTTGTGCAGCGCGGCGCGGCCACGTTCGGCCAATGCCAGATTGATCGAGCGCCCGGCGGGAACGCGGTTACTGCGGGGGTCGGGGTTGCGCTCGAAGACGTCTACCTCAACGCCACGACGCGCCAGCTCCACTGCCAGCAGGCTACCGGCCAGACCGGCGCCGACAATGCTGATTGTTTTGGACTCGCTGTTATTCATGCTCTGAACGTCATCATCTGCAGTTCATGGTCGAGCCGTCATCTGTTCGGCCCTATCGTCTGCCGGGCCGGCTCAGGCTGTGGATCAGATCCACCAGACGGTCACATTCTTCCACCCGATTGTAAAGCGGAACGGGCGCGACACGGATGATGTCCGGCTCGCGCCAGTCGCCGATGACCCCATGCGCTTCCAGTCGTTCGAAAAGCTGCCGGCCATCGTCACGCCCGCTGCGCACACGAATCGAGAGCTGGCAGCCGCGGCGGTGGGGCTCGAGTGGGGTGAGAATATGCAGCTGATCGCCAAGCTCATCGTTGATGCGTTTGGCCAGATGCCCGGTCATTTCCAGCGATGCCGCGCGCAGGCGGTCGAAGCCCGCTTCGGCAAACAGATCCAGCGATGGTTTTAACGTGGCCATGGCCAGTACCGGTGGGTTCGACAATTGCCAGCCCTCGGCACCGCGAATCGGCACGAACTCAGGCCCCATGCGGAAACGCGTCTGCTCATCGTGGCCCCACCAGCCGGCCATGCGCGGGCGATCCGTCTGGGCGTGGCGTTCGTGCACGAAACAGCCGGCCACACCGCCGGGTCCGGCGTTCAGATACTTGTAGCTGCACCAGACAGCGAAGTCACAGCCCCAGTCGTGCAGCTGCAGCGGAACGTTGCCCACCGCGTGCGCCAGATCGAGTCCGAGAATGACGCCTGCGCGCTTGCAGGCTCTGGCAATCCGCTCCAGATCGAACACCTGCCCGGTCGCGTATTGCACGCCCGGCCACAGCACCATGGCGGTCTGATCACCGTAATGCTCCAGATAGTCTTCCAGATCTTCCTCGTGCAGCAGGCCGTCGCGTCTTGGCGCCAGCTCGACGAGGTCAGTGTCGAGGTCCAGGCCGTGCAATTCGATCTGCGAGGCGACCGCGTGGCGGTCCGACGGGAAAGCGCCGCGCTCCATCAGAATGCGTTGGCGGCCAGCCTTGGGCCGAAAGAAACTGGCCATCATCAGGTGCAGGTTGACGGTCAGCGAGTTCATGGCGACCACTTCCGAGGGCCTGGCGCCGACCAGAGGCGCCATGCCTTCGGCGACCGGTCGATGACAATTCATCCAGCCGACCGGCCCTTCAAAGTGGCCAGCAACGCCGAGCCCGGCCCAACGCTCCAGTTCGGCCGCGACCGCCTCGGCCGAGGCCTCTGCCTGGAGTCCCAGTGAATTGCCGCAGAAATAGATGCTGTCCTGGCCCTCAGGCCCGGGCGGAATGCGAAAACGATCGCGCAGATCGCCGGCTTGGTAATCAGTGTTAGTGGAGTAGATGCTCATTTCAGCTCGAACAGTGTGGGGCAGGAAGGCGTGGCATCGCCGATCAGGGTGCTCAGGCCAAGATGAAGCAGGTAGCGGCCGTCGGCAACGTGATCGGGGACGAAGATCATTTCGGTAATCGTCGCCGATCTGCGTGAATCCGGTGCAGGATCTGCGTTGTCCTGAAGCCCCCAGAAAATCCGGTGCAGACGCAGGCTGGGGTCATCCGCGGCGTCAACGGAGGGGGTATCGATGAGGAAATGCTGAATGCCGGCTGCGGCAATGGCCTGCATCGCGTCTTCGCTGAGAATCGGGTAGGGCGGCGCGGCGCTGTAGTCTCGCCAGCGTTTGGACTCGTCATTGGGTAGCGTTCGGATCACGATGGCCTGACTATCGAGCGCAGCTTCGAAGGCAGACAGCGGCAGCAGGGGCGAGCCCTGTTCGTTGACCTGATCGGGCCGGACAGTGACGACTGTCGCGGTATACATCGCCTGATTCACCGATCTATCCACCGGGTCGCGCGCCAAGGTCACATGACCCAGTCCTTCGGTATGGGTGCCGTGGCAGTGCGGGATGAAGCGAACCTCATCTGCGTTGCAGCTGCCGCCGTGGCAGACCCGTCCGGAAAAATCGCCGGCTTTCAAGGCCTGGAACTGGGCCGCCTGATCAACGAAGAACCGCGGATGGTGGCCGTCCTCGCCAATGGTCAGGCCGAGCGAAACGCCGGCGCTCAGATCGACCCGCACAGATCGATCTTCGATGGTCAGTGTTGCAATCATTGGTTCTGGAATCCGAAGTCGGCCGGGTTGAGCTTGAGAAAGTCCATCGTATTGCGCCAGACCAGTTTTTCCGCCAGATCATCCGGTGGGTCCAGGGCTCGAATGACCGCGCCGGGTTTCTGCTCGCCGAGCGGAAACGGGTAGTCGGTACCCAGCGCAACGCGATCCTCGCCCATGACTTCTAACAGATAGCGCAGCGCTTGTGGGTCGTGCGTGACCGAATCGACCCAGAATCGGCCGAGATAGTCGCGCGGGTTTACCGGGTTACGTGTGGCCACCAGATCCGGGCGCATCATGAAGCCGTGTTCGATTCGCCCGACCGTGAACGGAAAAGCGCCACCACCGTGGGCAAAGCAGACCCGGAGTTCAGGCAGCCGCTCGAAGACGCCGCCGAAAATCATCGAGCAGATGGCCCGCGACAGCTCGGCCGGCATGCCGACCAGCCAGGGCAGCCAGTAATCTGGCATGTGCTCGCTGCCCATCATGTTCCAGGGGTGTACCAGCACAGCCAGTCCGAGGTCCTGGCAGGCCTCGAAAACCCGGAACAGTTCGGGGTCATCAAGGTTGCGGTTATTGACGTTCGAGCCGATCTGGATGCCAGCAACCCCCAGGTCTTCCTTGAGTCGTCTGGCCTCGGCGATCGAGGCCGTGGCGTCCTGCAGGGGCAGGGTGCCCAGGGCAATGACGCGGTCGGGGTGTCGGGTCTGCAGCTCGGCAATGTGATCATTCAGGAAGCTGGTGAACGGATGCGCTGCCGCTGCGGGCAGGTGATAGCTGAAGAGCACGGGAACCGTGCACACGACCTGCACCCGAACGCCGGCTTTTTCGTAGCAATCGATGCGGTAGTCGATGTCGTAGGCGCTGCGATCAACGGCGCGAAAAAATCGCCCGTCGATGGTGATGTTCTTGCGCCCGCCAGCCGGGTCAGTGGCTGCGGCGCTGGCCGCTTCAAAGCGTGGAAATCCGGGCACGTCCATCGCCGGAAGTGTTTCCGGCAGCACGTGGCTGTGCAGGTCGATCATCGGAATCGCGGCCCTCATTCTTCCCTCAGTCTGCCGCAAGCTCGATTCGAATTCCAGCGCGCGGCTTGTTCGGGCCAGTTGCTGCTGTGGAACTGGCGGTGATGATGGTAGGGAAGCGCAAAGCTAAGGAGCCAGCGGGTATTTGCTTGTCCGCATTCAAGCTGTCCGGTTTAAACTTTCGGCATTCCGAATGTTGCCTTATCGACTGCTTGCCATGAAAGTCTCCGACTTCAGCTTTGACTTGCCCGACCATCTGATCGCTCAGGAGCCGCTGGCCGAGCGATCTGCCTCGCGCCTGCTGCACATCCAGCCGGGTGCTGGAACCCTGACCGATCGGATGTTTGTTGATCTTCCAGGCCTTCTGAAGCCTGACGATCTGCTGGTTTTCAACAATACGCGGGTCATTCCGGCGCGCCTGTTTGCGCACAAGATCAGCGGTGGGCGCGTCGAGATCATGATCGAGCGTGTGATCGGGGCGCGTCTGGCGGTCGCCCAGTTACGGGCCAATCGCAAACCCGCGCCCGGCGCAGAACTGCGGGTTGGCGATCGCGCAACCGTGCGTCTGGGCGAACGCGAGGGCGAGTTCTGGCGGATCGAGATCGCCTCCGGCCCGGACTGGCCCGAGCTTCTGGAGGAGGTGGGCCACATGCCCTTGCCGCCGTATATCCAGCGCGAAGACACCGAGGCCGATCGCGAGCGCTATCAGACCGTTTATGGCCAAGTACCTGGCGCGGTCGCCGCACCCACCGCCGGTCTCCATTTTGACGACCGCGTGCTGGCCGCGCTGGATGCGCGCGGCGTGAAGCGCGGCTGGTGCACCCTGCACGTTGGCGCCGGAACCTTCCAGCCGGTTCGGGTCGACGACATCAAGGACCATGAAATGCACGCCGAATGGCTGCAGGTCAGCGCCGAACTGGTGGATCAGATCAAACAGACCAAGGCCGCCGGCGGTCGCGTGATTGCGGTTGGAACCACCGCCGTCCGCAGTCTGGAAACGGCGGCCGCTGACGGCGGCCTTCGGCCGTATACCGGCGACAGTCGTCTGTTCATCTATCCGGGGTTCGAGTTCCAGGTCGTTGATGCGCTGATCACCAATTTTCATCTGCCCGGCTCGACCCTGATGATGCTGGTCAGCGCGCTGGCCGGGCGCGACCAGATCATGGCCGCCTACCAGCATGCAATCGATCAGTCCTATCGTTTCTTCAGCTACGGCGATTCGATGCTGATCGAACCGGGCTGAGCGTCCCGGCATCCTTGAAGCGGGGCTGTCGACCGACTACCGAGTCACGGCGCGTGCTGTTGGCGTGGGCTGTTTGCCCTTTTTAGCGGTTTGGCCCCCGGCTCGGCGGTATGATGGCTGCTCTGTTCGATGGACATGCAAGCCATGGATTTTTCCTTGTTGCACCGCGATGGCGTCGCGCGTCGAGGCCGCCTGAGCTTTGATCGCGGTACGGTGGAGACACCGGCCTTCATGCCGGTCGGCACCTACGGCACGGTCAAGGCGATGACGCCCGAAGAACTGCGTGCTCTGGGGGCTGAAATCATTCTGGGCAACACCTTCCATCTGATGCTGCGCCCGGGGACCGACGTGATTACCGCGCATGGCGATCTGCACGACTTCATGGGCTGGTCCGGCCCGATTCTCACCGACTCCGGCGGATTTCAGGTCTGGAGTCTGGCTGAACTGCGCAAGATGACCGAAGAAGGCGTGACCTTCGCCTCGCCGGTCGATGGCGCCAAGGTGTTTCTGGGGCCCGAGGAGTCGATGGCGGTCCAGCGCGCGCTGGGCTCGGACATCGTGATGATTTTTGATGAATGCACCCCCTGGCCGGCAACCCATCAACAGGCGGCGGATTCCATGCGTCGCTCGCTGCGCTGGGCGCAGCGTTCCAAGGTTGCCCATGGCGAAAGTTCATCGGCCCTGTTCGGCATCGTCCAGGGCGGCATGTACGACGACCTCAGGGTCGAGTCGGCGCAGGGGCTGACCGATATCGGCTTCGATGGCTATGCCATTGGCGGACTGTCGGTCGGCGAGCCCGAAGATGAGCGCAATCAGGTGCTGGAGGCGACCTGTCCGGTTCTGCCCCTGGACCGCCCTCGCTATCTGATGGGCGTCGGTCGGCCCGAGGACCTGATCGCAGCCGTCGCTCGCGGTGTGGACATGTTCGATTGTGTGATGCCCACTCGAAATGCCCGCAACGGTCATTTGTTCACCAGCGCCGGCGTGCTCAAGATTCGCAACGCGCGGTACGAGAAAGACACCCGGCCGATCGATGAAAACTGCCAATGCTATACCTGCAGCAACTACTCGCGGGCGTATGTGAAGCACCTGCAGAAATGCAATGAAATTCTGGGTCATCGTCTGGCGACCATCCACAACCTGCACTACTATCAGGATTTGATGCGCCAGATTCGCGAATCCATCGAATCGGATCGATTCGAGGCGCTGGCGGCCGAGCGACTGGCGGCCTGGCAGTCCGGAATCCCTTGAGCTCGCATTGCTGCAGGAAGCGACCGCGGAACACGCCCACTGAATCCATCGTCCTGAACTCCAAACATAGCGAGCCCAAAAACACAGCAATGCCTTTTGTATCCCCGGAGACCGATCAGGAAATTACCCACCTTCTGCGCCACTGGAGTCGCGGCGATGAAAGTGCCCGCGAGCGCCTGCTGGCCGTGGTCTACGATCGGCTTCATCAGCTGGCGGACCGTCAGTTTGCCAAGGAGCGTGACAACCACACCCTGCAGGCCACGGCGCTGGTCCACGAGGCCTTCATCAGCCTGGATTCGGTGGATATCGACTGGCAGAGTCGCGATCACTTCTACGCCCTGGTGGCTCAGGTCATGCGGCGCTTGCTGGTTGACCACGCGCGCGCCAGGTCGCGCCAGAAGCGCGGTGGGGGACGCCTGCAGGTCGAGCTCCAGGATGGCTCGCTCAGTCAGCCCGCGCCCAGCGCGGATCTGCTCGCCCTGGATGACGCATTGAGCCGGCTGTCAGGCCAGTCTGATCGGATAGCGCGCGCGCTGGAATTGACCTATTTCGCCGGATTGACTCAGGATCGGGTGGCCCAGATTCTCAGCGTATCCCGGCGTACCGTTGATCGTGATCTGAAGCTGGGCCGGGCCTGGCTCAAGAACGAACTGGAAGCTTGATGTCGGCGAGCAACTGGGATCGGGTCGAATCACTGTTTCATGGCGCCAGTGACAGGCCCGGGCACGAGCGGCGTGCCTGGCTGCTCAAGCAGTGTGGTGATGATCATGAGCTGGCCGAACAGGTACTGCGTCTTCTCGACTGCGCCGAGGATGAACAGACGCTGCTGGAATCGGTGGTGCATCGGGTTGCAGCTGATCTCGATCTTTCCAGTCTGACGCCGGGCAATCAGCTTGGCCCGTATCGCATCGTGCGGCGGATCGGGCGCGGCGGGATGGGCGAGGTCTATCTGGCCGAGCGCGATGACAAGGAATTCAAGCACCGCGTCGCGATCAAGGTGATTCGCGGGCATGCCGGCGAAGAAGCGATGGATCGATTCCGTCGTGAACGCCAGATTCTTGCCGATCTGCAGCATCCCAATATTTCACGCTTGCTGGATGGTGGGACCACCGCGGATGGCCAGCCCTTCCTGGTCATGGATCATGTTGATGGCGTGCCATTGAAAGCCTGGCTCGAGTCTGAATCGCCAAGCCTGAATGAGCGAATCGCACTTTTCATCAAGGTCTGTGATGCGGTTCAGCATGCCCATCAGCACCTGGTCATTCACCGCGACATCAAGCCGGGCAACGTGCTGGTGACGGCAGCCGGTGAGCCCGTGCTGGTGGATTTCGGCATCGCCAAGATGCTTGATGACGACAGCGCGCTGGATCCTGTCGACGCCGATGGTCATGGCGGATTCGAGCATGAAGATGCCTCGACGCTGTTGCGCGGATACACGCCGGGTTACGCCAGCCCCGAGCAGCTGGCGGGCAAGCGAGTGACGACGGCCAGCGACATCTTCAGCCTCGGGTGTTTGCTCAGGGCATTGATCGAAGGAACCTCAACGCAGAATCGCTTGCCAGGAGAGCTGGCCGCCGTGATTGCAAGGGCCAGCGAGGCCTCGCCACGCGATCGTTATGTCTCAGCGGCTGAGCTTCGACGCGAGCTGGTTCGTTTTCTGGACAAGCGCCCTCTTCATGCCATGCCCAGACGCTGGACGTATCGGGTTAGAAAATTCGCTGAGCGCAATCGTTCGGCCTTTTTCGCGGCCAGCGTGATGTCGGTCGTTCTTGCCGGCGTGATTCTGGTCTGGGCGGCTGATTTTCGACGCGCGCAAGACGCCGAAGCACGCGCCTTGATCGAAGCACAGAATGGCGAGCACGTTCTTGATTTCCTGCTCGAAACGATAGCTGCGGCCGAACCGGGCAGCGCGCAGGGTCGCGAGGTCAGCGTTCGCGAGATTGTTGATCGGGGTTATGAGCGGATCATGGCAAACGATAGCCTGGAGCCTGACCTTCGGTCGCGCTTGCTGCTCGCCCTGGGCGAGGTCTACCTGCGCCTGGAGCAACACGAGCCGGCCGTCAATTTGCTCAGTCAGGCCGCCGCCAGTAAGGTGCCAGCGACGGCGGTAAGGGCCAATTCGCTGCTGGGTTTCTGGCTCACATTGAAAGATGATCTCGATGGAGCCCGGCCCTATCTCGATCGCGCGCTCGAGCTGACTGCCGAGCACGATGAGTTGCCACAAACGATTGTCAACGAAACCAGGAATCATCAGGCGCTGTGGCTCTTGAGTCGAGGTGAGGCCGAGGCCGCTGCCGAAATTTTCGCCGAACTGGTCGAAACGCACCGCCTGTCCGGGGATGCCGTCGCGCGCGGCCGGATGCTCCATAACCATGGGCTTGCCCTGCGCCGCCTCGGTGAGCATCAAGCCGCAATCGAGGCGTTTGAGTCCTCGCTGCAGATCAAACAAGCGGTCGGGAACGAACGCACGCCGAGTTACGCCAATACGCTCAGCGCATTGTCCCAGCTGAACGTCACGCTTGGGGACTACGAGAAAGCGCGCCTGGCGCTCGAGCAGAGCACGGCGCTGCGTACCGAGATTTTTGGTGAGGACCACCCAGGGCAGCAACATGACGCCAATGAGTACGGCAGCATGCTGCACGATCGTGGTGAGTTCGGTCTGGCGATCGAGCAGTATCAGCGCGCCATCGAGCTGCACGCTGCCAGCGGCAGCCCGGAAATTTCATCAGCCAGCTACATCAATAATCTGGCCAGCGCGTTTGAAGATCGAGGCGAGTTGAGCCGGGCTGAGCCACTCTTTCGGCGGTCCCTGGCGCTGCGATTGGCGGCGTATGGCCCTTTACATAGCTCGGTCGCCCGGGCCAAGCACAATCTGGCGCGCCTGCTGATCAAGGAAGGCGAGCTCGAGGAGGCGGCGGTGTTGCTTGAGGACGCCATCTCGACCTGGGATGAGGTGAGTGGCCCGGATCATCCGGCAAGCTGGTATTCGCGCAGCCTGCGCGGTCAGCTGGCCCTGGCCCGGGGTGATGCAACCGAGGCTGAAGTCATTCTGGCCTCGGCGCTGGAAGGCATGCGCCGCAATCTCAGTGAGACCAACTGGTGGATGCTGACCACCCGCGGCCTTCACGCTCGCGCTCTGATCGAAATCAACGCACTGGACCAGGCGGAGTCGTCGCTGCAAGCGCTGATCACTGATTATCAAAGCGCCCTGGGTGAATCGCATCCCCTTGCGGCCCTCTGGTCGCTGGAACTTGCCCGGGTCGAGCTGCTGACGAATCGCCAGGCGAGTAGTTCGGTCCGTCTTGACCGCAATCGAGCGGTGATCGAAGAGCACCTGGCTGCCAGCTCCACAGGGGCTCGTCAATTGAATTGTCTGCTGCGAGGCCGCAACGAAACGGCCTGCTGGCGCTGATCAAGCGTCATCACTGCTGTGATGCGAATTTTTATTGTGGCAGATGTCACAATTCTTCTTGCGCTGGCGCTGTTAGGAGGAGTAGCGTAAAAAGGTCAAGGGGTGCGTCCGTGCAGGGCGCTCACTGCTTTGGGAGCCGGAAACCGTCGGGCTCTCTGTCGAAACTCGAGGGATGCATGTCACAATTCGATGAGGTAAGGACCACGTCTGTCGTGGTTCGAGCCGTTGCCCGTCAGCACTGCTGGCTGGCGCTTGTTCTGATTGCCTTGACCGGTTCGGTCGCCGCTCAAACCGTTACCAAGACTGCGCCTTCGGCTGTCGATGCCGGTGAGTCGGTGAGCTACAGCATCGAGATCGAGAACACGACGGGAGCCAGTATCTCTAGTGTGTCGATCGTCGATACCTTGCCCGGGTTGATCAGCTACACGTCCGGATCCGGCGCCAGCAGGAGCTGCAGCGAGGCGAGCGGGACAGTGACTTGTAACCTCAGCGGCGCATTGGCCGCTGGCGCATCGACTACGGTCACGATTCAGGGCGTCGCCGGAGCGCCGGTTGTGGATACCGTTACGACCAACTCGGTTTCTCTGCGTGTCTCTGGCACCGAGGAAGACACCGACAGTGCCAACACCACCGTTCGGGCAGTGGCTGACCTGACCCTGGACAAATCGATCGTCGACGGCGCGTCCCGCGTGAACGCACTGACCCTGCGCGGCGGTGACGCCATCGCTTTTGCTGTCAGCGTCAGCAATTCCGGCCCGAGTGCCGCACGTAACCTTCGAATCCGCGACACCCTGCCGGCCGGCTTCGGCTTTTCCTCAGGCTCTGGAACTGGCTGGTCTTGCAGCGCATCGTCCAACGTCGTGACTTGTGACTACACGCCCGATCTCGCCTCCGGCGCGACCGCGCCCGAGCTCTTGATCAACGCCACCGCACCCGCGGTCGCCGGCACATTCAGTAATCAGGCCAGTGGTGAATCCGATGCTGACGATACGGCGTTTCCGTTTGCCAGCGATTCGGTCTCGATCACCGTGTTCCTGGAAGCCGATCTGCGCGTAGCCAAGCAGGCTGCCAGCGCAACGGGCTTTTCCGGGCAGCCGATCAGCTACACCTACACCCTGACCAACTTCGGCCCGCATCCGGCCACCAACATTTCCCTGGTCGATGTGTTTGATCGCGCCAGTCTGCCGGGAACGCCCAACGTCACCAGCGGTGGCGCCAATTGGACTTGTGCATGGTCGGGGGCTCCGGCTGCTGGTGAGAGTCAGCTGGAATGTGATTACAACGCTGCTCTGAGCCTGGCCGGCAACGGCACCAGTCAGCTGGTGCTGACCGTCGAGATTACAGGCCCAAGCGTCGACGATCCGATCACCCTGAACAATCAGGCCACGGTCAATTCGTCCGAGAACCTGCCCAGCCCGGCCAATAACGTCAGCGCCAGTGTCGCCGTCCAGGTCCTGCCTTCGGCGGACCTTTCTGTCACGCCCCGTCCCGATCCGGCGGCTGGCCAGGACGCTGATTCAAACTTCGTCTACAACGTGGCGGTTGCCAATGCGGGTCCGTCAATCGCGCGTGAGGTGGTGGTTACTGACCGGGTGCCAGAAGGCGCCTTGCTGCAGGCGGCCTTCGGAATGGGCTGGACCTGCGAAATCAACCAGGTCACCGGCACCTACCGCTGTTCACGCCCCAATCTGGCCTCAGGCAGCTCCGGAATCCTTAGTGTGGCCACGCGTCTTCCGCGCAATCCACCGATGGCTGGAACGGCGAGCGGCGACATCAGCTCCGGCACGGCCAGCGTTTCTTCGGATACCCATGACCCGGACACGAGCAACAACTCCGACGCCCCGTTCAGCGTCACCGTTGCCGCCGTCTGGTCATTGGCTATCGACAAGTCGGCCAGCCAGCCTGTTGTGGTTCCCGGCCAGTCGTTTACCTACGAAATCGCGATCGATAACTTCGGACCGAGTGATCTGAGTGGCGATATCGAAGCCTTCCTGAGTGATGATTTTGACGCCAACTTGCGCGGCGGTCTGGAAGTCTGCGGCGTGACGGCTTCTGTGCCCTGTTGGCAGTGCGAGTCCTCCGATCAGCCATTTCTGCTCAATCTTCTCGATACCGATAATGCAGCCCTGACTGGTATTGGTGGCGGAAACGCCAGATCGTGGTCGGCCCGAATCGGCAGTTCATCTATGTTGCCGGTCAATTCGACAATGCCGTTGCGGCTCTTGAGCGATCGATCGCTCGAGATGCAGGGTTCGGTCAGCTGACTTTTGCCAACTTCTCGACTGCCGCTACCGCGCCTCGCGCGATTGCTGTGCATCCTAGTGGTAACTGGCTGGTTACGGCAGAGCAGGGGGCCTCGGGTCGACTGTTGGTTCAGGCGGTGACTGCTGGCAGCGGTGCAGTGGGTTCGGCCACGGAATTGTTGGCGGGCCTGAACGATGCACGCGATCTCCTGTTCAATGAGGATGGTGACGTGCTTTACGTGGCTGAGGGCGGCGCTGACTCCATCAGAGTCCTTTCCTTCAATGGCTCCACGGGCAGCGCATCCAGCGTAGGGACAGTGGCGCGTAACGCCGGAGCCTCGAATCAGATTCTTCTCGCCGGAGTGAGTCACCTGGCTTTGACGCCGAACGGCGCTCGTCTCTACGCAGCCGCGACTGGCGATAGCGCCGTCGTTGGATTCTCTGTCAGCGCTTCAGACGGCGATTTGACCCCGCTGGCTACAGCTTCGATATCGCCTTTGGTTGGCGGCGTCGCGGTCCCATTCAATTCGCTGGGTGTCGGCGCTGATGGCGACGAACTCTACGCGGCCGGTGGCAATCGAGTCCTTGTTTTTGACTTGCCGGCGACTGGGATTCCGGGCAGCTTCGTGGCAACTAGTGCCTCCACCACACCGGCGCGATTGATCGATGGGATCTCTGACCTTGTTGTCTCCCCGGGTGGTGACAGTTTTTATGTGTCGGCGACCACTGACAGCGCGTTTCGGTGTTCAGCCGCGATGACATGGGCGACATGGTGTTCGACCGCTCGCAGCTGCTTGACGATGACATGCAGGCCAATGCTCTGGCCATTGATTCAGCCGGTGAGACCTTGTACGTCGCAGCCAGCTCTCAGGATGTCAGCGGCGTGGTTGCACCAGATCGCAGCCAGGTACTGAGCTTCGGTCTTGCGGATCCCAGTGAGTGCGACAGACTGCGCCCAGGCGAGCTGGCCAGAGGTGACATTGCTGATCCGGACCTTGGGTTGCCAGTTGGTCGAGCGCTGGTGCTGCCAGCTGGACAGCGCCTGACAGTCGTCGTGGATGCGGGTCTTAATGCCGGTCTCACTATTGCTTCGATCAATAACATCGCATCTCTTGAGGACGCTGACGGATCAATTCTGACCGATAACGCAGAGATCGAAGTAAGAAACGCCACCGAGGTCTCGGTTGCGCTGACTGCGCCGGATCAACGCGCCATTCCAGGCACCGAATTCGCCTACACCATCGAGATCGAAAACAACGGTCCCGGCGGTTTGATCGGGCTGGCTGTTTCAGACAATTCGCCGATTTTCGCGGGAGCAGTCGATCCCGGCTTCCTGAATAATTCGCTGGAGTGGCAGTGTGAAGCCGAAGGAAATGCCTGCTGCACATCACCAGAACGGCCCCGGCCCAGTGCGCGGACAGATTCAGCCCACGCCCTTCGTGTCCAGTGGCCTGAACAACCACCTGGTCGATATGCCCAGTGATTCTCGCCTGATCTTTACCCTGCGCGGCGATCTGCATCCGTCTTCCGAACCGGGATCCAGTCTGGTCAATTCGATTGATTTGGACATGCCACCAGGCATTTCTCCTTTTGATCCGGCAGATCTGACCAGTGAACTGACTGTTGATATCGAGGCCCAGGTGGATCTTTTCCTGATCAAGGAAAGTCTGGGCGTGACAGATGCGGGCGGGTTGCCGCTTATTGAGTATCAGCTCCGAGTCGGGAATGCAGGTCCTTCGGCTGCCGCCGGCCTGACGGTCAGTGACGTGTTTGATCCGCTGGTCTTTGACGTGGCTGGATCCAGCTGGTCCTGCTCGATCACCAATGCAGGTCAATCCACGCTGTCGGACTCCTGTTGTGGATATGGTTTGGGTGCCTGTCAATCAATCGGATTGAGCGGTCAGACCGGTCCGATCAACCAGACGATGGCACTGGCAGTGGGTGCTGAAGCGGTCTTCTCGATCTTCGTGCCCGTCAGTGATCCGGCGGTCGCCTCTGTGAGCAATGAAGCCACCGTTACTGCGCCGCCACAAGTTACCGATATCGATCCCACAAACAATACCGGCACTGATCTCGTGCGCCTGCTGGCGACGGCCGAGCTGGATCTTCAGAAACAGATCCTGGCCGGCAGTACTGCGACTCCAGGCGAGGAGGTCAGCTTCCTGGTGACGTTGCAGAGCGAAGGGCCGGACGATGTGCCGGTCATCGTGCAGGATCTGTTGCCGCCTGATCTCGATAACGTCACCTGGACCTGCGATGCCACCACCCCAACCCCAGGCGATCTCAGCTACGAGAATTTCTATGGGCTGGGTGCCGACCTGGTCGAACCCGTTGCTGTACTCACTTCGAATGATGGGCGGCACGTCTACATGCTCGGTGCTGGCGGTGAGTTCATTCCGGGTGACGATCCTTCGCCTGCTTCATTGGCGGCGTACGAGCGCAATGTGATTCCTGGGCCGAATTTCGGCGAATTGACGCTGATCGATCTCGAAATCGATGGCATCAACGACGATGATGATTCCGGACTCGCCGTGGAGGCGCTGGCCGATGCGCGCGGGATGACCCTGAGCGGTGATCAGCGCCAGTATTTATGTGGCAAGCGGCACCCTGGCGCGGTCGTTGTGTTCCGTCGCGATACGCTGGACGGATCGCCGCAGTTTGGTGAGCTGACTTTCGTCGAAGCTCGCTTGAATGGCTCTGACCAACCTGGTGATCTGGTGACGCCGGTAAGCGGTCTGGGCGGGGCAACAGCGATTAGCGTCAGCCATGATGGCGAACACGTCTATGTGGCTGCGCGCGAAGAAAACGCAGTGGCCGTGTTCCGTCGCGAGTCGGGTACCGGCGTGCTGGCCTTTCAGGGCAAGCTATCGGCACCGAATTTATTATCTCAGGGCGTCTTTGCGCTCTGGGGCGCGCTGGCGGTCGATATCCCGCCAGAAGATGATTTTGTCTACATCACAGGTCGTGGGCCGACGGCATCGTTCAGTGGTCCCAACTGGACGACGACCGATACCCGGGCAGCAGTGGGTGATCGTTCTATTTTGTTCAGGCTGCCCTGGAATTGCGCTGAAATGGCTTCAGTTGGAGCGCGGCGTCCCAATTGCCAGTTCGACCGGATTGACTTTGAGCTTCCAGCACATCTTTTCGCTTGACTGGGCCACGTCGTGCTTTGATGCCGGGGTACTTGAAGTCTCCACAGACGGCGGCACCGTTTGGACGGACGTGATCGATGCAGGTGGCGTATTCATCACTGGCGGCTACAACGAAAACCAGAACGGTGGGGAGCAGAATCCCCTCAACGGTCGCGCAGGTTGGTGTCGGAACAGCCCAGGTTGGGGTTCAGGCAGCTTCAATGATGTCGAAGTGGATTTGAGCAACGTGGTCGGCAACGGCGGCAACCTTCTGTTCCGCTTCGGCCTGGGAGAAGGCACAGGTCTCGGAAACCCCGGCTGGTGGATTGATGACATTGAATTGTTCAATAGCGCCACACCCGGCGATCCACTGCTGGTTGATACTGCGGCCGGAGGATCGGGCGGTGCCACGATTTCTCGGTTTGCTCGAAATACTGATGAAACCGCAGTTGGGTTTGGTGATCTCGCCGTCGCAAATGCTCAAGTCATCATGTTGCCATCGACCGTCAACGTCGCCACCATGGACAGTGCGGGCCAGAGCCACTATGTCGGCAGTGCGGCTGATGAATCAATTACAGTGTTCGCTCGCGACGCCGATACGGGCGCACTGTCCCAGCTCGAAGTCACCACATTGGTCAACAGTATCGATCCGCCGATCAGCGATGACTCACTGGCCGGCCTCGCTGCGATGACCGTGACCCCGGATGGCGAACACCTGATTGCCAGCGGTGCTGCCGCTAATCGACTGGTGGTGTTCCGACGTCTTCCTTTTGTCGGCACTCTTCGACCCATGCAAGAGCTCAGGCTCAACGCCCCAGCCGATTTGCCGGTTGAAGGCGGAATTGAAGGGGTCGGAAGCATTGCTGTCTCCAGCGACGGTCAGCAAGTGTTCACGGCTGCTTCAGTCGGTCAGTTGGGCGTATTTGCTCGCCGAGCACCGGATCCCACCTTCGGGTTCCTGGAGGCAGTGATTGACGGGCAGGATGATGGCTTTGGTGCAACTACGGCAGGCTTGCTTGGCGCACGTGCAGCAGCGCTCAGCGAAGATGGACAATACCTCTTCATTGCCTCCTTCGGCCAGATTGCTAGTAATCAGTCCGGGGCACTCGTGGTGCTGGAGCGCGACGCTGGTAGTTCAGAGCCGGGTAAGCATCTGAGATTCCGACAAGCACTGCGAAACAATCAAGCTGGAGTGACCGGTCTTGATGGCGCTCTGGATGTCAGCGTGTACGGCAACGATATATATGTGGTTGCTGAACGGTCAAACGCGGTGACGCACTTCCGTCAGGATCCCACCACAGGTTTGGTTTCCTTCCTGGCCGCGTACGCCAATGGTGGTCCGATTACCGGGCTTTCAGGGGCAGCAGCCATTGAGATTTCGCCGGGCGGAGACTTTGTTTACGCCGCCGGGCGTTTCGATCACGCCGTTGCAATCTTTGCGCGTGATGCGGTGACAGGCGTTCTATCTTTCGCCGGCGAAGCCCGCAATGCAATGC
>CALNZT010000024.1:0-119142 GCA_942491245.1 uncultured Pseudomonadota bacterium
CTGGCGCACCGGCCAGCCTGGCGTTCAACGTGGAGCCGAGTGATGGCACGGCTGACGTCAGTCTGTCGCCTGCCGTCGAGGTTCAGGTCCTGGACGCGTTCGGGAATCCGGTGCTTTCGGATAATTCCACCAGCGTGTCGCTCAATCTGATTGGCGGCGATCCTGGCGCTCAGCTATCCAATGGCGGTGCGGTCACAGTGACCAACGGTAGTGCTGCCTTCGCTGCCCTGAGCATCGATCTGGTCGGACCGGATTATCGGCTACAGGCCGCAGCAGCCGGGTTGACCGGAGCCACCAGCCAGACCTTCGAAATCCTGGCCGGGCCCAGCCGCCGCGCTGCAGTTCGATACGCAGCCCAGCAGCACGCTGGTCAATTCACCGATCACGCCCGCAGTGACGATCAGCGTCCGAGACGCGTTCGGCAATCTGGTGGTGACGGACAATACGACCCTGGTCAGCCTGACGCTGGGTGGCGGTGCCCCGGGCGCCAATCTTGGTAATGCCGTGCCGACTACCGTGACCAATGGCGTTGTGAGTTTTTCCGCTCTGACGGTCGACACCACGGGCACGGCCTATGAATTGACGGCCGCGGATGCTTCGGCAAGCCTGCCGCCTGCGGTCAGTCTTCCTTTCAACATCACCGCATCGTCATCCAGCACGACGATCGAGTCGATTGCTCCGGTGGGCTCGCAGACCGTCGGGCAGCCCTATGAGGTCGTGGTGTCGGTTGTCGGCCAGACGCCGCAGGGCCTGGTCACGGTCAGTGATGGCAATGGTGCCAGCTGCCAGTTCTCATTGGCCGGAGCGGATCGTTGCGCTCTGACGTCCGTGATCGCCGGTCCGGTAACGCTGACCGCGTCCTACGAAGGCGATATCAACAACGCCTCCAGCTCGGATACTGCGCCCTACGTCATTGATCAGGTCACGTCTTCGGTAGCGATCACCGCTGTTGCGCCCGTTCTTGAGCAGACCGTCAACCAGCCCTACACGGTCAGCGTCACGGTCAGCGGCTTCAATCCGACCGGCACGGTGGCGGTCACTGATGGCGAAGGTGGTAGTTGTCAGATCATCTTGCCCCAGACCAGCTGTGCCTTGACTTCAAGCACGGTCGGGCCGAAAACACTGACCGCGGACTATTCCGGCGATGTCAATAATTCAGCTGGCTCGGACAGCGCGAGCTACACCATTACGGCGGTGGATTCGGCGACCACCATTCTGGGCATCACGCCGCCGACCGAGCAGGAAGTGGGTCTGCCCTACACCGTGACGGTCAGCGTGACCGGTAGTTCTCCGACCGGAACGGTATCGGTCGACGACGGTGCAGGCGCGTCATGCACCTTTGATCTTCCGGATTCCAGCTGTTCGCTGACCTCGACCAGCGCCGGCCCGAAAACCATCACCGCCAGCTACCCGGGGATGCGATCAACAATCCGAGCTCGGACACGGCTACATCATCGACAGCGGTCCGGCGGCGCTGGTCTTCGCCCTGGAGCCCAGCTTCGGAATTGCCGGCGGCCCGCTTCTGCCGGGGCTGGTGGTTCACGTCGTAAATTCTCAGGGCGGTCTGGTCAGCGACGACAACACCACGGTGATCCAGATTGCCATTGCGACCAATCCTTCGGGCGGCACCTTGAGTGGCACCAGTTCGATTCAGGTCAGCAATGGTGTGGCTAACTTCACCGATCTGAGTATTGATCGGATCGGTGAGGGCTATCAGCTTGAGGCCAGCGTGCTGAGTCGGGGTGTGTCAGCGATCGTGAGCGCGCCATTCGACGTCAAGGTCGATCAGACCTTCAAGGATCGCTTCGAGGCGCCGACCGACGAGGTGTTCCAGGATCGCTTCGAGCTCGAGTGATAGCTCGAACGATGGCTCTAACGATGACTTGAACGAGCGCTCGAGTTTCCAGCGCTTGCGGGCAGTGTGAAAACCCGCTGTCCGCAAGTGCTGGTTCCTGCACGTTCAGGCCGATACAATACGCCGCTCACTAAAACCCAGGCTGATCCGGTTTTGACTCCCTCTCGCTTTCAGGCACTGGTTGACCAGGGCTACAACCGAATTCCCGTCTTTCGCCAGGTGTCGGCCGATCTCGACACCCCGCTGTCGGTGTATCTCAAGCTCGTCGACGGCCCTTCGGCCTTTCTGCTGGAATCTGTCCAGGGTGGCGAGAACTGGGGCCGTTACTCGATCATCGGGCTGCCCTGCCGACGCGCCTACCGCGCAACCGGCGCAAGTGCTCGAAGGTCTGGACCTCGGCAAGGTCGTCAGGCGCGCGAGAATGTCGATCCGCGTTGATCGCGAACTGGCGAATGGTGGTCGATGCTATCCGCGCCCCGCGCATCGATGGTCTCCGGGGTTTTGCTGGCGGTCTGGTGGGTTACTTCGGCTACGAGACCGTGCGCGCCCTGTCGAATCGCGCCTGGTTTCGGCCGTCACCAATGCCGATGCTCTCGGGCGTGTCGGAAATTCTGCTGCTGGATGCTGATGAGCTCGCGGTATTCGATAATCTGGCCGGCCGCCTGTACCTGATCGTCAAGGCCGATCCATGCGCGCCGGAGGCCTTCGAAGGCCCGGCTGAGCGCCGCCTCGACCAGCTCAGCCATCGCGCTCCGGCTCACCGGTTATCTGCCGCATCTCAGTCTGCCGGTGCCGAGCGAGGCCGATTACCGCTTCGAGGTTCGAGCACGCGGATTTCAAAGCGGGCCGTTCAACAGATCAAGGACTACATTCTGGCCGGTGACGTGATGCAGGTGGTGTTGTCACCAGCGCATGAGCGTGGATCTGGCAGCCCGCCCGCTGGATGTCTATCGCGCGCTGCGCAGCGCTGAATCCGTCGCCGTACATGTACTTTTTCGATTTCGCGTCCGTTTGTAGGTCGTCCGTCCCAGGTCCTGGTCCGGTCCAGGATGGCGAGGCGCTGGTCCGGCCGATCATGGTACCCGCCCGCGCGCGGCAGGACGCCGGACGAGGATCGACGCCCTCGAAGCGCGAGCTCAGGCCGATCCGAAGGAGCGCGCCGAGCACCTCATGCTGGTCGATCTCGGCCGCAACGACATCGGCCGGATCTGCGAGGTCGGGGGCAGTCGCGTCCGTCGAGGCGCTGCTCATGGTCATCGAGCGCTACTCCCACGTCATGCACCTCGTGTCGGAGGTCGACGGCACGCTTGGCGGGGATTGCGACGCGATGGACGTGCTCGCGCACAGCTTTCCCGGCCGGCACCTGTCGCGGCGCGCCGAAGATCCGGGCGATGGAGATCATCGCCGAGCTCGAGCCGGTGCGGCGCGGGATCTACGCCGGCGCGGTCGGCTACTTCACTTGCGACGGCGAGCTCGACCTGGCGATCGCCATCCGGACCGCGGTCCGTGAAGGACGGCTGCCTACTCGTTCAGGCCGGCGCGGGCATCGTTGCCGACTCCGATCCGGCGAACTGGAGTACGAAGAGACGAGTGAACAAGGCGCGGGCGCTGGCCGCGCGATCGCGATCGCCAGCGAGGGTTCGCGTCATGAGTCCTCATGATCGACAACTACGACTCGTTCACCTACAACCTCGTCCAGTACCTGGGCGAGCTGGGGGCCGAGGTCGTGGTGCACCGCAACGACGCGATCGACCTGGCGCGGATCGCGCCAGGCGGCCCGAGGCGATCGTGCTCTCGCCCGGGCCCGTGCACCCCGAACGAAGCCGGCATCTCCCTCGAGGTGATCCGCGAGCTGGGCGGCAAGCTGCCGATGCTCGGCGTGTGCCTCGGCCACCAGTCCATCGGTCAGGTCTTTCGGCGGCAAGGTGGTTCGTGCCCGCGAGGTCATGCACGGCAAGACGTCGCCGATGCACCCACGACGGACGGCGTGTTCGGCGGTCTGGCCAACCCGTTCGACCGCCACCCGCTACCACTCGCTGGTCGTCGAACGCGAGACGCTGCCGGAATCACTGATCGTGACGATCGACGCGGACCGTCGAGCGGCCGCGATGAAATCATGGGTTCCGGCACAAGGAATCTGGCCGTGGAAGGCGTGCAGTTCCACCCCGAATCCATCCTGACCCAGCAGGGCGAGCGGCTGCTGGAGAATTTTCCTGGAGCGCCGGTGAGCTCAGAACGTGCCGATTAGCGCATCGCGGCGGTCATGGCGGCTCGACGCGCGACCAGATGCGAAGTCGCGCGATGGAGGACCTGATGTAGGGCCAGGCCAGGCGGCGCAGATGGGCGCCTTCCTGCTGGGCTCCGCGTCAAGGGCGAGACGCCCGACGAGATCGCCGGCTGTGCGCGGGCGATGCGGGCCCACGTGACGCCGGCGACGCCGTCGCACTCCGATCTGGTCGACACCTGCGGCACCGGCGGCGACGGCTCAGACACGTTCAACATCTCGACCTCGGCGGCCCTCGTCGCCGCGGCCGCCGGCGCGGTCATCGCCAAGCACGGCAACCGCGCGGTGTCGTCGCGGTGCGGCTCGGCCGACGTCCTCGAGGCGCTCGGTTACCGGCTCGATCTCGGATCCCGATGAGGTCGCGAGCTCTTTTCGGACGAGCTGGGCGTCGGCTTCCTGTTCGCCCAGCGCTTTCATTCGGCGATGAAGTGTCAGGCCATCGGTCCGGCGCAAGGCCATCGGTGTTCGAACCCTTTTCAATCTGCTTGGGCCGCTGACCAACCCGGCCGTGGCGCCGCACCAGGTGCTCGGTGTGTTCGATCCGTCGATCTGGTACGCGCAAATGGCCGAGGCGCTGTGAATGCCGGCACTGGGTGCGCGCACGTCGTTGGTCGGACAGCGACTGGCGGGCTCGACGAGCTCTCGCCGGTGCTGCCCACCACGGTTGACGTCAGCCTCCAGGACGGTGTAATTCGCGCTACCAACTCGAGCCTTCCGATGTCGATGTACGCCGTCAAGTCCGACTGTAACTAGATTGCTGGCCGTCGACCCTGCATTCAACGCCTGCGATCCTATCGAGACGTCTTGCTGAGGAGCAGGCCGGACCTGCCGGCGACATGATCGTCGTCTCAATGCCGGTGCGGCCATCGACGCTGTCGGGACAGCCGCCGATAGTCTCGATGCCGTTGTGAACCTGAGCCCGTCAGGGGCTGGCCGATGGTCGCGTGCTGGAGCGCGCCGTCAAGCAAAGCCAGCAACTGTGAACGTTGCAACGAATCCTGGGAAGATTCTCGAGGTCACCGCCGACGGGTCGTCGCGCTCGCTGCCGCTGCAAGGCAAGACAGTCGCAGGCCGAGGTTCTGGATCCGCATCGCTGGATCTGCCCGGCCGATGCACGATTTCGCCGCTGCGCTGATTGAGCGCGCGAAGACCACTGGCGATGCGGTGATTGCCGAGATCAAACGGGCCTCGCCGTCGGCCGGTCTGATTCGCGAGGATTTTGATCCCGCCTGGCTTGCCGCCTCCTACGCGGCGGGTGGCGCAACCTGTCTGTCCGTATTGACCGATCAGCAGTTCTTCAAAGGCGACGATGCCTTCGTTGCGCAGGCGCGTGCGGCCTGTGATCTACCGGTTCTGCGCAAGGAATTCATAATTGATGCCTGGCAGGTCTATCAAACCCGTGCCATGGGCGCCGACGCCCTGCTGTTGATTGCGGCGGCGCTTGATGTCGAGCAACTGGCCGAGCTGTCCGCGCTGGCCGAGTCGCTGGGTTTGAGCGTCCTGGTCGAAGTTCACAACGAAGAAGAACTGGAGCGTGCGCTGAGCGTTCCCGGCCGCTTGCTGGGCATCAACAATCGTGACCTGCACCGCTTTGTCACCGATCTCGATACCACGCTGCGTCTGGCCCCCCGCGTGCCTGATGATCGCCTCGTGGTCTCGGAAAGCGGTATTCACAGTCCGCCGGACATCGCCAGGCTGCAGGCCGGCGGCATCGGTGCCTTCCTGATTGGTGAATCCTTCATGCGCCAGCCTGATCCAGGCCAGGCCCTGCGCCAGTTGTTTGTCTGACGGCTTGTTTTGGCCCTAGGGAACCTCTGAATAATTATGCTTGGGCGCGACGGGTCTTTGCGGGAGTCTCCGGCTTGGCTTGGGCGAGCGCGGTTTGGTCATTCCAAATAAGGGAGCCCAAACGAGGCGGAGGCCCCGCAAAGCCCCGTCCCATATGGGTTTCGCCGGAAAAGCCGCATCTCGCGCGTTGCGCCACTCGGCCGTAGCTGCGGCTACTGTCACTCGTGTTGCACCACACGATCTGCGGCTTTTCCGACTGAAACGCGCTCCAAGCATAATTGTTCAGAGGTTCCCTAGAAGGGCTGGCCCGGCAGGCGCTCTAGATTTTTGCCGGCGGCACGTCAGGTGCGAAGTCGAACGAGTCATAGAACAGGTGCGTTTCGCTGACGCCAGCATCCAGGAAGGCGGCGCGGGCCGTGTGCACCATGGCTGGCGGGCCGGACATGTAGACATCGAATGGCACCAGGTCGGGGAAGGCTCGAAGCACGGCTTCATGCACAAAGCCCCGCTCGCCGGTCCAGGCTTCATCGGGGTGGGCCAGGACGGGAATGAAGTCGAAATCAGGACGCTGGTGAGTCCAGGTCTCGATCAGTTCTGCAGCGTACAGGTCCGAGGCTTTCGCCACACCCCAGAACAGGGTCAGCGGTCGACGGTCTTCGCATTCGATCAACTCCTCGATCATCGACTTCAAGGGCGCGAATCCCGTGCCGCCGCCCATCATGATCATCGGCCGCTCGGAGGTCTTGCGCACGAAAAATGTCCCTAGCGGGCCTTCGAGACGCAGAATTTCCTTCAGCTGCATGTCGGAAAAGACGTGGCCGGTGAATCCGCCACCGTCGACGTGCTTGATGTGCAGCTCGATGAAATCGGCTTCGGACGGGGCGGAGGCAATCGAGAAGGCGCGCCGCTTGCCGCCAGGCATCAGAATGTCGATGTACTGGCCGGCCAGGAACTGCATGCGCGCCGCCCGCGGCAGTTTGAGTCGAAGCCGCATGATTTCGGGGGTGAAGCGCTGCAGTGACTCGACCCGGGCTGGCCACATCCGGACCGGAATATCGGCAACCTGCTCGATTTCGCGTGCCTCGATAATCAGGTCAGACGCGGGAACGGCCTGACAGCTGAGGCTGAAGGCCTGCCCGAGCTCTTCAAAGTCCAGGGCTTCCGGCGGGTTGTAGGGGTAGTCTACCGTTCCTTCTTCAAGTCGGCATTTGCAGGAGGCGCAGGTGCCGTTCTTGCAGGAGTAGGGCAGTACCACGCCGGAGCGCAAGGCAGCGCCCAGCACCGTCTCGCCGGCTCGGGCCTGAAACTGGCGGCCACTGGGCGCCAGAGTAATTGTGTGGGTCTCGGCGGTCTCGGTCACGGGATCGGCCATGTCAGTCTCGGTTCGGGTTTACAGATAAGGGCGGGCGGCTTCAATTGCCAGAAGCCTGATCAGGCAGTCGACTCGACGGCACGGCAATTGTAGGGCATTCGAATTGGGCATTCCTTTTGGCTGATTCTTCTGGCTCTTCAAGCTTCGCCGGCTCGGTATGCTAACCTTCGCCGCCTTGGCAGGGCGCGACTTTAAGTGATTGACGGTGAAAGGCTGGACACGACTGCATACGGCCGACAACCCGGTGGACCTGGGTTTTGTTCGCGGCTTGCTGAATGCCGAAGGCCTGGAGACCCGCGTTCAGAGCATGGAGCTCTGGGCGGCGGCCGTTGAAATCTATTTTTCCGAAGGCGCACGCCCGTCGATCTGGGTTCGCGACGCGGATCTGGAGCGCGCACAAGCGGTTCTGCGCGACGCCGATCGTCGTGATGATGGTCCCGACTGGACCTGTCCGACCTGCAAGGAACGAATCGAGGGGCAATTCAGCGCCTGCTGGCGCTGTGCTGGCACACCGGGGCGGCTTGAGTGAACCTGCACATTTTACGATTGTTGTGGCGTTTGCCGTTGTTGCTGCTGCACGTGTTCATCGGCATCCCGCTGGTGCTGCTGACCTTTCTTCCGGGTCTGCGGCAGCTGCCTGTCGGATCGATGCGTCTTCATCAATGGTCGCATCGACTGTGGTCGCGCCTGATGCTCAGGATTTTTGGTATTCGCCTGATCATTCGAGGTCGATTACCGGATCAGGTCGGTTTGATTGTCGCCAATCACATCAGCTGGCTGGACATTGTCGTGCTGCACGCGGTCTGGCCGATGTGGCTGGTTGCCAAAGCCGAGATTCGCGCCTGGCCCTTGATCGGCTGGCTTGCCCACCTGGCCGGGACCCTGTTCATCCAACGCGGCAGCGAGAGTTCGCGCAAGCGCATCGGGCGGCGCATGACGGCCTTGCTCAAGCGCGGTGAGTTCGTCGGTATTTTTCCCGAAGGCGGAATTCGACCCGAGCAGGGCGTCGGTCGCTTCCACGCCCGGCTTTTTGCCCCGGCCCTGCGCGCAGATGGTGCCGCGATTCCAGTATCAATTCGGTATGATCGCGACGGCGACTTGCATCACACCGTGGTCTTCGGGCCCGGTGAGAATTTTTTCGGCAACCTGTTTCGCATGCTGTATCAGGCACCCTCCGAGGTGCGCGTCGTGATTGGCTCACCCGTCCAGGGACAGGCCGGTCAGCGCAGCCAGCTGGCCCGCGACTGCAACGATAGTGTCAAGATGGCCTATGACTCCTGATTCCTCGCTAATCGATCTTCGTCCCTATCAGCCACGTGGCTTGCTGGGCAACCGTCATGTGCAGTCCCTGCTGACCTCCGGGCCTATTCGCAAGGTTCGTGTACAACGCCTGGCCGCGGACTATCTGCGGCGCAGCGAGCGACAGATCATCGAGGCCGCTGACGGGACTCAGCTTCTGGGTTTTCAGACCCGGGCGGTTCAGAATCGGCGTGACGCGCTGGTCATCCTGCTGCACGGCTGGGAGGGCAGCAGCGAATCGAACTATTTGCTGGCCGCGGCCACGGCACTGGATCGGGCAGGATTCGACACCTTCCGCCTGAATTTCAGGGATCACGGGGCATCGCACCACCTTAACGTGGAACTGTTTCACTCCTGCCGTCTGCTGGAAGTCGTGGACGTGGTGGGCCAGGTGCGTCAGGCCCATGCCGATCAGCCGGTGTTTCTGGTCGGGTTTTCGCTAGGTGGGAACTTCGCCCTGCGGGTGGCGCGTTCGGCCCCGGATCACGGGTTCGGGCTTGACCGGGTGATTGCCGTTTCGCCGGTGATCCGGCCTCGGCACGTCCTGGACTCGCTTGAAGACGGGTTGTTGATCTACCATCTCTACTTCGTGCGAAAATGGCGTAAGTCCCTGCAGCTGAAGCAGAGCCTGTACCCGGAACGTTATCAGCTCGACGACTGGTTCGCGCTGAACAAGTTGCGCGAACAGACCGACTGGCTGGTGCAGAATCTGACCGAGTATCCGGATCTGGACACCTACCTGGAAGGCTACTCGGTGGCGGGCGACTATCTGGCAGGATTGACCGTGCCGACACGCATCATCACCGCCGCGGATGACCCCATCATTCCGGTGAAGGATTTTCTTGATCTGCCGCGCTCCACAGCCCTCGAGGTTGAAGTTCATGAGCGCGGAGGACACTGTGGCTTTATCGAAAACTGGCGGCTGGACAGCTGGATTGAACATCGGATCATCAACGAACTATGCCCATTGACGCGCAACTGAACGACGAACTCAAATCACTGATCACGGCGGGTCAAGCCGCCGAGGCCGCCAGGCGCTGTGCGCAGGCGCTCAGCACCCAGCCGGATGATCCGGATCTGCTGACCCTGCAGGCGACCTGCGAGCTTGAGTCGGGTCAGCGCAAGGCCGCTCTGGCCCTTCTGGAACAGGCGGTCAAGGCTGACGCCCAGCACGCGCCCAGCCGCTTTCATCTGGGGCGTCTGCTGATCGGTGAAGATCGGATGGAGGATGCGCGAGAGCACCTCACCCAATGCCTGATTCTGGACCCGAATCATGCCGGTGCCCGGACCCTGCTGGCGCGATTGAAGGCGGCCAAAGGCCAGTTGGACGATGCCATGACCGGGGCGCGAACCGCGCTTCGCGCCAATCCGGATCACGTGCCGGCGTTGGTGCTGATGGCAGAGCTGGAGCTGGAGCAGGGCAATCTGGACTCGGCCCACGAACAGGCCTCCAGGGCCATTCGTCTGGCCGCAGGCAATCCAGCGGCCCAATTGGTACTGGCTCGGGTACTGGAAGCCCAGGGGCATCTGGATTTTGCCCGACAGAGCCTGGAAAATGCGGTCAAGGCCTCGCCAAAAGTGCTGGCTCCTTACCTGGCGCTGGCCGAGTTTCACAATCGTCAGGGCGACCCTGATGGTGCTGAAGCCGCTGCGCGCAGCGCTTGAGCTGCAGCCTGGTCGCCCCGATTTGCGCGTCGCCCTGGCGCGGAGTCTGCGGCAACTTGGCCAGCTCGAAGCAGCCATGGCCGAATATCAGTGGCTCCTGGACGATGGAAATCCGCCGCCGACGCTGGTCATCGAGTCGGCAGAGTGTCTGGCGCAAGTGGGTCGTGGGCTGGAAGCCCGCAGCCTGCTCGATCGTGAAGCCCTGAGTGATCGTGCCGATGCGCGGTTCCTGCTGGCGCGTCTGGATCTCTCTGGCGGTCAGTCCGATACCGCGCGTTCGGAGCTGGAGACGCTGGTTGACTCAGCGGATCAGGTGGTGGCCGAAAAAGCCCGGCTGCTGCTGTCCCAGCTGGCACTGCGTGAAGGTGACCATCATTCGGCGCTTGCTGCTCTCGGGCTTGATGCAGGTCAGGACCAGGTGAGTTCCGAGCGGCTCTGGAAAGCAGCCGAGATTGCCAATCAGGCGGGTCTTGCTGATCAGGAACAACGCTGGTTGAGCGCATTGCTCGAGCGTGTCGATACCCCGCCAGCCCTGCGCCAGCGGACGCGGCCTCGATTGGCTGATCTGTGTGACAAGGCCGGTGACTATGACCGCGCGGCGCAGCTGCTGCACGGCGCCGGCTGGCGCGCGCCGATCGGACTGGCTGACGACGCCGAGGCGATCGTGCAGATGGCGCTGGATGCGCCTGACCATGGTCGGGCGCTGGACGCCATCGAGGACGACCGCCAGGCGCCGGTGGTGATTCTAGGTTGGCCGGGCTGCGGTCGTGAAGCCGTACTGCACCTGGGTGCCTGCAGTGACTACATCGGCTGTTGCCGCAGGCGCAGTGGACGCGTCGTGGCGTGAGGCGACGATACAGATGCTCGATAAACTGGGCGAAGGCGCGCCGGATCAAGCGGCTCAGCGGCTCGTTCGCCGCCGATATTACCGGGGGGCTTGAGCGAGCGCGCGCTGGCGCGGCGGCCGGTGGAGTCCGGGGTGTTCTTTGCCCCGGAGCTGATCGCATTGAAGCGGACGTTTCCTGAGGCTGCCATCATTCGAATGCGGGCAAATGTCGATGATCTCGGTATTTACTGGCAGCTGGCGGGTTTCGCCGACGTCGAATCGATGAAAGCGGCCTGGGATCAGGATCAGCAGCAGATAGATCGCTTGCTTTCGGCCTGGGGTGACGAGGTCGTCGAGATTGAAATGGCGGACTGGCTGCCATTGGCGTCATCGGCTACCGAACAGCTTTCCTCGGCGCTTGGTTTGAGTTCGGACTCGGCCATGGATGAGGCCGCCAGATCCGTCGTGGAGCCGGCCGGTCTTCGTCCTGCAGGGCACGCCGCGCACTACGCACGGTCCTGAGCCCGGTGACGCGCTTACCCGCCCGTGCTCCGATTGGGTTAGCATTCGTGCTTTCCGTTTCTGGTTTCCGGCATTGAAAACGCTGCTTCTGAGTGTTGTTGCGCTGCTGTGTCTGGTCGCCTGCTGCCCGGGTGAGCAGGTCGATGAACGCGGTTGGCCCACTGAACTGGTGCTGGGCCTGGTGCCGGCGCTGGAGGCCGATGCGCTGGTCGATAACCTCGACCCCCTGGCCGATTACCTGGCCGAGGAGCTCGGCATTCCGGTGACCTCCTTCGTGCCGCAGGACTACACCGGCCTGGTGGAAGCACTGGGCGCCGGCCGTGCCGACATCGGCATGCTGCCGCCGTTTGCTGCCATGCTCGGTCAGCGCCGCTACGATCTCGAGCCGATCCTGATTTCGACGCGCAGGGGTGAGACGGGTTACCGCACCCAGTGGATGACCAATGACACCTCGGTGTGTCGCGAGCCGCCCGTGGTGGTCGAGCGGTGTGCGAGTCGCGGGTCGTCGGCCGGCAGGATGTGATCCGCCGCTTCGTCAGCTGTGAGGGCGACCTCGAGCAGATCGGGGCGAGACCGTTGCCTTCGCCGATCCCAACAGCACCTCTGGGTTCCTCTTCCCGGCGGTCCAGCTGCTGGACATGGGCATTGATCCCGAGCGCGATATCAACGGCCTGTTCGTTGGCGGGCATGATGCGGCCGTGCTCGCGGTGTACGCTGGTGACACGCGTTTCGGCGTTGCCTACGAAGACGCCCGCAACATGATCTGCGATCAGTATCCGGATATCGGCGAAAAGGTGATTGTGTTCCGAACTTCGCCGGTGATTCCGAATGATGGCGTCCAGCTCCGTCCCGGATCTTCCGCCCGACCTCAAGGATGCGATCATTCGGCCTTTCTGAAGCTGACCGAAGAGCAAGCGCACCTTCCCGACGATGAGAAAGATCCTGTGGGTGCTCTACGAGATTGACGGTTTCAACGATTCGTGCCTGGCACGTATGATCCGATCCGGTCCGCCTACGAGATCGTTCGTCAGTGGTGCCCAGTGAGGATTGCATGACCGAGACTTCCGAGAATCCGCGCTCCGGCGCGATCCACTTCAGCAAGGCCGATATCGTCTACCCGAACGGCGTGGTCGGCATGAAGAACCTGGATCTGGAGATCCAGCCCGGCGAGTTCGTGGTCGTGGTCGGTTCGTCGGGGGCCGGCAAGTCGACGCTGCTGCGAGCCATCAATGGCCTCAACAAGCTCACTAGCGGGCGGGTCGAAGTCAACGGAGAGCAGGTGCCGAATCGGTTCCAGCCGAGAGCTGCGCCAGTGCGTAAGAACAGATCGGCATGATCTTCCAGGATTTTCGCCTGGTGAAACGTCTGTCGGTGATGTCCAACGTCCTGATCGGGCGCCTGGGCCACGTGCCGGCCTGGCGTTCGCTGCTGGGATCTCTGGCCGGCTGAGGACCGTGAGATCGCCATCGAGGCGCTGAAGCGAGTTGGTATCCCGGACAAGGCCTGGATCAAGGCCTCGGATCTGTCGGGCGGCCAGCAACAGCGGGTGGGCATTGCTCGGGCGCTGGCGCAGGAACCCGCGATCATCCTGGCCGATGAACCGGTTGCCTCGCTCGATCCAGTCACCACCCATCAGATCATGCAGGATCTGGTGCGCATTAACCGCGAGCTCGGCATCACGACCCTGGTCAATCTGCATTTTCTCGATCTGGCCCGCGAATACGGCGAGCGAATCATCGGCTTGCGCTTTGGTGAGCTCGTCTATGACGGCTCAGCCGACACCGTCACAGATCAGGACTTCGAGGACATCTACGGCCGCGAAGTCTGCAACGACGATGTCCTCGTCGAGGAAGCCGTCGACGGATGAAAACACCGGCTCGCAGTACCGTGCCCAGCAAACCGCCTCGCAATTGGCCGCTGTGGCTGGGCGTGGTCGGTTTTCTGCTGGTCATGACCTTGTGGTCGGCGCATGGGATCGGCTTTTCCTTGTTCGAGCTGGTCTGCAATATCACTCGCGGCAGTCGCTTGCTCGAGGAGTCCTGGCCGCCCGATTTCAGCTTCATCCCGCGCCTGTTCCAGCCGTTCATGGAGACGATCTACATCGCCATCATCGGAACGGTCGTTGGTGGCATCCTGGCCATTCCAATCGCGATTCTGGCGGCCCGGAATTTGACCCTCGGCCCGCTGATCTGGTTTGCCGATCGCAACTTCATGAATATCCTTCGAACCCTGCCCGATCTGTTCTGGGCCATGCTGTTTGCGACAGCCGTGGGTTTTGGCCCCGTTGCCGGAGCGCTGGCCCTGTCAGTCTTTACCATCGCGGTGATCTCCAAGCTGTGGTCGGAATCGCTGGAATCGATCGATATGGGCCTGCCTGAGGCGATTCGATCGGTCGGCGGCACCTGGCGAGAGATGATCCAGTTCGGCGCCATGCCACAGGGCCTGCCCCACTACGTCTCCTATGCTCTGTACGCTTTCGAGCTGAACGTGCGCGCATCGATGGTCCTGGGCCTGGTGGGTGCCGGCGGCATCGGCATGATTCTGAAGACTCAGCAGGCCAACTTCGAATATGAGCGCGTGACCATGATCATCCTGGCGGTGCTGATTGCGGTGCTGATCATCGAGGAAATCTCCGAGGCCATTCGGAGGCGTCTGACATGAACGAACGCGTGCTGACCGCGCCGGGAGGTCGAATCGGCTGGGCGACCTGGACGACATTCATCATCGCCGCCCTGTTTCTGATTTCGCTTTGGGCGATCGAGTTTTCGCCGCGAATCATGCTGCAAGTGCCGGCAAAGGTGGCGGAGGATTTAAAGGCCTACTACCCGCCCGATATGGCCTACGGCTGGGAAGCCGTGTTGCCGGCGATCGTCGAGTCGATCCAGATTGCCTGGGTCGGCACCATCATCGCGGCCATTCTGTCCCTTCCGCTGGCGCTGTTCGGCGCGCGCACCCTGTTTCCGCGCGTGGCCCGTATCGTCAAATTCATTTCGGCTACGGCGCGCGCGTTCCCCGAAATACTGTTGGCCATCTATTTTGTGCCGATTGTCGGTCTGGGCCCCTTTGACGGTGCGCTTGCGATCGGAATTTCCTCGGTCGGCATGCTGACCAAGCTGGGTGCTGAAGTGGTGGATTCGATCGACTTCGGCCCGGTCGAAGCGGTTGAGGCCAGCGGAGGCTCCCGGATTCTGGCACTTCGTTACGCGGTGCTGCCCCAGGTGCTGCCTGAGATCGTGGCGCACTGGCTGTTCCGCTTCGAGCTGAATATCCGCGCTTCGGCCGTGCTCGGCGTGGTCGGCGCCGGTGGAGTTGGAGGGGTGTTGCTGAATACCCTCAGCTATCGACATCTGGAGAAAGCTGCGGCTGTGCTGATCCTGACCATCATCGTGGTTCTGGCGATCGACATGATTTCCGGTGCCATTCGTCGCCGGATCATCAACAGCTGACCGGGAAAACCGTTTGGTTGGTTTAGTTGGTTATTTTGGTTTGGTTTGTTTGGTTGGTTTGGTTCAGATCTGTCTTACTTCCACCAACTTAACCAACTTAACCAACTTAACCAACCCAACCAAACCGCCTCTACCCTCAAACCCGATAAACAATCAGCTTCATCAGTCCGGCGGTGGCGGCCATGAACCCCTGCACCGGAGCGGGCAGGGTCCGGGCCCTTGTTCCCGCTGCCATATCGGCGTGCCGGGCTTCATCTTCCTTCATCTGCGCCACGATAGCGCGCGAGCGCTGGTCGGGAGCTGGCAGTGAGTCCAGATGATGATCCAGGTGGGATTCAACCTGTCGTTCGGTGGCTTCGACGAAGCCCAGGCTCCAGCGGTCGCCCATCAGCCCGGCGAAAGCACCGATCGAAAAGCTGCCTGCATACCACAGCGGGTTGAGATAGCTCGGCCGATCGTGCAGTTCGTCAAGACGCTCGGCGCACCAGGCCAGGTGGTCTTCTTCTTCCCTGGCGGCTTCCGCCATTTCGAGACGCACGCGGTTCGACCGGGCGGTCGCGGCCTGGCCGGCGTAGAGGGCCTGGGCGCAGACTTCACCAGTGTGGTTGATTCGCATCAGGCCAGCGGCATGTCGGCGTTCATCTTCATCCAGTGCATGATCCGGTGTGTCGCCAGCGGGCGAGGGCTGAGTGTTGCCTGGCGGAGGGCCGAGGGCCACTCTGAGGGCTTGATCGGCTTGACTGATCCAGTGGTCGATCCATGAGGTCTGGCGCATGATATTCAGCGTTTCCTTGCGTAGCCCCCAATTGTAGCGGCTTGCGTTTGACGTGGTGTCGAGGTGGACAATCTCGGCCGATTACCTACAAATCTGGCATCTTTGAGACTTGCGCAGAGCCTTTCTGCGATCCGTGGCTGGCGTTGACCGTATTTGCTGCGACAACCGCTATAATTGCGCCCTCGAAAATCTTCAGGTTCATTTCATGGCTATCAATAGAGTCCTTCTGGCCCTTTGCGGGATCTTTCTCACCCTGCCGGCAGCTGCCGATTTCAAAGGTAGTGGTGAGCTTGGCCTGCTGTTTTCTCGTGGCAACAGTGAAACCGAGACCTTCAACAGCGCGCTCAGCCTGACCTACGAACGGGATCAGTGGCTGAACGAATCCACGGCCAGTTTCGTGATCGGCCGAGACGATGGCGAGACCAATTCGAACCGCTTTGTCGCGACCAACCGGACCAACTACAGCTTCAGCGAAAAAAGCTACGTTTTCGGCGCCCTGCGCTATGACCGCGACAAATTCTCTGCCTTCAGCTATCAGGGAACCGCCCCCCCCCCCCCCCCCCCCCCCCCCCCCCCCCCCCCCCCCCCCCCCCCCCCCCCCCCCCCCCCCCCCCCCCCCCCCCCCCCCCCCCCCCCCCCCCCCCCCCCCCCCCCTGCGCTCGGTCTCGGCCGGCATTTGATCGACAATGAACGCCACCGCCTGAGTGTCGAGGCCGGGCCCGGTTTTCGGCTCTCCGAGCGGCGTGACACCAATGAGACCGAGAATGAAGCGATTATTCGTGGCTTTGCCGACTACGGCTGGACGATTTCTGAATCCACCGAGCTGACCAACCGTTTGCTGGTCGAGGCCGGCTCGGACAATACCTTCGCGGAAAACGTGCTCGGGCTGACGGTGGCCATCAACGCAAGCATGGCCTTGAAAGCCGGCGTATCGGTCCGCCATAACACCGACGTGGATCCGGGTCGCGACAAGACGGATACGCTGACGACCATGAATCTGGTCTACAACTTCGGTAAGTAAGCGTGACCTTTTACCCCCAGCACTATTTCTTCTGCACCAATGAACGTCCGGAGGGAGCCGATCGTCCCTCCTGCGGTCAATGCGACGCTGGCCGGCTTCGGGCTTATTTCAAGACTCGGGTCAAAGCGCTGGGTTTGAATCAGGGCCCCGAGCGGGTGCGGATCAATAGTGCAGGCTGCCTGGACCGCTGCGAAGAAGGGCCTTGTCTGGTCGTTTACCCGGAAGGCGTCTGGTATACCTTTGTCGACGAAGATGACCTCGACGAGATTCTGGAGTCGCATCTGATGAAGGGCGTGGTCGTGGAACGCCTGTTACTACCGGATTCAACAGAATAGTATGGAGCCGTTGCGCGGCTTGAATTCTTCCTGTAGAATTCCCGCTCTTTCGCGCAGCATCCTTATCCAAGCGAGTAAGTTTCATGAAAACCTATAGCGCCCGCCCGCAAGACATCCAGCGTCAGTGGCATCTGGTCGATGCTGATGGCAAAACGCTCGGCCGTCTGGCCACCGAGATTGCCCGTCGTTTGCGCGGCAAGCACAAGCCGGAATACACGCCGCACATGGACACCGGCGACTACATCGTGGTCATCAATGCCGAGAAAATCCATGCCACGGGTCGCAAGATGAGTGACAAGATGTATCACCATCACACCGGCTACATCGGTAATTTGAAGTCAATCAGCCTTGAAAAGCTGCTGGCTCGCAAACCGGAGCGCGTGATCCAGCTGGCGGTCAAGGGCATGATGCCGAAAGGTCCGCTCGGCCGTGACATGCTTCGCAAGCTCAAGATTTATGCCGGCACCGACCATCCGCACGCCGCACAGCAGCCCCAGGCGCTGGACCTGTAACCAAGGATTTAGAGAAGATCATGGCAATTGAACAGTTTTACGGCACTGGCCGTCGCAAGACCTCGAGCGCTCGCGTATTCCTGCGTCGCGGAAATGGTGAAATCACCGTCAACCGCAAGCCGCTGGACGAGTTTTTCGGCCGCAAGACCGCCCGCATGATCGTTCGCCAGCCGCTGGAGCTGGTCGAGCTGTCCGATAAGTTTGACGTAAATGTCACCGTCAAGGGTGGCGGCACTACGGGCCAGGCCGGCGCTATCCGCCTGGGCGTTGCCCGCGCTTTGATGGAATACGATGAGTCACTGCGATCTTCGCTGCGTCGCGCCGGGTTCGTTACCCGTGATGCTCGTGCCGTCGAGCGCAAGAAAGTCGGCCTGCATAAAGCACGCAAGGCAACCCAGTACTCCAAGCGTTAATCGGCGTACTGCAAACGATCCATTGGGGGATCGTCTAGTGGTAGGACTACGGACTCTGACTCCGTCAGCGGGGGTTCGAATCCCTCTCCCCCAGCCAGACACGAAAAGGCCCGCGCAAGCGGGTTTTTTTGTCTGGGTGAGGGAGAGATTCGGTTCGTGCCCCGAGGTTCGGAGAGGGAACGATGCGCAGGCCGCAGGCCGAAGCAACCCGAAGCGAAGCGCAGGCGATGGAAGGCTCGCGGTTTGCGCGCAGCGCAAGAAGCGAGTCTGGAATGCCGTTGCACCTGGAGGGCAAGCCGCAAAGCGGCGCAGTCAATCCCGCGGAGACAGCGAGCTCAGACGATTGTGGAGATTTTAATGCCGTTTTATGGGGGGAGTGAGTTGGACCGGACCCGGCTTCGAGATTAAAAATCGAGCGCAGCGCGGTCAACTTGAGGTGTAACATGTTGCTCCGCTAAGTCGCGGGGGCGACAGTCCTGATCGCTCCAATTGCCGGGTTAAAGAGTATCCGCCGACAATGCTCAAGGACCAAACGTGCCCCAAGGTCCGAACAAGGTGAGGAATGGATCGACGAAATGCGCCAAAAACGCTGTTGTTTCCCAGGCCCGGGAAAAATTATTTGACCTTGTTTGTCACCGCTTTGCGTATTTAATGGTTGAGCACGCTTAAATTCAGTGTGATGTGAGGCCTCAAAGCCAGCATCTGCTTGGATTGAAAGGGTCTACGCTCGGTTGCGACTGTCGCTCGGTTGAGCTACACTCCGGCGAGTGAGGCACGGCCTCAACTTTTTCTGTCGACTGGCTCCGGCACGATCCGGATTCGGTCTGAAGAGGGGAGGTAAGCGACTGAAGTGTCGCGACGGGCGTGAAGATTACTGATGACTTCGCGGATTTATCTAAAATGAGGTGTTACCGATGAAACTCGAAAAAAGCACTGGTTTGAGCCGTTCTGCTCTGACCGTAAAGACTCTGATTGGTGGTGCGGCTCTGGCTGCGCTGATGGGTCTTTCCTTTAATGCACAAGCGCAGACCTGCGTTGTTTCAAACTGGCTCGGTGGGGCAACAGCCCTGACGGATGCCAATGCGGGAACACAGAATTCTGTCGCGTCTAATAACAGGCGCTATGCTGGTCCGTGCGGTCTGCGGGTACCAGTTGCAGGCGCAGCGGCATTCGTGACCGACGACACTCCAGCTGCGGAAGGCACCTACATCGCACGCTTCTACGCTTATCTGGACAACGCGGGCACAGATCCGGTGGTAATTTTCGAAGCTGACGACGGCACCGACCCGCAGGCGCAGGTCTGGTACAACTTCCCGGCGGCAGGCGATATGACGCTTCGCGCTTTTGATTCAAGTGCTGCGACGAACGACCTGACGTTCACCGGCGTTGGTCCGGGCTGGAAGTCAGTGGAATTCGTTTGGGAAGCCGCCGCCGCGGCCGACGTGGCATTCTCTGTCGATGGCGCTACCGATCTGACGGCAACGATTAATACATCTGGCATTACCTTGGCCAATGCGAGCCTGGGCAACGTCAATGGCGCAACCGGCGGCACTGCGATTGACTTTGATGCTTTCGACTCCCGTCGCATTTCGCGTCGGGGCGTCTTTGCCGTGGACTGACTGACGAGTCTCGTGACGTGTTGCTCATCGCTGACGCACAGGCGATCTTTGGCGAATTTGCAACCAATGGCGCCTCGCCAGCTGGCGGCGTTCCAGATTATGTCGAAAATGGCCTTGTTCAGATTGCAGATGCGCAGTCAGTTTTCGCCGCTTTCGCAACTGCTCAGAACGCTTGCAGCCTCAATAGCTAATAGACATCAATCGGAGTTAAATAATGAAAATGTTTAATAAAGGACTGGCTCTGGTAGCAGGCGCAGCGTTCTTCGCTTCTGCTGCCACGGCGCAGGATTTCGTGGTCGAAAGCGTCACTATCAACAACGCTGGTGGGACCGTCGACGTCGATTGGAGCTACACCGCAGGCGGTGGCGTTTCAGGCATCGGGATCGATATTACGGCTGCTGACCCGGCCTTGGTTACCGGTTTCGACCTGACCAATTGCGGTGCGGGCGCTACCTCACCGATCTTTTTCTGCAACGACATCGGCGGTGGAACCTTCCGTATTACGTCTGCAGAGTTGAGTGCTGCGACCCAGTTGGGTAATCAGAGCGGCACAATCACCTACACTGTCGCAGCTGGCGCAGATGGTGATTCCAGCGTGCTTGACGCGGTGCAGGCGGATTCTTCGCCGATCGGATCGGTGATTAACATCACTGACGGTGCAATCGCCTTGGTTGCCACCACCGCAATCCTGAATGTCACGCCTGGCAACATCAACTTCGGCAATCAGCAGACCGGAACTTCGTCAGCCCCCCAGGCCGTAACGGTGTCGAATGACGGCACCGATGGCGTTGATCTCACAATTTCTGCCATCAACTTTACCGGTGACTTTGCCCAGACCGGCGGCACTTGTACAGGCACTGATGTGCTCGCAGACGGCACCTCATGCACCATCGATGTGACGTTTACTCCGAGTGCAGATGGCGCCGCTGCAGGTTCAGCAGTGGTGGTGAGTGATGCTGGCGCGGTGACCAACGACACCACGACGCTGGACGGGGTGGGAACTCCGGGTCCGGTCGCAGCATTCTCTATCACCCCGCCCACGGCTACCTTTGGTGTAGTAGACCTGGGCAACATGCCGCAGTCTATCGTTCATACGGTTGAGAACACGGGTGATGTCGGTTCAACGCTGGATCTGAACACCGTGGCCTATGCAGGCGACGCGGAGTTTTCGATCTCGGCTACGACCTGTGGTGCCTCACTGGCCGCTGGAGCAACCTGCACCGTGACGGTGACGTTCGATGCAGCCGCAAACGGCGTCTACACCGGTAGCGTGAATGTTTCTACCAACGTCGGTGACTTCAGTGTCCCGGTCTCTGGTGAAGCTGACTCTGTCGCGACGCTGTCCGTCAACCCGCCGTTCGGTCCGGTTGATCTGGGCAACGGAACCTCTGGTTCAACGATCACTGCTAATGGCCAGCTGAGCAACACTGGTTCTGCAGACGGCGCGTTCTCCTGCGTCCTCGGTGGTCCAGATGCGGCCGTATTCTCAACAACTCCGGCTCCGCTGGCAGGTACTGTGGCTGCAGGTGATACTGAGCCGTTCTCACTGTCTTGCGCGATTCCGGCGACGGCTGTCGATGGCGACACGTTCAACGCTACGTTGACCTGCACCAGCGCTGACGATCCGAACTTCAACGGAACGCACGAGCTGAGCTGTGGTGCTCTGAACGTGCCGATGATCCCGGTCCCGACCATGCAGCCTTGGGCTCTGGTTCTGTTCAGCATGCTGATGCTGATCGCGGGTGGCCTGGGTATTCGGTTCTTCCGAGCCAGCTGAAACTGCTGATCACTCAGGCGTTCGTGGCCTGAGTGAGCAGTAAGAAATGAAAAACCGCCGGGTGAATGCCCGGCGGTTTTTTTTGTGGGAGAGAATTGAGCTACTTTCAGTCAGGCAGTAAGTCACGAGTCAACAGCCAGCGCAACGCATCATCCGCATCTTCTTCAAACCACGCCTTTGCAGAGCCCAGTCTGAAGCTATACCCCCAGTGATCCATGTCCTCCATGCAGCGATTTCGACCAAATCCCTGGATCTTGTCTGAGAGAAGAATCTGCAAGTAGCACACTGCGTTTTCTTCGTCATAGTCGCCTCCGGCGTCAGTGTCCAACGCCGCACGCCGGCCTTCATCCATGCAAATGAAGTGGCAGGACTCATGCAGGATGGAGTGCAATGGTGTGTCATCACGCGCGAAGAGCACGTTGCCTTTCAAGCCAGCTTCCCGGTCACCCCAGAAGCTACCTGGAATGATTTGCTTGTTTTCTACGCGAGTTAGAATCAAACCCAGGCTGCTGATGAATTCGGCCGTTCGCTCAAAATCAACGTCCTTTAGGCATAGAACGGTCTTTTCGGATGAGTTCATGGGATTAACCTGGTTTGTGGCAAAGGCTAAAGCGCTTATGATAAGCATATGAGCAGGAATCGATCCGTATCCATGCACCGTATTCTCGAATGGCAGCCCGTTGACTGGCTACGCTATTTTGGACTCCTGGTCTGGGTTTTAGCGGTTATTCCACTGGCTTTGTTTCCTTTCTTGACCTCAGAGCCCCCCAGTAATCAAGCGATGACGGGATGGTGGTCAGGGGCTGTGCTGTTTCTGCTCGCGTTTTTGCACCCAACGGTCAGGCTGCAGTGGCGTGCACCCCTGTGGCGACGAATCGCTGTCTTGATCGTGATGTCTGTTTCTGCCTTCGCCGTAAGCTATTTCACGCGTTCCGGGATTGGCAGTCTTCTCGCTATGGTAATTGCCGCGATCTTGCCCTGGATGTTGCCAGTGGTTCTGAGTGTTGGCTGGATGATCGTGCTGGCCATGTCCATGGGGATCAGCGCATTGTTGACCCCAGAGGGCGGCTGGATGCTTGCCCTGGTGTTTTTCCTGATGAATTTTGGCCTCACGTTGTTTCCTTTCGTGGCGTCTCTACTTGCCTTGAAGCAGGTGCGCGCACGTGGGGAGCTGCGTCGGGTCAATTCGGTATTGTTGGCTACCCAATCATTGTTGACGGAAAATACGCGAATTGCCGAGAGGGTCCGGATTTCACGCGATCTGCATGATCTGGTAGGCCACCATCTGACCGCACTGACGTTGAATCTTGAGGTCGCCAGCCATTTGAGCGAAGGGCGTTCCAAGGAGCACGTGGATCAGGCCGCCTCTGTCGCCAGGCTTTTGCTTGCCGATGTTCGTGAGGTAGTGAGTGATATGCGTCGGGATGATCAGGTCGATCTTCGTCAATCGCTGGAAATGCTTGCCGAGGGTGTTCCTGAATTGCATGTGCATCTGGCGATTCCGGACGAATTGTCATCGACCGATCCCCGGCGCGCGCAAATACTGCTGCGCTGCGCTCAGGAATTGATCACCAATACGGCTCGTCATGCGTCTGCCAGCAATCTCTGGATTGTTCTGGAAACAGGTCGGAACGGACTGTCACTAAAGGCTAGAGACGATGGCAGGGGTGCAGCGGAATTGATGCCAGGTAACGGTTTGAACGGAATGCGCGAAAGACTCAAGGAACTCGGGGGTCGATTGGATATTGCCACGCGGCCCGGCGCCGGATTTCAGGTTCGCGCCTGGATGCCGACGGAGGGCAGAACGTGATTCGTGTGATGCTGGTTGATGATCAGACGTTGGTCCGGCAGGGAGTTCGCTCCTTGCTTGAACTATCTGATGACATCGAGGTTGTCGGGGAAGCCTCGGATGGGGAGGCTGCAATTGAGAAAATTCCAGAGATCGCGCCAGATGTTGTCCTGCTGGACATGCGGATGCCCGGCAAGACGGGTCTTGACGTGCTTCAGGAGCTAGGGAAAGACAATAAGCTTCCCGCAACCATCATACTTACGACGTTTGATGACGATGAGTTGGTGTTGGGAGGGATTCGAGCGGGTGCTCGAGGTTATCTACTGAAAGATGTTGCGCTCGACGAGTTGCTGTCGGCGGTCAGATCCGTCGCTGCGGGCAAGACTATCGTCAAACCGGCTGTAACCGAAAGGCTCTTGAAGGGACTGGGCAAGATCAGAAACGACTTCTCCAGCCTGGAGCAACCCGACCCGCTGACTGAACGTGAAACGGAAATTCTCAGGCTCATGGCTGGCGGATACTCGAACAAGGAGATTGCCAACGCCTTGAACGTGGCGGAGGGAACGGTCAAGAACCACGTTTCGAACGTACTCTCGAAAATGGGTGTGCGTGATCGCACCCGCGCTGTGTTGAAGGCGTTTGAAAACGGTGTGATCTAGTCGCTCGTTTCGCGTGAGCCGCCTGAGATACAATCAGCCACTGTTTTTACGTCCAGCAGGATGCCCATGAATCTTCGTCTACTTGCCCTGATTGTGGCAATGCCTTTTGCTCTGACAGCTTGTCAGAATTCAGAATCTCCCCAACCCGTCGTTGACGCCCCCACTGAATCAACGATGGCCATGGAACCTGCGTCCGAATCCGCAGCTGAGCGCGCCTTGGCCGACGTTCCTGGCAACGGTATCGATACCGATCGCTATCGAAGTCATCTGCAGACGCTGTCTTCTGATGAATTCGAAGGCCGTGCGCCCGGCACGCGGGGCGAACGCCTGACCCTGGATTATCTGGTTGGCGAATTTGCTGAACTGGGTCTGATGCCCGGTAACGGCGACAGCTATCTGCAGGCGGTTCCCATGGTTGAACTGACCAATGCTGAACGCTCGGATCTTCGGCTGAGTTTCGCCGACGAAGACGTGGTTCTCACGTTTCCAGAGCAGATGATCATTGGGTCCAATCGCCTGGGCACGGATGTTCATGGCATCGAAGACTCGGAGCTGGTTTTCGTGGGCTATGGCGTGGTCGCCCCCGAATACGGCTGGAATGACTACGAAGGACTGGACGTGGAAGGCAAGACCGTTGTCATCCTGGTTAATGATCCCGGCTATGCAACTCAAGACCCGGCGGTATTCAATGGTAGCGCCATGACCTATTACGGTCGCTGGACCTACAAGTACGAGGAGGCTGCCCGTCAAGGTGCTGCAGCGGCCCTGATCGTGCATGAGACCGAGCCAGCCTCCTACGGTTGGGATGTGGTCATCAACTCCTGGTCGGGCGCACAGTTCGAGCTGGATGATGCGGGCAGCGCGCCGAAGCTGGCGCTTGAGGGCTGGATCACGGCCGAGACGGCCGAAATGTTGTTTGCCAAGGCCGGTCTGGATTTTCAGGCTCAGAAGTCACTGGCCCAAAGCTCGGATTTCGAGGCTGTAAGCCTGCAGGCTGAGGCCGCGGCCTCTGTTCGTAACAGCGTTCGATACGGCGAGTCCTACAACGTTGTGGCCAGGATTCCCGGCAGTGAGCGGGAAGACGAAGCGATTATCTATGTTGCCCATTGGGATCATCTGGGGCGCAATCTGTCCCTGCCGGGCAGCTCTGGCATCTATAACGGCGCGGTTGACAATGCGTCCGGCACGGCGGGATTGCTTGAGATCGCGCGGCTTTACCAGGAGGCCGGTACACCCGAACGCAGTGTGATCTTCATTGCGGTCACGCTCGAGGAATACGGTCTGCTGGGCTCCCGTTACTACGTCAACAATCCGGTCATCCCGACCAGCCAGACCGTCGCAGCGATCAATATGGACGCGCTCACCCTGATCGGCCCGACTCAGGATCTGGTGGTCGTTGGTTTCGGCGCCTCGGAACTCGAAGATATCCTTGAACCTGCGGTGATCGCCCAGGGCCGCGACATGGTTCAGGAGCCGACGCCGGAAGCCGGCTATTACTACCGAAGTGATCACTTCAATTTTGCTCGCGTTGGTATCCCGGCCTTGTACGCCAAAGGTGGCGTCATCCATCGCGAGTTAGGCGAGGATTACGGTAGGGCCAAAGCCAGCGAATACCGTGAAGTGGCCTATCACAAGCCGGCCGATGTCTTTAATCCGGAATGGACCCTGGAGGGCGCCGCTGAAGACATGGAACTGTTGTATGTTGTTGGCCGCACATTGGCCGATAGCGACGACTGGCCAAACTGGCGCGAAGGCAACGAATTCAAGGCCATTCGCGACGCCGATCGCCCCTGACACTGAGGACGCCCCGATGCAGGCATCGGGGCGTTTTTTTTTGCTGATCAGGCGCTACCAACGTCCTCGTCTCTTGGTGAGTGCAGATAATCGCTTTCTTCGGCTGATTGCATGACTTGCCTGACCAACTCTTCGATCCGTTCTCGCGCGCTCATCATGTCGTCCTGGTCCGGCTCTTCCTGCGGCTGGTGTGCGTAAAGCCAGTAGTGCACTGCGCCGGCGACCAGACCATCGGCCAGCGCCCAGGGGTCGGCGTCGGGATTGTCTTCTCCGAGACGGTTCCCCAGATCAACAACGGCATCGGCAGACGCATTGAAGAGCGCCAGATCGTCGTCTTCATCATTTTCAAACATGTTCGATTCCTTGGGGGTTGAGCGGCTGATTGAGCTCGCGCCGGGCCAGCAGAGCGCCATAGTCGATGATCTCGCGCGCACGATGGAATTCATGAATCGTTGCGATATTTTTTGGCACCTGCACGACAAGATCAGGCTGAAAAATGGCCAGGTGCTGGCGTGTGATGCTGGCTTCCATGATGTCTAGCGAGCGCAACATGATGGCAAATAGTCCCGGCTGACTGGGCTTCGGGCTTCGGTCCGGACCGATGCCGTCTACAAATTCGCGCAATTTATCCATCAGGCCACCGTTGCTCTTGTCATCTTCGGCCTTGCTGCCTTCAGATCCTGACGAATTCAATGCTTCATCGGAGGGACCGTTGACGTCGATGACCACGGTGAGGTCGCTCATCTGACGCAGCGTGGGTGCCACGGGTATCGGGTTGAGAATGCCGCCGTCGACAAGAATTCGACCGCGATAGCGGTGGGGTGTAAACACGCCGGGAATGGCAATGGAGGCGCGAATGGCGTCGAACAAAGGACCACGGTCCAGCCACACCTCCTTTCCCTGGTCCAGGTCGACGGCGACGGCGGTGTAGTCGATGTCCAGATCTTCAATGGCAATCTCCCCAACCAGCTCGGACAGTTTATTGATGATCTTTTTGCCCTTGATCAGTCCACCGCCGGAAAAGGTCCAATCCACCAATGACAGGACGTTGGACTGTTCCAGTGCGCTGACCCAGTCTTCGTAGGCATCCAGCTTGCCGGCCGCATACATGCCGCCTACCAGGGCGCCCATGGAGCTTCCGGCGATGGCCTGAACGCGCGCGCCGGATTTCTCCAATTCGCGAATGACACCGATATGCGCCAGGCCTCGGGCGCCTCCCGATCCGAGCACCAGCGAGATGGTCTTGCCTTCAAGAATGTGACTGTTCATGGTCGAATTCTACGCCAGCTCACCTCAGAACCGGGGCGAAAAGCTTGCAGTCTCGTGATCAAGGCTGGCAATCTTTGCCGATGAGCAGAACTGCACATTATCGAGAACACTACCGTCAGGCCCACATTTCCAGGTATTACGTCGGGACGCTGCATCTTGCTTTTGTGCTGGCGTTTACGCTTGGTGGGATGGCGGCTGCTGTGGGTGAAATCGAGAACCTCAGGTGGGTAGAGTGGTTGACACTGCCGGCGACGTTTCTCTACGCCAACTTCGTCGAGTACGTGGGTCATCGCTGGGTCATGCACCGACCAGTGAAGGGCCTGATGCTGATTTTTCACCGTCACACCCGCCAGCACCATCGCTTTTTTACATCGCGCTCGATGGCCATGGACAGCCCGCTGGACTTCAGGGCGGTGCTGTTCCCGCCGGTGTTGATGCTGTTCTTCTTCGCGGCATTTGCGCTGCCGGCCGGCGCCTTGCTGGCCCTGATTGCCAGCCCGAACGTGGGCTGGCTGTTCGTCATCATGGCGCTGGCCTACTACCTGAACTATGAGCTCTTGCATCTGGCCTATCATCTGCCGAACGAATCCCGCTGGACGCAGCTCGATGTATTGAGGCGACTAAGGACCTTGCACCAGGACCATCACGCCCCGTCACTGATGGCGCACAAGAACTTCAATATCACTTATCCGATCTTCGACTGGCTTTTTGGCACCCGGGCCTGATGGTCTTCAGGCCCGTTTCGCTTGCTGATGCGTTCAGTTCGGTGGCTGAGTCGACACCATGCCAGCACTGCGGCGGCCGAATAGCCGCTGGATCAACCGTGTTGCGTCGTCCCCAATCAGGTACAGAATGGGGATCAGACCCAGCGTCATGACCGTGGCGAAAAGAATGCCGAAGGCCAGCGAGGCCGCCATCGGGATCACCAGCTGGACCTGAATACTGCTCTCGAAGAAGAGTATCGGGGCAAGTCCGAGGAAGGTCGTGGCCGAGGTCAGCACGATCGCGCGGAATCGAGAGCGGGCGGCCTTGATGGCGGCCTCCACGCGCGATTCACCGGATCGACGGTGACGATTGACGAAGTCGACCAGGATCAGACTGTCGTTCACGACCACGCCGGCCAGCGCAATGATTCCGAACAGGCTGAGCATGCTCACGGGTATGCCCAGCAGCCAGTGACCGACGATGGCACCGATCATTCCGAATGGAATCACCGACATGATCAGCAGAGGCTGTAGGTAGGACTTGAGCGGAATGGCCAGTAGTGCGTAGATCAGAAACACGGCAAGCAGCAAACCCTGGATCAGTTCTGCGGCAACTTCCTGCTGGTTTCGGGTGGCCCCGCCCAGGCGATAATCCACCGATGGATAGCGGTTCAGAATCTCGGGCAGAATTGTCGATCTGATTTCGCCGGATATCCGGCCGGGCTCAGCCAGTTCCTTGTCCACTCGGGCGGTGACGTTGATCGAGCGCTGGCGATCGTAGCGGCGGATGCTGGACGGACTGTTGCTGACTTCGACGTCGGCGACAGAGCTGAACGGAATCTGCTGCCCGTCTGGCGTTCGGATGCGCATGGCTTCCAGATAGCCTTCGGATTCGCGCTGCTCTCTGGGATAGCGGACCATCACACGTACGTCATCCTGGCCGCGCTGGATACGCTGGACTTCTTCACCGAAGAAGGCCTGTCGGACCTGGCGGGCAAGATCCTGCTGGGTCAGCCCGAGGGTTTCGGCCTCGGGTCGGATACTGAGCTGCAGCTCGCGCAGACCACCCTCGAAAGAGTTGCGAATATCGAAGGTGCCATTGAAGGATCGAATGCGCTGTTCGAGTTCAGCGGCAGCACCCTGGAGTTGATCCAGGTCACGTCCCACCAGCTGGAAACTCAGGTCCGGACCGTTACCGCCGGGACCACCGGCACCGCCGATCTGCAGCGCACGAACGCCAGGGATTTCTCCGACTTCGTCGCGCCAGAGCCGCTCGAAGTCCGGATTCGGAATGCGATTGGCTTCATCGCGATTGAGCTCGATGATCATGTTTCCGCTGATGTCGGAGGCAGCCCAGGCAAAAACCGTACGGATCACCGGCTCATCGAAGCCATTTTCTTGCTGGACTTCTGCATCCACGCGCTCGGCGGCCTGAACCAGAAGGTCCATATTGGCCTGGGTCAGCGCCGCGGGGGTTCCTTCGTTCATCTCCAGATTGACCTGCAGGAAGTCACTGGCGAAATCCGGAAAAAACACGACGCGCAGCGCGCCACTGGCGATCAGACCGAACGACAGGATCAGCACGGCAACGAAGCCGGACAGCGCCAGGTAGCGGTTCTTCAGCAGCACCCGCAAGGACGGCAGGTAAATCTTGTCCACGAAGCGGTAGAGGGTTTCGGAGAACTGTCGCTGAAAGCGAATGAAACGGCGGTGGATTACCTCTGGATAGGTTTTGAGCCGCATATGGGCCAGGTGGGCCGGAAGAATCAGCTTGGATTCGACCAACGACATCAGCAGGCAAAGGATCACGACCCAGCCAATCGGCGCAAAGAACTGCCCTGAGATTCCCGACACCATCAGGATCGGCGAGAAGGCAGCGATGGTGGTCAGCACGCCAAAGGTCGCCGGCGTGGCGACCTTGAGGACGCCGTTGACGACGTTTTCCGTGGAATGGCCGTGCTCACGAATTTCCGTGTAGGCGGATTCGCCCATTACGATGGCATCATCGACCACAATGCCGAGCACTACCAGGAATCCGAACAGACTGATCAGATTGATCGTGACCCCGGTGGCAGGCAAGGTCCAGAGTGCTCCCAGGAAAGCGACCAGCAGGCCGACCATGACCCAGAAGGCCAGCTTGAGCCGAAGGAACAGGGCAAGGATCAGGAACACCAGGGCGGCGCCGGCGAACAGGTTTTCGCCCATCAGCCACAAGCGGCCCTCCAGGTAATAGGAGGTGTCAGCCCACCATGCCACATTTATCCCCGAGGGCAGTTCCGCGCGTTTCTGGTCGACATAATTGCGAACCTCGGAGGCCAGGGCCAGCGCGTTCTGTTCACCCACACTGAAGACCTGTATCGCCATGGCCTGTTCGCCGTTGTGGCGCGCATAGAATTCGCGCTCGACAAAGCCATCGTTGATCCGGGCAATATCCTGGACCCGAACGCGACTGCCATCCGGGTTGGTGCGAATCACGATGTCCTCGAAATCCCGACCGACATAGGCCTGACCAACCGATCGCAGCAGCACGTCGCCACCGGCCGCCTGAATGCGACCTCCGGGCAGATCCAGCGATGAGGCGCGAACCGCCCTGGCAACTTCATCAAGGGTCAGGTCATACGAGCGCAGGGTCTCTTCGCGAACTTCAATGCCGATTTCGTAGGGGCGGGCACCGAGCAATGAGGCTCGGGTTACCGAGGGCAGGGCGGTGATGTCATTTTCGATGTCGCGAGCGGCTTCCTTCAGCGTTCGCTCGTCCACCTCGCCGAATACCGACACCCAGATCACCTGCTGTGTCCAGGTATTACGCGAATAGGTCGGGCGTTCGGTTTCGGCGGGAAACGTCGGGATGGCATCGACCCGGCTCTTGATGGTGTCGAGCACCTCGAGGACATCCCACTCCGGGGCGACCTCAACGGTGACCGAGCCGGACCCCTCGCGCGCGGTGGAGATCAGTTCCCGAACGCCGTCGAGATCCTGAATCGCTTCCTCGATCTTGATCAACACGCCCTGTTCGACGTCGCGCGGCGTTGCGCCGCGGTAGGGCACGTTGACCGTGACGTAGTTGGTCTCGATTCTGGGGCTGACCTCCTTGCTGATCGTGAACGCGGTGGCGATTCCGCCGACGATCAGACACAGCATCAGCAAGTTGGCGGCGACCGGATTATGGGCGAACCAGGCGATGATGTTTCCGTACCAGTTGCGTTCAATATGCATGCGCATTCTCCGAATCTCTGGGCTCGCTCACTGGATGGGTTCTCAAAGCGATTCCTCCGGCGTGGCCGCCATATCCTCTCCGGCGGGAAGAACGCGCAACTCGGGCGCCATGTCGTCTGCGATGTTTCTAACTTCGATTGCCAGGCCCGGAATCGGTGCGGCGATCGCTGTGGTGATTACCGACTCACCGGGGCTCAGGTCGCCCTGGAGGTAAACCCGGTCGGGGGTCGAGCGTATGACGTTGACCGAGCGTACTTCCAGTTTGTCGTCCGCGCTGGCGACAAACACCCGATCGCCCTGGCGAAGGGCCGAGCGTGGCAGCACGATCAAACCACTGGCATCCAGCCCTTCGATTCGCGCCTCGACAAAAGTCCCCATCTGCAGGGGTAGCGGCCAGGTTTCCGTGTTCAAGCCATACGGGTCGTTGATTTCAACCACAGCGTAACTGAGCCGGGTGTTTTCATCGACGACGCCTTCGGTTCGGATCACTCGTCCGCTCCACTGGCCGCGTTGCCCCGCAACTTGGCCGGTCAATTGCACGGGCGCTTGCCAGTCATCGGTCTTGCCCGGCCTTGGCAGGTCGAGATACGCGAGGTCCTGATTGGAAAGCGACAAACGAACTTCGGCGCTGGCCACGGAGAAGGTCACGCCCAGGCTGGCCCCAGGAGAAACATACTGCCCGAGATCCACGTCCCTGCTTCGGACCAGTCCGTCGTAGGGTAGTCGGATCTCGGTGCGCTCGAGATTACGTCGCGCGCGCAGAACGCCGGCCTGGGCCGCCTGAACTGCAGCCTCTGCCTCAGCCACCTGCGGCAGGCGCAGGACCAGATCGCTGGGCTGACGAGTCGTACCGTTCATGCGTTCCCAGTCCCGTCCTGCCTGCTGTGAGCGGGCTGTCTCATCGGCCAGTCGGGCCTGGGCCGAGGCGAGTTCGGCTTCAGCCTGCAGCAGCGCGGCCTCATAGTCGCTGGGGTCGATACGTGCCAGGACCTCGCCGGCGCGGAAAAATCCACCGGCCACGAACTGTTCGCTGATCTCGACCAGGACACCGCTGACTTCGGCGGCCAGTCGAGTCTGGGTGACCGGCCGCACCGTGCCCTGGGTCAGGATTTCGAAGCTGCCCTCGGACGCCTCGGCGGTAACCGCATCGACGACCATGGCCGCCTGATTGACTTCCCGTTGCTCGGGCGCAGGACGCTGCGAAAACTGCATGGCGACGACAGCGATCGCTCCACCGATCATGATCAGGCTGGCCAACGCAATGACTAGAGCTCTTCCCCGGTTTGATTGAAACAATTCAGTACCTTCTCGCGCGCGCGAATGTATTTTGTGTTGATAGCTTTCGAATGGTGCCACCGCCGCGTGAGTCTCCACACGTGCCAGAAGCCATGTGTGCAAATATGAGGCCAGCAGCAGTCGTTTCCCATTGTGAACGCAGCCTTGGGTTAAAATCAGGCGCCGCAGTGATTATCTGCGGTTTCATTCTCATTCTGAAGCGGAAATGAACCAGGGTATTCAACTCAAGACCAGCGAAGATATCGAAGCCATGCGCGTCGCCGGCCAACAGGCCGCGAGCGTGCTGCGCATGATTCGCCCGCACGTCCAGCCGGGCGTGACCACGGGCGAGCTTGATCGTATCTGCCATGACTACATCGTCAACGAGCTCAAGGCGGTTCCGGCGCCGCTGAATTACCGCGGGTTTCCCAAATCCATCTGTACCTCGGTCAATCACGTGGTCTGCCACGGGATTCCGGGTGATAAAAAGCTCAAGTCGGGTGACATCGTCAATATCGATATCACCGTGATCCAGAATGGATGGCACGGAGATACGTCAAAAATGTTCTTTGTCGGCGAGCCTTCGGTCAAGGCGCGTCGAATCTGCGACGTCGCGCATGAAGCGCTGGTGATCGGGATCGACATGGTTCGACCGGGCGTGACGCTGGGCGACATCGGGCACGCGATCCAGACCTATGCCGAAGGTCAGCGCTGTTCCGTGGTTCGCGAATACTGTGGCCATGGCATCGGCCGGGTGTTCCACGAGCCGCCCCAGGTGCTGCACTACGGTCGGCCTGGCGAAGGCCTAATGCTCGAGCCCGGCATGACCTTCACGATCGAGCCGATGATCAATCTGGGCAAGGCCGGCACCCGCTTGCTGCCTGACGACTGGACGGTGATCACCAGGGATCGGAGTCTTTCGGCCCAGTGGGAGCACACCATGGCAGTTACGGAGGATGGGGTGGACGTGCTCACACGCCTGCCTGACGACCCCTTGTGATTCAGCGACTGAGCGCCGTCCCAGCGACGCGCCATTGCCTCGATCTGGTCGAACTCAATCGTCTTCCTGACGACGCGTCCATCCTTGGCCCCCGCCTTGCGAACGGCTCGCCGAACCGCGGATGAGACGTTGCATGCGGCCTTTCAGGCCAAAACGAATATTCGAGAGCTGGTTCGGGCGCGTGGTTGGGTGATCGAGCAGTTGGTCCTGCTGGCCTGGGAGCGGATGGTCTCTGCCCGGGCTCCACTGGAACTGGTTGCCGTTGGCGGGTTCGGGCGCGGCGAATTGCATCCTCATTCGGACGTCGATCTGCTGATACTCCTGCCCGACGACGCGGCAGCGGAGCACTACGGGTCAGAGCTGGAGCGTTTCATTCAGGTGCTTTGGGATGCTGATCTCCACCCCGGCCACAGCGTGCGAACGCTGGACGACTGTGTGATGGAGGGGCGGCGGGACGTTACCGTGGCGACCAACCTGATGGAGGCACGCCTGATGGCTGGCGAAGGCGTTTTGTTCGATGCCATGGTCGAGGCGATGGAGCCGCCTGATATCTGGCCTGCTGATGCCTTCTTTTCGGCCAAGCTCGAAGAGCAGAACGAACGCCATGCGCAGCACGAAGACACCATCTACAACCTGGAACCGAATCTCAAGGACGGCCCCGGCGGGCTGAGAGATATACAGACCATCGGCTGGGTCACGCATCGGCATTTCGGCACCTCCACGCTGCACGGACTGGTCGAGCATGGTTTTCTCAGCGAACGCGAGCACGAAGACCTGGTCGCCGGGCGTGATTTCCTGTGGAGCGTGCGCTGGGCGCTGCATGAACTTGCTGGTCGAGCCGAAGAGCGCCTTCTGTTCGATCATCAGCGCCGTCTGGCAGAATGGTTCGGTTTCGGCAGCAGCGAGGAAAGCAACCAGCCGGTCGAGCAATTCATGCAGCGCTACTACCGCAACGTGATGCAGCTGGCGCGTTTGAACGAACGACTTCTGCAGAGCTTCGATGAAGAATTGCTGGCCGGCCGCCAGCACTTGCCCTCATCGGACATCGATCAGCACTTCCGCGTACGTGACGGTTATCTGGAACTCAAGGATTCGCATGCACTGGTGCTGCATCCCGAGCTGATCATGCGTTTGTTTCTGGTGCTCTGCGAGCATCCGGAAACTCGCGGCGTGCGCGCATCGACGATCCGACTGGTGCGCGAGCATCTGTATCTGATCGATGAGAGCTATCGCAGGGATCCTGCGATCCTCGGCCAATTTCTCACCCTGTTGAAGAGCCCGCGCCTGGTTTACAGCCAGCTGGCCAGGATGAACCGCTATGGCGTGCTCGGCGCCTTGCTGCCGGCGTTCGCCGAGATTACCGGGCGCATGCAGTTCGACCTGTTTCATGTCTATACCGTGGACCAGCACACCCTGTTCTTGATCCGCAATCTGCGGCGCTTTACCTATGGGCGAGACCCCGATCAGTTCGCGCATGCCATCGAGGTATTCAAACGCATCGAACGTCCGGAAGTGTTGTATCTCGGAGCCTTGTTCCATGACATCGCCAAAGGACGTGGCGGTGATCATTCCGAGCTGGGCGCCAGAGACGCGCGTGATTTTGTTGATCGCCTGGACCTTAACGACGCCGATCGTGACCTGGTGGTCTGGCTGGTCGAGGATCACCTGCTGATGTCGCGGACAAGCCAGCGCGAAGACATCACGGACCCTGACGTGGTCAACCGATTCGCCGAGCGCGTCGCCTCGCAGCGCCGCCTTGATCACCTGTTTGTCCTGACCGTGGCCGATATCGCCGCGACCAGCCCCAAACTCTGGAATTCCTGGAAGGACAGCCTGCTCTGGGAACTGTACACGGCGGCGACCGAGACCTTGCGGCGGGGCCCGGATGAGGCGCTTGATCGTCAGTCCAGCGTGGATGAAACCCAGCGCGATGCACTCCGAGGCCTTGAAGCCATGGGGCTTGTTACCCGAGATCTGAAGGCGTTCTGGTCGCTGCTGCCACAATCGGCATTTCTGCGCCTCGATGCCGAGCAGTTGATCTGGACCAGTTCACAGGTGCTGGCCGCGAAAACCCTGCCCCTGGTGGCGTCAAGGCAGTTGCCCGACAAGGGCATTACCGAAATTTTCGTGCACGCAGACGATTTTGCCGGTCTGTTCGCCGTTGTAGCGCGCGAACTCGATCGAATGCAGCTCAATGTTCTGGCGGCGCGAGTGGTCACGACAGACGATGGGCGAAGCTGGGATCTGTTTCAGGTCATGGATGGCCAGGCACAGCCGCTGAACGAATCGGATTCGGAACGGCTGCGTCAGTCATTGATCGAACAGCTGGCGGCGAAATCGGTTCGGCCGCTTCCTCCGCGCCCCGTCCCTCGTCGTCTGCAGCCGTTCATGGGGCGCTCGGAGATCCAGCTCAAGCAGGTCAATGACCGGACCCGTCTGGACGTTGCCGCGACCGACCGGCCCGGACTGCTGTCGGCCATTGCCGAAGCCATGGTGGCCCAGGGTTTGCGCCTGTTCGACGCGCGGGTAGCAACCTTCGGGCAGCGCGTGGAAGACGTCTTCCTGATCGCGGACGCTGAGGGTCAGGCGCTCGATGCCACAGCCTGCGAAGCGCTGGAAGCGGAGTTGCGTCGACGCCTGGATGTGTGAGCTGAAAGCATGCGCCGATGCGCCAAAGTAAAGGCGCAGTGCGGTCGTTTTTTCGTGCACCGGGTGCAATAGACTTTGAAATTCTCTGATCGCGCAGTCGGACAATCATCGAAGACCCAGCGATCGATACTTACCAGTGGAGTGAAAACATGACTGATTTGCAGGGTCTGATAGAGCAGGCCTGGGTGCGCCGGGCTGAGTTGTCACCGTCGCGCGTGGATTCCGAGCTGCGGGCGGCCGTGGATGACTGTCTGCACGGACTGGAGACTGGCAGGTTTCGCGTCGCCGCGCCCGCGGGCGGAAAATGGGTCGTTCATCAGTGGCTCAAGCAGGCCATTCTTCTGCACTTCCGGATCACGCCCAACCGGGACATGCCGGGTGGCGTCAGTCACTATTTCGACAAGGTCGATCTGCGCTTTGCAACGGATGCCGATCCTGCCGGCCAGAGCGGGGCGCGCGTGGTACCGACCGCAACGGTCCGGCGGGGCGCGCATATCGGAAATGACGTGGTCCTGATGCCGAGTTACGTCAACATTGGTGCCTATGTGGGTGCCGGTTCCATGATCGACACCTGGGCTACGGTCGGATCATGCGCTCAGATCGGCGAACACGTGCACATTTCGGGTGGTGCCGGGATCGGTGGCGTGCTGGAACCACTCCAGGCCAATCCGACCATCATTGAAGACGGCTGCTTCATTGGCGCGCGCTCCGAGGTGGTGGAAGGTGTCATCGTGGAGAAGGGCGCAGTCATCGGCATGGGCGTGTTCATAGGCCAGTCAACGCGAATCTACAATCGGGCCACGGGCGAAACCATGACCGGTCGCGTGCCGGCCGGTTCAGTCGTTGTGGCGGGCAATCTGCCGGCAAAAGACGGCAGTCATAGCCTTTACGCCGCGATCATCGTCAAACAGGTGGATGAGAAGACCCGCTCACGAACCTCGGTCAACGAGCTGCTTCGGGCGGCCATTTGAGGCCGTAGGCGATGTTCGAAATCAGTTCGATTCCGGATTCGGCCCGCTGCCGTTGGAATTGACGACCTGATTGCGGCCCCGGTTCTTGGCCTGATAGAGCGCCTGATCGGCTCGATCAATCAGCGATTTGAGCGATGTTTCTCCTGGCCGTGTGGTTGATACGCCAGCGCTGATCGTCAGCGACCCATAGCGATCTGCCAGCACGGCGCGAGATCCCCTGATCACCGCCTCGCGGGCGCGCTCGGCAATCTCAGCAGCCTGTCTGGCGTCCGTATTGGGCAGCAGGCAGGCGAATTCCTCGCCACCAAAGCGTGCAATCAGGTCTCCGGGTCTGATTGCGCCGGCGAGCTGCTCCGCCACGCATTTGAGGGCCAGGTCACCGGCCAGGTGGCCGTGCAGATCATTGAATGCCTTGAAGTAGTCCAGATCGAGCAGGATCAGGCTGACTGGCTGCTGTTGTTCTGCGGCCAGCCTCAGCGCGTCTTGCCCGGCAAGATCCAGCCGTCGGCGGTTGGCAGCGCCGGTCAGGGGGTCCTTGAAGGAGAGCTTGACCAGCTGCCGATTGGCGTGCTCCAGGTCCTGCGTGCGCTGCTCTACCAGTGCCTCCAGAACGGATTGGCGCTGGCGCAATCTGCGGTTGTAGAGTGCGGCGATCCCGATCACTGACAACAGCGCCGCGATCAACAATCCCAAGCGGACCAGGGGGCGCTCGAACCATTCGGGCAGTACCTGCACCTGAAACTCGATAGGCCGGGCCATCACCCCGGCGAAATCGCGACCTTCGATTCGCAGCAGGTAGTCGCCAGGCGGCGGTGCAGACCATATCCGGAACGGCTGGCGGACCCAGTCGCTCTGAACGGAATCAAGCCCGTCCAGCATGATCCGGTACTCGCTTTCACTCTCACGATGATTGGTCAGCAAGGTGGTGTGGACTGAGAGTGTTTCGGTGCCAGCCGGAATCTGCAGCAGTGAATCCGACGTCGGGTCGATCGTTTGGTCATCGATCTCGATTCGGGTCAGATGGAGTGGGCTGGGAATTCGCTTGCGCAAGCTGGGTCGTTCCAGAGCCGGGTCATACATGCTGAGCCCGGCCAGCGTGCCAACCCAGAATCGGTCCTGATCATCGATGTATTGACTGCGCGAGTTGCATTCGTCGTGGACCAGGCCGTCCTGGCGCCGGAAGACACGCTGCACATAGGTTCCGTCTGGCATCGGACGAAGCTGCTGAACCCCGTTGTTCGTGCAGATATAGATTCTTCCCTGATGATCTGCCGTGACGCTATAGATCGTCGGGTCGGGCGTTTCGGGGAGCGTGTCTTCGATGATCATTCGGGGCGTGTCAGGATCACTGATGTCGTAGCGAACGACGCCCTGACGCTCGGTGCTGGTCCACAACAAGGTTCGGGCGGGTTCCCGAATGACTTCCACATCCCGATAGGACAGTTCATTTTGTGCGGATAGACTTTGAATCAGTTGATAGTCACTTGGGCTGATTCGGACCACCCCCTGACTCGTGGCGCCCCAGATGTAGCTGCGGCCGTCGGGGCGATGCTGAACGTCCAGCGATTGGAGCAGACCGTCGTCCAGCAATGGCGGGTGAACGAGCTCCAGTTCGCGATCCTTGAGTCGATAAATGCCGGTCTCCAGTGTGCCTATCCAGATTTCGTCCTGGAATTCGACCACATCGATCACACCATTCATCCGGCCCAGTGGCCAGTCGACATCGATCGGTATCAATTCCAATGCGTCGTCCAGGACGAAGAGTCGACCATCATCCATTGAAACGAGGACCAGATCGCCGGTTCGTTTTACCGGCCAGAGACCGCGCAGATACAGATTCGGCAATGCGCTGTTGTCAGGCGTGTAGTGGCGCCAGACGCCGTTGCTGAGCACGGCCAGGCCTGCCATGCCACTGCCGACAACCACGCGTTCTGAGCCGTTGGTGTCCAGGTCGGCGAAAACGCCGAAAATCCCGTTTTCTGACGCGCCCAGTCTTGACACGGTTCGCCAGGCGCTGGGTGAGAGACGGGCTCGGGAAATGCCGCTCTCGCTGGCCAGCCAGATGATGTCGCCCCCGTCTCGATCGGGCAGCACCTTGATGCCCCGGACGGCATTCGACGGCAGGCCCGAGCTGCGATCGTAGATGTGTAGCTGGTCCCCCTGAAAACGGAGCAGGCCACCGCGGGATGCGATCCACACCGAGCGCTGCGCCTGATCATCGTAAGTCACGACGCCGGAATAGATGGCTTCGGTCGGAAGCTCGCCGCTGGCCTTACGCCAGCGCCGCAGTTCGCCATCGGAGCGAAGGCGAAGGATGCCGCTGCCGTAGCTCAGCACCCACAGCTCTTCGAGTCCATGGTCTTCGCTGACCATGATGTCGGTATACAAGGCACCGTCGAAATCGCCGGTTTCGGCCACCGTCCACTTGCTATCGGGGTCATCCAGACGACGGCTCCACAATGAACCGCGTGTCCGTGCGACCCATAATCTGGGCCCGCCGCCTATCCGTTCGGTCTGCGCTACCGCGGTGATGCGGCCTTCACCCGGTGGCACCCAGGAAGGGTCGGCAATCCATCGCGCATTCTGGAGTTGGAAAACCTCATCGGTTTCGCCCAGCCAGTGGGTCAAGCTGCCGTTGGAATGATGCGTCGTGTTGAATCGGTGGTAGAACGAGGTATCTCCGGTCAAGGACCATTCGCCGTTGCGGTTGACGGCCATGCCTTCGCGTTCGAAAAGCGCCCAGAGGTGGCCCTCGGGGTCACTCAGCATGTCGCGGACCAGGCTGTTCGCGCCACCGACCTCGGAACGCGTCCAGCGATAGCCGTCGAAGCGATACAGGCCCGAGGCCGAGCCGGCCCAGACGAAACCGTTCTCGTCCATCCCGATGGTTGAATAGATTTCGTCAGACAGCCCGTCCTTGACGCCGAAGGACTCGAAGTTGGGCGGGGCAAGATTGTTCAGCGCCGGCCCGGTTTGCGCTGAAGCCCAGCCACAACACAGCAGCACACACCCGATGCAAATGATCAGATGCTGCGTTCGGAACGATGATGAGATGAGATTGCTCAACAAGCTTCTTGGCATAGGCAGAAGTTCGAATAAGTATGCAATAAACGGGCCAATGGATCAGCCTGCTTTTGGTTCAGCGGCGATCTTGCTGAATCCTCAACATCAACTCGCTACACTTGAGATATGAAAATTTACGGTATCAAGAGCTGCGACAGCTGTCGCAAGGCCCGGCGGTTTCTCGATGAAGCCGGCCGGAAACACGAGTGGCACGACCTGCGCGAAGATGGCATCGACGTGGCCACCATTCAGCGCTGGCTGGCAGCTGTGGGCGCTGAAGGTCTGGTCAACCGACGATCCACGACCTGGCGGGGGTTGAGCGAAGTGGAGCGGGTCGAAGCCATGGCGGCGATCAGCGCTGCATCCGTTCTCGCCGAGAATCCGACCCTGATCAAGCGCCCGGTGTTCGATATCGACGGAACCATCCGGGTGGGCTTCAATGCGGCCATGGCGGACGAGCTGACCGGCGGTGCGCTGTGAGCAGCGTTATCGAGACCCCGGTGCTCCAACCCGTCAGCCGACAACAGCGCGAGGCGCGCGAAGCCCAGCTTGCTGCGCTGGCGACGCGGTCGGTCGACTCGAGAGGGCGGACCCGGGCCGAGGAGCCCGACCCCTATCGAACCGAGTTCGAGCGTGATCGCGATCGCGTCCTGCATTCCAAAGCATTCCGGCGACTCAAGCACAAGACGCAGGTCTTCATCAATCCGGAAGGCGACCATTTCGTCACCCGCATGAGTCATACCCTGCAGGTCACCCAGGTCGCGCGCGCCCTGTCGGTGGCGCTGGGCCTGAATGAAGTCCTGACCGAAGCGATCTGCCTGGCCCACGACTGTGGCCATACGCCCTTCGGCCACACCGGTGAAGCGGCGCTATCGGACTATGTCGAAGACGGCGAGTGGCTGCATTCGGCTCAGGGCGTTCGAATTTTCGAGGTTCTGGAGCCGTGCAACCTGAGCTGGGAGGTTCTAGACGGCATCCGGGCCCACACCTGGCGGGTCAAACCGCCGCCGGAAACCGCCGAGGGCTGGATCTGTCGCTTCGCCGATCGCATCGCCTATCTCAACCATGATCTGCAGGACGCCCTGCGGGCCGGCGTGATCACGCCGGCTGACCTGCCGGCCGATATCGTTGATCGATTAGGGCCGATTGCAGGACGCAGCTGGATCAATACCATGGTCGAAGGCGTGATCAGCGAATCCTGCAAGCGCGGTCGCGTTGCCATGGAGGCCGAGATCATGCTGGCCATGAAGCAGTTCCGCGAGTTCATGTTCGAGCGCGTTTACCTGCGCCCTGATTCGGTCGCTCAGAATGCGCGCGCCAAAGCGGTCATCCACCAGATCGTCGAGCATCTGCTCGCTCACCCGGATGAAATACCCGATAGCTACCGTATCGACGAAGCTGACACGCTGACCCAGGTGCTGGATTACGTGGCCGGCATGACCGATCGTTACGCCTTGACCCTGCACGATCGCCTGTTCAGACCGCGCGGTCTGGTTTGAAGTGGCCATTCCGTCGGTGAAGAAAGTGCGCTCAGCGACAAACGGGAAAGCCGGAGTTCACTGATGGACTTTCTGCAGATTCTGCCGGCCTTGTGCCGCGGACTGGACGAACGATCGGTTCGTTACGCCCTGATTGGCGGGTTTGGGATGGCCATGCGAGGTGTTCAGCGAGCGACGCTTGACCTTGATTTCATTCTCGCGATGGAGGATCTTGAATCTGCAGACCAGGTGTTGCGTGAGCTAGGCTACAAGCGCTATTTCCATTCACCCAACGTCTCCCACTATCGCAACGCACAGAGCGCCGGACGCATTGATCTCCTGCACGCATTCAGACGGCCGGCGCTTGCCATGCTGGATCGAGCGGAGCGACTGCAAGTTGGTGAGGACTGGGCGCTGCCGGTTGCCGCGGTCGAAGACATTATCGGGCTCAAGATCCAGGCCTTGAATAATGCTCCTTCCAGGGAGGATCAGGACTGGCCGGACATTCGCCTGCTGATACGAAGCGCAGGTGAGCAGGGCACACACCTGGACTGGGCGCTGATCGAGGACTATCTCACCCTGTTCGACCGCCAGCATCTGTTGCCGCAGCTCAAGGCGCTGTGATGACCCGACTGACTGCAGCCGAGCGCGAAGCGTTCAAGCAGACGGCAGGCCAGGATATGCGCCAGCCTGATCTGGGGTCCGAGGCTGATCAGGGCTGTTTGACACCGCATGCTCGGCTTGAATACCTTCGCTTTGCCAGCGCCGCCGCGGCATTTTTCCGCGGCACCAGACCGCTTGGCTTTCGCGGCGATGACTGGCGGCTGTAAGGTCATGGCGAGGAGACCCACCGGACTTGAGACAACCGTGAACGCCGGCCTCAAGATGCTGCTGCAATTCATTCCGGCCCGGCTCTCAACGATGCGGTTGCTGCGCAACTTTGGTCATCGAGTGCAGGCGGCTTGGGCAACGCTTGCCGATTGGATAGCGAAAGATCCCAGCCTGCTGTCGCTCGCGCTCCGATTTCAGGTTCATCGTTCCTTCGACCTTGAGTCCTTGCATGCCATGGCCGGGCGCTTGCCCCAAACCGGGGTCGTTCCCCTCAGCGGCTTGTTTCGCTGAAGCGTTCCGTGCTTTATCTTGCCTACGGCTCCAACCTGCATCCTCAGCGCCTGATCGAGCGCGTGGGGCCGGTCGGGCTGCGTGGGGCGGTGTGCTTGCCGGGTTGGCGGCTGAGCTTCGACAAGCGCGGTTCGGATGGTTCGGCCAAGGCCAATCTTCGTGCCGCACCGGGTGGCGAGCATCAGGCCTTCGGGGCTGTGTTCGAGCTGGACCGATCCCAGTATGGCCAGCTCGACCGCTTCGAGGGGGCAGGCCGCGGCTACGACAGCTTTTTCCTGGACGTCCTGCTTGACGGCCAGGTCGTCGAAGCGGTGACCTACCTGAGCCCCGCCCACTGGCAAAGCCGTTCGGCCCGTCCCTGGGGCTGGTATCGCGATCTGGTGCTGGCTGGTGCGCGCTTCCATCGATTCCCGCGTGCCGCCATCGACCAACTTACGACGCTGTCGGTGCTCGACGACCCGGATCCGGCGCGCGCTGCCCTTCATCGGAAGCTGCTTAAGTCAATCGAGCCGGGCTGAATCACAGCGCACGCTTGCGCTCGATCAGCTCGAGCGCGGTATCCAGGGCTTGAGCTGCCGGAACCGGTATTTCCGGGCTGACCCCCACACCGTCCAGACGATGGCCTTGATCGGTCAGATAATCAGCGACCGGCAGGAACAGCGCGAGGCGCTCGGACAAGGCGATTCGATGGCCGCTGAGCATCGCGCCCGCCGTTTGTTCGCCGATCACCGTCACGCCCTCGGGCACTCGACGGAGTCGTTCCACGAGCGGCTCGGCAGTACTCGCGGTCTGTCGGCTGGTCAGAACATAGAGGTGGCCAGAGAAGATCGCTTCGGCGTGGGCTGGAAGCCGCAGGCGAAAGGCGCCGTCGGTTTGCAGGGCCTCAGCAAAATCTTCCAGGGTCAGGGTATCGAGCGCCGGGATGCCCTCCAGCTGGGCTGGAGTTGGATAAGCGGCGTGTTCTGAAAACCAGCGTCGCCCCAGATACACACCGGTATCCACAGGCTGGTTGCTCAGGTAACGACTCAGTTCGAACGCGGCGGGAAAAGCCCCGCCTGGATTGTCGCGCAAGTCGAGAATCAGATGGTCGATCGCGGAGCGTCGAAGGGTCTGAACCGCTTCGCGCATCACCTCGGTTGGCATCGAGAAGTGATCAATGTCCAGAATCGCGACCCCTGAAGATCGAACGTCCACCCGAACACCGGTCCGTTCATTTGCGTTTGAACTGGCGTTCGGGTTTTCCAATCGATAGTGGGTGAACGGCAGTTGTGCGGCTTTCTGGTTGAAGGTTTCGATGAACATGACCTCGTCCAGGTGCAGCCAGGGTTCGGTTTGCAGATCGGCAGAAAAATCCTGCCAGGCCTGAGTTTGTAGCCACTGCGGATTGGCAATGGCTTGCTGGGTGATGCCGAGTATGGTCTGGATCTGGGTCGCTCTTTCCGGGTTGGCCCAGACCTTGGCAGACAGGATCAGTAGTCCGGCCAGAATGGTGGTCTTGAGGTGTCTTGCAGGCATTGGAGTGGCTCACGATGGCGTTGAGCCAAGACTATTGAAACTGACGGCATGCCATTAAGTGCCGGTGGTCACATTCTGGATTGCGCTTGCACTGACACTGACACGGTCGCCCAGCCTGGGCGGCTTTTCAGAAAGCGCTCCGTCAGATCATCACTGAAAACCCGCATTGAAGATCAGATTGGGGTCGAAATGAGGGCGGGTGCTACAGGTGCTGGTCTGCAAGATGCTGCAACACCTGGCATCGATTACCATGGGGATTCATAGGCAGGTCTGTTTAACCAGGAGGAGTCAGTCATGGAGCTTGGTGCATTCTCGATCAGTCTCGCGGTCAAGGATCTTTCAGCGTCGCGGACGTTCTACGAAAAGCTTGGTTTTGAAGTCAGCGGTGGCAACGAAGAACACAATTACCTGATTCTGCGCAACGGCGATCACATGATCGGCCTGTTTCAGGGCATGTTCGACAAGAACATCCTGACCTTCAATCCGGGCTGGAACAATCAGGCAGAGGAAGTGGAGCCGTTCACTGACGTTCGTGAGCTTCAGCGTCAGCTCAAGGCGGCAGGAGTTGCCCTGATTGAAGAAGTTGATGAGGCGGGAACGGGTCCGGGTCATCTGACCCTGATGGATCCCGACGGAAATCCGGTGCTTATCGATCAGCATCGCTGATCATCAGACCGAACGCGGCAGCGCCCCGTTCGGTCTGGAAACCAACGATGGTCAGTCGAGATCGGCCAGTGTGACCGTCAAGTCTTGCGTCGCGACGTCGACCCCCATAAAGGTGTAGGTGTCGCCGTCTTCATCGACCAGGCGAATATCAAAGATCGAGCTGCGATAACCGTTCAATTCCACGCGCGTCGATTCGCCATCGAGCAGAACCTGGTCGCCGAGCACGTCTTCTTCCCAGGTCTGGGCATCGCCGGGGCTGACATAGATGTAGAGCACGCTGTAGCCGGTGTTGTTGGTGACATCGACGTAGTAATTCTGCTGGGCCTGTGCCGAGGCCGCCAGCAGCAATAAGCTGAGCAGGGCGATGCGGGCAACGAATGTTTTCATGGGTTATTCCCTCTTTGGATTGGATTGATGGAGTCTGGAATTTTAATTTTACGTAGTGGCGCTTAACCCGCACTGAATGCTGGGCTTCAATTTGCTGAGTGAAACCCTCTGCGAGCGCGCGCTCAGTATTGGTGCGCCGACGGAGCCTGTCAAATGCGGCGTTTTCTTCTTTCCCTGGAGTTCGCGCCGGCCGTTTGCTGCCAGAAGTCCTGGCCCCAGCGTCGAGTTGTCGTAGTTCAGCATTGAAACAAGAACTAAAGAACACTCGATTCCGCTACAAAAGACTTCTGGTCAGCCATGCATTCCACCATTCAGATGCATTGAGCATGAGCCCGCCAAAGATTCCGAGAAGAATCACAATGGTACCGATTACCGTGGCCCACTTTACGCGTCGAAATCGAATCAGGTCATAGCTGATCAGCGATAGCAGCAGCACTAGCATGACCGCTGGAATCAGCAGTTCAGGCAACCCTAGTCCCATCAGTAATCGAAACAGGCCGGGCGCGAGGATGGATAGGCTGGCAAGTAACATGAAGCGCTTGTGCTGATCACGCCGGTTTCTGAAGATCAGTCCCAGTGCGATCAGCAGGCTGAAATTGACCAGATTGAAGAACTGAAAGCTGGCGTTATCGACACTGCCGGTGCGCTGTATGGCTTGAATTGCGACCATAACCCCGCTGAGAACCAGCCCCGTGGCAATCAGACCGCTCCACTGGCCGACTCGTTTATGCATGGCAATACGTGAGTGGCGAACAAGGTAGGTCTGGGCCACGAACAGCAGCAGCCAGGCAAATGAGGTCAGGGCGTGCAGATTCAGCCAGAAGGTGAAGGAAGGCCGCCGGTCCGGGAACTGAATGGCAAAGAGTGAGAACCCGGCAATGTTGATGGCGAGCAAGAGCAGTGCCATTGCGAAGAAATAGCGTTCCCCGCGGCGTGAGTTGACCTGGTTGCTCATCCTGTTCCCTTCTATGTCAGTACTTGTTGTCTGTTTGCGTGAAAGCGCCGGAAAAAGTGTCACGAGGGCTGATTGAAGTCGCTGCGATTCTAGCGCCAAGCATCATCGTGCCAAGGCACCCGCCTGGCCCGAGAGCCGGATTCTCTCGACGATATGGCCGCCGAAACCATAGGTGACATCGCAGGGTCTGGCGACGTCAAGATAACTGCGTTTCCAGGGCTGCAAGAATGCAACAAGGGCAAATGTGCTTGAACTCTGCAACAATTACGCACTGAAATTTGCCCGGAATCGAGAAGTAAGTCGTGATGAATCCTTTTGTCAGTCATTTCGAGTGCAGCCTGAAAGGTAAGCAGTATCCAAAAGGTCCGACCTATCGACTTTCGGATGCGGGCCGGCCGCTACTGGTCCGCTACGATCTCGAAGCAATCGCCGCGCGGACCGATCGAGACGAGGTGGCAGCGCGGCCGGGAGGTTTCTACAAATGGACCGAGTTGCTTCCTTTCGAGCATCCTGATGGCGTGCCGCGCCTGGGCGAGTGTGATACGCCACTGATCCGTCTTGGCAGCGCCCCATCGGTGGTCGTCAAGGATGAGGGTCGATTGCCTACCGGCTCGTTCAAGGCGCGTGGTCTGGCGCTGGCGGTCAGCATGGCCGGAGAGCTGGGCATCGACAAGCTGTGCATGCCCTCCAATGGAAACGCCGGAGCGGCATTGGCAGCCTATGCAACGCGTGCGGGGCTGAAATCTCTGGTCTACTGTCCTGCCGACACGCCACGCATGAACATCGACGAGACGCGCTTATGCGGGGCCGAAGTGGTCGAGATCGACGGCTATATCGACGACTGCGGCAAGCTTTTGGCCGAACGCGCGGCCGCGGAAGGATGGTTCGATGTCTCCACGCTGAAGGAGCCCTACCGCCTGGAGGGCAAGAAAACCATGGGCCTGGAGCTGGCCGCCCAGTACAACTGGTCGCTGCCCGAGGCAATCTTCTATCCCACCGGCGGCGGTACCGGCCTGATCGGCATGTGGAAAGCCTTTGCCGAAATGAAGGCATTGGGCTGGATCGATGGGCCGTTACCGAAGATGTTTGCCGTGCAGGCCGAGGGCTGTGCGCCGATGGTCCGGGCCTGGGAGGCCGGTGATGAGTTTGCCCAGCGCTGGGAGGACGCCCATACCCGCGCCGCCGGCATTCGTGTGCCGCAAGCGGTCGGTGATTTTCTGATTCTTCGCACCGTGCGTGAATCCGGTGGGCGTGCTGTCGCGGTCTCGGAAGCCCAGATCGAAAGCGCCTGGCGTGATCTGGCGAAGCAGGACGGGGTGCTGATGTGTCCCGAAGGCGCCGCCACCCATGCGGCCTGGAAACAGATGGTGGCGGAAGGTCATCTTGAGGCTGGCGCGGAGACGCTGCTGTTCAACTGCGCGACCGGTCTGAAGTACGAGCTGCCGCGCTGATGCCGATGAGTTGTGCGCTGTTCGCTCAGTAGCAAGGCGGTGTTGGAATCAATCAGGTCGGATTGGCTCATGAGCACTTCCCCTAATCGTTCCTGCGCTGGCTTCAGCGTTACCATTGGGCTCCCCGAGGCTTGTAGATCAGGCGTGTCCCAGTTATGAACCATGCAGACATCGTCCAGGCCCTGGAGGAGCAGCGATTCGCCGACGCTCGGCGGGAATGTCAGGCCGCGCTGGACGACAATAGCGACGATCACGAGCTCTTGCACTGGCGGGGCCTGGCGGCGTTAGGATTGAACGAGCTGGATGCTGCACTCAAGGATCTCGAGCGCGCCGCGGCCCTGGCGCCCTGGCTGGCGCATTATCAAAGCAATCTGGGGGAGGCGCGTCGACGCAGTGGACAGTTCGAGTCTGCGGCACAGGCGCTGCGGCAGGCTTTGGTGATCCAGCCCGATTCGCGCTCGGCTCAGATCAATCTTGCGATCACCTTGATGAAGCTTGATCAGCCCGCCGAGGCGCTCGAACTGTTGAAGGTCGTCCAGCCGGTGGATGCCCGGCTTTTCGCGCTGCGGGCCGACGCACAGCGCGCTTGTCAGCGTCCGGCGGCGGCAGTCGAGCTGTACAAGAAAGCCCTGGAAATGGACCCCGATCGGGTTCATGCCCACACCAATCTGGGGCCGCTGCTGATCGCACTGGGGCGTTGGGACGAGGCGTTGGAGCACTGCCAAAGAGCGGTTGAACTTGCCCCTGACCGAGCGTTGCCGCTGATGAATCTGGGCCGCTGCCACGCGGCACTGGACCAGATCGAAGAGGCGATGGCGTGCTACGCCAGTGCCCATGAACTCGATCCGCGCTCGCTGATACTCGCGGTCAATATTGCCGAAGTCTGGTTGGAGACCGGTGATTTGAGCGAAGCCCAGCTGTGGCTGGATCGCGCACTGACGATCGATTCGGAGGATCTCCGCGCACTGTCGACCCTGGCCAGAGTCTGGGTGCAGGACGAACGTCCAGAAGAGGCGCTGAAGCTGCTCGAGGGGCTGCAGGAGCGCGCGCCGGATCGCTTCGAGGTCTATCTGGTGAGCGCCGAGGCGAGCTGGGAGGATGGCGATGTCGACCAGGCATTGATGCACTATCAGCGCGCAGCTGCACTTCGGCCGCAGAACGCGCAGGTTCATGCCATGACGGGTCGGGTGCTGGCATCGGCCGGGCGTATGGACGAATCCCGGACCAGCTACGAGACCGCGCTTGAAATCAATCCACGCTGTATTCCGGCGCTTAACGGCCTGGCCTACAGCCAGCGTGGCAAGCTGGATCCGCTGTGGGTTCGTCGGCTCGAGGGTCTTCTGGATGAGGACCAGCTCAGAGACGGCGCAAAAAGCAGCGTGCATTCTGCGCTGGGTTTCTACTACGATGGCCAGAAGGACCATGCGACCGCTGCAGAACATATCGAGACCGGCAATCGTCTGCATTGGCAGCACAAATCAAAGCGTGGCTGGGACTATCATCCCGAGCAGTACGCGCGTCAGGTCGATCGCCTGATCGAACGCTTTGACCGGGAGTTCATCCTCAGCCGGGCTGCCCTTGGGCATGATTCGGACATGCCGGTGTTCGTGGTCGGCATGCCTCGGTCCGGCACCACGCTGACCGAGCAGGTGCTCGCGGCCCATCCGCAGATCGCCGGCGTCGGCGAGCGACATTTCGCCTCACGCAGTCTGGCTCACCTGCCTTCGGTGATGAATCTTCATAAGCCGCTAGAGGTCTGCCTTGCCCAGGCCGAAGCAGATCATCTGCGCGAATGCGGTAACTGGCATCTGCAACAGTTAAGCAACGCCGCGTCGGACCCGAAGGCGCTGCGCATCGTCGACAAGATGCCCGACAACTACAACCAGCTGGGTTGGATCCTGAGCCAGTTCCCCAACGCGAGGATCATCTATGCGCGGCGCGATCCGCGTGACATTGCGGTGTCGTGCTGGATGACCCAATTCGCCCAGATTCAGTGGGCCTGCGATCAGGAGCATATCGCCCGGCGTTTGATCGACCATCACCGCATCATGCAGCATTGGCTCGATCAGATGCCCGAACGCATCCTGGTTCAGGATTACGAAACCCTGGTCGACGATCCGGAGCCCAATATTCGTCGTCTGATCGATTGGGTGGGCCTGGACTGGCATCCGGACTGCCTGCAGTCCCATCGAGCCCGCAGCGTGGTACGAACGGCCAGCATCAATCAGGTGCGCCAACCCATCTACAAGCGATCGGTCAAACGCTAGGAAGCCTATCGCATTGCCCTGTCGCCGTTATTTTCTGCCCTCGAGCGGGCCGGTGTCCTGGCAGACAGAGACGGGCAGACATGAACAAGAACGTTGTAACTGGTGAAAAAACACCTTAACCTCGAGTGTGATCATCTGCCAGGAAGTTCTTCGGTTCGGTCTGGTGGCAAAAAGAAGCATCAATTAAGAGAGGGAAAAAAATGAATAGCCAGTCTTTCAACAAGCTCCGCCTCAGCGTGGGCACGGGGGTCGTGGGCTCGGCCCTGTTGCTCGCCGGTGGTGCAGTCAGCCGGGTCCAGGCCGCCGACAGCAAGCCGCGCGGCGGAGCTGCCGTCACCGTGACCCGCACCGGTTACTTCTGGTATGTGAGCAACGATACGAACACCAACAGCGTGACCGGGTTCGGCCTGACAGAGGCGAGCTCGACGACGTCTCGGCCAACCACGGGCGGTAGCTCTGGTACGTTGAGTGATGCCTTCGATGGCTGTGAGATCATGGCCATCAACGGTATTGGCTACGAGGACCCGGACGGCACCATCGACGTGGTCGGAAACGCGGCCATCGGTGACCCGGACACCATTGCCGGGCTGACCGTCTCGCGCGAATTCCGCTGGATGGGAGCGCGTCCCAACGGTACGGCGACCATGCGCAGCCTGAACAACTTCACCAACAGCGGGTCCTCGCCGGTCAGCGTCACCGTCGAGTTTGGCTGCAACCTCGGCTCGGACGGGAGTACCTTCATTGAGGGCTTCAGCACAGGCGGCATGCTGCGTGGCGGTCCTGTTGTTCCCGACGACGCCTTGTGGTTTGTCAGCTCGGATGAACAGCCGTATTCTGATCCGCCCGTAACCCATATCCGCTTCGGGGAAGGCACTTCGGTCGTGCCTTACTTCACGGATTCGGCGGGCGGTGGTAAGCGTGGCGCGGTTTCGCCGGGCGCAGGAAACGATGATTGGGTCGACAACTACGACATTACCGTCCCACCCGGTCAGACCGTTCATATCCTTCGTTTCATCGGTCTCAACAACGGTGCTCAGCTCTCCCTGGCTGATGCGCCGATCTTCGAGAGTCTAACCAGCATTGCGGCTGCCGGATTGGTGTCTGACATTCCGCTTTCGGCGCAGGCCAATATTCTGAACTTTGGTCCCGCCGGTCCGGTCGCGCCGACGTTTGCCGTGCCCACTATGGGCAAGCTTGGCATGGGCTTGATGGCCGGTTTCCTGGCGCTCCTCGGTATGCTGGGCATTCGCCGGATGTCTTGAGCAATCCAGCACATGTTGATCGTTTGATAGAAAAGGGCGCCACTGGCGCCCTTTTTTTGAGGATCAAGGCTCGCAGCCAGCGCGTTCGGGCATCAGGCATTTGCCCCGGCGGCCTGGCCCGAGGCCCAGGCCCACTGAAAGTTGTGGCCGCCAAGATGGCCGGTGACGTCGACGACCTCACCGATGAAGAAGACGCCGGGTAGCTTGTTGGCCTCCATGGTTTTGGACGACAGCTCCTGGGTGTCCACGCCGCCAATCGTGACTTCAGCCGTTCGATAGCCTTCGGTGCCGGCGGGCCAGACGGTCCAGGGCTGGCAGTGTCGGCAGATCGCTTCGATCGCCGCGTCACCCAACTCGGCCATCGTGGGGTCGCTGAACCACAGCTCGCACCAGCGCTCGGCCAGACGCCGCGGCAGGTTTTCGGCCAGCACCGTCTTGAGGTGCACGCGCGGTCGTTCCTGGCGCAGGGTCTTCAGCGTGGTTTCCAGGTCCAGTTCGGGTAACAGGTCGATCTGTACCGGCTCTCCAGGATGCCAGTAACTCGAGACCTGCAGCATCGCCGGGCCGCTGAGTCCTTTATGCGTGAACAGGATGTTTTCCCGGAATTGCCCGTCGCCGGCCTGGGATCGGGTATCGACGGATACGCCGGAGAGCCCATCGAGCTGTTCCAGCTTGCGGCCCTCGAAGACAAACGGCACGAGTGCGGCCCGCGTCGGCAGCACCTTCAGGCCCTGCTCACGCGCGAAGTCAAAGCCCCAGCCGGTCGCGCCCATCTTTGGAATCGAATAGCCGCCGGTTGCAATCACCAGGGACCCGCACTCGATGACTTCAGTGGGCGTGCTGATGCGATGCGGCGGCCCCAGCTGTTCGATCGTGACCGGCGCGTGCGTCTCGACCCTCGCGCCTACGCGCTCGCACTCGCTCATCAGTACACGCACGATGTCTTTGCTCGAGCGGTCGCAGAACAGTTGACCGAGCTTCTTCTCGTGGTAGGGAATGTCGTACTTCTCGACCAGGGCAATGAAATCCCACGGCGTATATCGACTCAGCGCCGACTTGCAGAAATGCGGGTTGTTCGAGAGAAAGTTCTCCGGCTCCGAATACATGTTCGTGAAGTTGCAGCGCCGCCACCCGACATCAGGATCTTCTTGCCGACCTTGTTGGCGTGATCAAACACCCGCACCGAGCGCCCGCGCTCGCCGGCCGCAATCGCGCACATCAGGCCAGCGGCGCCAGCGCCGATGATGGCCACATCGATGTGGGTCGTTTCGTTCATGGCGGTTCTATCGAGCCTCAGGACGTCATGGCATCAAGGTGAGCGCGTCGACGCTGCGGGGATGCAAGAAGGACGTAGGGTCTTGAGCATCAAGGGAAGCCTCTGGCAGATCATGGTCCCATTTTGCATCGGGATGAAGTCGAGGTGTGATCCAAAGCCTGTGTTCTTCGTCCGATCCAGTATCGGAGTGCTCCGATGGCGGGCCAGATGCTGGTCGAACAGCACCAGTCGGCTTTTCGCCGTGACCAAACCACTCAGGAAGAAGTCAGGGCTCATTCCGCTGCTCATCATCGATGCATTGGGAAAGTCGAAAACTCGCTCGAGAAGGCGGGGCTCGATCTCCTCGAAGCGCGCTTCGTCGATCGTACCAATCAGCTCGATCTTTCGCACCATCCGGATCCAGCTCAGATAGTTCGAGTAATGCCAGTTCAGCTGCCGATTCGGATGTAACGATGCCTGGGTGAACCATTGTTCGGCGAGTGAACCCGATTCGGTGTCGGCCATATCCGCGACAATGTCGACGGCGAGCAGCTGCGATTCGAACTCCTGTTTGATTCCCCTGATGACGGAGTCGAGACTCAGCGCCGATGCAAAGACGTCTTCGGGCAGATCAAGATCATGCAGGACCCAACTCGAGTCTTCGTCCAGCCGGATCACGAATTCGACCAGGCGATCGAAAAGCACGATGCCGATCAGTCGTTCGATATGGGACTCAGCCCGGCGATGCGTTCGCGAGCGCGCATCAGCTCGTTGCGCAGCAGTGGATCGCATTCCACGCGATTCTCGTGCAAGCACTCGACGATCCTCAGGGCGGACAGGGACTGGGCCATGACCCGAATTTCTGAAGCGGTGATCAGATGGTTGAACGGAATGTTCGTATCGATGGAAAGGGTATCGTAATGCTCCAGCACCGGCCGGTACTTCGCGAGCAGTGTCGGGATGAACGCACAATGAGCTTTGTCCAGTGTCTCGCAGCGCAACAGCGGCTCGAGCCGGCTGGAATCCAGCACGGGCAGTGCATCAGGCTCGCCAGGATCGAGTCGCCCCCGTAAGGCAACGATCTGCCCCAGGCCGATCGGATCGCCGGTCATGGACTGCAGGCCAAGCAATCGATACTGATCCTCGGAAAGCTCGTTGTCACGATCCGGACGAGGCATCTGCGACGCCCACTGAATGGCGGCTTCGTTGGGCCGCTCGTCCTGGGTTTGTGCAATCAGGGCCCAACAGGTCACAATGAGCGCCATGATCGATAGGCCAACGATTGCGCGGTTCATGGCTGCTCCGTTCGGGCACGACGGGGTGCAACCCTCATGCCCTTATTGAACAATCTGGGCCAGCAGTCTTGCATCTGGATTGAGGGACCTTTTCGGATCGACCGGCTGATGAATCGAATTGCTGTTGCTATCTTAACCGTCTTGTGGCTTTCGACCGGATGGGTCGAGACCAGGGCTGACGCCAATCTTCTTCCGCCCGGTAAACCGCTGGTCCAGAACTGGTCCATGGCCGAGTATGGTGGACAGGTGACCAACTGGGCGATCGGGCAGGCGCCGGACGGACGGATACTGGTCGGCAACGGGCACTACCTGCTGACCTTTGATGGCGCGCAGTGGCGTCAGATCGAGACACCGCAGACCGATCGGGTTCGGGAGATGGCGATTGATCCGGATGGAAGAATCTGGGTCGGGATGCCGAACGATTTTGGCTACTATCAGGCGGACGCAACGGGTGCGCTGATCTACACCTCGCTGTCGGCTGCCCTGCCCGAGGCGCAGCAGAACTTCGGTGAAACCCGCGGAGTCCATCTGATCGAAGACCGGGCCTATTTCCACACGCTGGATGCGATGTTCCAGTGGGATGGTGAGGCGCTTCATCGCTTTCCGAAGCGAGAACGCATTTTTCGCCTGTCTTTGGTGCATGAGGATCGGCTGCTGGTTCTGATCGGCCGCGAGCTGCACGACCTGACCGAGTTTCCCGCCGGCGACGAGCCGCTGCTGCCAGAGCCGGGTTGGCAGCAGCCCGAAGGCACGCGCCTGACTTTTCTGCAGTCCTTTCCCGATGGCCGCATTCTCATGGGCAGCCTGGATCAGGGCCTGTTCTGGCTGTCGTCGTCTGACCCCGTGCAGGCGGCGCGCTTTCCGGAGCTGGAAGACGCCTGGCCGTTCCGCGCGCTGCCCCTGGCCGATGGCCGCTATGTGCTGGGTACGCGAACGAAAGGCATCATGCAGATTTCGGCCGACGGTCGCTTGGTCGATCATGTCAGTGACCGGAACGGTCTTGTCAGCAACGTGATCAGCGCCATGGCCCTGGACTCGGAAGGTGGACTCTGGCTGGCCCAGGAAGGGGCGATTGCACGCGTTGATGCCTTCAACGGCCTGCGCTATTACGACGGTGACCTGGGCGTGGCTCAGGCTGATGCCCTGATCGAGCACCGAGGTGAACTGCTGGTGGCGGGCTCGCATGGCGTGGGCGTGCTCAGGGGTGACGGCAGCGATGGCGCGCAGCTGCTTCCCTTGAATGCACCGATGCTGGAAGCCTTCGGGCTGCTCGATGATGGTGATGGCGTGTTGGTCTCGGGGTCCGAGGGTGTCCACCGCATGGTGTTCGATCTGGAGGCCGGCGCGACCATCAATGCAGAGCGCCTGATTGCCGATACCTACGGCTACAAGCTGACGCGATCCAGACAGCGTGAAGCCATCTTTGCGGAGCTGGAGTCGGGCCTGGGCTTGCTGGTTCGCGAGGGTGAATCCTGGTCGGCCGTTCAGCGAGTGGCGGGCATCGATCAGCGCGTCCATCACCTGGCCGAAGCCGCTGACGGGACGGTCTGGGCCGGAACCGGCGGTGGGCAGTTCTATCAGCTGCGCTGGTCGGAGCAGGGGTCGTTGGGACAGTCGCTGGAGCTTGTCGCCATTCTGGGAGAAGGCCAGGGTGTGCCGCCCGGCTCGGCCTGGCCGTTCAATCTGAATGAGCGCGTGGTGCTGGGTACGACCGAGGGCGGCTATCGATTGGTCGAGGACGCGCCGCTGCGCATCGAGCCTGATCCTGGATTCGACAACGACAGTCTCGGCCAGCCGCGCAACGTCAATCGCCTGTTCGTCGTGGATGCCCAGCGCGTCATCGGCAGTATAGGAGACAGCGGCAGCCTTTGGCTGGGGTCGATCGATGCCGACGAGCGCGTTGACTGGCGGCGTCTCTGGCTGCCGCAGATGCCGCCGGGTCAGAACTGGTTTTTCAAAGTTCTGCGAGGTCAGCTCTGGTTTGGCCGTCATCCCGGCCTCTACCGCATCGATTTGAACAAACTGGATGTCGAGGTCCCGCTGCAGGGGCGGGTGGCGATTCAACGCGCCGGCTTCCCGGATCAGGATCGCTGGCTCCAGGGCGGGCCGGCGAGCGGGTCCCGGGTCGAGATGGACCGTGAGCAGCCCGCGCTTCGCTTCGAGTACGCTCTGAGCAGCTATCTTCGGCCTGATCAGACCGAGTATCGGGTCCGCCTTGCCGGCCTGGAGTCCGACTGGACGCGCTGGAGCGATGAATACTTCCGCGACTACCCGAAGCTGCCGGCCGGTCGCTACCAGTTCATGGTTCAGGCGCGGGATGTGACCGGTCGTGTGCTCGACTCGTCGCCGCTGTCCTTGCACGTGCTGCCACGCTGGTACGAGAGTCCGCTGGCTTTCCTGATGTACGGCCTGCTGGCGCTGATCCTGCTCGCGCTGTCGGCGCAGTGGGGCCAGGCCCGTCGAGCTCGGCGCATGCTGGCACAACAAGCGGATCTGGAGCGCCAGGTCGCTGAGCGCACGGCCCAAGCGCGCGCCAATGCCCGCGAGATTCAACGACTCAGTGACGCACGCGCCGAGTTCTTTGCCAACGTCTCGCACGAGCTGCGCACCCCGCTTACCCTGACCCGCGCGCCGCTGGAACAACTGGCGCGCGATGAAAAGCTCAGCAATGAAGGCCAACGCTATCTCGCCCTGGCTCAGCGCAGCACGGAACAGATGCAGTCGTTGATCGGGCAGGTGCTGGACCTGCAGAAACTCGATGCCGAGGAGATGCCGCTGCGACTGGTTCGCAGCGATCTGGCGCTGGCGGTCCGGCGGGTGGTTGACCGCTTTGTCGTCCTCGCCGAGACCCGGTCGATCGCGCTGACCGCGGAAGGTCTGAACCACGAGTGCTGGACCGTATTCGATCCCCGGCATCTCGACACGATGCTGACCAATCTCTTGAGTAACGCGATGAAGTTCACGCCGGCCGGTGGATCGGTGCTTGTGGCTATGAGATCAAGCGCCGATGACTTCCACATTACCGTTGAAGACAGCGGCCCCGGCATTGACCAAAGCGATCAGACCGATATCTTCGAACGTTACCGGCAGGGCAGTCGCAGCGCACCGGGCGGTGGGGGAACGGGCATCGGACTGGCCCTGGTCAAAGCGTTGATCGAGCTGCACGGCGGTCAGATTCGATTGGAGAGCGCGCCGGGTCGAGGTGCTTGTTTCACGCTCGATATTCCAACCGATCTTGAGCCGATGTCGGGTCAGCACAATGACGCTTCCGAGGTCGCAGAGCTGGATTCAGCCCCGAGCAGGCCCGACCCGGGCTGGCCTGGAGACGTCGCCGCCAGCGATGCCGATGCCCCACAGATCCTGTTGGTCGACGACAACGCCGAGCTGCGCGAATTCCTGCGCCTGCGTCTGGGTCGAAGCTTCCGTATCGTCGAGGCCGAAAACGGCGTACGGGGCCTTGAACAGGCGCGTGAACACCTGCCCGATCTGATCGTCACCGACGGCATGATGCCGGAGCTGGACGGCCTGGGCATGACACGCGCGATCAAAGCCGATCCCGAGCTGGATTTCATCCCGGTGCTGATGCTGACTGCACGCGGCGAAAGCGACGCCGTTGTCCAGGGCCTGGCGGCCGGTGCCGATGACTACCTGGCCAAGCCCTTCGATGGCGCCGAGCTGGTCGCGCGCATCAATGGCCTGATCGCCTCGCGGCGACGCCTGAAGGCACGGCTGGCCGCCGACTCAGAAGGCTTCGCTCCATCGGCCCTCCCCGAATCCGATTTCCTGCAGGCAGCGATGAAGGCGGTCGAGGAATCACTGGCTGACGCTGCCTTCAGCGTGCGCGACTGGGCGGCGCTGATGCACATGGACCGAACGACGCTGTTCCGCAAGCTCAAGGACGAAACCGGCCAGTCGCCGGACGAGTTCCTGCGCGAAGCGCGCATGCAGCGCGCCGCCGAGCTGCTGAAACGCCGTGCCGGCAACGTGGCCGAAGTGGCAGAGGCGGTCGGTTTTGCCAGCGTCTCGTCGTTTTCGCGCCGCTTTCGAGAACGCTTTGGTCAAACGCCAGCCAGTCTGCGGCGGGGAGACTGAGCCTTGCTCAAGTCGTTGAATTCAAGAGGTTTGCAACCACCGGACAAGAATCCGCAACCCTGCGCACTGCCGCCTCAGGCGCGAGTCACGCATCATGGGCCTGAATTGATTTCACGTCGAGGCTTCGCGGATGCTGCGTTCAGCTACAGAGATAAAAACGGGTTTGAGTACAGCCTTGCTGTTGATGCTGGCGGCACTGCCGGTCAATGCATGGGCGGCGCTGGAGGTCATCGATCGTGAGGCCAATCGTCCTGCTGGACTGAGTCTGGAACCGTATCACCTGCCGACTGCGGCTTCGTCGCTGGCGCGCGAGGGTTCGCCGTTCAATCGCTTCTCCCTGCAGTCGCTGCACATCGAGCGAGGCGAGCTTGTGCTGGATTCGCTACGACCCTTCTCCGTTCGTCTGGATGATGCTCAGACGCGGCTTGAGCTTCGCGTGCACGATCCGCGTCAGCGCTCGGTGCTCCGACTGGCGCTGTTTGACGGAACGCTCAAGCTCGGTGAGCAGGTGCTCAGCCATGCTGCCATTCGCGGCAGTGACGCGGTGGTGCTCCAGGATGGAACGGTGGAAGTCCGCTCCGATGTGCCGTTTGACCGCATTGAACTGTCGCTGATGAACGGTCGGGCCGGCGATCCGCCGCTCGTGATCCAGTCCTTGAGTCTTGGCCAATTCGACCCGGATCGCGGCAACGCAGGCTCGCTGGCCTGCATTATCCCCTTGGGCGTGGCCTACAACCTCTCGTTCTTTTTGCCCTGACGCCCTTGCCGGGCGCGCAAGCGGCCAGTTGGGCCGCGTTCGGCTCGAACCTGGCGCTGAAGTTCTGCAAGCCGAGTCTGACCGCACCCCCTGACATCGAGCGGAGGGTGCCGGCCGGGCAGTGTGAAATCTCGATCGAACAGCCGCACATGGCCTTCGGCTATGAAGATGCGCTGGGCATTCCGTTTTCAAGCCTCAGTGACTGGGGCGACCTGGGCACGCCGCGCATGCTCCATCACAACACCGATGTCGACGTCGTGGTGCTGGCCGGTAATCCCCGTCCGCCCGGTGCCCGATTCACCGATCTGGATTTCCTGCTTTCCAGCGCCTCCTTTGATGCAACGGACAAGATCTATTCCCGCTGTCGTGATGATGGCAGCGTGCGCTTCAGCCAGCTCGATGGTGCCGGGCCGATGTATGAGTGTCCCTATAACGCGGGTCGTCAACTCGTCTTCCCGGTGGGCAAGAACAGCGTGGTCTGGCGCGCCTCACCGCGCTTGAGTCCGGTAGATCTGGCCTCGGCGTTCATCCCCGGTATTCCCGCCGGCGCCAAAACCGATCCCTGGAAGACCGTTCTCCTGAACGTGTTTCGCGAAACGGCGACCATCGCGCTGGATTTGCAGATCGATGGCTGGCGCTTGCCGAACGCGCGTTCTGCCACCCAGGATGTCACGGTCTTCGACGAGATCCCGCCGACGATTCAGGAAATCACCGGCAGCAACGGCAATGCGACCGCCAGCTTCGATAGCGGGATACTCAAGGTCACCATCGAAGCCGATGAAGTCGGTGGCGTCTCGCGCGCTCGCTATGAATCGATACTGCGATCATTCCTGCAGGTCTCTGACGCCTGTGATCGTGACACCACGCTGCGGCCGACTTTCCCCAATGACGATCTGCGCACCTTCTGGCCGGTCAGCTCAGCCAGTGAAGACAATTCTTTCGACATCCTGTGGACGGCGACCGATCCTGGCCCGAACCTGGCCGGTGATCAGAATGAAACCGTGACGTCCATGCGCATCGAAGTGCTGGACCGCCAGCCGCCCACCCTGGTGCCGCCGCCCGACATCGTCGAGATCGAGGTAAGTCAGGTTAGCGATCTCGGCCAGCCCGCCCTGTTCGATCTGGTCGATCTTGATCCCCAGGTGAGTAACGACGCTGACCTGCCGCTGGGCTTGGGCTTGCATGAAGTGACCTGGACGGCCGTGGATGCGTCCGGCAACAGCTCGCAGGCTGTCCAGATCGTGAACGTCAAGTCCAGCAACCTCAATCCGTTTCCGATTGCACAAACCGGTGCGGATCGCGCACAGGCTGTTTCCTTCGAACCCACACCCATTCGACTGGAGGCCTTTGATCCGGATGGCGACCCCCTGCGTTTCAAGATCGAAGACCGGCCCGAGAACGGTTTCTTTGTCGCGCCGCTGTATCCCTATTTCATCGAAGACTTCCGAATCGAGCAGAGCGTCAGTGATCAGACGCTGGCGATCATCTGCAATAACGGTGAAGGGGCCGATCGTCTGTTCGATCTTCCGTTCCCCTCTGATCCGAGTTTTCTGAGCGTGACCGACGAGGGCAAGACCTACGTGGTCGATGAGGGCTTGGTCGACTGCAATCCCGTTCCCGGTTCGCCGCCAACCGCTGAGCGATTGAGCCGCCTGGCCGTATTCGATAACGACGGCACCTTGCTCAATCGTGTCAGTATCGAAGGCGTCAGCCTGCGCGATGTGGTGCTCGATCCGGGTCGCGAGCGAGTGTTTCTGACCTCGCGCTCCGGCAGCGGCCAATCGGCCTTCCGGATCTACGATCTCGATCTCGAGCTGGAGGTGTCTTATTCCCTGCAGAATCTGGATTTTCGCAGCGGCGGGACCTGCGCGCTGCCACAGGTCCCGCAGGCTGGCGACGACATCTACAACGCGGAGAGCATCGTCGTCGACGACAATGAATTGATCTATGCACTCAACAATGCCGGCGCCATTCTGGTCCTGGACGGCACGCTGCCGGCGGATTTCGACTGCGAGACGACCCCGAACTGTTCTTTCAAGCCCAGCTGCATCGGCACGCTCAACGACGACGAGAGCTTCAACGGCAGCGGACGAGAGCTGGCGCTGGATGCCGACGGACGTATTCTGGCCGGTCGCAACAGCCGCCTGTACCGTTACACGCCCTCGTTCATCGCGGGTGACGGCCTGGCCTATCCGGGTGAGCTGGAGGGCTGGTTGGGTCGCTGCGATATCGACCTGGCGCCGGGTGATCAAGCGGTCTGCGATGTGACCAATCGCCGATCACTGGGTTTTTCCTGCAACGATGATGTCTGCCAGGTTGACCTGGCGCTCAACCCCAGCGAACAGGCCATCTGTGGCGAGCTGGGCATTGGCGGGCAAGCAAACTGGGGCTGTCGCCCTGGCCAGTTACGCGGCACGCCCGCGCTGGATATCGCCCCCGACGGCACGATCTACGTGGCCGACGGCGGCAACGCGCGTATCCAGCGCTTCTCGACTGACGGCTTCTTTGCCGGTCAAGCCAAATCCACCGGAACGGGTTCGGGTTTCGTAATCGGTGATTTCGGCAACCCGCGCAACGTGTCGGTGAACTCCAGCCGCTTCTATATTCTCGATCCGGCCACCAACCTGCTCCACATCTCCCTGCTGACCCCGTTCGTCGAGATCGGTGACGACTATGCCGATCTGGTGTATCAATCGACCAACCAGTTCGCCTGCCTTGACAGCACTGACTGTATCGACCGGTTCAGCTTCCGGGTCAGCGACGGCGTGCGGGATTCGGCCACCGGGCAGCCGATCGTCAGCTTCCCCGCCGAGGTCGAAGTCGAAGTCAGCCGCAATTTCCGCACGCCCTTCGTCAATCCCGGCATCAGCGCGCTGGTGATGGAAGATACCGCCATGGATATTCTGCTGGATGGCAGCGATCCGGATCCGCTCGACAGCCTGAGTTTCGAGGTCGTGGTCCCACCGGAATCGGGCGCGGTCATCATCAACGGAAACCAGGCCAGCTATCTGCCGGATCAGGACTTCTGGGGAGAGGATGCGTTCACGATCCGGGCCAATGACGGCACCTTGAATTCCAGCCCGGAAGTGGTGAGCGTCAACGTGCTCGAGATCAATGATGCGCCGATCATCAGCGTGCCGAATGAGGTGATTGAAGGCGGCACGGGCTACCAGGTCGAGCTGGATCTGAGCTTCCGAGACCCTGATCCGGACGAAAGCCACACGGTGCTGATCGACTGGGGTGATGGCACGGTCGAGGCGGAAGGCGGATTCGATGGTGCCGGCAATCGCACCGGTCCGATCCTGGGCCACGGCGGCACGGACTCCGGCCGCATCACGGCCGACCATGTATTCACCACGGCCGGATCGAAGTCGGTCGAGGTCTGCATCACCGACCGCCTGCAGCCCGGGCCGGGCGAGACCGAAATTCCCACGCCGGGTTTGTCGCTGACGGGCTGTGAGTTCATTCCGTTCAATATCATCGATGGCATCGACTTGGGCTTAACCGCCGCGCCGTCGACAGACAACGCGCTGCCGGGTCAGTTCGTCACCTACCAGTTCACTGTGGAGAACCGCCTGCCGCAGGCTGGTCTGGGTCTGACGGCGACTGGGGGTTCAGCTCGCCATTCGACTGGCCTCGGGCTTCGATCTGGCCAGCGTCACGCCACCGCCGGGCTGCACGCGCGATGGCTACTGGCTGGACTGCGTGCTCAACAACCTCAGCCCGGGTCAGTCCCAGACCTTGAACGTGACCGCGCAGGTTGCCGTTGGGACCGAGCCGGGCCGGCTGCTGGTGACCGAGGCCGAGGCGGCGCTGGATCAGACGCCGATCCGGCCCGAATTGTCACTGCTGCTGACCACGCCGGTGACGCGCCCGGCAGACATCCAGGTGGGATCAACGGGTAATGCGCTCAAGGACGCGCCTGATGTGAATCCGGGTGATGGTCTGTGCGCCAGCAGTGATGGTGTGTGCACCTTGCGCGCCGCGGTCGAAGAAGCCGCTGCTGCGGGCGTGCCGCAGGTGATTGGGCTGGGCAACGGACAATTCGTTCTGGACGATGTCTTGACGCTCAGTGCTAACGTGACGCTGCTCGGTAATGGTCCGGACAAGACCTTTATTCATGGCAATCGCCTGGTCACGCAGTCGGGCACGACGCTTCGCCTGGAGGGCATGACCATCAGCGGGGGTGGCCTTCGAGCCGCGCCCGTTGATTCGCTGACCGTCCGGCGCGTTCGCTTCACCGGCAATACCATCGAGAGCAGTTTCGGGGGTGCCATTCAGGTGCGAACCGATGCTCTGGATATCCGCGATTCCACCTTCGACAACAACGTATCGACCGTGGACGGCGGCACCTTGATGTGCCTCGACTGCTCGGGCGTGATGGAGAACGTGACCGTGACCGGTGGTAGCGGCGGTGGCCTGACCTTCACCGGATCGGGCTCTGTTGCTCTGAATCACGTCACGATTGTCGGTACCGGCGGCGGCAACGGCTGGGATGTACCCTTCGGCGCAGCCTTGCACGTGTACGACACCATGCAGGTAACGATAGCCAATTCCGTAGTGGCCGACAATTACTCGACCGGTCCAGCGGTGGACTGTGCCGTGGGCGCGGGGGCTGCATTGAGCTCTCTCGGCGGCAATGCCTTCGGCCTCGAGAGCACCTGCGGCGCGTCGCGCGGCGCCGCGGATCAATTGATCGAATCGGCCCTGTTGGCCCCGCTGGCTGCCGGCCCGGACGGCCTGCCGATCCGCCTGCCCGCGGCCGACAGCCCCCTGATCGACGCCCTGCCGGCCACCGCTTGTCTGCCCACCGATGCCCGTGGCTTCCCTCGACCGCAGGACGGCGATGAGGATGGCACGGCCCTGTGCGATATCGGGGCGGTCGAGCGACGCTTCGATGGCGTGTTCCGGGACAGGTTCCAGTAGCTCTGGTTTGCTCATTCTGAGCTTGGCGTTTGAATTTTCACCAGCCAAAACTGAAGGCGTCGGACCGATCGGTCCGACGCGAGCGGGCGTCTGGAAGGACGGCACGCGAAAATTGAGTTACCGCAAAGATTCGGGCCTGTCAGAAGAGTTAAGCTGGTGGCATTATCAACCGTCACAGGACAAAGCATTCATGAGTCATACCCCACACGAACTGGCAGAAGAATTTCCGGAACACAAGCAGAAAATTCATGATCTGAAGGCGTCTGACGCGCATTTTGTGAAAATGGCGGAGGAGTATCACGAGATTAATCGGACCGTGCATCGCATGGAAACCCGAGTCGAACCGGTCTCCGATGAAGTCGAGGAGCAGACGCGTCGCCAACGAATGGTATTGAAAGACAAGATCGCGAAGTATCTGGCCAAGTAAGCGCCCGGGCATTAATCGCTCAGCAGAACAACGTGCCTAGGAACCGATGCGTCAGGGGCGGTAGATACCAACGCCCCTGACGCATGATCTGTTGTCCAGCTTACAGCTCTCGCCGTTGCATATCCTTATGGACACCCTTCATAAGCAGTCCGCGATTGCCAGTTTGGCCAGACTCAGGCTTTTCTGGGACTTCTGGGCTGACTTCCCACATACTTTCGCTTTTAAAAAAAATTGGGGGAATTTCGTGAACAATTGTCTTCGCGTATCGGCGCTGTTTTTGTCGCTTTTTGTTTATTTCATGCCGCCAGCGCATGCACAGCTCAGGCAGGCGGCTGATGCACCAGTGTCGCTCGCTCAGGTTTCGCTCAGCCCGTATTCTCCGGTAAACACCTACCCGCACAGCAGGATCCTCAATCACTCGCCGTCCCGAGGAGGCGCGACATTTTCGGAGAATTTCGAAAGCGGTTCCATTCCGGCGGGCTGGGTCCTGATCGACAACGACGGGCTGACGCCGGATCCGAATGTCGCTTTCGTGACCGAGGCCTGGGTCGTCGTCGACGACGATTCGACCGACGGTAATTTCGTGGCCGTGAGCACGTCTTGGTACACACCGGTTGGCCAGGCCGATGACTGGATGATCACGCCTCTCGTTTCCCTCTTGGGCAGCGCCAGGCTGAGCTGGCGGGCGCAAGCGCCTGATCCGGGTTTTGCTGATGGCTATGAAGTCTACATCTCCACGAGCACCCCAGATCTGGTGGGCTGCCAAATCCGCCCGTCTTCAGTATTGCGGCGGAAAACTCCGACGACTACGTCACCAGAGAAGTGAACCTGGCGGCCGCTGGTTTTGTCAATGGGGATGTCCATATCTGTTTTCGCAACAACAGCGACGACAAGTTTCTGATTCGAATCGACGACATCCAGGTCGAGGAAGCGTTGGACAACAATCTGGCAGTAGGTTCGATTGAGGATGCGCCCGAATATACCCAGTACCCCATTCAGGTCGGCAGCCCCAGCATCCCGTTGTCGATGGAAGTCGTCAACCTCGGAAACCTGAGCCAATCGAACTTCAGCGCGGAGGTGGATATCCTGCGCGACGGTGCCTTTGTCACCACACTGGGCGCGTCGCTGGACGGGCCGCTGGCGCCTGCAGAGGCCGTGCTCATTGATCTAGGTGCTTATGAGGTGACCGTGCCGGGCGTGTACAGCCTGAACTACGTCGTGCGGCTCGAGACCGGTACCGAGGACGACGCACCGGGCGACAACGCTCTGACGCTAGACAACGTGATTACCGTGACCACCGATGTCATGGCCAGGGACGATGGAACGATTACTGGAGCTCTTGGCATTGGTGCCGACAACGAGGAAGGCTTTCTCGGTCAACAGTTCACTCTTGAAAATGAAGCCGTAATCGACCGTGCGTTTTTCGTCTACAGCAACGCGAACTGTGGCCCATCCGGGGAGTGTGGGCTAGATGGTGAAAGCTTGAACATCGTGCTACTTGAGTTCGATTCCCTGGCACAAAAGCCGGGCGACGTAATCGCCAGTACCGATCCGCATATCGTCCCCGCCGGTGTAGCGGAGCCGACTCAGGTCACGGTTGCATTCCCCGGACCGATCCTGTTGCAGCCGGGTACCTATGTGTTGGTTCTCCGTGAGCCGGCGCAACCAAATAGTGCTCTTAGCTCGTCTGTACGCCTGGCGACGACCACAGAGCGATTCACGCCGGGAACCACCTGGGTGAACTGGCCGAGCGCACCGTCGGGCGATTGGGCCAATAGCGAAGACTACGGATTCTCCGTGTCCTACGTCATCCGTCCGATCTTCCTGTTCCTGGATGACGTGTTCGAGGACCGCTTCGAATCTGAATGATTGGGTTGCGATAGCTCTAGCCCAGCGAGCAGCGCTTCAAGGCGTTCTGGGCATTGATCGAATACAACAATCGGGCCAGGGTGATGCATCGCCTGATCAGCGGTATGGGCGAACGCCGCCAGCTCACGATCGCTGGTGGGTCAACGAACTCGGTCACCCGCTCCTGGGTGCATGCCTGCTAGCCTACGCTCGCAGGCATCTCCCAAGCGCCGGGCATTGGAACTATCCACAGGTGGAGGCTCCCGTCCAGTCTTATGATCGAGGACAGCCAGGATCCCATCACAGCTGGTTTCTACGAAAAGGAATTCATACTGGGTAGCACTAGCTCGCGTGGGTTCTGTAAATGAGCGTGGAATTAAGCGGCTAAAGGGAGTGATTGGTCCAAAAGAATGACTTTTACTGAGTCGGGATCGGGACATCCACCTAGTCGGGATCGCAACATCCATGATCGATGTTGTTGTGAATCGAGCATTTCGGCGCGCATCGTTCTGGCTGCTGCTCGCGATCACAGTGCGGGCTACAGTCCCGGACGAATCTCATCGGCCTGCGCTAGGATGAAGGCTCAATCAGATTCGAATACGCAGGGTGACCCATCTCCATGACCACGACCCCCGGCATCGTTACCGCCATCGGTAACACCCCGATGATCCGCCTTGATGGCGTCAGTAAAGAAACCGGCTGCGAGATCTTCGGCAAGGCCGAATTCCTGAACCCGTCCGGGTCGGTGAAGGACCGGGCCGCGCTCGGGATTCTGCGCGCGGCCGAAGCTGACGGCAGCCTTGCGCCCGGCGGCACCGTGATCGAGGGGACGGCAGGCAACACGGGCATCGGTCTGGCGGCGCTGTGCAATGCGCTCGGCTATGGCTGCGTTATCGTGATTCCGGAAACCCAGGCGCCGGAGAAGATCGCCTGGCTGAGGGCGCTGGGCGCGGACGTGCGCACGGTGCCGGCCAATCCCTATCGCAATCCGAACAATTTCCAGCACGTCGCCAAGCGGCTGGCAGAGCAATCGCCTGGGGCGGTCTGGGCCAATCAGTTCGACAATCTGGCCAACCGACGTATCCACAGGGAAAGCACCGGACCGGAGGTCTGGCAGCAGATGGAGGGGCGGCTGCATGCCTTCGTCGCGGCCACGGGCACGGGCGGGACCCTGGCCGGCGTCAGCGACTATCTCAAGGCCCAGAACAATCCGCCGGAGATCGTGCTGGCCGACCCAACGGGCAGCGCGCTCTACGCCTATGTGAAGGAGGGCGAGCCGCGCATGGACGGCCCGGGCTCGATCAGCGAAGGCATCGGCAACAGCCGGATCACGGCCAACCTGGCTGGTGCCGCCATCGACGATGCGGTTCAGGTCAGCGATCCCGAGGTGGTCTTTATGACCTATCGTCTGATCCATGAGGAAGGTCTGTATCTCGGCGGCTCGGCGGCGCTGAACGTCTGCGCGGCGGTCGCCACGGCTAAGCGGCTGGGGCCGGGGCATCGCATCGCCACCATCCTCTGTGACGGCGGAGAGCGCTATCAGTCGCGGCTGTTCAATTCAGGCTGGCTGCAGGAACGTGGTCTCGATGAGGCAAGGCAGGAGGCCGAGCAGCGGTTCAGGCGTCCCGTGTCCGCTGAAAAGGGCACCCCATTGGTCGACGCTGACGCCGGTTCCTGATCAAGGCAAGAAGCCAGCGACGAATCAGCACGGCCGTCATCCATTCTTTCGGGCAGATCGATAGGCATCGGTACCGCTGCGTAAGCTCGGGCATGCCAGACGCAAGCGCCCATGGCCGTGGTCAAACATGTGAAGTTGATCGTGAGCTAAGCTTGTCTGCCATTCATTGCGTTTTGCCGGAATCCGTTCATGAACAACTCCTTCGAGCAGCCCACCGCCAACTGGCGATCAACAGGCCAACGCGTTCTGGTCTCTTTGATTCTTCTGATCCTGCTGCCTGCTGCCGCGCTCGCGCAATCGCTGCCCGAGACCTTCACGACCGGTCCGGCGATTCCGGACCACGGCCCGGTCGCACCGCAGCCCGATGATGCCTTCAATCTTGTGCCCGGCGAGACCTATCGCGTTGTGTTCGACGTGGCGAGCGGGTCGGCCGATTCGCACGAGTTGAACCGCCGGCTGGAATCTGTCGCGCGCTTCGTCAACCTTCACGCCCGCGCCGGTATCGATCCCGACGACCTGGAAATCGAGGTTGTCACCCACGGTGGAACGCTGTTCGACATGCTGTCGCGCGAGGCCTATCGCGCGCGCTTCGACGTCGAACATCCGAACGCCGATCTGCTGGAAGCGCTGATTCAGGCCGGGGTGACGGTCTACCTCTGCGGCCAGAGCGCATCGGCCCGGGGTGTCGCCGCGGATGAACTTGCACCAGGCGTGAAGCTCGCGCACTCGGCGATGACGGTGCTGGTCCGAAGGCAGTCGGAGGGCTGGGCACTTTTGCCTTGAGGCAAATTGAGGGGGCTCGCTTCTGCGAGCCTTGCAGCGGGGTTCAATGATCCAAGGACTGGTACTGGCCATCATTCACCGTATGGACTTGACCTTCGGCCTGCAACCGTTCTGATGACTCACCTCGGGAATGTTGACTCGCCTCGAACACCCTGGGGTCTACGCAGCTTGGAAGCGGACGCTGCGTATAATTGATCTGGATTTCATCAATAAGGGGGACAAGCGCTTGGATCCCTTAGTTCTTTCATTAGTCCTGCTGATGGTGGTCGCCTTGCTGATCGGCCTGTGGCCCTTGACCAAAGGCATCAATGTCGATCAGTTGACGCTGGGAATTACAGGGTTCCTGGTCACTGCGGTTCCGGCGGCCATGCTGACACCGATCGCCTCACTGTTGACGGCAGGTTTGTTTGTCTGGTGGATCAAGAGGCGAGCCGTACAGGCCAGCGCCATCGACGGGAGGGGGGGCGTCGGCCAGCAGTCGGCGTTGGCGACTCTTCGATTTTTCAGGTCGACCGATCCTCAGCGGCCTGTTTCTCGGCCTGCTTCTAACTCCGCTACTGATTCTGAGCTATGGCTGCGTTCTGGTGCCCATTGCCCTCTTCTTCGGTGACAGTGGGGGCGAGGGTGGGGCAGCTATGTATCTCGCCCTGTATGTTTTCATGGCCTTCGGTGCGCCATGGGGAGAACTGAGTGAATCAGAATTGGTGCTAATCGGTGTTTTCGGCGGCGTGGTTCTCAATGGTGCGTTGGTCGGACTGGCCTATGGTCTGGTCTACGGTTTGTTGCGCCGCCGTAGGTCAGCCTGAGGCGTTCAGGGCAGCATCAAGGGTGACACCGGCGTTTCCAGGGCACCCAAGCGGCAAGACCGGCAAGCGAGCCTCGCCATAAGACAGGGGCTTGGTAAATTCCCGAACGGAAGCTCACCACCAGCGAGGGGCCTGCTTTGATGGTTTCCCCGCAGCGGTCTGCGCGCAGGACCTGACTTCAATTTATGACCGGCGTCATGGTGATGAGCGCCCTTATGGTAGCCGCTGCTGCCAGATTCCCGGGGGCGCGAACGCCCAGAGTCCCATGCGTTTGAAATCAGCAGTCGTCAGCCGATAGCGATGCTAAAGGCCGGTCCAGTGGATCGGCCTCTTTGCCTGGTCAGTTGAATTCCGCCAGGGCGCTGACCTGCGCGGGCGAAGAGGCGTTCAGGGAATCACCATCCTCGGAGTCGGTGGCATCGGTCAATGCCTGCTGGTCCTCACAACGCACCCAGGCGATGGCACATGCGCCCGCGCATTCGAGTAGTTCGTCCTCGGGCAGCGGCGACTGCGGCAGTGTTTCAGCGATCAGTGCGCTGTAGCGCTGGCAGCTGCAATCGCAGCTCGGTGCAGGCTGGTTCTCAGCCCGGGCGGCGGTGGTCCCCAGGATCAGCAGGCTGCTGATGATGAGACTGGATCGAATCAAGCGGGTCATGCTGGTCGTCCTCTCGTTTGGGTCAATGTAAAACTCCCTTGAGAGCAAAAACTAACCCGCGCCTTCTAGAGTTACAGCTCTAATACCGGGGCGAATTGCATATTTGCCGAAAATAGACCAGTGAGGATGAGTTGTGTGCTGCTTGTTGGGATCAGGCAGTCAGAACAAAGCCTCGGCTCACGCGTGAGCCAAGGCTTTGATCGGGAATGGACGTCTTGATCAGTTGCTTTCGAAGCGATCAGAAAAAATGTCCGGGTTGTCGAGCAGGACCTGATTGAAGAACCAGTTGTATTCATTGACCGAACCCATCTGCACTCTTGCGCTGCTGATACGAACATGGTTGCCCGGCAGGCCTGAACCGCCAATGCTGCAGAACGCAAAGCTGGTCCCGGTGACCTCGACACTGATGTCACAGTCGTCGCTGACGCCCACGTATTCAAGCACCAGGTTGTAGTCATCGGCGGTGCCCGCGCTGCGGTCCAGGCCTGACATGCCCATCTCGATCATGGCGACATCATCGGCCGCGAGCTGACGCTGGTCTTCGTCGGTGAATGCACCCTGTTGCATAACGGCTTCGGTATTGGGAAAGCCCAGAGCGTTCGCCACGCTGCGATCGGCGTTGGCCGCAAACAGGTCCCCCGGCGGCAGGTTGGCAAGGTCGTTGCTGAAGTTGCTCGCATCGACCGGGCGATTGAGGATGAAGGGGTTGTTCTGGCTTCCGGGGGACAGATTGAACCAGTGCAGATTGATGTCATCGCCACGCACGTCATCAGCGGATCCTTTATGCCATCGACCCCGGCATCGAGGCCGTAGGTGTCATCAGCGCCCCGTGTGGTCTTGGTGTAGTTTCTGTCCGCATTTGGCAAACCGGATTCGGTCGCCAGATTGGGGTGCGCCAGGCCTATACAGTGGCCGATTTCATGCAGCACCGTGGACTCGAAGTCGACTGCGCCACCCGGTATGTCGTTGTTGCCACCAAGGAACACGTTGGGACTGGCAACGGCTCGCCGATTCCAGATGGTGACGGTGTTTCTGATCGATACCTCCATCTCGGTCCGGGCTTCGCTTTCTGGATTGATACACACGCTGACCGTGATGTCGCCGCCGGTGCCGAAGTAGCCGCTGGGATGCGTCACCAGATCGGGCGTGTCGCCGTTTGCAAAGACATAAGCGCCGGCCTTCACCGGCTGGTTCAGTCCAGCGCTGCTGGCCAGCAAGATGGCCAGGGCGACAGGGCTGAGCGTTTGCTTGTGGCTGGAACGGGTCATTGCGGCTGCTCCTGTCTGAGTGCATCTGTCATCAGCGCCAACCAGCGCTGCTCCAGATCATTGAGCGCCTTGAGTCCCGGATCGTCGGGATAGTGCGTCAGCCAGGCGCTGATTGAAACCGCCGATACCTGCTCCAGCTTTCGTCCATCAGCGTCGGTTCGATAAAAGCGCGTGATTTCCGGGTCCGATACAAATTTGAGCTCGGCGTCTGCGCGCGCCAGAGCATCCGCCGATGCGCGGCTGGCAAGTGCGCTGGTCGCGCTGAGTTCACTGGCGAGTTCAGCATGCAAAGACGGGTCGACTTCAACACGGTGAGTGCCGGCACGGGTCATGAAGACCGGACGCTCGATGAACATCTCGTTACTGTCTGTAAGCATGATTCTGAGCACATTGTCGGGGCCTTCCATCAAGGTGAACTCGCGTTCATAGACCAGGCCCTGAGACCAGGCACTAGCGCTTGCGATCAGCGCGAGAAGTCCAAGCCAGTGGCTCAGACGGCGGCGTGATGGGGGTAACAGTGTCATTCGTCGCATTCCCTCGGGATGATTCGTGTCAGCGTTCGAGTATCCGAGCTGAACTGTGGCAGATCGGAGCTGATGGTCAGTTCGATGTCATTGCAGCCGGCAAATGCCAGATCAAAGCGCCCGAACGGGATCAGCTCGACCTGGTCGGCCTCAAAGGCCGGGCCATAGTCGCCACCGCGAGTGATCACGACGTCGTCAAATGCAATCGAGTTACCGAGTCGATTCCCCGAGCCGATCATCCAGACCTGCTCGCCGTCCAGGTAGGTATAGAAGGTGACCACCCAGGAAGTGGCATCCGCCTCCAGCGCCAGCTGGATGCCCTCGCCGGCGCGATCGACGTCGAAGTAATTACCGCTGCGCGAGCGGTCGATCTGCTGGCGTGCAAGCTGGTTGCAGCTGCCAGGCACGATTTTCTCCATCTGGCTGCTGAAGGTCGGCAGCGTGCTGTCAACCGGCCTGAAATCGAAACGGGCCTGATTACAGTCGATCGGTCGCATGATGATCTCGCCCCAGTTGTCGATCACGACATCATCGGGGTTGAACGCCGCACCGTAATTGGCACCGCGCGTGATGACCATCTCATTGAATTCGTAGCGATCCCCGAGATCATTGCCATTGCCGATCAGCCAGAACTGCTCACCATTGTCATACAGGTAACAGGTCAGCACGGAGGTGGTCTGACCGCCGTCCAGGGTCAGCTGGCAGCCCTCACCCGAACGCTCCGGGTTGAACCAGTTACCGCTGTACTGGGCCTGCTTGGCGCTCGCATCGGGCCAGCCGATATCGTAGAGCAGCTCGGGCACTTGATCCAGGTCGCCTGAAAACGACAGGTTGGACAGGGTCGGGTTCATCAGGGAGCTGGGTGCCATGCTGCTGGCGAAATGCGACACGTTGCTGTCGGTGTTCTCGGTCGAGGCCTGCAGATTGACGAAGCCTGAATTGGTGCCGCGCGCTGCCGCATCAAGGTCATAGCCCAGCAGAACCTCGGCACCGGGCGGGGTTTGCAGTAGCGCGGTCCCGACCTGGTCACTGACCATCCAGATCGAAATCGGCAGATTGCGATCAACGGAAATTCCGAAATCGCGCTCGACCGCGCCCTCGGCGCCGGCAGGCTGATTGTCGACGATGATCAGGCCGACGGCGCCGGCGTCGAACACGTTCTGCCATTTCACGGCAAAGAAACACTCACCGCGACGGACCAGGGCCAGCTTGCCGGCCACTTCCGTTGGGTTATCCAGCGGCTCGCAGGCCAGCGCGCGATGCCACGGGTCGCCCGCTTCGGGGCCTGGGCCGGGGCCTTGCGCCAGGGCCAGCGGCGCCTGCAATCCTTCCAGCGCCAGGTACGGTGCATACCCCTGGATCCAGGCCAGGAAGGGCTGGGGGTTGGCGCTGTTCGGGGCCAGCGTGATCTGACCGGGCAGGAGCAGGCGCTCGCTGGCCCGCAGATTGGTGCGTTCCCCGATCCAGACCAGCTTGTCACCAGAGGTGGCCGACTGCACGCGCTGTGCGGCGGTCAGTTCGGTCCAGCTGGCATCTCTCTGCAGATCAAAGATCAGATCGGACATCACGTCGGGTACGGGCGGGTCGCCGAAGAACGATCGATCATCGCGATCGGTCAGGCTTTGAAACCCCAGGCCGTGTCCCAGCTCGTGCAGCGCGAGTTCAAGGAAGGACACGGTGCGCAGCGCCGGCGGCACCAGGGGATCGAGCCCGTACCAGAAACCGTCGATGTTCTCGCTGCAGGCCTCGCTGTCGATACGGAAGTTGAAGCGCACGCGAATTTCGGCGTCGAACTGGGTATAGATCTGGCCTCGAAGGGCCGCGGCCAGTGACGCCGGATAATTCGTATCCAGCTGCGGGGCGTTGAAGAAGTTGCGAGCCAGCCCGAGGCTGCCGCCAAGGCCGAGGGTCGTGGTGTCACCGCAGCCGATGTCTTCGAACAGGGCGTTGACGCGAATCACCGACTCGCTGTCCAGGCGTGAGGCCCAGATGTCCATCGCCGCGTCGAACACTGCTCGACGCTGTTCGCCCAGAGTGCTTGCAGGGTTGCCGGGCGCCGCTGGGACTGGCGTGGGGTCGTTAAACCCGAAGCCAGCGGCGTCGCTGTAGTTGACCTGCAGCATCTGAGCCTGAAGACCCAGTGGACAGAGGATCAGGATAAGAAACAGCAGTCGTGTCAGGTATCGATTCATTGGACCGGCCTCCGCTCGCCGTTGCCGGATCGAAAGTCCGGCAGCTCACGCCCGAGCAGCACCTGGGCTGACATGCATTCGATTCGGGCCCTGCCATCCGGGCCGATGCCGAGCTGTGAGGCGCGGGCAAGCGGCCAGAACAGGCCCTGGACCTGCTCGCCGTCAGCAAGATTGATCGCTGCGCTCTGTTGCTCAAGCTCTGCAGCGAGACGCTGCTGACGCGCGACGACATAGCGTTCGGCCGCGTTTTCAGGCGCCCTGAGCAGGCGCGCCGTACCCGCTTCGAGGTATTCACTGATCCGTGCTTCGGCCGCCCGAAGCTCCTCGTGGTCCAAACTCTTGAAGGTCGCAAGAACCGACGCTGCGGCCTTGCTCGTAGTCAGGAGTGCCAGGCCGCATACCAGGCGTTTGAGTGTGCGCATCTCAGTCACTGTTGGGTGGACAAAGGCAAATTGTAGATCAGGGGCGCGAGATGGATGCTGACGTGAGTCACACATCGAATGCGATCAGTCGACACCTCGGAACGGCGCCATAAAGAAAGGCAGAGGATTTTCAGATTTGCTCACCAAGGCGGCCCGGCCTTCGCTATCATGGTCAGTTGGCTTGCCTGTTTTGCTCGCATCGACAGTGACTGGATAATGGCTGATTCCCCCGCACAAAAGGCACGACTCGATGCTCTCGGACCCGGGTTCGTGGGGCGTGGTCAGGCGCTGGCTGATGCCGGTGCCGTGTCGAGATTGAGTCAGGGGCCGGTGGGCGATAGCTGGATTCTGACCGCCGAAGTCGCGGACGCCAATCAAGCCAGTTTCCGGGTCTACGTGCGCGTCGACAAGCTCCAGGTCGAGGGCGATTGCAGCTGTCCGCGTAAATCCCAGTGTGAGCATGTCGCAGCGGCCGTTCTGGCCGCGCGAGCGGGCCAGCCCAGGGAACGCGCGATGGACCGGGCCGACGTCCGTGGTGCTCGCCTGCAGAGTTCGACTCGGCAGCGTATGGTCTATCTCTTGCGGCTGTCGGACGACGGACACGAGCTCAGCGTTTGTCCATCGCGCCAGATCCTGGACTCGAAGGGCGCCGCTTCAGCGACGCCGTATTCATTGACCCGCCTGGCGGATAGCCGTCAGCCCGACTATGTCGGCGACGATGACCTGCGCATTCTGCACGAGCTTGCCGATCGCATGGCCGGTGCGCTGGATCTGGTCTGGGCGCCGCTGGGCCCGCGCAGCCATGCCCTGCTTGAGGCCATCGTTGCGACCGGTCGTGGCCTCTGGCGTGATGTCAGCGGCGCCACCCTGAAACTCGGGCCAGCGCTGGAAATGGGTCTGAATTGGCAGGTGCTGCGCAGCGGCTATCAGGAACTGACCCTGGAAGGCGAGGAGCAGGACGCGATGCGCCAGCTGCCCCTGCTGCCGCCGTGGCGCGTCAATCCCGAGACCGGTTTGTGTCGACCGCTGGCAACCGGGCATGACAGCGAGCTCGTGGCCGAGCTGCTCGAAGCCGGGCCAGTCGCTCCCGAAGCGAGCCATGCTCTGATCGACCGGCTGGCCCGCGTTGCGCCCGAGTTCCCGGCGCCGAACCTCATGCGCTGCAAGACCTTGTCGCAGCAGACGCCTGAGTTCGAATTGAATCTGTTGATGATCGAACTCGGTTCGGCCCAGCGCTTCACCCGCGAGCCGGCGGCTCGCTTGAGCTTTCGCTATGGCAGCGTGGAGCTGGACTGGGATGACGAATATTCAAGTGCCTTGATCGAGCCCGGGCATGCCGTGCGCGTGCTGCGTGACCGCGCCGCGGAAGAGCAGGCGGTCTCGACGCTGGAGATCGCCGGTCTCGTGCCGCTGCAGGACCTGCCGGGGCGCGATTACCGCCCGGGCGAAGGCGGGCTGTGGGTGGCGCGCCAGGCGCGCCGGCCTGGCGACCTGGATCGATCTCCAGGCGCGTCGCCTCGACTTTGAAGCTAATGGCTGGATCGTCAACGGCAGTGCCGATTTCTCACCGACCCTGGTGGTGCCCGACGATTGGTATGGCGAATTGAGTGCGGTCAAGGGTCAGGCAGATCGTTTCGAGCTCGACCTCGGTGTCGTCATCAACGACGAGCGCCTGACCTTGCTGCCGGCGCTTGTCGAATGGATCGAACGCACACCCTCGGCCCTGATCAAGGCGATTGTCGAGGGTGCCGAACACACCCACTCACAGATCACGCTCGGCTTGGACGCGCGACGTGTGGTGCAAATGGACAGCGCGCGCCTGAGCCTGACCCTGCGCGCGCTGGTCGATGCACTGGATCAGCTGCCGGCGATGAAGCATGGTCGACTGCAGCTGCCGCGGGCGCGCCTGGCCGAACTGGCACCGGCGGGCAAGCACTGGCATCTGGGTGGCGATGAAGAACTGGCCGAGCTGGCCGGCAAGCTGGCCGAGTTCAAGGGCGTGCAGGCCATTACGAATCCGCCCGGCCTGCAGGCTGAACTGCGTTCTTATCAAGCCTACGGGCTGGGCTGGCTGCAGTTCCTTCGCGAGTACGGTTTTGGCGGCATCCTGGCCGACGATATGGGGCTGGGCAAGACCATCCAGACGCTGGCCCACATTCTGGTCGAGAAGCGCTCGGGTCGACTCAAGCAACCGGCGCTGGTGGTCGCACCGACCAGTCTCTTGTTCAACTGGCGGGCCGAGGCGCGTCGATTTGCGCCCGAGCTCAAGGTGCTGACGCTGCACGGATCCGAGCGCAAGGGCCAGTTCCAGTGGATCAGTGAGTCCGACCTGGTGCTGACCACCTATCCCTTGTTGAGTCGAGACGGTGAGCTGCTGGCGCGGCATGATTTTCATCTCCTGATTCTTGACGAGGCCCAGGCGATCAAGAATTCCAGGACCCGGGCGGCCAAGGAAGTTCGCCGCCTGCGCGCTCACCATCGACTGTGCCTGACCGGCACGCCGCTGGAAAATCACCTCGGTGAGCTGTGGGCGTTGTTCGACTTTCTGATGCCAGGCATGCTCGGCAGCCAGACGCGCTTCCGCCAGCAGATCCAGCGCCCGATCGAGCGCGATGAGGATACCGATCGGCGCGAAGCCCTGGCGCGCCGTATTCGGCCGTTCTTCCTGCGCCGGACCAAGCGCGAGGTCGCCCCTGAACTGCCGCCGAAGACCGAGATGATTCGGGCGGTGACCCTGGAAGGCGCCCAGCTTCGACTCTACGAGCGCTATCGCGTGGCCATGCATGACAAGGTCCGGCGTGCGCTGGCCGGTCCCGGTCTGGACAAGAGCCGTATTCTGGTGCTCGACGCCCTGCTCAAGCTGCGCCAGATCTGCTGCGATCCGCGCCTGCTCAAGGACGTGCCGGGTGTCGATCGGATGCCGTCGGCCAAGCGTGAGTTACTGGGCGAGTTGTTGCCTGAACTGGTGGCCGAAGGGCGACGAATTCTGGTCTTCTCGCAGTTCGTCAGCATGCTGAAACTGATTGAAGACGACCTGATTGCTGCAGGTATTCGCTTCGTCAAATTGACCGGTCAGACCAAGGACCGTCAGGCGGTGGTCGAGCGCTTCCAGACCGGGCAGGTCCCGGTGTTTCTGATCAGCCTCAAGGCCGGCGGCGTGGGCCTGAATCTGACCGCCGCCGACACGGTCATTCACTATGACCCGTGGTGGAACCCGGCGGTCGAGGACCAGGCCACAGATCGAGCCCATCGTATCGGTCAGGATCAGAACGTGTTCGTTTATCGCCTGCTGACGGAGCAGACCGTCGAGCAGAAAGTCTATGAACTTCAGCAATCCAAGCGCGGCCTGATCGAAAGTCTGTTTGGCGGCGGTGGCGCGATCAAGCTGAGCGCTGATGATCTCGAAACACTATTTGAACCTTTGAGCTGAAAAGCGGTTAGGTTGGTTAGCTTAGTTAGGTTGGTTATGTTGGTTCGCTTGGTTTTGTTGGTTGAAGGTCAAAAGAATCGGAGCAAACCACCCAAACCAACATAACCAACCAAACCAACCAAACCAACCAAACCAACCAAACCAACCAAACCAACCAAACCAACCAAACCAACCAAAACCAACCAACCAACCCAACCAAACCAACCAATAACCAACGCAACCAAGCAAACCAAAAGTGAAGCCTGAATTCATCAATAATCTGGTCGACCAGCTACTCGCGCGCGATAGTGAGTATCGGCCGCTGGAGTTGCTGCTGCTGCTGCGCCGGCTTGATCGCGATGGCCTGGCGCGATTCGATAGTGATCCCAACGTGTTTCTCGAAGACCAGCTGTACGGCAATCTCGATACCGTGATGGAGCAGCTCAACTGGGCGGCGACACGCGCGCGAACGCTGGGTCTGGAAGCCAGAACCCGGCCACGCCGATCGGGGCAGGGCGCAATGTTTCGGCGCTCTACCGCAGATCACCAGGCGCGCACCTCATGGCAACGCACGGAAGTGTCCGCTCAGGCTGATCTGTTTCTTGATAACCGACTCTCGGTGGCGCGCAGCCAGCTGGTGCGCGCGCTGGAAGCGGCTGATCGAGCTGGCGCGGAAACAGCGCTGCTGGAGCTGTCGCGGGCCGATCCGGGCAATGAGCTGCAGGCCGATGCCGAGCATCTGGTCGGCGCGCTGGGCTGGCTGGACGTTGAGCGCCTTGATGCCCCGCGGGTAATGGATGCGATCGAGGGCGATCTGGCGATCCGTGCGCGGCGCCTGCTGGGGGCGTCGGCGGCCGAGCAATTCCTCGCCCGATTCTTTCAGCACCTGGCCGACTATCCGAGTCAGCGCTCTTCTGCACAAGATTCGGTCGAGCTCAGCCCGGCGCAGCTTCGATTCAAGGCCGGCGATATGGCCGGCGTTCTGCGCGAAATCGACCGGCTGGAATCATCATCGTCCTCGGACGCAATGTCGTCGGCGCTGCGCCTGGTCGACATCCGGGCCAGCCTGCGTCTGGGCGATCGTGATCGAGCGCTGCGGAATTTGAGCTTGCTGTGCTGGTCCGATCCCAAGGCCGCAGAAGACTGGCTGGAGCTGGGCGAAGACGACGAACTATCGCGTCGCGTGGAGCAGTTCTGGGATCTCGAAAAACCGCTAGAGATCGAACTGTTTCCGGCCTGGCTGCTGGCCCGAGGCTATCCTATGCCCAGCGTGGATCAGGCGCGTGACTTCAGCGCTGCGCGCGCGCTGGAGGGGATTCGAACCTTGCGTATGGACCCGGCCGATATCGACGCCCGGCAGTGGATGCATGATCACTTTCCCGGCTTGATGGAACACTGGATGGGGCAACGATAAGTTCGCGGTCAATGCCGCTGGCCATGCCGTCACCTGCATGTCAATCCGGCGTGGCATCATTCCCGATTGTTTATTGTCCGGGAGCCGATGATGCACCGTCTTCTGATCGTTATTGTCTGTCTTCTGCTGAGCGCTTGCGCCCAGCAGCCTGTAATCGACTCAGCGGCTGACTGGAGTCCGCGCGATGGCTGGATCCATGGCGTGGTGTTTGCTGATCGCAATCAGGACCAGCAGCGTCAGGCCGATGAGCCAGGGGTCGCCGACGTTGCGCGTCTCCAACGGCCTGGATGTGGTGCGCAGCGATGCTCAGGGCCGCTACCAGCTGCCCATTCGCTCCGACATGAACCTGACCGTGGTTCAGCCACGGGGCTGGCGCGTGCCGGTCGATGCCCGCCAGCTCCCGCAATTTTTCTACGTCCACAAGCAGGGCGGTTCACCGGCGCTGCGCTACGGCGGCCTGCCCGACCGGCCGCTGCCCGATCGCATTGATTTCGCGCTCAACCCGGTCTCGGCGCGCGACGACTTTCGCTGCGTGGTGATCGGCGACAGCCAGACCTATTCCAATCGCGAAGTCTCGTTCTTCCGCGACAGTGCGGGCGCCCGGCTGCTGGAGCTGGGCCTCGAGGACGGCGACTGCCTGATCTATGTCGGCGACGTGCTGGGTGATGATCTTGACCTGCTGGATCGTTTGATGGAGGTTGGCGCGGTCGCCGGGGTGCCGCAGTGGCTGGTGCACGGCAACCACGACCTGGATTTCGACGCGCCGGATCCAGGCCACTCGGCCGACAGCTGGCGTGCGCGGGCCATGCCTGATTACTACGCCTTCGAGATCGGTGAGGTGCTGTTCGTGGTCTTGAACAACGTCACCTATCCCTGTGGGCAGGAAGACATGGCTCGTCGCAGCGGTCGTGATCACTGCTCGGACCCGGAAACGCCGCGCTACAACGGTCGGGTCTCGGATGTGCAGATGCAGTGGCTGGACGCGCTGATGGCGACCACCGCTGACGATCAGCGGGTCGTGCTGCTGCACCATATTCCGCTGGTTTCATTCAGGGATGCCGACAGTCCCGTTCACCAGACCGACAACGTTCAGGACATTTATCGCCTGGTCGGGCCGCGACCGGGCCTGTCGATCTCGGGCCATACCCACGCGGTTGAAAACCTGAGTCCCGGCGACTGGTTCGACGGCTGGGAGGCGATGGTCGGGACCGGGCCGCTGCCGTTCCGTCACCTGATCGCGGGCGCTGCATCGGGGGCCTGGTGGATGGGCGATTTCGACTACGACAGCATTCCCATGGCCATTCAGAGCATGGGCGCACCGCGCGGCATCCTGACCCTGGATTTTTCGGGCAGCGACTACGTTGAAACCTATCTGTCCACCAGCGTTGGTCGGGATCGCGCGCAGTGGATCAGCTTCAACACCCCTGACTTCCGGTCCTGGCACCAGGCCATCGCCGACTGGATGGATACAGCTGCCGACCAGCGCGATCCGGTGCCGCCCTACTCATTGCATGACCTCAGCGATTCCAATCTGTTTACCCCGGATGATCTTGAAGCCGGCGTGTTTCTCAGCGCCAATGTCTGGCTGGGATCCAGCGAAACCCGGGTAAAGGCACGCATCAACGGCGGTGACTGGGTCGAGCTGGAGCGCACGCAGCAAGCGCGGGGTGAGGCACCACGGCGCGGGGCGGAATACGCCGATCCGTTTTCAAGCCGGCGCGCGCTGAGCACGGCGCGACAGGCCCTGGTCAGCCGCTCGGGCAATCCGCGGGCCCAGGGCTATGAGGCCTTCAAGGGCTCGACGTTCAAGGGACCCCCGGGGCCAATGGGCCGCAGCGCGCCGGATCGGAATGTTCATCTCTGGCGCTGGCGTCTGCCTGATCAGCTGCCCGTCGGCATTCACACGGCCGAAGTGATCAGCATCGACCGCCACGGGCGCGAAAGTCTGGACCGGGTCGTTTTCGAGGTCCGATTACAGCGGCCAGCGCCCGACTTCAATCTCGAGCGCTGGAACGCCGACCCGATGGGCCAGTAAGCGCCGGGATTCAGGTGGCTGGAATGGCGCCTTGTTTGAATTCGACCAGGTCGTCGCGGTAAGGAAGCAGCGCATCCTCGTGCAGGTACAGCACCTGCCCGCATTGAATCAGTTGCCAGTGAATCCGCCCGTGATCATGCCGCTTTCAGCAGCCGTCATGACGCTGTCGATAAGCTACCGGCAAGGGAGAGCGATTTGAGGAGCTTCACGTCGATCTTCTCAGTGGTTTCTTGCAAAGGCTTTCACCTGTTCAATGCAGTCGCACCGTCCAGACGAGTAACCGTGTGGGCGTGAAGTTTGTATCGCATCATGACTGGAAAAAGATCAAGACTGCGGCGCTGATGCTGACAGATGAGTTCAGAGGAGAACGTGGTCGACCCAGAGGCTGACGCCGATCGCAATAAGAATCAGGCCTCCGATGATCGGCACGTCGGCCGAGCGCCTGACTCGCGATCGGGCCGAGCATAAAACCGAGGGTGCTCCCGCGACTATCGCCGCCAATCCGACAACCAGCGCGGGCGCCGGACACGCCAGCCAGATGGAGTGCGACGCCGACCACGGCGGAGTCGCACCTGCGGCGAACGCGGCAAGCAGGGTCCAGCCAAGTTGCTTCGAGTGATCCGGGGATGAGTCGCCATCCGCCGTCCCTCGTGCCTCCCAAATCATCGACACCCGATAGAAGCACAATAAAATCATGCCGATCCAGTGCCGATTGCTTGTTCACCGAGATCGATGGGGCCAAGCCGCCGTACTGCGCCCTCCACACCGCCGAAGATCAGCCCGTCGCCGGGCCGCCGCAATCCGGCACCGCGGCTCAGCGAACCCCACGCAACGGATGCCGCAAAAGCGTCAGCGGACAGTCCGAAGGAGAGTCAGCCCAGGAGGGCACCCTTGTTACATAGTTCAACCAATCCGCCGAGATACAGTATTGAATCTTATCATTTCGAGGCTCAGCAGGCCCTTGGTGAGGTCGCTCGGCAGCCATCTCGTCCCCCACCAGCGGCACCTGTTCCTTGCGACAGCGTGAAGAAAAGGCGCTTCGCGTCGCGTTAGTTACGTTGTCGCTCTCCCGGCCGCGCACTGTTTGCGCGGATGACAGAACACCAGAGTCGAGGCCGGTCGATATTGCTGAAACAGCGCGTAGCGCGTTGTTACGTTCGTGTGATTTGATCTGATAAAGGATTTTCGATGACGTTCGATCGATGTGCGATTCCACGCTGACCGTCACGGCGCGGACTGGATCTTGCGACTGATCTCGGATAGCGCTCGGCGGTCGCAGAAAGGCGTAGGGTTTGTCGATTTTTTTGGCGGGGCGGCGTCGGAAAAACCGATGTCGAGGATGCGGTCGACTTCATCCAGAATCAGCGTGCGCCGAATCTCAGATTGCCTTGCAGATGACAAGCACCCGATCTGGTGTGCCTGCAATGATTTGATCAGCGTGGTCCAGTGAGGGTTTTGTGCGGCCAAACAGCTTGCCTCCAACCAGCCAAGCCACTTGATGCTGGGTAGGCGGCCGGCGTTAGTTACTGACCTGCTCAGCAGGTTCGCGCGTCGGGCATAGCGCCTGCGCTGCGGGTCATCCTGCGGACTGGTGAATTCAAACAGTCCACGGCGAACGCCGCAGTCTTGCCGCTACGGCGCGCCGTGCGGATCCCCGCCAGCGAGGATCCTCAGGCAGGCTGTCGGCCTGAATTGCCGTCAGGGGGGTGGGAAGCCGAAGATAAGCCGAACAGCCGAGAACGCCGAGAATCGCAACCGCGACCGACCGTTGGAGAGTTGATTTCGATGGGGCGGGCGAAGGTGCTGGCAGGATTTATGTGCAACCAGAAGAAGTATCTCATTGCGGCGCATGAACCAGGGCGTAAATGGTCCGTTGTATCGTGCAAATACCGGTTCGCCGGTCACGGTCAGGCTCTGAGCACTAACCCAATCCTTGAGTTCGTCGAGATGAGCGTTGTAGCGTCGTTCTGACCAGCGACCCGAGTACCTGATGGTCGCCATTCGATGGGCCGGGATTTCCCTGATAATGACCGCTGGATTGGTGGGTGTAGGTATCGTATCCATGTTGAATTGCGCTGGCATCATGAAGCTGATCACCCACTCATCACCACTTGCACGTTGGCCGACGGGAGAGGTCATGGCGATTTCTTGACTCTGATCCGCCCCCCGGGCCATTTGCGACACCGGCGCGGTCATGGCGATTTCCATTTGAGTGGTGTTGTCGCCTGAGATGTAGTTGAACAACGGCCGAAAGGCACTGTTGCCGGCGCGAGAAAAGCTGCCGCTGACCACGACCTCGGCGACGATCTGAGCGGCGTAGTCTCGCAGCTCAAAGTCACCATCCTGAAGCGTCACGTCATACTCTGCTTCTTCCGTAGCCATGGTCACTCCACTGAGTAATAAGAGACCCAACGCGAGCGCTGAAGAGAAAAGATATCGCATAAGAATCCCGACGCATCATGAGATTGAGACTCTACACCAAGCCCGTGATCCTTGATGTCGGATCCAGCGTGGTCACTGCGTCGAAGCAGCGTTGTTAAGGGCCTCTAGTGGAGTTTGACCGATGCCCGCGTGGCTTTATAGATCCGGTCGCCCAGCATGATCAGTAGGGTGGAAAATTTTCCGTGAATGGCCGCCTGGTGCATGCGGTAGAGCGAAAGATACACCAGCCGTGCGATGCGGCCCTCCAGGAAAACCGACCCGGCCATCAGATTGCCCATCAGGTTACCGACGGTCGAATACTTGCTCAGGCTGACCATGCTGCCGAAATCACGATACTGGAAGGCTTTTCCTGCCTTGTTTCTGCGCAAGGCCAGTATGTTGCGCGCGGCGGTGCTCGCCATCTGGTGAGCGGCCTGAGCTCGCGGCGGTACTTCTGTGCCGTCACTCATCATGCATGCACAGCAGTCGCCAATCGCGAAGACATGAGGCAGGCCCTCGACGCTCAGATCGTTGTTGACTTTGACCCGACCCAGCTTGTCAGTAGGCAAGCCGCAGTCGGCCAGCCACGCTGGCGCCTTGACACCCGCGGCCCAGACGCTGATGTCGGACCGGATCGTTTCGCCTTCGCTGGTCAGCACGGCGTCTTTATCCACCTTGGCCACCATGGTGTTGACTCGAACTTTGACCCCAATGCGTTCCAGCTCGCTTCTGACCGACAGGCCGATGCGCTCTGGCAGGCGAGGGACCAGCACCGGTGCTGCTTCGATGATGCTGACATCAAGCCGATCTTTGGAAAAATGTTCAAAGCCGTAATCGCGCAGTCTTTGGACCACGTTATGCATGTCGGCCGCAAGTTCCACACCGGTCGCACCGCCTCCGACAATGGCCACATAGAGCTTGTCGCTGGTTGACTGAAGGTTGGTGCGCTGAAGTTTGGTGGCAAAGTTCTTGTGAAACAGTTCGGCTTGTTCGCGCGAGTCCAGCTGGCGGCTGTATTGCTTGACGCCTTCGATTCCGAAATCGTTGCTCAGGCTGCCTACACTGATTACCAGCTGATCAAAAGTGACTTTGCGCTCGGCAATGACCTCTTCAGCACCGTCACCCAGCAGAGGAGCCAGCGTGACGGTCTTATCCAGACCATTGATGCCGGTCACCTGGCCAAGAATGAACCTGAATTTTTGCTTGCGCGCCAGCATCAGATAGCTGGCTTCATCGTGGTAGCTGTTCATGGACCCAGTCGCCACTTCGTGAAACAGGGGCTTCCAGATGTGGGTCGGGTTCTTGTCAATCAGCACGACTTCAACGTCTTTTTGGCGTCTGAGCTTGCGCGCTAATCGAACCACCAGCTCCAGGCCGCCGGCGCCGCCGCCAACAATAATGATTCTTTCCTTCATGGATTGAACAGTCCGGGTGCTGGCGAATTGGTGTTTGAACAGTTTACTACCATGGGCGACCGCTGGAAGAAATTACCGAATAAATTCCTGACCACTTCGAATAGAGGCAATTGTTGGTGACTGCTCTGTTTCGTCGAATCAATCGCACAACGCCATGGATAGCTGCCGTTGATTGAGCGTGCAACTGATGTCTTCGAACGAGCCGAGCCATGAGCTCGGGCTTGTTCAGAGTCCCGTTGAGTATTCGACTGGAAGAATGTTTCCCAGCATCCCATGAATAGCTTGAAAAGCGGGTTCCAGCCGAGAGTCACTCGCGCTATGGAATGGCGGCCTCGATGAACTCGACCAGGTCAGTTCGGTACTGACGCAGCGAATCCTCGTGCAGGTACATCATGTGCCCGGCCGGGTAGAGGTCATAGCGGATTCTTTCCCGCGCCTCGGTCGGAATGTCGAGATGGCGCAGGTAGTAGTTGGTCACGCTGTAGGGGGTGGCCAGGTCGTAATAGCCCTGCTGGATGTGCAGGTGCAGGCCGGGGTTCATGACCATCGCACGCGACAGGTCGGGCAACAGGTTGACCGCGACCTGAGTTCGGCCATCGGGATTGACGTGTGACCAGTCCCAGTCCAGCGGCCAGGCGGTGGTCTTGTACTCCTCGTTTTCGCGAAAACCCAGATCATCGTGCAGATAATCGAAGAAGGCGGCAGTAAAGGCGGGGCCGACGGCCGGGAAGAACGGGTCGTAGTTCATGCTTTCCGCCAGTGCGTTGACGCTGGGGCCGACAAAGCGTGAATCGATACGCCCGGCAATCATCCGATCATCGCGCATCAGCTCCTGCACGAACTGCTGATGGCTGACGCGCAGATTGGCCCTTTCCCAGTAGTCGGCCGTGGTGCCGGTGTAGGCGGCCAGCTGCTCGGCAAGCGCCTGCTTGCGCTCCGGCTCGATGACATAACCGGCAAACAGCGCGGGCAAGTATTCGTTCAGCGCAAAGGCTTCAACCTCGGCCAGGAAGGGTTCCAGCTCGGCCGGTTGGTTCTCGATGCGATTGTGGTACCAGGCGGTGGCGGCCAGGGTCGGCAGGTAGAGCGCGTGCGGCAGGTTGAGGTCAACCGCATCGCGCCCGGCACCGGCATCAATGAACGGTGACACCAGAATCAGACCGTTCAGATTCATGCTGTGGCGACTCTGAAGGTGATGGGCCAGGCCGGCGCCGCGAATGCCGCCATAGCTCTCGCCAAGCACGAACTTGGGCGAGGCCCAGCGACCGTTCTCGGTGATGTACTGGCGGATAAACCGCGCGACCGACTCTATGTCCTGATCCACGCCCCAGAAGTCCTTGCCTTCGGCTTCGCCCAGGGGCTTGCTGAAGCCGGTGCCGACCGGATCGACCATGACCAGATCGGTCACATCCAGCACGCTGTAGGCATTGTCGACGCGCCGGGCAGGCGGTGGTGCTGTGTAGTCCCCATCCTTGACCAGCACCCGCTGCGGTCCCAATACCCCCATGTGCAGCCAGATCGATGAGGATCCCGGCCCGCCGTTGAAGGCAAAAGTAATCGGGCGCTCGCCGATCGGCTGATCGGTATTGCGGATATAGGCGGTGTAGCCGAAGCGTGCGACCGGCTCGCCGTCTTCTTCCATGATCAGCCAGCCGACCGTGGCGCTGTAGTCGATCGGATTACCGTCGATGCGAATCCGATGCTCAGTCACGGTTTGATGCGCGACCGCTGGCGTTTTTTCAGTCGTTTCGTGGTCGTCGGCGTAGGCCGGAACGGCGAGCAGAACGCCGGTCAGCAATGCAGCAGTACATTTGATGGAAAGGCGCATGAGCTACCCCTGTAGAAATCAGTCCACAGGGTAGCCTACTCCGAAGCGGAAATTGAACCGCTTACCAGCCGCGCGTGCCCGGGCCGCCCTTGAACGGGCCTTTGACCCAACTCAGAATCCAGCCGCCATAGAAGTCGCCGTCCTGCGCTACCACGCGCTCGCCGTTCACATAGCAGGCCTCGACCCGACCGGCGTAGAACGACAGATGGTCCTTGATGATTGCATCTACCGGGTCGCCATAGGCCCAGGCCGCGTCCTTGACCAGCCCGTCTGCCGTCTTCAGGTGCCAGTAGCGAGCCTGGCCCTTCCATTCGCAGAAGGTGCGGGTCGGGCTGGGTTCGAGGCGCGCGAAGTCGACGTCGCTCGGCGGAAAGTAGAAGCAGGGCGGGTGGGACGTTTCCAGTACGCGAACGCCTTGATCGGTCGCGGCCAGCACCTCGCCGTCCTGTTCGATCTTGAGCGACCAGTCCACCCGCTCGATGCGCGGTGGGCGAGGGTAATCCCAGACGGATTCTTCAGCGATGCTTGTCATCGAGATGCCCGATAAATCATTTGAGGACTCTCGATTGTGCCGACCGGTCGTGAATGTCGGCAGATCCAGGCCTTTGCTTACTTGGTCCGCTGACGGTGATTGGGATGCAGCGAGGTGCCGAGAATGTGCTCCGAGCGATGAATGACATGCGTCGCCTGACCAACAATCAGCGGATCGGGCGGGGTGACCACGCTCAAGTCCTTGTCGGGGTAGTCCAGTGACGACAGGAAGTGACGCATGGTGTTGAGCCGGGCGCGCTTCTTGTCGTTGGATTTGACGATGATCCAGGGCGAATCCGCGGTGTCGGTGTAGAAGAACATCGCCTCCTTGGCTTCGGTGTAGTCATCCCATTTGCCCAGACTGGCCCGGTCGATCGGTGACAGTTTCCAGCGCTTCAGCGGATCGGTTTCGCGCGACTGGAAGCGGCGCAATTGCTCTTTCTGGGTGACCGAGAACCAGTATTTGTAGAGCCGGATGCCAGAATTCACGAACATCCGCTCCAGCTCCGGCGTCTGACGCATGAATTCCAGGTACTCCGAGGGCGTGCAAAACCCCATGACCCGTTCGACGCCCGCGCGGTTGTACCAGGAGCGGTCGTAGAAGACCAGCTCGCCACCGCTTGGCAAGTGCTCGACATAGCGCTGGAAATACCACTGGCTGCGCTCGACATCGGTGGGTTTGTTGAGCGCGACTACGCGCGCAAATCTGGGGTTGAGATGCTCGGTGAAGCGCTTGATCGTGCCGCCCTTGCCCGCTGCGTCGCGGCCCTCGAACAGCAGAATGAATTTCTGGCCGCTGTCCTGCGCCCAGAGCTGGACTTTGAGAAGCTCGGCCTGAAGCCGGGCTTTCTCCTGCTCATAGGCTTTTCGCGCCAGTCGGCGACCGTAGGGGTAGCGGCCGCTCTCGAACGCCTCGCGGACCTGATCGGCGGTGACCGTGGGGAATTCGCTGCTGGCCTTGTCTGAAACCACCGGTTTGTTGACGGATTCGCCCATGATTCGGCTCCTGGCTGACTGTCAAAACATCAGTCTAGGTCCACATGGCGTCGCGGAACTTGACTGCGCTCAAAAACGGGTGATTCTCTGATCTTGTCTGTTCCCGCTCGTTCTGAAGTTTGATCGGGCCGGAATTGATCGATTGCTTCAGGCGTTCGGCGTGCGACGCAGAATGCAGTGCTTCAGCGTGGCGTAGACCTCGTGGCTGCCCAGTAGCTGGATGTGGCTGGTGTTCGGGATCAGGTGCTGATTTTGCTCGGGCAGGTCGAGGTGTTTGTCAGGCTTTGGATGATGGCCCAATGCGCTGCGGACTGGGACCAGTCCATCGCCGCGCAGTGTGCCGCCGGCCACGGCAGCATCCGGGCTGAGTGAGGCAGCAATGGCGTGGGCATTGACGTGCTTTGGCAGGACGGGCGATGCGCGGTGGTCGCCGAACTCGGTGCTTTGCGTTCGATTCCAGTCTGAATCGATCAGATTACCGTGGCGCAGATCCTGAATGCCGGCGCTGCGCAGCCGCCCGATGCGCGCGATCGGCGCGCTGTAAGGGCTGGCTTCGAGCAGTCGACCGGCCAGGTTGCCAATGCGCTCCAGCGGCGCGCCGTGATGGGGCGAGCCGATGAAGATGGCGGTTCCAAGCCGCTCGGGCCAGTCGTGACCGAGTTCCTGCGCGTAGTGGCAGGCGCTGCGGATCACCAGCCCACCCATGCTGTGGCCGATCAGCGTCAGCTCGTCGATGGCACAGGGCCAGTCGTCGACAAGCGACTGCAGTAGCAGGGTCAGATCTCGCCCGTTGGCCGAGATTCTCCGACCGGTGTTGTAGTGCAGGTAGAGCGGTGCGACGCCCAGCTCACGGGCCAGCTCGGCACCGTGATCGTGCCCGTCGACCTGCCAATGGAGGTCGTTCATGCACAGACCATGAATAAAAATGACGGGCCGGGGGTTTCGGGGCAGGGCGGCGTTCGAGTGGTGTCGAGCAAACACGATCTGCCCGTCCCGGCGTAGCGTCATGGGGATGGCCAGCGGGTTCCCGCTGGCATCGAGATGATCCCCGACCACGCCGTTGATGCGCGCGACCATGGCCTCACGCGCCCGATGCTGAGACGACTTGAGGCGGATGTCGGGCAAAAAGCGATGCGCGGCTTCGATGCTGAAGCCAACGGCGCGGGTTACGCCGCGAACGCTGGAATAGATCTGGCCGCTCAAGCCCCGGGCTCGCCGCGAGGGGCTCTTGCCCAGTGGTGGCGCCACGCGCGAGATCGTGCTGTGCATGGCTTCAACCACGTCAGTCACGCCGATCACGGCCTGAATCACGAGACGGCTGGCCCCCAATACGTCCTGCTTGCTTAGCAGTGTCTGGGTTTCCGGGGCCTTGTTGGGTATCGATTCCATGCTCCCAGTGTACGCCCTTGTCACCGGTGCCGACGAAACGCGCCAAAAACCTGCAACGTCTATTTCCCCACCGGGATCAGTACCCCTGAAAGCCAGCGGCCCGGAAGACCGGGCCGCTGGTTACTGCTTGGAGTGCTGATGAAACGCTTGAAAATCAGTCGCCCGTATTCACATCCAGCGAACGCACGCGAGAGAGCACCTCATTGCGATACCCCCAGTCATCGGTCATTGCATCACGGAAGGCCGCCCAGATCTCATCGGCTTTTTCCTCCCCCGCAGCTGCAACGATTGCGCCGTAGGCTCCGGCTCGATCATCGTCCATGGCGGCAAAGTCAGCGAAGCGCTCGACCACGAAGTAATCCGGCTGGTTACTGCTGTTGTGCAGGTTTTCATACCAGACACCCATGTGTTCGTAGTCCGATTCTCTCAGGATGGTGGTCATTTCACCCACCGCGGCGCGGAAGTCGGAACCGTTGTCGACCCGGAACTGATGGAGCTCCACGATATCGGAATCTCCCTGCTCGCCGCTCCAGGGGGCCAGGTACTTGGCGAAGCGTGTTTCAACCTGGATCAGGTGCGGCGCGACCTCTGCCTCGGCGGTCGGCCAGCAGGTGCGGGCGGCCTCATCCATTTCACCCATTTCTGCGTAGTTGGCCATGCGGCTGACCATGTAGTAATAGTCACCCTGACCAGTCACGTTGGTCCACGTGCTCCAGCTGCCTTCACCACCGTTTTCGGTGTAGCAGGTGTTGTAGGCGGCCAGAGCTTCCCGGAACTTGGTCATGTGGCCGATCTTGACGTCGAGCCGCGTCATGCGCAGCATGTAGCTGTCATCGTCTTGCGCCAGTGTTGCGCTTGATGTGGCCAGAAGTGCGCATACACTCAGCGCCAGAAGGCTGATCTTGATTTTCATTGTTGATGCTCCCTAGGTTTATTGGTCCTGCATCAGTAGTATGCGCGATCGGGCGCCAAAACGTGACATACAGCACTGAATAGCTGTGATGATCCGGGTTCATTCACTTTTTCTGGCCTGACTATAGTGGGCGGTCGAGCATCGACCTATACTTCTGCCATCGTTGCCGCATGAATTCCCCAGGGTCCGAGTATCAGAACTGATGTCATCACTAGGTAACGTCTTCTCTCATCGGCTGCGCCGCTGGATCCCGGAACCCTTTGTTTTTGCCCTGGTTCTGACGGTGCTGGTGGCGGTTGCCGCAATGGTCTTGACCGGGTCGGGCTTCAATCAGGTCACGGCCGACTGGTATCGCGGGTTCTGGATGCTGCTGGAATTCACCATGCAGATGGTGCTGATTCTGGCCACCGGCTTTGCCATCGCGCTCTCACCGCCGGCGGCGCGGGCCATCGACGTCCTGGCCCGCTTTGCCCGCACGCCCGCCTCGGTCTACGTGCTGGTGCTGGTCGTGGGTGGGGTGTTCAGCTTGATCAGCTGGGGCTGGATCGTGTTGACGGCGGTGCTGGCGCGCGAGCTGGCCAAGCGCGTCGAAGGCGTGGATTACGCCTACCTGATCGCCTGTGTCTACATCTCTGGCCAGCCGTGGGTGGGCGGTCTGTCCAGCTCGATTCCGCTGGTGCTCAATACCGAAGGCAACTTTCTGATCGAAGGCGAGGTGCTGCGTGCCACCATCGCCACCAGCGAGACCCTGGGCAGTCGGCTCAATGCTGCCTATGTGCTGGTCTACTTTCTCACCATACCTCTGCTGATGTGGTGGATGCGGCCGCGTCTCGAAGGGATACAGACCCTCGACGATCTTGCCGACGCCGACCAGCGGGTCACGGCCAGCGTGGCCGAGGAAGCCGAGTCAATGTCACTGGACGGGCGCAGTCCATCCGACCGGCTCAACAACGGCTGGTGGCTGCAGGCTCTGGTTGCCCTCGCCGGACTCTGGATCGTGGCCCGACATTTTGCTGACAGGGGCTTCGATCTGAATCTGAACATCATGATCTTTGCCTTTCTGATGATCGGTCTTCTGGTCCACCGCAGCCCGATGCGCTACGGCATCGCCATGAAGCGGGCCTGCGCCAACGTTTACGGCCTGGTCTTCCAGTACCCGTTCTACGCCGGCATCATGGGCATCATGATGTTTTCAGGGCTGGGTACGCAGATTTCGCTGTGGCTGGCTGATGGGGCATCCATGACGACCTTGCCCCTGATTGCGCAATTCGCCGGTGCGGTGGTCAACTTTGCAATCCCGTCTGCTGGCGGTGAGTGGGCGGTGATCGGTCCAGCGCTGACCGAGACCGCAATGAATCTGTCAGCCCACCTTCCAGCCCATGAACAGCAGGCCTTCGTGGCCCGCATCGCGATGGCCGTGGCCTACGGTGAAACCTCCACCAACCTGCTCCAGCCCTTCTTCCTGCTAACCGTGCTGCCGGTGATGGGCGCGGGCGTCATGGTTCATGCGCGCGATGTCATGGGCTATCTGATCGTGCCATTTGTCGTGGTCTACGCCACAACGGCCGCCCTGATCAGCCTGCTGCCGAGCTGAGCTTCTGGTCACCCCATTGCCAAGTCGCCTCTGAATAACCTTGCCTGGAGCGGGAATAGATCAGGCCTCCCAAACGTCAGTGGGGTGAATGACGGAAGAATTGCAGGGAGAGGTCACGATCATGAAGCCGAGTCATCACAGAATGCTGCGTTCAGTGGGATGCTTTCGCTGGTTGTGCTGGTTCATGCACCAGCGACGTCACTGGGCCTTTGCCTTGCGCAGCGGCGAAAACTCAGCCTTCTCCCGAAAGATCTCCGCGCTGCCTCTCGGGCTGCGTTCGAGTGAGCACAGCACGCATCAGCGCGATCAATCCGGCAACAATACGATTCTTTATCAACCCTCCTCAAGCTCTGAGCGATTGTGGGTTAGGGTGCGATCCTGCCCCGATCAGTGCGGGAAAGCGGCTGCCGGAAAGCGGCCATGATTGATGTGGTTCGCGATAAGGCGCGAAAACCAAGTGCGTGGGCGATCGCTTTGCGATTAGGTACTATGGCGGATCCGCTGTGCGCTGACCGCTTCGCGTTTGGTTCGCAGACGGACGGGATTATCGGTCTCTTCGCCAAATCGCCCACGGAACCTCGTTTGAATCTATCCGATACCGAACTCAAGCGAGCGCTACTCGAGCATCTTGAGCCGCTGCGGCGTTTCTGCTTTTCTCTGACCGGCAGTGCCGCCGATGGCGATGACCTGGCGCAGGGTACGGTGGAGCTGCTGCTCAGAAAGGGCGTGCCAGGCAACGTGCCCTTCCTGCCCTGGATGTTCCGGGTGTGCAAGAACCACTGGATTGATGGCCTTCGCCATCGCTCGCGTACTCAGACCGCCAGCGCGGACGAGCTCGAGCGCCATCAGGGTGCTGTCGACGGCGAGGCTGAAGCGCTGCGACGACTTCAGGTCGATGAAGTCACCGCGGCTGTCGATCAACTCGACGCCGATCAGCGACTGGTGCTCGGTCTCGTCACCGTGCAGGGCTTCAGCTATCGCGAGGCGGCTGAACTGCTGGACATACCCATCGGCACGGTCATGAGTCGCTTGTCGCGTGCGCGCAAGCGCCTGCTCGAACTGCTCTAGGAGATGAATACGATGAATACTCAGGTCCGGATCGATGATCTGACACTTTCGGCCTGGCTCGATGATGAGCTGGACGCCGCGCAGTCGAAAGCCGTGCAGTCGGCGCTTGAAGCTCAGCCCGACCTTCAACAGCGACTGGCGAGGCTGGTGGTCAACGATCGGCGCTTGCGCGAGCATTACGAGGAAATGGCCCGGCAGCGCCCGGTGCCCGAGGCCCTGCAGGCCCTGCTTGGTGACAATCAAGCGGCGCGGCGCCCTTGGTTTCTGCGTCTGAGTGACTGGACCGTCCAGAACCTGCCGCGCCCGGCTTTGGCGACCGCCGCACTGGCACTCGCCCTGCTTGTCGGTGTGCAGTTTGGTGAGCAGCGCCTGGTCCAGGGCGTTTCGGCCAGTCCGCTCGAGGCGCTGACCTCGATCAATCAGGATCATGCCTGGTTCGAACTGCTTGAACGCACGCCTGCAGGACAGACGCTGAGCTTTAGCAATACCCAGTCAGGTCAGGTGGATTTCAGTTTTCGTGACGAGGACGAAAACTGGTGCCGGCAGTTTGAAGTCCGGGCTCAGGCAGCGGGCGAGGCCCTGGTTGCCGTGGCTTGTCGGCGCTCGAATCAGTGGCAGAGGGGCGTTGCGCAGATTGTCCGCCTTTCAACGCCTCAGCCCGATGTTTATCGCGCGGCCAGCGGCGACGAGGCAGCAGCCGTGGATACGTTTATCATGAGTCGCCTGTCGGGTGGCCTGGTGCTTGGAGAAGAAGAAGCGGCGTTCATCGAACAACGCTGGCCCTGAGGTCGGCCGAGACAACGATCGACGACACATGGAGTGAGACAAATGCCTGCAAAGAATTCTTCATTCAAAGCGGCTGCCCCGGCAGTGCTGTTGGCCCTGTCGATTTTCTCGGTCGATAACGTCGGCGCGCAGGAGGCACAGCATCCAGAGCGTGATGCCTGGCCGGTCGAGGTCACGCTGGCTGCTGGTTTTCAGTACGACGATCTGGTCACAGTCGAGGAGCTTGACCAGGTGCGCGACGTCGACGACTTTGCCGCCGTGCTGGATCTCGATCTCGACTACGAAAAGAATTTCGATCAGGGCACCGATCTGCGCCTGGGCTACAGCTTGTCGCAGAAGAGCTACTTTGAAGAAACCGACTTCGACCTGCAGATCCACAACCTGTCACTGGGCCTGAAGCATAATTTCGAAAACTTCGATCTGGGGATCGAGACCTACCGCGTGCATGCCCGTCTCGACGGTAGCGAGCTGCTGAGCTTTCAGCATCTCTCGCCTTATTTCACGCGTTTTCTGACCTCCAGGCTCTACCTTCGCGGCAGCTATTACTACCGCGACAAAGACTTTCCGGATAACCCTGAGCGACAAGGTGAGGTGCATGCCGCCGACGCCGATTTTTATTACTTTCTTGACGGCACGCGGCAGTATTTTGTTGTCGGGCTTCGTTACGAGGATGAAGACACGCGCGGCGCTGAATTCGATTTCCGTGGTCAGCAGGTCGAACTTCGCTATTCACGCCGCTTCGATCTCTACGGTGACCGACCTGTGCGCCTGCGTCTGGACTGGCGCCTGGAAAACCGAGACTATCGTTCGATAACGCCCTCGATCGCTGAGCGCCGCGATGATCGCCGCCAGCGCTGGCGCGCGCGCCTGGACCTGCCGATCGGTCGTGACCTGAACGCCCTGCTGAGCTATCAGCATCGCCTGCATGACTCGAATCTGCCCTCGGCTGACTTCAGCGACAATCGCTTTGAAGTTCAGTTGGAGATGGCGTTCTAGCGAGAAACTTTGCGCTGCTTCATCTCAGCTAGTCGTCGGCCGGCTCCTTGCTTTTCGTCAACAGGCTGGCGCCGGCCAGGCCCCAGCCAAAGACCGGATCCCGGCCTGGCGCACCCAGATCGATGACATCGGCTTGCATCCATTCGATCAATTCAGCCGCCGAGGCCTCAGGATGTCGCTGCCGATAATGGACAACCAGGGCGGTCACAAATGGTGCCGCGAATGACGTGCCTGAGCGCGAGCGATACAAGGCAGGGCCCTGAGCATCGGCTACCGACAGTTCAACTCCAGGGGCAGCAAAATCCAGGTGATCGCCGCGCACGGCTCGCAAATACGCACGATCACCGCGATCAATTGCGGTAACGGCGATCACGCCGGGGTAGGCTGCCGGAAAGCGTGGGGCTGAGGTCGGCCCATCATTTCCCGCCGCCGCGACCACCAGAATGTTGCGCTCAATGACCAGGCTTACCGCACGTTCAAGGACCTGGTTTGCCGGGCCGGCCAGGCTCATATTGATGGCCAGCACGTCTTCGCCGCTCAGCCAGTCCATGGCTTGTACAAGTTGGTAGCTGGTCGAGATCAGCCCAAGCTCGCCTTCTTCGAAAAACGCTTCGGCGGCCACCAGACTGGCATTCGTCGCCATGCCTTGAAGCGCGGGCGAGTTGCCGACCAGCAAGGAGGCCACGGCCGTTCCATGGTCAAGGTTTCGCTGCTGTGAGTTGCTCAGAAAGGAGCGCTGCTCGATGGTGGCGCCGGCCAGGGTCTCGTGTTCCAGCGCAATGCCGCTGTCGATGATGCCCAGTCTGGCCGAGGCTGATTGCACCGCGTGGTACCGCCCGCCGGCAAGAGCTTGATCACCTGCGTGTTCGGGCGCCAAAGCTGATTGGCCCAGTTCATAACTGTGGTTGTAGTCAATGCTGGCCTGGGGCAGCAGTTGGCGGACCAGCGCGAGTGCGTTTTCAAGATTCTGTTCGCGAGGTACCAACAGTCGCACCAGGGTGCTGCCAAACTGGGGCAGAGCTTCGCGCTGCAGTTCCCGCCAGCCGGGCAGTCGTTCGAGTTCGTTGAGGTTCTCATCTAGCGTAAGGATCAGTAGTTCATTTCTGACGATGGCTTCACCGCGGTCGTCGAAAGTGATGTCGAAGACATCGTCAATCAGTCCAGCTAGCGCGACCTCGCTCAGGCGATCCTCGGGCTCGAATGCCAGTCGCGGCTCAGGGTCGTCGATGTCGTCTTCAGTCTCGTCAGTCGCGTCGTTTTCTGAATCATCTTCTGAATCATCTTCTGCGTCGTCTTCTGCGTCGTCTTCGGCATCGTCTTCGGCATCGTCTTCAGCATCGTCTTCGGCATCGTCTTCAGCATCATCTTCAGCATCGTCCTCGGCATCGTCTTCAGCGTCATCTTCAGCGTCATCTTCAGCGTCGTCTTCGGCGTCATCTTCAGCGTCGTCTTCGGCGTCGTCTTCAGCGTCGTCTTCAGCGTCGTCTTCGGCGTCATCTTCAGCGTCATCTTCGGCGTCGTCTTCAGCATCATCCTCGGCGTCGTCTTCAGCGTCGTCTTCAGCGTCGTCTTCAGCATCATCCTCGGCGTCGTCTTCAGCATCATCTTCAGCATCGTCCTCGGCATCGTCCTCGGCGTCGTCTTCAGCATCATCCTCGGCGTCGTCTCGGCGTCGTCCTCGGCGTCGTCCTCGGCGTCATCCTCGGCATCGTCTTCAGCATCATCTTCGGCATCGTCCTCGGCGTCGTCTTCAGCATCATCTTCCGCGTCGTCTTCCGCATCGTCCTCGGCATCATCTGCGCCAAGGAGATCGCTATCGATCGAGAATGCGAGTAGGGGTATGCCACTGACAGAACGCTGCGATAGCGCTTGAACGGGTGGCCCGAAGACGAGGGCCAGAAAGGTCACAAGCGAAATCAACCAGCGGGTCGAGGATGAGGCGAGCGTGTTCATGGGTGTCCTGCTCGATGATCAGGGCTCAAGTATAGGGCGGCAGTCAGGCGTTTTGTCTCAGCTGAAGCAAGCAAACTAAAAAAAGCCCCGCCCATCGAGATCGGGCGGGGCAAACATGAAGTCCCTGGCTTGCGGGATTCATTAACTTCTGACTGCACTCCTCGTTCGTGCCTGGCGTTCATGCATCGAACTCAGAGGTGCTATTGAGACGATCCTTAAATCAAGCCTCAGTCATCATCACCGTCATCGTCATCGTCATCATCGTCGTCGTCGTCTTCGTCGTCATCATCTTCATCATCATCGTCGTCTTCATCATCGTCGTCATCGTCGTCGTCGCTGCCATCGTCATCATCGCCCGGGACGGGTTCCAGCGGGAAATCAACGGTGAGATAGACAGCGCCAGCCTGCTCGATGGTGATGAGTTGTCCAAGCGGATTAAAGTCGAGGAGCAGCTTTCCAGGTTCAACCGGTGAACGGAATTCCACTTCACCCTCGGTGTCGTCCCCGACCTGTATGACGTCGATTTCTGCTCGTAATTGGCCACCGACCCAGAGTTCATAGGTTCCAATATCAAGGTCTTCAATTTCGACGTTGAACTCGACACGAGATTCGTGCTGTTCAAATTCGGCATCGCCGCTGGCGTCAGGATCCAGTCCGGTGTTGACAAAATCGATATCGATCTCGGCACTGCCAAAGCCGGGAGAATCATCGTCATCATCATCGTCATCAGGTGGTGCGAACTCCGGATCCAGAATGCCACTGAACAGGACGCCACCGCCGTCGCGGACTTCGATCAATGCGCCCAGAGGCTCGAAGTCCAGCAACAGGTCATTATCGTCTCGCGGGCTCGAGAACTCGATTTCACCTTCGGTACCATCGTCTGAATTCGAGACCTGGATGACGCCGCGTTCTGTGCCGTCAACGAACAAGGAATATGCGCCGACAGGAATATCTTCAACTTCCACCTCGAACTCAACGCGACCTGGACGTGATTCGTAGTCTGCATCTCCATCGGCTTCCGGGAAACTGCTCTCGTTGATCAGCGGGATGCTGAAGTCAAGCACGGGGTCGGAACCGCTGAGATTATCGGACACAGAAGCCGAGCACGACACGCCAGCCGACTGGGTCAGCCGTTCGATGGCCATGGTGCCCGAGCCGAACTGTGGATCATTGCTCTGCCAGTTCACCCTGCCCTGATTGCAGTCGTCGAAGGTCAGGATTACCGATCCGAACGGCTGGAGGTCAACGTCGTTGGGGTCGAATTGCGCACCGAATCGCGCGCCTACCGGCTTTGACATCTGCATCTCCAGACGGTTGCCAACAATGTCGTCATTGCCGATCAGCCAGACCTGGTTGCCGTTGGCATCATAGGTAAACCAGAACGCCACGGCCTTGCCGTCTGGCAGAACCTGAAGCTGGAAACCCTGTCCGCTGGTTTCGGAGTTGAACCAGTTTCCAGTGAATCCACCGGTGATAAGGGCCGCATGGGCCGACGTAAATGACAAGACCGAAATACAGCCGGCCAGGATCAGGTGCTTGATGGGTTTCATGCTGAATTCCTTTTTGCGTTCATGAAAATTTCGGTTGGCCCACTTGGGCCCCGATGTCGTGTCAAGACGATGAGTCAACGAACGAAGGACGGGTTTTATTCCCCGAATCGCAAAAATAATTCAACACATGAGTTCTGGGCGCATATGAGCCGTTGCTCGTTCAACGTTGCGTGTTACTCGATCAATACCGTTCCGCGTGGCGTGCATCGGAAAAATGACTGACATAGAGCGTTCTTGGTCATTGAAAGTCTCCCTTCACTTCGTTCGCCATGACCATTGGAGGGCCCTTTATGGCGCGGCGCTATTGATTCCCAGGCACACATCGTGGATGAGAATACATGGGGCTCGGAAATATCGCGGGCCTGAGTCGGGAAGTTTCCAGAGCTGTCGTGATGCGCGTGGTGGTAAAGTTGAAAATTGCTTGGGAGGGAATAATTTTGACCATGAAGCACAAGTCTTCAGTCGGCTACAGTCTGACCCTGATAGCGGCCGGCATCCTTCTGGCCTCTCCGCTGATGGCCGGTAATCTTGCGGGTCCGGTCTGCCAGTTTCCCGACATCAGCGGGGTGACGCCCGCGGTGCTGGAGGCGGGCGCAGGTGATCCTGCAGGCAATGCTGCTCCGATCCCTGGTGGGCGATGGGAACTGGCGGCGCTGCGCACTCGCTTGATTCCCCCCCTTCCTATCCCGATTGCTGGCGAGGCGACTGGCGCGTTGGTACTCGACGCGAACTCGCCGATTGACGGACAGTTCAGCGCGGCGCTGGAGGTCGATATCACCGCACCCGCCGCACAGATGCGCTCAGAGACCGGCGCCGGTTCCTACTCGCAGACCAGCGGCCTGCTGAATTTCAATAACGAATGCGGCGACGCCCTGACCCTGTCGGACACGGTCTATCGAGTCGACAGTACTGGGCCCGATCCCGTCTGGACGTTGTGGGGATCGGTGGAGGTTCCGATCGAACAGCCATTCCCTTTGCTGTTGACCATCGAGCTTGAAGCGGATTTTCTGCTGGTCGAGCCTCAGGGCGCTGCCGACCCGGTTTTCGACGATCGCTTCGAAGCGCCCTAGCGGCGGACTAGAGCGATCCGTAAAAGTTCTCCAGCGCGCGGTCGATGGCCCGGGGTTGCTCGACGGGGGTCATATGACCGCTGTCCTCGATGGTAACCAGAGTCGATCCCTGGATGCGTTCATGCATGCGTTCAGCGCGTGCCGGTGGCGTTGCACGGTCCTGGTCGGCGGTGATGATCAGGGTCGGCAGCTTGATGGTCTGAATACGATCCAGAATTGATCGTCTCGAGACTACCCCTCGAACTGCTCGGCTGACGCCGACTCGATCATTGGCCGTCACCATTGAGATCCAGCGCTCGCGCTCGGCAGCATGGGCCGGGTCTTCGATGAATCGATCGGAGAACATCAACGGCAGCACTTTCGGTGCAATGCGCTCCAGCCCGATAAAACGCGCCGCCAGATTGAGCAGCGCAAAGCGCGGGCGTTTGCGCTTGAGCTCGGCCTCGGCCGAGGTGTTCATCAGCACCAGCGATTTCAGCAGCTCGGGCCGCTTCAGCGCCACCCGCTGGGCCACCATGCCGCCCATCGAAAAGCCGAGCAGATGAACGGCCCGGTTGCCGTGTCGCGCGTCACAACAATCGTCCAGCGACTCGATCAGCGCAATCACATCGTCTGCGAGCGTATCCAGATCGTAGCCCGAGTCCGTGACCTCGCTCTCGCCCTGGCCGCGAAAGTCCATCCGCACGCAGCGAAAGCGTGACTGCAACGACTCGACCAGAGTGTCGAACATGCGATGCGAGAACAGCAGGCCATGCAGCAGGACCAGAGTCTCCGGGCCGCTACCGTTCTCGACGATGTTCAGATGGGCCTTGTTGAGTACGAGTCTGGGCATGATTGCGGTCTCAGCAGCTTTCCCAGCGCGTCGAGGTCCCACAGGCTGGAGGGGTCAGGGCCTGTGACGGTCGCGACTGCACCCCGAAGCGGTGCAGACGCCGACCAGGATTCGATTCAGGCGCGCGGTATGCGCACGGCGGTGGCCATGATCTGATACTCGAAGTCCGGCGCTGCCATTTCGGTGGCGCCTTCACCCAGGTCTTCGGCAAAGTGGGCGGCCTGCTCCGGGCTCAGCTGCACCCGGCTGACGGTGCCGGCCAGGGTCACGGTCTTGCCGGCCGAATCGGTCGGGATGAAAAAGCCGTAGTCCTGGAAGCGGACGCGGGCGACGGTTGCGCCATCGCGGGCAATGAAGAAGCAGCCTTTCTTCTGGCAGACCTGCTGGATTTCGGCCTCGATCAGCACCGATTCGCCGGCTGCATCACCCACAGCAGCGACGGCGTCGCTGAGCGAGTGCACCGTATCTGATGCTGGCAGTTCCGCGCCGAAGTCCTCATAGGTTTCGGTCGTCGCGACGGGCTCGGAGAGTCGGATCACGTCGTCTTCGGCCAAGGCGGCACCGTTCAGGATGAGCGCGATCAGGGTCGCGGAAAGAAGTCGGATCAGCATGGCGTATTCCTTGAAATCAATTAACGATCCTTGGAGTGTAACCCGCAGGTGCAGGGTGGGGCGCTGATGCCAGCGACCCCTTTGATGGCTATCTGAACAACGGCTCAGGGCTTGATTACAATGCTGCCCGTCGACTGCCGGCCGAACAGTGCAGCAAAGGCCTGCCCGGCATCGTCCAGCGAATAGCTGTGGGTCGGCGCGGCCTGGATCTTGCCGGTCAATGTCCACTCGGCCAGCGTCTTGATCACCGGCGGGACCACGCTGGGATCAGCCATCACCGTTCCGCCCCAGTTCACGCCGTGAATCGAGCAGCGTTTGAGCAGCGGTAGATTCAGCGGAATGCTGGCGATGCCGGTCACGAAGCCGACCACCAGAAACCTGCCGCCCGGCGCGATCAGGCGCAGCGCGGCCTCGCTCATTTTTCCACCGACCGGGTCGTAGATAACGTCCACGCCGCGCTTGCCGGTGGCGTGCTTTACCTGCTCGCGCCAGTCCTGGGCGGTGTAGTCGATGGCCAGATCGGCACCATGGTCCAGGCAGTGCTGACGTTTTTCAGCGCTGGAGGCACAGGCAATGACCTTAGCGCCCAGGGCCTTTGCGCATTCGATGGCGGTGGTGCCGGTGCTGCCGGACGCACCGAGCACCAGCACGGTTTCGCCTTCCTGCAGGCCGCCGATTTCGCGCAGGCCGAACAGGCTGGTCGCCCAGGAGATGAAGAAATTGGCCGCGCTCGGGGCATCGATGCCCGGCGGCAGCGGCGCGCAGGACGCGGCCGGCAGCAGCATCTGTTCGGCCATTGCGCCATGCAGAGCAAAGGCTGCGACCGTGTCGCCAGGCTTGAGATGGCTCACGCTCTCGCCAACCGCCACAACCTCACCCGACAGCGAACTGCCGGGCACGAAGGGCAGCTCGGGCCGAATCTGGTAGTCGCCGCGAATCAGCAGGCCGTCGAAATAGCCCACGCCCACGCCGGCCACCTTGAGCAGTACCTGGCCGGGGCCGGGCCCTTCGGGTGCCGGAATGTCGGCGACTTGAATGGTTGAAGGGTCGGAGAATGCTTCAATCAGGATGGCGCGCATAGGGATGTTTTTCTCCGGTCATTTCAGGGCTCATGGACCGATGAGTCATTGAGCGGGTTGACGATGCGAACACCTTCGATCAGCTGGTTCGTGTTGAGGTCTTCGGTGAAGAGCGTATCGGCCCGGCTGCGAATGGCAGCATGCACGATCAAGGCATCCCAGAAGGATAGCGTGTACCGCTCCTGAATTTCAGATGCCTCGAGCACGGCCTCCCGGCCAGGTGTCTCCACATGCCAGCTCAGGTAGGGCTCGATAAGCGCACGAGCTTCTGCCGGTGCCAGTGGAGCCGGGATCTTCTGTGTGATATTGACATAGAACTCGTTGAGCACCTGGGTGCTGAGCGCGCCGTAGCCGCTATTCCAGAGGTATTCGATGATTCGACGAGCAGCGTGGTGTCGATCGCCCGCGTCCAGGTCATGGGCATAAATCAGGATGTTGGTGTCGACGAATTTAACGCTCATAGAGGCGTTCTCGATCGAACCGAAGGCCGCCGAGGTGAAGCCCGCGCGATAGTGCCGCCAGCGCCTGATCGCGCGCACGGGATTTCGCTTGATCGTCGCGCACCAGTCGCTCGAGTTCCTGCGAGAGCAATTTGCTGACCGAGACGCCGCGCTCGGCCGCGAGCACGCGGGCCGCTTTCAGCAGTTCGGGGTCCATCGAAAGGGTGATGTTCTGTGTCATAGGGTTCACTGAAATACGTGATGCACGTAAATTACGTGATTTTACGGGCGCTGTCAATAGACAGGGTGAAGCCCTGCATGCTGATTGGCCCGGCTTGTTTGGTGGCAAGTCCGGCACAGTCAGAACATGGTCGCGGAATAGGCTACGCTGAACACAGACTCTTTTGATGCGAATTCATCATGATCATCGTTCACCACCTCGAACATTCCCGCTCGCAGCGCATCCTGTGGATGCTCGAAGAGCTGGGCGTGGATTATGAAATCAAGCGCTACCAGCGCGACCCGGAGACCCGTCTGGCACCACCCGACCTGCGCAAGGTCCATCCGCTCGGCAAGTCGCCGGTGATCAGCGATGCGGGCCGCACCCTCGCCGAGTCGGCCAACATCCTGGAATACCTGGCCCGGCACTACGGCAAGGGTCGCTGGGCGCCGGCGATGAAGAGCGATGCCTACTGGGACTACAACTACTGGATGCACTACGCTGAAGGTTCGCTGATGCCGCCGCTGCTGCTCAGGCTGGTCTTCGACATGGTCAGCACCAAGTCGCCATTTTTTATCAAGCCCTTGGCCAAAGGTATTTCCAGTCAAGTCGGCAAGGCCTTTATCAACCCGCAGATCCGCACCCACCTGGATTTTGTCGACGCCCAGCTCGCTGACCGCGAGTGGTTCGCTGGTGAGCGCATCAGCGCCGCCGATCTGCAGATGTGCTTTCCCTTGGAAGCTGCAAAGGCGCGTGGCCTGATTGGCGACGAGCGACTCAACATCCATGCCTTCGTCGAACGCTGCCACGCCCGTCCGGCCTACCGCCGCGCGCTGGAGGCCGGCGGACCTTACGACTATGGTCCGGCCCGCTGATCAAATGTGTTGCTTTGCCACAGCCTGTTTTCCTGAGCGGCCAGGCAGGGACTAGATGGAGGTTCTCGCAGCAATCTTGATCATCACCGGCCTGCTGGTTTCGTTTGTGACGTTCATTTTCCTGATCATGCACTGGTACAAGGCGGGCAGGCAATTCTGCTTCAGTTTGCCGGATGGGGACGCATGATCGCGGGCTGGCTGATGATTCCCCCAGGCCTCTGGTGGCGCGCATGTTTTAATCCCCGGAGCTTACTCGAAGCGGTCGGCAAAGATCTCGTCGATGCCAAGTGCTTCACGCAGGTCGGCAATAAAGATGCCCTGGGCAACGGCGGATCCTGCGCCGTTCTTGAGCGTGGCCGTGAAATAGAACAGCCCGGCATCGCTGAGGTAACCGTCGTCGTTGCCGAAGGTGTTGAAGAACAGGTCATCATCGTCGATGCCGTTGCCGTTCAGGTCGATTGGATCGCCCTCGCGCGCCACGATCACCGCATTGTTGGCGACCAGCAGGCCGTTGCTCGGCGTGGGGCCATTGCTGACTCCGCCGATCACGAAATCGCCGCGCGCGTTCCCCGTGTGCAGGAAGAAGCAGTCACCGAACTCCGCGTCGGTCCAGACTTCTGTCGCGCCCGTGATGATCGGATCGCCGAGGGTGGCGATCACTTCTCCGTTGCGATAGATCCAGTCCTGTTCCGTGCTGTCGTTGTTGCCGCGAACGAACCAGTTGCCCGCGGAATCCATGTGCACGCCCACGATGCCGGTGCCGTCGACTGGCTCGGCAAACCCGGAGCCGGGGAGAACCACGTTTTCCTGGACCACCACGCCGCCGTTCACGACGACCACATCGTCGCTGGCGGTGTCACCGGTCAGGTTACCCTGGGCCAGCCAGGAACTGCCATCGGCTGACAGATGAAGATCGTTGGCGTCGAAGTTTTCCCAGAATTCGCTGCCCAGCTGGCCGGCTGGGACCGTCACGCCGCTCTGGGCAAGGATCGTCACACCCTGGACCAGCACATTGCTCTGGCCCGGAGCCGTGCCGCCGAGACCCTGGGCGATCAGGCCCACGTTGCCATCGTTGTCGATCACCGCATTGATGAGACTGGGGCCCCAGGTCGCGCCCGGGACAGCCGGGACCGCCTGGCCTTCCTGGGCCACCGAGGCGAAGGTGCCGTTCGAGACCCGAACGACGTATTCATCGTTGCCGTCGGGTCCGTCGGTGTTGGTGGAAAAGGCCCAGTCACCGGCATCGTTGATGCCCAGCGGGGTATCGATCAAGCCGATGTTTTCAGCGCCGCCGGTCCACGGCGCCGGCGTGCCCTCGCGAGCGGCCGTGACCCCGTTGACCAGAATGACCTCGTCCTCGCTCGTCGGCGCCGTGGTGTCGGCGCTCAGGATCCAGTTGCCGTTCGGGCTGCCGAAGATACGGTCGAAATTGCCAGAGCCGCCGCCGGGCCCGAATTCGAAGCCGGGAAAGCCCGGCACGGCCGCGCTCGGATCTCCGGACACGTTTGTAAAGACAATGTCGATCGGCGGACTGGCCGCGCCGCGGGTCTGGCTGGGCGAGGGCAGCGATCGATCGGTCAGTTCATCCTGGGCCGCGAGCGTGCTGGCGCCTAGCAGGGCGAACAGGGTGAAAGTGATCAGGCAGCGAGTTGCGGTCATGACGTCGGTCTCTTTTCAGACAGGTTCAAATTACTCTAGCGCCGTTTCTGTTAAAGAATTGCCATTCTGGGGCCGATCAAGCGTCCTACTGGCCCGGCATTCGACGCGGATCGCTGCGGAGCGCATAGAACTGCGAGGTCTCCCGCCTATTTGCTGGCGTGCGGGCGATCCAGGCGACCGATTGCCAGAGGGTCTCGGCTGCGTGTCTGGCATCGCCCTCGAGTTCTTCAAGCACCTCGCATAGAACAGGTGCCGCGCCCGTTCATGGCTGGCCTTCTCTTGTCAGAGTTCCCTGGCCATAAGCGAGTTCGATTGAAACCACTGCAAGAGCCTGCAGAGGATGGTGAGGCAGCCGCCTGACCCTGTGATGAAACACCGACAGGATCGGCGTTTCGTTCAGCAACTCAGCAGATCAGCGCCGCCGTTTGCAGGTCGAGGAGCAGCACACGCAGCGCGAGGCTGGGCTGTGAGAATACGAAGTCCGGAAGCGCTCTATCGAAACCCGCATGGACCGGGTAGAACAGCCAGACCTCCTGGGTCGAGAGCTCCGCAGCGCTTTTTCAGTGGCTGTCCTGGATTGGGCCCCTCGATTTGGTGCAGATAATATGTGAACTGGTTTCGGGTTCCCATCCAGGGCCGTTGGTGCTGCTACTCTTACTCGTAGTGGCTCCAGAGCCGAAGAACTTTAACCAGCTTTTCATCTTCCAGCACTTGATAGACCAGTCGATGCTGAATGTTGATGCGGCGTGAAAAAGCCCCTGCAAGATCGCCAATGAGCCTCTCAAAGGGCGGCGGCTTTCGATAGGGGTCTTCAGTGAGCAGCGCCAGCAATTCCTGAGCGTTTGATTTGAGGCCGCTTGAGGCCAGCTTTCCTGCATCTTTCTGGGCCTGTCTGGTGTAAACCAGCTTCCAGGTCACCAGTCGAGTTCCTCATCGCATTCGGTCACTGGGGTATTCATGCCCTCACGAATAGACTCGCGCATGCCAGGCACAGAAAGCAGGTAAAGCGTTTCCTGAATTGCCGACCAGTCCTCTTCAGACACCAGTACAGCCTTGTTCCGCTTGCCCATGATGATGATTGGCTGGTGAGATTCGGCGGCTTCATCAATCAGCCGGTATAGATTGCTGCGTGCTTCTGTGGCGGTAATTCCAGTCATGCTGCACCTCGAGCCTGTTGATTCCTGGATAGTGTACGCTTTTACGCACGTACGTCAAATCGATCGTATTTTACGATATCGATTCGATGCTTGTCCTGGATTCGGGGTGTCCGCGATTCGCGGGCATTAGATTCCAAGCAAGCGCATCAGCGGAAGGTGCCCGTGGTGTCATGAATAGTTCTGAATAGTAGCCGGATGAAGGGTAGGAAAAACACCATAGTGAAAACGAAAGCGACCGTTAAGATCGGCCTCATAAAAATGTAAAACCAGATCCACAAATCCAATCCTCCAAATTGCCATAGCAACTCACTGCCAGCGACGATGGCGAAATAAGACACGATGGAAACTGAAACCACTTCGATTTTTCCAAGTGAACCAGGGTTGTCCGCTTGTTCTTGTTTGAGTCCAACTTTGAGCCCGATCAACCAGTACATCACACTGAAGACCGCCAGGCCGTATAGGTACATAGCGGTCGAGGATTGAGTGACAACAACGAAAACAAGCCCCGCGATAGTCGAAGCTTTGAAGGTGGTCAAAGCCAGTGAACTTGTCGATTTTGCTGGGCGGAAGAAAAACCAAGTCTTTGACAGTATTCTGTAGATAAGAGCGCTGGCGAGGTCGGAAGCAAGAAAAAGAACAATAAATAGAAGATCATCAAGCGCAAAGTCTACTGCACCGCGAATCACAGATTTGATCCTTGAAGGCGTTTGGGGCTTCGACTTGTGCTCGCTATTTTCTAAATGCCTGGCGAGGCCTTTGATGACGATCAAGCCAATTGCACAGGGGATCGCGGCCCAGATCAGCGCATGATTCTCGAATATCGATCCCACAGCACTGATCCTCTCATTGCGGTGCGCTCTCCGCCGAGGGCGATTTTGCCAGCCCATAAGAATGGGCAATAAATCCGAAGGCTTGCCAAGTTGCTGTGCGCCAACCCGCATTAGCCACGTTGAATTTTAGCAGTATTCGAATTGATGTGTATGTCGCCATGCACCTGAGGGCGGCAAAAGCTGGCTGTCCTGTTTCACGCGCAGCCTTGTTGCGCTTGCCCATGATGATGATTGGCTGGTGAAATTCGGCGCCTTCATCAATCAGCCGGTATAGATTGCTGCGTGCTTCTGTGGCCGTAATTCCAGTCATGCTGCACCTCTAGCCTGTTTATTTCTGGATCGTGTACGGTTTTTCGCACGTACGTAAATTCGATCGTATTTTACGATATCAATTCGATGCCTGTCCTGGATTCGGGTCGGGAGTTAAATGCTGGACGCAAGATCATCGTGCCTGTCCTGTTTTTGCAGGACGTACAAACTGGACGTACAAACCCACATTTGTGGTAGCCTTTGATTCTGCCCAAGGAATAATGGAGCTACCGCCATGAGCCGCCTGACCATCGATGTCACAGAAAAGCAACACCAGACGCTCAAAGCCCTTGCCGCTTTGGAGGGCAAGACCTTGAGGCAATATGCGCTTGAGCGTCTTTTTCCTGCAAATGCGGCCGAAGAGCAAGCGCATGAAGAACTCAAGGCGCTGCTCACCGAGCGCCTGGCCGAAGCTCGACGAGGCGAGGTAGTCCAGGGAACAATCGATGAGATTGCCCAGCAGGCGCTGGTCTCTGAATCAGCGGAGTGACGGCGCCCTACTTACTCACCCGCAGTGCGGCGGCGGATCTGCACGAAGTTGTCCGATATACGCTGCAACTCTGGGGAAAGGCGCAATGCCAGACCTATATCGCGCAGATCGAAGAAGCCGCTAAGGAGCTGGCCCTTGGGAAGGGCTTATACAAGACGCGGGACGACTTGGTACCTGGTTTGCGAGTGCGTCGAGCTGGCCACCACTACCTATTTTGCATCCCGAGAAGAAATCAACCTGCACTCATTCTGGCCATCCTGCACGAAAGAATGGATATGATTGCCCGTCTCCAGGAACGATTGGATTGAACCGGCTTGATCTACGTCGGGCTGGCTAAAACTATTTTCGGCCTCGAGCGCCACCGAAGTCTACAGGGGCTGTAATCCTCCCCGGTCAAGCGAAGGCCGGTGATCGTTACATTGTCGGCTTCAATCCGGAAGATTCTGGCGTCATTGTCGGCAACGATCGTGGGGCGCAGGTCTGGACTTACAACCGAGCCGAAAACTGCGACGGTTTCAGTGATGTTCAGATCGCCGGTGGAGGCATCGTCCACGCCTGCGGCAGGGATGGTCAATGTCTGGGTTTGACCGACCGGATTCCAGAAAATGGTGTCGAATCCGGGTGACGCGTTGGCCTCCATGATCGCCGCGCGCAGGGTGCACTGCGGGCCCGTTGCGGCGGAATTCCAATCGCAGACGCCGTCGCCCGGGTTCAAGTCGGGCTGGTCGACGGAGGTCTCATTGACGGTAAAGACTGCCGCCAGCAGGGCGGGTGAAATGATCAGAGAAGCCAAGCAAATGATCGATCGGCGTAGAAAAGTCACAGTAGACGTCCGAATAAGTGGGTTCACTGACTCAATCGGAACGGGGGCATGAATGCGACATGCGCTGGACATGCGCTGCTTTAGTGGGCGGCCTCGAGAACCGAAGGATTCTGACAAACGGGGGCTGTCCTGTTGCGGGATACCTGAAATCTCTAGGAGAAATCTCTAGGACACCTAGACAAGCAAGCCGATATCCTGGCCCGGAGCGAGGCGTTTTCCTATTTCGACGACGTCATTGGGCACAGGTAGCGATCAGTTTCGTGGCTGTCCCAGATCACTGCCTGCTTTCCGCTTGAAGCCGCAAAGGCACGAGGGCTGGTTGGCGAGCAGCGCTCGAATATTGCGGCCTTCGTCAATCGCTGCCATGAACGACCGGCCTATCGGCGTCTTCTGGAAGTCGGCGGACCTTACGACTACGGTCCTTCCTGAGTTTTCGCACCAGGCGGCAGGGCGAATCGGCAGTGAATTCCGGGAGCATTCGCGAGGCGCCGATCCAGGGTTGCCAGCTGGCAGTCCAGCATCTCGGCCAGGGCGACGTAGCTGGCGTCATAGACCGTCAGATTGTGCCGCAGCGACCAGATCCGACCGGCCATCGGTTCGTAGTCGAAAAGCGCGACCGACAATGCGCAGAGGGCCAGATGGGCCTGAGTGCTGGCCGTGGGGTCGATGATTCGCGCCAGTTCGGCTCGCCGAAGGATATTCGAGGCTTCCACTGGCAGGATCTGGGGCCCGCAAAGCGTTGCATCAACAAGAAACTGCTCGGCCCATTGGCCGTCCGGCCCACTGTCGATGAGCGCCGCCACCAATACGCTGGCATCGATCACGCAATTCATCGACGATCAAGGTCCCTCAGTTCAAGAATCAGATCTGTGCCGAGTTGAACTGGATTGGCGCGCTTGCGCTCTTGCACGAGGCGCATCAGATCGCTGCGGTCCGGGCGCTCGGCCAGTTCTATCAATCGGGCCCGCAGATAGGCCTGCAGTGACTGCCCCGAGCGTGCTGCTCGTGCCGCCAATCGGTCTCTAGCCTGGTCGGGAACGTCGCGTATTGTGATGTTTTTGCTCATGCCTACAATATGAAGTCTTTGCATGCAAAATGCAAGCGACAGCCGATCTGCAGGGTCTCGCCGTCGGTTGAATCCGTTCGAGCAGGCGTCGCTGATCGGATCACCGCCACATTGGCCCGCTCGGTGTCGTCGAACATCACCAGCAATTGAACGGCAGGGGTTCCTATATGGTGCCCTCCAGTTCGTCCAAACGCTGATGATGTTTTTCAACGTTTGCCTTGACGACTCTCATCCACAGCCCAGTCGCCAGCAAGACTGGCAGATTGGCTGCGCCAACCCACAGCCATGATCCACCCCAGTCAATGGCTGTCCTGCATTTAATGATCAGCCTTGTTCCAGCAGTCGCCGCAGGTCGATGACGGCCGCGTTGGCGCGTGCGATGTAGTTGGCCATGACCAGCGAGTGGTTGGCGGTGAAGCCGAAGCCGCCGCCGTTGAGGATGATCGGGCTGCGGATCGGGCGCTGGCTGGCTTCCAGCTCGCGGATGATCTGGGCGAAGCTGGTCTGGGCGTTCTTGTTTTCCAGCACCGGCGCGAAGTCGTGCTCGATGGCTTTGAGGAAATGAATCAGCGCCCAGGTCGTGCCGCGCGCTTCGTAGAACACGTTGTCGATCTGGAACCAGGAGGTCTTGACGCGCACTTCCGAGCCCAGGTTGCCGCTGGGCCCGGCAACCGGATCGCCGGACAGGTCGGTGTTGAGGCGGCGCTCGCCGACGCTGGCCGAGAGCTGCTGGCCGATGTTGCCGAGGCGTTTTTCGACCAGCGACAGGTATTCGCGCAGGTTGTCGGCGCGATCAAAGAAGCGTGCATCAGAAGGGTCCTGGTTGCCGAGGCGGTCGAGGTAGCGCTCCAGCGCATCGATGCCTTTGCGGTACTCACCTTCGGTGCTTGGCAGAATCCAGGAGCCATAGTCGAAGCTGAACTGTGGATCGGCCACGGCCAGGTCTTCGTCTTCGGCCGACTGGGTCTGCGAGCGGCTGAAATCATTGCGCAGCGAGCGGGCAAGGTCGCGGGCCTGAAAGATGACGCCGATTTCCCAGGACGGGATATTGTCGAGCAGCACGAACGGCGGCATGACATCGTTCTGCAAGTAGCCGCCGCGCTTGGTCAGCAGGGTATCCATGACCTCGATCAGCGTAGCGGTGCTGACGTAGCCGGTCTTGATCTCGTGATTGTTGAGCGCGGCCCGGGCCTGGGCGGCCGCCATGACGTCAAAGGGTTCGGGCTCATGATCGGCCCAGAACATGACGATGCTGCCCAGTAGCAGCAGGGCAATCAGGCTCAGGGTAATGATCCGGCGCCAGCCGGTGCCGATCAAGGTATGAATCCACGCCATCATTTCGCTCCTCCGCTAGTCTGCACACGTTCAGACAGCTTACCTGCTGTCCGGGTTCAGGCCAGTGCCAGAAGTTGGTGACCCGTTTTTGCGCCGAACTGCGCTTTAATAGTGATGTTCAAGTCAGAATGGCTGACTTGGCGCGCTCAACGGTCGGATGCCCTTTTTGAATGAATATATGAATATCTCTGCTGCGGCTTCCGGTCCTGAGCGATGTCGCTTCAGCACGCGCTGGTCTTCGGCGTGGGCTTTCGCGTTGTGGCTGGGGTGTTCACTGGCCTGGGCGCAGGTGCCGGGTTCCGAGCGGGCCGCGCTGCTGGATCTCTACAGCCAGACCAACGGCAGCGGCTGGTTCAATCAGGCCGGCTGGAACGGCCCGCCGGGCACGGAATGCAGCTGGTTTGGCGTGACCTGCATTGGCGGGCGAATTGTTGATCTGCGTCTGCCCGGCAACAACCTGAGCGGCAGCTTGCCCAGCAGCCTGGGGAATCTGAGTCAGCTGAGCTTTCTGTGGCTGTCATCGAACCAGCTCAGCGGCTTTGTACAGCCCTGGTTGGGCGACTTCAGTGCGCTGGTCTTTCTTTATCTCGACAACAATCAGTTTTCCGGGCCGATCCCGTCGGCGCTGGGCCAGCTTGATCAGCTGCAGTGGTTGCTGCTGCAGGACAACGACCTGGACGGCAGTCTGCCCGCTGCTCTGGGTCAGATGAGCGCGCTGCGGGTCCTGCGCCTGTCGCGCAATCAGCTCAGCGGTTCGATTCCGGCCAGCCTGACCCAGTTGTCCAATCTGGAAACGCTGGCCCTGTCCGGCAATGATCTGAGTGGCACCCTGCCGGCAGACCTCGGCGATATGACGGCCCTGGAATCAATTGACCTGACCGATAACCAGTTGAGCGGATCGATCCCCGCAAGCATCGGCCAGCTGCAATCGCTGGAGCAGCTGTTCATCCAGCGCAATGCGCTGAGCGGCAGTCTGCCGGCCGCGCTGGGCACCCTCGGCCAGTTGCAGCAGCTCTATCTCGACGACAACCAGCTGAGTGGCGGCATTCCCGCCGCGCTGGGTCAGCTGGCCAGCCTGCGCGAGCTGGCGCTCGGCGGCAATCCGCTGGGGGGAGCAATACCTGCCGCCCTGGGCGATCTTGGGCAGCTTGAGTGGCTCTTTCTCGGCAATGCCGGGCTGAGCGGTTCGCTGCCGGCGAGTATCGGCGGCCTGACCCAGCTGCGTGGCCTGTACCTGTTCTCGAACCAGCTCACCGGGGCGATTCCGCAGGGCGTTTCCAGCCTGGTCAATCTGGTTGAGCTCAATCTGCAGTTCAACGATCTTAGCGGCCCCTTGCCATCGGCCATCGGCAATCTGCAGCAGCTGGAACTGCTGTGGCTGGAGGGCAATGGCATCAGTGGCAGCCTGCCACTTGGGCTTGCGGCCCTGCCGGCCTTGCGTGATGTGCGCCTGGAGTTCAATGATTTCGACGGGGCATTGCCGGATGGCGACGGGTTGTGGTCGGCGCTGGAGCGCCTCGATGTTCGTTACAACCGCCTCAACGGTCCGTTCCCTGAAGCCTTTGGTCAGGCCGCGCAATTACAGCGCCTTCGCCTGACCGGCAACGATCTGTCCGGCGTCATTCCGGACAATCTGCTGGATCTTGACCTGCTGAGCGAGCTGGATCTGTACGACAACCGGCTGGAAACCGATAATCCGGGCCTGATTGCGCTGCTGGATCAGCTCAATCCGAACTGGCAGGCCTGGCAGACGCTGCCGCCCGAGAACGTTCAGCTTGGTGCCATCAGTGCCGACTCGGTCGTCCTGAGCTGGACCGCCATCGACTATCCGCTGTCTGATCAGGGCTTCTATCAGATCAGCGCCGAGCCGATTACCGGCCTGTTCGCGGATCGCTTTCAGGCCGAGCTGCCGCCACCGCCGTTGACCGCACCCATTCAACGCCAGACCGCGAACTATTCCGCAAGCAGCCTGCAGGTGCAGGGCTTGAGCCCCGAGACCCGCTATCGAGTGGTGATCCGATCGATTACGCCGGCTCGCAATGACCCGGCTTTCCCGCAGAAAAACACCCTGATCTCCAGGCCATCTGAGGTCTTGCAATTCGTGACACTGCCGTGAGCGCTCAGGGGATAGCTTTGCGGCGACGTCCTGGCTTCAGGCGAACTGGCCTGGGCCTGGGCCTGCTTCTGACGTGCTCAGCGATGGCCGCTGAGCGCTCGGAACCCGAGGGTCTGGCTCCCATGCAGGTGGTCGGCGAGCGGAGTCTCGAGGCCGATCTGGCCGGCACCCAGCCGCTGACCACGCTCGATCGCGAGGCTGTCGACGATCAATTGGCGACCGGCATTGTCGATCTGTTTCGCGGTCAGCCGGGCGTATTCGTCCAACAAACCACGCCGGGGCAGGGGATTCCGATCATTCGCGGCCTCAAGGGCTCGGAAGTGCTCCATCTGGTCGATGGGTTTCGGGTCAACAATGCCTTGTTCCGCAATGCCCCCAATCAGTACCTGGCCTTGATCGACCCGAACGGGATTGGCTCGATCGACCTGATTCGTGGCCCGCCGGGCACGCTGTATGGTTCCGACGCCATGGGCGGGGTTGTTCAGTTCGTATCGCATGATCCCTGGCAGCAGCCGCCCGTGCAGCTGCGCTTGCGCGGGCGCAGTAATGATCCGGAAGGCATGGCGCATGCGGCTTTTTCGGGCCAGGGCCGCTCGGCCGCCGCCCGTCTCGGGCTGACAAGGCAGCACGTGGGTGACCGGCGCACCGGCGCGGGTCAGGAGCTGCCCAGCGCCTATCGGTCCGAGGCTGCTGATGCGGCCATCAACTGGTCACTATCACCGCGGCAGTCGCTCAGCGTGCTGCTGCAATACGTCAACCAGCCTCGAACCTCGCGCGTTGATCAACTGCTGCCGGGATTTGGTGAGACCGCGCCCCAGGCCTCTCAGGCCGATTTTGCGCCGAATCGCCGCCATTTCGGTCTACTTCGCTATTCTGCGCGAGAGCCGTTTTTCTGGATCGATGAGTTGAGCGTGCAGCTCGGGCGTCAGCTTGTGCGGGACGATCGCGAGAGTCGGCCCTTCGAATCCGACGTTCTGACCCTGGAGTCGAATCGAAGCACCCTGGACGGACTGCGCCTGTTCGCCACGTCTCGTCGGCCTGGGCACGTATTCCACTTAGGCGTTGACGCCTACCGTGACCGGGTCGCCAGCTCGCGTTCGCGCGGTGAGCTCGGCGCGGTATCGCCCATCAGCGCTCGATTCCCCGATGGCTCCAGGCAATCCAAGCAGGATGTTTTTTCTGGCCCATCGCTGGTCGCTGCATCCTTCTGTTCAGTGCACTGGGGGGCTCGCTACAGCCGGGCCGATCTGGATGTGCCGCGCGCGCGGGCTGGATCCGGCGATCAAACTGAGCTCATCGGCCACCTCGGGTGATCTGGGACTGACCTGGCAGGCCACTGACTCAGCGTCAGTCCTCATCAAGGCCAGCCGAGGCTTTCGCTCGCCGAATATTTTCGACGTCGCCAATCTGGGCGAGCGCCCCGGCAATCGCTTCAGTATTCCGAACCCGGAGCTGGGCCCGGAAACGGTCGATGCCTTCGAGCTTGGCGTGCGCTGGCGAAAGGAACGCCTGCGCGCTGAATTCTTTGCCTTCGAGTCACGCTATAACAATCGAATTACCTCAGTGCTGACCGGTGAGCTTGACGCCCAGGGACGTTCGATCGTTCAATCGCGGAATGCGGCCGAGGCTATCAAGGCCTGGAGTTTTTCACGCAGTGGCAGAGCAGTGAGGCTATCGCGTTGGAATTTGTCGGCAGCTGGGTTCGCGGTGATGAACGCCTGCCGGGCGAGCTCAGCGTGCCGGCAGATCGCGTTCCGCCATTGAATGGCCAGGTTCGGATCAGCTGGCAACCCAGCCAGCTCTGGACATTCGGCGCTCGTGCACTGGCCGCGGCCGGTCAGGACCGGCTCAATCCGCGCGACCTGCGGGATCCCAGAATCGATCCTTCCGGCACGCCAGGCTGGGCCGATATCGGGCTGTTCGGGCGCTGGCAGCTGGATCTCGAATGGGATGTTCAGTTCCGTCTCGATAATCTGTTCGATCGCGCTTATCGCGAGCACGGTTCTGGCGCGGATCGGCCAGGGCGGTCCCTGGTCATCGAGATAGCGTGGTCGCCATCATGAACAAACCCGCCGATCGGCTTGCTTCTTGCCTTTTTCATCAAGGTCCAGACTCGGACGAGCGAGGCCTGGTTGTCGCCCTGAGACGAGGTCTCGGGGTAACTTGTTTCCATTTCTCATCCATCACGAGGGAATTACCATGAAGACTTGTTTTCGGCCTGGGGACAGGCCGCTTTTTGTCTACCTGCTGCTTGTAGGGCTGACGCTTAGTAGCGCGTTACTGGCCCAGGCAGACCGCAGCTTGCCGACCGAAGGTGTGTGGGTTCAGCAGGGGCCATCACCGGCCACCAGTGGGCAGGTCGAAAATGTCAGCCCGGACAATGAAGTGGTCGGTGCCGTACATGCACTTCTCACGCATCCCAGCAACGCCGATATCATTTATATCGGTGCGGTCAACGGCGGCATTTGGAAAACAGAAAACGCAACGGCCACGTCACCCAATTGGGTCCGCCAGACCGATGGTTTCCAGTCGCTATCCATCGGCGGACTGGATTTCGATACCGCGGATTCATCGAACCAGACGCTGCTTGCCGGCGTGGGCCGCTTCTCCAGCTACGGTCGCGAGGGTGGGGCTCGTATCGGTCTGCTGCGCACGACGAACGGTGGCGCCAGTTGGACCGTGATCGATGGCGGCGGCGTGCTGGCGGGGAAAAACATTACTGCGGTCGCTGCGCGCGGCAATACGCTGGTTGCGGCCGTCAATACGGCAGATGATTTCACCTTTTCCAATATTGGAATCTGGCGATCGACCAATGGTGGTGCAAGCTTCACGCAGATTGCCAGCGGTGATGGCAGCGCAACCGGTCTGCCAGGGGGCGTTACCCTCGACCTGGGCCGCGATCGTGCTAATCCGACCCGGCTGTTCACCAGCGTCATTTTTGCCGACCTTGTCGGTGGCCAGAACGGCATCTATCGCAGCAACGATACCGGCGCGAGCTGGACCAAGGTCTCCTCGCCTCAAATCGATGCCCTGGTGTCGAACGAAACATCGAATCTTGAGTTTGCCATCAGCGGCAACACGGTCTTTGCCGCGATCGTCAATAACGGGCGTCTGGCCGGTGTCTTCCGCTCGGCCAACGGCGGTGACAGCTGGGTAGCCATGGACCTTCCGCAGACCATTGAAGATGGCTTCCTGATTGGTATCCATCCCGGTGGCCAGGGCTCGATTCACCTCTCGCTTGCGGTCGATCCGAGCAACGACAACATTATCTATATCGGTGGTGACCGCCAGCCGTTCTTCAGCGAGGCGTCCGGGGGCAGCAGTTTCTTCCCCAATTCGATTCAGGCTTTTGATTTCTCCGGGCGACTGTTCCGAGGTGATTTCAGCCAGCCCCCGGGATCACAATGGACGCCGCTGACCCACGTTGGCACCGCCAGCAATTCGTCTCCGCACGCCGACTCGCGCGAAATGGCATTTGCCGTCAATGGGGATCTGATTGAAGTCGACGATGGCGGCATCTATCGCCGAGTCAATCCAAGCAGCACCGCCGGCGACTGGTTCTCGATGAACGGTGACCTGGCATCAACCGAATATCACAGCATCGACTACGACACGCTGTCCAAAATCATCATTGGTGGTGCCCAGGATGTTGGCACCACGGAGCAGATCGTGACCGATGGCAACGTTTTCCGCAGCGTGTCGACGGCCGATGGTGGTGATGTCGCGGTTGATAACGCGGCCAGCGCTTCCGAGTCCATTCGCTACTCCAGCTTCCAGAACTTTGGCGCATTTCGTTGGCGAACCGTAAATGCCGGCAATGCAGTGAGTGGGCAGTCCTTCCCGGCGCTGACGCCCTTGAATGGCGCAAGCGCGATTGAGGGCCAGTTCGTGACGCCGATAGCGGCAAACTCTCAGGTCGGGAATCGGCTGTTGATCGGCGGCGGAAACGGACTGTACGAGACCTTCGATCGCGGCTCGACGGTCGATGTCCTGCGCGCGCCGGGCGAGAATCCCGGCGAATTCATCTTTCCGCCGGTCAACGCCTTTGCCGGGAGCCCGATTATTTATGGTGTTCCGGGCAACCCGGACTATGTATTGATCGCTTCAGGCACGCAGATCTTCCGCCGCATGGCCTCACCGCCAGCCAACCTGGCAGAAGTCAGCAGCCCGGTCTCGACCATCGTGAATGATCTGGCAGTGGATTCGAGTGACCCGGATCGGCTGTTCGTGGTCAGTAGCGGTGAGCTTTTCCGCTCGAGCAATGGCGGCGCTGGCTGGTCGAGTATTTTTGGCAACCTTTCGTCGCTCAATTCTGGTCGTTTGCGTTCGCTGGTGTATGTCAGCGGTGCCGACAACGCTTTGCTGGTCGGCGCCGATCGGGGAATTTTCGTCGCCTACGAAAGCACCGGCTTCCAGACCTGGTCCCGACTGGGTGGCAGCGGCCTGCCCAATGCGCTGGTTTTCGAGCTGGACTATGACGTAGAAGACGATGTCCTGATCGCGGGATTGATGGGGCGGGGCTCGTGGAAATTTGTCGCAGCCAGCGATCTTTTGTTTTCTGATCGATTCCAGGAGGATCTGTGATCATGACGACCAACACAAACCAACTTGAAGTCCAGAAAGCCTATCGATCCGGCTTGACGGCGGGGGCAGCAAGCCTGCTGATAAGCCTGATGCTGATGAGCAGTCTTGCATGGGCGCAGTCTTCCACCACGATGGCCATTGCCAGTGGCGTTGTCGTCGACTCATCGCGTGAACTGGTCTATCTCATGGAGCCGGGGCAGCTGACCGCGCGCCGCCTTGGCAACGGTGAGATCGTCTGGCAGCAGAGCGCGCTGGTCGAGCCGCTGGGTTTGCACAATGACCAACTGATCGTTCTGGGCAATCGGGAGCGTGAACGCGTGCCGGTTCTGTATCGCGTTGATCCTGCGACAGGGGCGATCGATAGCTCGGTAGTGCTGAACCTCCCCGATCAGGTGGTCTTCCTCGTCGAGGAGCGGCCGGCAGAATATTTCAGGGCGCACATGCTGTCGGGTTCGGACAACCTGAACATTGCCTGGGACTACCTCAAGCGCCCGCTGCGAGGCGCACCGGCGATTTCAGGCATCAATCGCCCGCCCAAGATGCCGCGACAGGTTCAGGCCGCGCAAGAACGCGACGCGCCGAGCATGTCTCAGCGTGTGATCGAAGAGGATCGCTCAGCCGTGCAGGCTTCTGGCGTGATTCGGATTTCGGGATCGCAGGTGCTCGATATTGCTCCAGCGGACTCGACGGGCCTGAAGCCCTTGATCTGGTCCGAGCTTCGAGGTGCAGAGCGTCGTTCAGTCAGCCCGGGCACCAGTTCAGTCCATCGATGAGTGATGCACTGCTGATCAGCACAAGCTTGCCGAACGAATCGGCCTGGCCGCGCTATCAGTGGACGCTGCTCGATGCCGAGGACGATATGATCGGCCGGGTTGAGAGCCCATATGCTTTCGCCCCATTCGCCGTTTCTGGTCAGTCGCTGGCCTTCGTCGCCAGTCCTTTCGTGCGGATTGAGGGCGATCGCCTGATCGAGGCGCAGGATCTGGCTTTGGTCGTGATGGATATGGCAAGTGGACGTGAAGCATGGCAAGCTGACCTCCTGGACAAGGCCTACCGGGAGGGTATGCCGCCGTAATCGGGTCCAAAGGCAATCAAGAAGGGTGTGAGCGTTGCGGTTAATTTCTGAGCTCAAACAGCGCAACGTGTTTCGCGTTGCGCTGTTCTATATCGTCTTGGCTTGGGTGATCGTTCAGGTCGCGGAGACGGTGTTGCCCGTCTTCGATGTGCCGGATGCCTTCCTGCGCGGCACCTTCTTGCTGCTGACGATCGGTCTGTTTGTTGTTGATCGCCTGGTGCCGGAAGCTCCGGAACCAGGCGTACAGCAAGGCGTGCTGGGTATCGCCGCTCAGATGCCGCCGCCGCAGCAAACCCCCGAGCCGGCCTTGTTTTTCTCCGCATTCCAGCTCGAGGAAAATGCCG
>CALNZT010000025.1:0-36066 GCA_942491245.1 uncultured Pseudomonadota bacterium
CGGTCTGGTCGACCGCTATCCGATCATTTCCATCGAAGATGGCATGGACGAGAACGACTGGAACGGCTGGCGTTTGCTGACCCAGGCCCTCGGTGGTCGCATACAGCTGGTCGGCGATGATCTGTTCGTCACCAATACCGCGATTCTCAAACGCGGTATTGATGAAGGGATCGGCAACGCCATCCTGATCAAACTCAATCAGATCGGAACCCTGACCGAAACGCTGGAGGCCATCGAAATGGCCAGGGCGGCAGGCTTCGGCATGATTATTTCGCATCGATCCGGTGAGACCGAAGACGTGACCATTGCCGATCTGGCCGTGGCCACGGACGCTGGTCAGATCAAGACAGGCTCCCTGTGCCGCTCGGATCGCGTGGCCAAGTACAACCAGCTGCTGCGCATTCAGGCCAAGCTCGGCGAGCGGGCACGTTACGCAGGACGGGAGGCTGTTCGGGCCGGCAAGGCGTGAACACGCAGCTCCTGCGCCAGGCCGCTGATGCCTATCGTTCAGGTCGGATCGAGCAGGCCGAATCCCTGGCCAATCAAGCGTGTCAGGCAGACCCGAGCGATGAACAGGCGGTGCTCATGTACAGCGGGCTTCTGCTCCATCGCCGGGCAAATGAGGCGGCTGAAGCCATCCTGATCGAGGCGCTGTCGGCAGGATTGGATTCAGGCCCGGCCAAGGCCAATCTGGCCTTGTGCTGGAGCCGTCTCGATCGGCATGCCGAAGCAGCGGTTCTTGCGCGTGAGGTTACCGAATCCGAGCCATCGCTGGTTTCTGCCTGGAATGCCCTGGCTGCCGCCCTGCTTGCCATGGGCCAGCCCGAGCAGGCAGAGCTGGCGCTGGAACAGGCCCTGGCCGTTCACCCCGATCATCCGGCGCTGATGCTGCTAATGGGGCACGCCAGCAGTGCACAGAAGAAAGCCAATGAAGCGGATGCCAGCTATCGGGTCTTTGACCGAAAGGCGATGGAGCTGGCCAGGCAGGCCGAATCACTGACCTTGTCCGGTCGGCTTGTTGAAGCCGAGCATCAGTACCGTCAGCTTGTCGCGATCCAGCCGTCGAATGCTGCGGCCCACGCCGGCCTGGGTCGTCTGCTGCTGCGAATGGCCCGCCCTGATGAGGCGATTGCGCCCCTTGGCGAGGCCATTCGCCTCAATCCGGAAGATCACAGCAGCCAGCATTTTCTTGGTCTTGCCAAGGGTGAACCAGCCGCACGTGCCCATCCCGCCTATGTGCGAGCGCTGTTTGACGACTACGCCGAGGATTTCGATGACAGCCTGACCAAGGACCTGGGTTATCGAATACCAGAAGAAATGGCCGCTCGGCTGATCGATTATCGCGCCGACCTTGGCGAGGTGCTCGATCTGGGTTGCGGGACAGGTCTGATGGCTGAGGCGCTGGCGGATCGATTCGCGGCCATGGATGGCGTCGATCTGTCGCCGAAGATGCTTCGGCTCGCTGAACAGCGGGGGCGCTATCGCAAGCTGCATCGCGAAGAGATCGTTCATTTTCTAGGCCGTCAGGCGCAGCAATGGACCACGATTCTGGCCGCCGATGTGCTCGTATACATTGGTGATCTGGCCGAATTTGCGCGTCATCTTTCGAACCGGCTGCGGCCAGAAGGCTGGTTTTCGTTCTCGATCGAACTGAGTGAGTCCGAGCCCTGCCTGCTCAATCCGGCTACTGGGCGGTTTCAACATCATCCTGACGCGGTGGATCAGATACTGCTCGCCAATGGCTTTGCGTCGCCGCGCTGGACCATGACCACGATTCGCCAAGAGTCCGGTCAACGCATAGCGGGTGCGATAGGACTGGCCCAGCGCCTGAACAGGTGACGGGCGGTCTGGCGTCGACTTGAAGTCTCGATCTGAGCGGATGCGAGCTTTTGCCGTCCTGCCAATGGATCGTCCCGGGCCGCTCTCGCTTTGCCAACGGCCTTTGGGTATGATTCCGATCATAAGAAACTGAATCTGAGAGAAAACCCCATGCGTTCAATCATCTTCGGCACGGTCGTGTTGTCCCTGCTCTGGTCTCAAGTCCTGATGGCCGACGAGTTGCCCTGGGACACGTCGCCCTCGACGGCGTGGCCGGCGGGATCCGGGCAGGCCCGTATAGAACTGCGTGGCGATTATCTTCAGGATTTCGGCATCGAGGTGGTCGATGGCTCGCGCGTGCGCAACGAGCGGATGACGACGGCCGTTCAGGTCGGCAATGATCGTCTGTGGGCCTGGGTGCCATACGGCAACTTCGAAGCCTTCAATGGTGGCCAGCTCTCGATCGCTTCTGATCTGGTGATTCGTCGCGGCGATCGCGTGGCAGATTTCCGCAAACTCACGCTGCTTCCGTCGGAAGAGAACAAGAGCGCGCAACTCCAGATTCTCGACGCGCAGGGCAACCACCTGGCAACCATTACCCATATACACGCGTTGATCAATCTCGAGCGCCAGCTGTTGACGCTGCACAATGCCGATGTTCGTGGTTCAGACTGGCTGGCTGGTCAACTGGGTCTGCCGGAGCTTGCCGGCATGCCGCTGGGTCAGATGTGGCTGGATCTCTCGCTGGACATTCCGGTTGGTGCCAGCCTGGCCAGAACCTCGCCCGATCGAGGTGGCCTGAGCTGCACGGGTCGACCGTTCTGGCCTCAGGACAATGCCACCCGCCCAGCAGGCCGTCCAGAGCATCTGGTCGATGTCGAGATGGTGACCCTGGCAACCGTTGCCTACCAGGGCCGCGAGAGTGCTTCGGGACGAGTGAAAGTCGCGCCGTCGGCTACGCTCAAGAGCGTTGGTTTTGGCGACGCCGTCTGGATTCCGAAGTTCAGTCAGCTCGGACTCTACCCCTTCGATCCGCGGATCAGCACCCGTTCCTGGTCTGGAACATGTATCGGATTCACGATGGGCGTATCGAGCAGCTGGGGGCTTCGGGTGTCAAGCATGCGTTTCTGACCCTGAATTTCGGCTGCACGATCAACTGCGGAAGCAACAACGTACTCTGGCCAGGCTGCGAGGACGTCTACAGTTCGGGCACGAACGACTCGAATTCCAACCAGGGCCCGCGAGAAGACATTCTGGCCGGCGATGGCCTCTTCTACTCGGTGGGATCGTTTTTTGATCCTGGCGGTACGGGATCGCAAACCAACAACGCGAGCAGTTTCGAGAACCGCCTGATGATCGACGAGGCGGATATGCAAACGCCCGGCGCGGATTACTTTCTCGATGCCTGGTATGTGGTCATGGACGACATCAATATCTGGAACTCCATGGGTTACCACTCCATTTCGCCCTACCTGTCGGTAGTGGCTGGTCGTTTGGTCCCCTGGGGCCATTCACGCGTGACACGCCATTGACCGAATGGGTGGCGTTCCCGGCAGTTGCCTCCAACGAAGCCCATGTCAGCGTGACCATAGACGGGCCGACGCCGGGCGCGACCTACCCCGACAATCTGCCATCGGGTCACTTTCGCATCCTGGCCAAGGTCGAAGACCTGGGCAACGGCGATTTCCTCTATAGCTACGCGGTCATGAACTTCGATTTCGATCAGGGGTTCCAGGAATTCGAGGTCCCGCTGCCGCCGGGCGCGGTGGTGTCATCGACCTACATGGGTGGCCCGCAAGACGTGATGACAACGCCCTGGACGACAAACATCGAAAGCGATGCTGTCCGGTTCCGGGCTCCTGCGGGTCAGAAGCTGCCCTGGTTCACCTTGTACAACTTTGAGGTCACGGTCAACCAGGCGCCAGCCGCGCAGTCGGAAGTGGTGCTCATACCGTTCACTTCACGTGAGCAACCGCTGCCAACTCATGTGGCGGGAGATTTCCTTGTCACCGTGCCGTCACCGGCTGAGCGCCAGAACAACAGCGTGTTCAGCGACCGGTTCGAGCAGAATTAGGGCATGAGATGAACCTGATACAGGCGATCCAATGGATTGCCGGTATCTTGATAATGCAAATCATTCGCGTTAAAATGCGGACTGTTTTGTTACGCGATTCCAGTGGTTTCCATGAAATTTCTACTTGCGCTGATCGTTGCGCTTTCCTTGGCCGCCTGCGGCCAACAGTCCGATTCTGTCAATGCACCTTCAAATGCGACCGATGAGGTCAAGCCGACACCTACAGTAGTGGTCTACACCTCGCGCCAGCCGCACCTGATCGAACCCCTGTTCGAGCGCTACACCGCAGAAACCGGCATCGAGATCGACTACATCAACGACAGCGAAGCCGCGCTGATCGAACGGCTGGCCGCTGAAGCCGATCGCACGCCGGCCAGCCTGTTCATCACCGTCGATGCCGGCAACCTCTGGCACGCCGCCGAGCGCGGACTGCTCCAGCCGGTCGATTCGGACCTGCTGGATGAGCGGATTCCCGACGCGCTGCGCGATCCCGACGACCTGTGGTTCGGGCTTTCGATCCGCGCGCGCACGCTGGTCTATCACCCCGACCGCGTCGACCCGAGCGAGCTCTCGACCTACGCCGCCCTGGGTGCGCCGGAATGGGAAGGCCGTCTGTGCCTGCGCACGTCGCGCAAGGTCTACAACCAGTCGCTGGTGGCGATGATGATCGAGCGTCTGGGCGACGCCGAAACGGAAGCCGTCGTCCGCAGTTGGGTGGACAACCTGGCCACCGATCCGTTTTCGTCCGACACCCGCTTGATCGAAGCGGTTGCCGCGGGGCAGTGTGATGTCGGGCTGGTCAATACCTACTACCTCGGGCGGCTGATCCAGGACGATCCGGACTATCCGGTCGAGCTGTTCTGGGCCAATCAAGGGGCCGGAGGCGTGCACATCAACATCTCCGGCGCCGGTGTGGTCCGGCATGCACCGGAGGCCGCCGCCGCCCAGGCCCTGATCGAATGGATGGCCGGCGATGAAGCCCAGCAGATGATTGCGGCCTCGAACTTCGAGTTCCCGGTCGTCGACAACGTCCCGCTGGATCCGATCGTGGCGGCCTGGGGCGATTTCGAGCCCGATTCGACGAACCTGAAGGTCGCCGGACAGCGCCAGGCCGAGGCCGTGCGCCTGATGGACCGCGCCGGCTGGCGCTGAGGTCGGACGCGAATTGAGCGAACCCGGGACCTCGGTACTGGCACCGGCGGACCTGCCGCCGGGCCGAAGCATCGGACGACGAACGCGCTTCGGGCGTGGACGTGCCCTGCTGCTGGCGCCGCTACTGGCGCTGGTTGCACTGCCGTTGCTGATGCTGGTGTTCAGCTGGACCTCGGTCGATGCCGACATCTGGTCGCACCTCGGTACCTACCTGCTGCCGCGATTGATCGGCCACAGCCTGCTGCTGATGGTCGTCGTCGGCACCGGCGTGCTGCTGATCGGCGTCGGCCTGGCCTGGCTTTCGGCCTGCTGCGACTATCCGCTGCGGCGCTGGCTGGATCCGCTGTTGATCCTGCCGTTGGCCTTTCCGACCTACGTGCTGGCGTTCATCTACCTGGGCCTGCTGGATTTTGCCGGACCGCTGCAGACCTCGCTCGCGTGAGGGCTTGGGCGCGACGCCGGGCTGGGTCGAGGAACTGTCCGGCCCGTTCGGCGTGCTGCCGATCCTGATTCTCGCGCTGTATCCCTACGTCTACCTGCTGGCCCGCGCGTCGTTCAGCGCCGGCGGGCTGGTGGCCTTCGAGGCGGGGCGGAGCCTGGGTGCGAGTCCGCTCCGCGTCTTCCTGACGGTCAGCCTGCCGTCGGCCCGTCCGGCGATCGTCGCCGGCCTGGCCCTGGCGCTGATGGAAACGCTGGCCGATTTCGGCGCCGTTGCGATCTATGGGTTCGATACCTTCACCACCGCGATCTACCGGACCTGGCTCGGCCTGTTCGATCTTCGGGCCGCGACGCAACTCGCTTCGTTGCTGATGCTGTTCCTGCTGACGCTGGTGTTTGCCGAACGCGCCACGCGCTCGGCGCGAGTTCGCCAGGCCGAACGACGGACCGTGCCCAACCGGATCGTCCTGCGCGGGTGCGCGCCGGGCCTGGCGACCGGTGCCCAGCTGCTGGTCCTGCTGCTCGGCGTCGTCATTCCGCTGATCCAGCTGCTGGTCTGGGCCGTGCCGTCCTTCGGCGAGTTGAGCGCCGACCGCGCATGATCGAGTTGATCGGCAATACCCTGATCCTGGCTGCCTTGGGGGCGACGGCGGTGGTCGCCGGTGGCCTGGTGATGCTGCTGGCCGGCTACCGCGCACCGCGTCGCGTCGCGCTCTGGAGCGAGTTGGCCGCAAGCGGCTATGCGATTCCCGGTACGGTCCTGGCGGTGGCCCTGATGCTGGCGCTGACCGGCTTCGACCGCGTGTTCGGGACCGCACTGGCCGGCGGCCTGCTGGCCTGATCATCTGGCCTACCTGGTGCGCTTCGTTCGAGTGGCCTGGGGGCCGCTGGAAGCCGTGGCCGCGCGGATCCGCCCGGAGCTGTTCGACTGTGCGCGCAGCCTCGGGGCCTCGCGCTTCGATCGCTTTCTCAATGTGATGCTGCCGCTGCTCCGCCCGGGCTTGATTACCGCGTTCCTGCTGGCCATGGTCGAGATCGCCAAGGAAATGCCGGCCACGCTGATGCTCCGTCCCTTCGGCTGGGACACGCTGGCCGTCCGGATCTACGAACTGACCGCCGAGGCCCAGTGGGAGCGGGCGGCGATGCCGGCGCTGGTGCTGGTGACCCTGGGTGCGATTCCTGCTGTTCGTGCTGATGCGCGGCCTGGGCAAGTCCAGGCGATAGCCGAGCGCGTCGGTCGTCGGGCCCGGGCATGCTTTTCCGCTTCAAGCGACGCGCGGCCGCTAGAATTCGCCTGCTGTTTCCCCAATTCTCGAGCGAGGCCCCGATGAGCCGCAAGACACCCCTGTTCGATGCCCATGAGGCCGCCGGCGGTCAAGCATGGTCGAATTCGCCGGCTGGACGCTGCCGATTCGCTACGGATCGCTGGTCGAGGAACACCAGGCCGTGCGTAAAAAGTCCGGACTGTTCGACGTCTCGCACATGACCGTGGTCGATCTCGAAGGCACCGGTGCTCGCGACGGCTTGCGGCAGCTCCTGGCCAACGACGTCGACAAGATCCGCGAGCCCGGGCAGGCGATCTATGGCTGCATGCTGAACGACGACGGCGGCATCATCGACGACCTGATCACCTACCGCATCGAAGACGATTTCTACCGGCTCGTCGTCAATGCCGCCACCCGCGAGGCCGACCTGGCCTGGATGCGCGATCGGCCTGGCGCCCTACGACCTCACCCTGACCGAGCGCGATGACCTTGCCATGGTGGCGGTGCAGGGGCCGGCGGCGCGGTCCATCGTCACCGAATGCTCAACGTCCCGGCCCTGAATGACCTCAAGCCGTTCCGCGTCGATGGCGCATGGCGATTTGTTCATTGCCCGAACCGGCTACACCGGCGAGGACGGCTGCGAGATCGTTCTGCCGAACGCGCTGGCCGCCGTCGCCTTCTTCCACCCTGATCGACGCCGGCGTCGTGCCGTGCGGCCTGGGGGCGCGCGATTCGCTGCGTCTCGAGGCGGGCCTGAACCTGTACGGCCAGGACATGGACACCGAGACCAGGCCGCTGGAGTCCAACCTGGCCTGGACCGTGGCCTTCGAGCCCGCCGATCGCAACTTCATCTGGCCGCGGAGCGCTCGAAGCACAGAAAGCGCAGGGCCAGCGTCGAGAAGGCGCTGATTGGCCTGGTGCTGGGTCGCGGGGGCATTCCCCGAACCGGAACCCGTGGTACCAAGCCCCACGGCGAGGGTGTCGTCACCAGCGGAGGCTTCGGTCCGACGATGGGCTGTCCGGTGGCGATGGCGCGCATCCCGGCAGGTGAATTCGAGAACGTAGAGGTCGAGCTGCGCGGACGACGCCTGGAGGCCCGGGTGGTCAAGCCGCCGTTCGTTCGTGGCGGCAAGATTCGAGTCTAGCGTGGTCGGCCGGATAAAATTCTGACGATCGAGCGGCCCATTTGCGCTGCTGATTTCGGGGGTTATTCGACGGCTTCGAAGCGATTCTCGGCGCGGTTCTTGCGGACCTTTGCCGGATCCCAGATTCGCCCGTTCATTGCGATCCAGATCCCGGCCGGGAGGCATTGCACGGCCGCGACGGCGCAGCCGATGTTGAACACGGCGTCGGAGTCGATGAAGCGGGCCGGATTCAGCGCCCCGGTCATCACGATCACACGGTCGCCGACATCGCCGAGCGCGGCGGCCGTTTCGACCATCGTGTCCGTGCCATGCGTGATCAGGAAATGACGATCCGGGCTGCTCATGATGGCCTCTCGGATCAAGGCGCGATCCTTATCCCCCAGGTGGAGCGAATCCTTGCGCATCAGCGCGCGGATTTCCCAATCGAAGGCGACGTTCATCGCGCGCAGGATACGGCCGATTTCCGGTTGCCCGATCTGGTAGTCCGATTTGTCATCGTAATAGATCTTGTCGATCGTACCGCCGGTGGTGAGGATGTCGAGTTTGTTCACGGTCGGCACTCCAGCCTGGGTTGGCGCGGTAGTATAGCGGCATGATCCGATCGACTCAGAAACTTGCCACAGCCCTGCTGTTGGTGTGGGCCGTCAACCCGGCCTGGGCTGCGCTGTCAGAACAGCAACTCGCATGGCACTGGGATGCGACCACAAGAGACACTGCACGTGAAGCGACGCTGGCGCTCGCGATCTGGCTGGAAAGCGAATCGGGAGACAGCCGTTATTGGCAGGATCGAGTCGAGGCAAACCGGCTGGCCCTGATCGCGGCTGCAGAGCGTGTTCCGGCCAACCAGGCGCCCCTGGCAGACGGATTGTTCGCCTGGCTGATGCAGTCTCGTGATCTCGACCTGCGGGTTGAAAGCCTTGAGCTCGCCCTTCCCGACACCGAGGATCTGGTCAGTCTGCTGCGACCAGAACGTCAGGCTGGCCGGCTTGCGCGCATGCAGCATCTGATGGCGTTTCATGCGCCTGAGATCTGGTCCCGACTTCGTCAGCGCCTGGTGGATGCCAGTGCGCCAGACCCTGCAGATGAAGCATCGGGCGGTCCGGAAACGCAAGCAGAGGGTCAGGGCGAACCGCCTGTGGAAACCGCCGTCGATATCGACGCGCAGATCGAGGCCTACTGGCAGCGATTGATGACGCCGCCCGTGCTTCAAGCAGAGCTGCACGGGGATTCGCCGCTCGAGCATCCGGAAACCGAGCTGGCTGAGATTGATGCACAGGCCTCGGCCAGGACAGATCCATCGGTGCCAGTTGCGGCGACCGCGACGATTTCAGACGCTGCCGGCAATGCGGCCGGGGGGGGCATTCAAGCGGACCAGCCGCTCGAGCCTCCCGAGCCCTCGGACGCCGCCAGACGGCAGGCTGCCAGGGTGCTTGAGTGGAGTGAAAGCACGCAGCCTGAGGACGCGCGTCGAATCTTGATTGCCATCGTTCTGGATGAAGTGGAAATGGCCTGGTCAGACCATCAGCGGCTGGCCGCCCTTTGGGAACTCTTGCATGCGCTGGCAGAGACTGCGGCGCTCCTGGAGCCGCAGAGTCTTGCTGCAGATATCCGGGTGATGATCGAGGGTTTCAGCAGCGATCCGGGTCGCGAACTTCGCCAGATTGATACCGACCTGCCGGTCGTCCTGGCTTTATTGGAGGATGCTGCGGTCGAGCTTGAAGCAGCGAGCGCTGACCCTGCTGCGGCACTCAGCCTGTTAGGGGATGCCTATGCTCGCCTGGCGCTGTTTGCAGACGACGCCGAGTTTTATCTGGATCAGCCCGTTCGAGATGACATTCGCTCGGTCGTGGCATCCTGCGCTGTCGAGCCCACCTTGATCGGGCCATTGCCGCGCTCGGTGTATGAGGATTGCCTCGAGTTGCTGGTCAGTCAAATGGGCGATGCTCTGGGGCGGGTCGAGCTGGTTGGCGACGACAGCGGCCCGTTTTCCGACGTCTTTCTACGCCGGGAAATGAGCCTGGTGAGCTGGCAGCGGGTAGCTTATCTCGATGGCCACCTCAACTGGCTGCTGGGCGCCAGCTGCTCGCCACCCGACTGGCAGAATCCGCTGGAATGGTCGCTGCTTGCGCACTACCTGAGTCGCTGGGTGGCGCAACGCCCGGTGTTTTTCGACTCACCCCGCTGGCGCGATGCGGTTGATGCCTTCGAGCGTCAGGCGGCGGCCCAGAGAGAGGCCTCGATCCTGTTCATCGATTGCCTGTCGGGCCTGGGCAGCGAGCGTCAGGATCCGGTGCTGCGTCTGATCAATCGGCATGCGCAGGCACTGAACGAGCTTGAGCAGGCCGTGCAGGCGGCCGATGATGCCTTCTACGCCGAGGCCACGCGACCACTGGCCGATATCGATCTCGATAGTGATGCCGCACAGCTCACCAGCTATCGTCCTGAAGGTTTGACCATCGGGCCGTGTCCGGACGCCAACGTCTGCGGCGTGCGTACCGAGCTGCCGGTCAGTCGCGCACTGCTGAGTGAGTTTCCCAACGCCTTCCTGCTCGCTGATCAACTGAAGATCGGGCAGCTGGACCTCTGCTACCAGGACATTCGCTGGGAAGATCGCCGGACACGGCCTACGCGCAGTAACGATCCTCGTGTTGCCAATTACGATGGTCTCCTGAGTTTTGATCTACTCGGAACCTTCGAGCGCGCCGGACAGACCGAGATCGTCTTCCGGCAGCGGCTGCGTGCAGATCAGCCCCGGCATTATCTGTTTGCTTCGTCGGCGCCGGAAGTGCTGGAAATGGAGTGTCCGGATGCCATCGCCGGGCAGCCGATTGCCAGTCAACTTCCCGAACACCATATCGGGCTGGTGCCAGACCGCCTGACCTACTTCGTCAGCCAGCCGACGAGTGCTGAAGCTGAACTCCTGGCCAACTGGGATCAGGGCGCGGAATGGCGAGACTGGTTCGTGACCGGCGAACGCGTGGAGAAAATTGCAGTCAGCGATGGGTTGGAGCTTGCCGTCGAGGTCGAAGCCGAGCTTGATCGTCTTGTCCACCAGCGCGAGCGCCAGCTGGCCAGTCGCCTCCTGAGCCGACTCAATCCAGCGCAGACCACGCCCGATCCGCTGAGCATGGCGATGGCTGCAGTGGCCGAAAACACGGCCTTGTTACGACGCGTACTCGAAATTCACTACCCTCGCGTGATTCGCCACGAGCAGATCATACGCGCCGCCCTGACCGGCGAGGGCGGCCTGCTCAATCGAGACCGCGTGCGCCAGCTGGCCGACAGTGAAATGGCACTGCGTGATGCGGCTGATCTGGGCCGGGAACGCCTGGCTCGATTGCGCGAGCGCTGGATGAGCCTGCCTACGGACCTGCGTGAATCCGGCCAGGTCTCACCCGAGCTTGATTTTGCCGCTGAACGTCTCGCCGACCTGCGCCGGCTCAGTCGGAGCTGGCTGGCGCCCGTCGAATCGTCGCCAGACCCATGAAGAACGCGACGCAGAGCAGCGCCTGAATAGAACCCGGCCAGACATCCTCGGGGCTGGCCCAGGCTTCCATCACGCCGATCGAGAAATACGCCATCAGCAGCGTGCCGGCGATGACCAGACTGCGCGGCTTCAGTTTCCAGCTGCCCGGGAAGACCAGCAGCAGCGGGATCAGGGTGACCAACAGCACGAAGTGCAGCGGCAAGGCCTCAGGCGGGCTCCAATAGACGAACCACAGCGGCTGCAGGATGATCAGCCCGAGCAGACTCCATTTGCACCACTTGAGCGAGATCATTTCAGGCGCCTCGCAATATCAGTCACTCGGCGTCCCAGTACTCGACACAGATGACGCTCATCATCATCCATTGGCCGGTCACTGTCGGGACCTGAAACGTGGCTCGGACCGTACGGTGTGCCGCCGCCTTGAGTGCGCGTCAGGGCCGGTTCGCTGTAGGGCAGGCCGACCATGATCATGCCGTGATGCATCAGGGGCACCATCATGCTCAGCAGGGTTGCTTCCTGACCACCATGCATGGAAGCGGTGGAGGTGAATACCCCTGCGGGCTTGCCGATCAAGGCGCCGGAGAACCACTCGCTGGCCGTGCCGTCGAGGAAGTGCTTCACGGCCGAGGCCATGTTGCCAAAGCGCGTCGGGCTGCCCAGGATCAAAGCGTCGCAATCGGACAGATCCTGCTTGTCGACCAGAGAGGGGCCCGTTTCGGGCAGCGCGCTTTCGACAGGGTCCAGTGCTGAGGTGATCGGCTCGACCGCGCGCAGCAGGGCTTCGGACCCGTCGACTTCTTCGACCCCGCGCGCAATTTCTCTTGCCATCGCCAGCGTGTTGCCGTGCACCGAATGACAGACGATCAGGACGCGCGTCATGGCAGGATATCCCGTATCTGTTCCGGTGGCCGGCCGATCCGGGCCTGACCCTCGACGATCACGATCGGGCGTTGAATCAGTCGTGGATGCCTGGTCATGGCCGTCAGCAGCGTGTCATCGTCGTGATCCGGGCTCAGACCCAGTTCGGCGTAGTCACGCTCGTCGCTTCGAATCAGATCATGTACTGAACCGCCGAGCATCCCGATGATACGCTTGAGCTCTTGGTTTGATGGTGGATTGTCCTGATAGCGATTGATCTCGGGTTTGATTCCTCGATCCTCGATCAGGGCCAGCGTCTGGCGACTCTTTGAACAGCGTGGATTGTGATAAATGGTGACGGTCATGAAGGATTCCGCAGCGGCTGAAAGCAACCCGATGGAGTGTAACGCCTTGCCGTCAAAACAGCGCGCGCCCGAGCCGCTGACGCCGCTTGCTGCGCTGACTGATCTGGCCTGGCTGCGGGCCTTTTCGCGCCACCTGTGGCAGCAGTTCCGATTCGACCGCAGCTTCGAGTCTGCGGGCGCCTTGAGTTTTACCAGCTTGCTGGCACTGGTGCCGCTGCTGGCGGTGATGTTCGGCGTGGTCTCGGCCTTTCCCGTTTTCGACCGATGGGCAAACGACATCGAAAGCTACATCTTCGAGAATTTCGTGCCCGCAGCCGGCGATCAGATTCAGCTCTATCTGCAGGAATTCGTCGGCCGAACCGCAGGGCTGACCGGGGCCGGTACGCTCTTTCTCATCGTCACCGCGATCCTGTTGATGGCCACGATCGAGAAAAGCTTCAACCGTATCTGGCGGGTGACCAGCGCCCGTCGGGTGACCTCGCGTGTGGTGACCTACTGGGCCGTGTTGACGCTGGGCCCGATGCTCATGGGCGCCAGTCTGGCCCTGACCTCCTATCTGGCGGCGTTGCCGCTGCTCGCTCCCGAGGCGGTGCGTGGGGTGGTCGAAGCCTTCATCCTCAACGCCACGCCGTTCTTCGTCGCCTTGATCGGATTTGCGCTGGTCTTCCTGGTCGTGCCAAACCGTCGAGTACGTATCCATCATGCCCTGGCAGGCGCTCTGGTTTCGGCCATTCTGTTCGAGGCCGCCAAGCGCGGTTTCGTGTTCTACGTAACCCAGTTCCCGACCTATGAACGCCTCTATGGCGCGCTGGCCGCGGTCCCGATTTTTCTGGTCTGGATCTACGTGTCGTGGGTGGTGGTGCTGCTCGGTGCCAGTCTTGCTGCTGCCCTGACCACCTTCAATTATCAGCACGTCGACCGACACTTCAATCAGCGCCATGAGTTCTTGCTGGTTTTCAGGCTGCTGGGCCATTTCTGGCAGGCCCAGCGACGTGGAGAGTCCTTATCCAGCAAGCGCCTGAGTTATCGCGAGCCCAGCGCCAGTGAAACGCAGATCGCTCGGCTTCTCGAGCTGCTGCACGAGGCCAGGGTGATCCATCTTGACGATGACGGCGACTGGCTGCTGTCGGCAGATCTGGGAGAACTTACGCTGGGTGACGTCTACCGCGCGGGGCCCTTCATACTCCCGCTCGGCGAGCTGGCGGAACTGCCGGTCGACAGCTACTGGGACCGGGCCCTGATCGAAAAGCTGAAACTGCTTGATCACCAGGCCCATGGCATGATGCAGCATTCGGTGAAATCGCTGCTGCAATTCCAACTCGAGGATAAGCAATGAACAAATTCCTGTTGCTGCTATGTCTGGCCGCCGGCTCGGCCCTGGCGAACGTGTCGTTCAGTCTGCCGGACCTGGATGGCAAGGATCATGCGCTGTCTGACTATCGCGGTGACTGGGTGGTGATCAACTACTGGGCCACCTGGTGTGCGCCTTGCCGGAAGGAGATTCCAGACCTGTCCCAACTGCACGACTCGAGATCGGACCTGACGGTTCTGGGTCTGGCTTTCGAGGAAACCGAGGTCGAGGTTTTTCGTGAGTTCCTGATCGACTATCCGGCCACTTATCCGATTCTGCTGGTCGATGTATACAATCCGCCGGCTGATTTCGGCGCGCCACGCGCCCTGCCCACGACCTACCTGATCGATCCCGAGGGTGAGCTGGTCAACACCTGGATCGGTCCTGTGACCAGCGTCATGATCAGTGACTGGATCGCGGAGAATGGCTGAGTTTCGTCGCTGGCGAGTCGAGGGTCGCGTCCAGGGCGTGTTCTTCCGCTCCTCGACTCGCAAACAGGCCGAACGGCTGGATCTGACCGGCCACGCTATCAATCTTGCCGATCGTTCGGTCGATGTTCTGGCCTGCGGAACTCCACGGGCCCTGGACGAGCTTGAAGAATGGCTCCAGAAGGGCCCGGCTGCGGCCCGCGTGGATCAGGTCATTGCCTTGGAGCCGGAAGCCAGTCAGACGCCGACCCGATTTACCACCGGCTGATTGCAAGCACGCGGCAATGCTCACTGGCGGTTTAGGTTATTACCCTTTTCCCTGCACAAAAAAACCGACGGCCCGCAGGCCGTCGGTTGTCATTGGCAATTCAAGCCGGGTAAAGATCAGCGCGCGATACGCAGAGCTCGCTCGCGTTGCTCCAGAAGGTACATCCGGCCCTGATCCAGCAGCATCAGATTGTGAACTTCAAATGGTGCTCCCAGGCCGCTGGCATTGAGCAGCTCCTGATCGATGTCGAGTCGGATATTGCCGCCACGTGCACCCAGAACGGCCGCAGACTGAACCACCGCGATGGTCTGGAGCTGGCCCGACTTGTTCGTGCCCATCAGCTCAGCGTTGACCTGATAACGACCAGCGGCGACCGCATCGATACCCAGGTCCAGACTGACACCGGCTGAGCGTGACAGGTTGACTTGTCCATTGAAGCGAGCGATGGCGGGTGCAATGTTGAGCGCCAGGGTCAGATCACGACGAACGGTGATGCCGTTGATCTGTGCTTCAGCGTAGACATGTGCCTCGTACAAGCCGGCCCCGGGCTGTGAGCGTGCAGCCAGGGGTGCTGCTGTCAGTGTGAGCTGACCCTGGCGTGACGGTGCCATCGCCCAGCTCTGGCTGGCGTCCGGGCTCACAAGAACCGCCTGAACCGAACGGGTTTGAAGCGTCTGGCGCGAGTTTCCGATTCGAAGATCGAAGTCCAGCGTTTCGCCACTCAGCACATTGGCACGCGGAAGACTCAGCTCAGCCACCCATTCGCTGTTGGGCTCGTGCACGTGGATGACCAGCGCCCGATCGGGTGGCAGACCGGCATGGTTCACCGTCAAGCTGCCCGCCGAGCTATCACGACCCAGACGGAATGCCAGGCTGTCGGTCGGGACGCGCATCCCCTGGCTGCGCATCTGGGATCCGGTGGCCATGGTTTGCGGTCCAAAATCCGCTGTCAGGGCGCGACCATTCATCGCCAGCTGCAGTGATTGTTGGTCGAGCAGGGTCTGGCTGCCGGATTCCAGCGCAGAGATGCGAATCACGGCGCCGGGTGCAGATATCGGAAGCGCAACGCCGGCGGCCAGCTGTGCGCCGGTGACGTCCATCCAGTAGCCCTGGCTTCTGGCGTGCGGGCCAGTGAGTTCTTCTGCCGTCAGCGTCGAGCTGAATGGTCGTCCCTGCAGGGCCTGGGTCGGGCTCCAGGCCATGCTGACCGGTGCCTGTTCCTGATGCAGGCTGGCGGGTAGATTGCGTGCACTCTGCTCCAGCGCCTGGGCCTGAAGGTCGCTATCGCTCGTTGGCAGCCAGACCACCTGGGCCGAGGCCAGGGTGGACAGTGCCAGGAGGCTCGTTGCTGTCAGTGTCTTGATCAGTTTCATGTTGCCTCCCATTACAGGTCGTTGCGCAGAATCACGTCGAGATTGTGACAATCCCGGCGGCTCTGGTGGTGAGAGAGATTGCGGCCGCGATTGGTGCGCTGCTCGTCGATGAACCAGAGTGAACCTGCACCGCGCTGGCTGGCGCACTCCAGGAACCCGTCCGAACAGGAATCCAGCCACCATTTGGTGACCGCTAGACCGACTTGAAACTGATACCCACCGCAGTAAGCTGCGCCGTTCCAGACCGCAGCAGGCACGTCGCTGCCGACCACATTCCAGAAGCCTTTGGGCAGCGCTGGACGACCGGCCGTTCCCAGCAGCCAGGTGCTGTTGTAGTACTGCATCCAGCTGGTCTGCTGCATCCGAACCGCGTCATTCTGATAACCGAGCAACCAGCCCAGCGACGCCTCGAAAACGTTGCCGGCCATGACCGCGTCGGCCAGCGGCGTGCCCAGGGATGAGGGCGCAAGGGCGTTGACCCAGCGGGTGGCCTGGATGATCGTTGGATAGCGGCTGTCCCAGGTCGGGTTGGACAGGATCCAGCGCATCACGTTGCCGCCGTTGGAGTGGGTCAGCACCACCAGGTCGGTGATGCCGCGGGCGTTGATGAAATCATAGAGCTGGGTCGCCAGGCACCCCGAGGCGCGTGAATCCCACATATAACGTTCGAATTCGCAGTTGATGACCACGAAATTGACTGGTTCGGATAGGCCTTGACGGACTGAGTTGACCATGTCCGAGGTCCAGTAGTCGTTCAGGGCATCGGTCTGGTTTCCGGTGCCGTGGACGAAAGCGACGCCGGTCGCCGCCGAGGCGGACCCGAAGATAGACAGCATGACAAGAAGGCACAAGGCCCTTGCAAGTCGAAACATGATTGGTGTTCTCCTCTTTATATTTCTAGCGTGGGTGTTCCCCTCTAGAGGCCAATCGCCGCTCTCTTTATCCCCGGAGCTTGCGCGATGGCCGTCGTGAAATATAGGTGAAAGTGTGATCGAGTGCAAATCTGGCCACTGGGCTGAACCCGGCGATCGAGAAGGCGAGGTGGCAGCTTGCTTGCGCTTTCCGAACACTGCTTTCCGAATGTTGTTTTCCTAGAACAACGTGGCCTGACTTACCGGCCGGAAGGACTGGCGGTGGGCCGGGCAGGGGCCCAGGCGCTCGAGTGCTTCGAGGTGTGCGGCTGTCGGATAGCCCTTGTGCCTGGCAAAGCCGTAGCCGGGGTGGACCTCATCCAGGGTCACCATCAGCGCATCGCGGTGAGTTTTGGCGATGATGCTGGCCGCCGAAATTGCGGGGTCAATGCCATCACCGCCGACCAGGGTCTGCGCAGGGATACTCAGTTTTGGTAATTGATTACCGTCGATCAGCGCTTCGTCTGCGCTGGGCTCGAGTTGTTCCACCGCCCAGCGCATGGCGGTCAGCGTGGCCTGAAGGATGTTGATTCGGTCGATCAGCTCGGGCTCGGCGACGCCAATCCCGATCGCCAGAGCATGTTGTCTGATTTCGATCGCCAGGGCGTCGCGCTGGCGTGCGCTCAGTTTCTTGGAGTCTGCAAGTCCGACGATCGGACGGGCGGGATCAAGAATCACGGCAGCGGCGACCACCGGCCCGGCCAGGGGGCCGCGCCCGGCCTCATCGACGCCGGCTAGTCGAATCTGCTTGCTCATCGTTTGAGATGTTCCAGAATCGCCCTGGCCGCCCGGTCGCCAGCGCCCGTGGCCAGTCGACGGCCCCATTCCTTCGATAGTTCTCGGTAGTGGCTGATGCGATCGGCGTGGGTCAGCCAGCGCCCGGTTTCACGGCGCAGATTTTCCGGGTTTGCTGCATCCTGCAGGCATTCGGGGACCAGTGATTGGCGGGTCAGAATATTGGGTAAGGCGACGTGCTGGCTCTTGACCAGACGAAGGCTTCGAGCCAGCCAGTAGGTGCTGGGTGCCAGGCGATAGAACACCACCAGCGGGCAGCCCAGCAGAAAGGCTTCAAGCGTGACCGTGCCTGAGGCCGCGAGCGCAACATCGGCGGCGCGCAAGCCCGATCGAGTCTGACCTGCACACCAGCGCACGCCGGCCTGATCGAACATGGCCCCTGATTGTGCTCCAAGCAGCGTCCGGTCCTGTTCCCGCGCGAGCAGGACCAGGAGCACGGCATCAGGATAGTCGCGGCGCAGTTCTGCTGCGGTCCTGGCGAGCAGCTCGGCGTGGCGGCCGAGTTCGCCAGACCGGCTGCCGGGGAGCAGCGCGATCACGGTCTGTTGCGGATTCAGTCCCAGCGTCTTGCGGGCCGCCTCCCGATCAGGTTCTCGGGCGAGACGATCAGCCAGGTGATGGCCGACGAATTCCGCGCGCAGACCGTGCGGTCGATACAGCGCCGGCTCGAAGGGGTAGAGCGTCAGCAGCAGGTCCAGAGAGCGTGCGATTTTCGGAATCCGGCCGGCGCGCCAGGCCCAGACCGAGGGCGAGACGTAGTGCATGGTGGTCACGCCTTCCCGCTTGAGCTGGCGTGCCAGGCCCAGATTGAAATCCGGGGCGTCGATTCCGATGAAGGCATCCGCGCGCCAGTCGATGACGCGCTGGCGGAAGGCTCGGCGGAGTTGAAACAGGCGAGGCAGATGGCGAAGCACCTCGCTCAGGCCCATGACGTTGAGCTGATCCATATCGAACCAGGGTTCGACGCCGGCAGCCTGCATTTCCGGACCGGCCAGGCCGGCCAGCTCTAGATCAGGGTGTTGTTCTTTCAGTGCGCGGGCCAGATCCGCGGCGATCTGGTCGCCAGAGGCCTCGCCTGCTGACAAGACCAGTCGCACTAGCGGAGCAGGCCGCGCTCGCTGGCCTCGGCAGACTCGATCATCAGGCCGATGGCCGGCTGCTCAGGCAGCCGTTCGCGCAGTTTCGCCAAGGCGTCATCGCGCTTGAGGCCATCGCGGTACAGCGTACGGTAGGCATCACGAATGTGGCGGATATCGTCGGCACTGAATCCTCGTCGTTTCAGGCCTTCGCTATTGATGCCGCGCGGGCGCGGCGGCTGGCCTGAGACCATGACATAGGCAGGAACGTCCTGATTGACGCCGCCGTACATACCGAGGAAGGCATGACAGCCGATGCGGCAGAACTGATGGGCGCCAGAATAGCCTGCGAAAATCACCCAGTTGCCGACCACGACATGCCCGGCCAGAGTCGCGCCATTGGCCATGGTGACGTTGGAACCGACCTGGCAGTCGTGCGCGATATGGCAATAGGCCATCAGCCAGTTGTCATCGCCGAGGCGGGTCACGCCACCGCCGTCAGCAGTGCCGCGATTGATCGTCACATATTCTCGGAAGGTATTGCCGCTGCCGATTTCAAGGCTGGAGTCCTCGCCCGCGAACTTCTTGTCCTGAGGCGCTTCACCAATCGATGCGAACTGGTAGATTCGGTTGTTGCTGCCCATTCGGGTTCGGCCCGTGATTACCACGTGCGGTCCGATCTTGCAGCCGGGGCCGATTTCGACCTGAGCACCGATGATGCTGTAGGGTCCGATTTCCACGTCGGGCGCAATCTGCGCGCCGTCTTCGATGATGGCGGTGGGGTGGATCATTTGACAGATCGGGCAGCGCAAAGGAGTTCGGCGCTGGACACCGGCTTGCCGTCAACCAGCGTGGTGGCCTTGTACAGCCCCATGCCGCGCATCAGCCGCTTCTGCTCGACCTCGAAGATCAGCTGATCACCCGGGACCACCACCCGATTGAACCGGGCCTTGTCGATCTTGACCAGGTAGTAGAGCTGTTCTTCACTGTTTTCGGCCTGGCGGGCAAGATGGGCGAGACAGCCAGCGGCCTGCGCCATCGCTTCCAGGATCAGCACGCCGGGCATTACCGGGTGGCCCGGGAAGTGACCCTGAAAGAACGGCTCGTTCATGGTCACGTTCTTGAGTGCGCGGATTCTTGGCGTTCCATCCAGATGATATTCCAGTACCCGGTCGACCAGCAGGAAGGGGTAGCGGTGGGGAAGCAGATTGAGGATAGCCTCGATATCAATAGGGGTCTGTTCGCTCATACCTTGGGTTCTTTGTGATGAGTGGCATCAATTGCCGGGAATTTTTCGAGCTTTCGAAGACGGCGCGCCCAGTCATCCAGCTGAGCCAGGCGAACGAGTAAACGTTGCCACTGGCGCTGGGGGCGAGCCGGAATGCCCGAGCCGTAATAGCCCGGTTCATGGATGGATTCGAGCACGGTGCTCATGGCCGTGATGACCACCTTGTCGGTGATTTCCAGATGCCCGGCGATTCCGCAGGCACCGGCGATCATGCAGTAGCGGCCGATACGAGTAGAGCCGGCCACGCCGGCACAACCGGCAATGGCGGTGTGCGCGCCGATTCTCACGTTATGGGCGATCTGGACCTGATTGTCGAGGCGAACATCCTATTCGAGAACGGTGTCTTCGATGGCACCGCGGTCGATTGTTGTATTTGCTCCGAATTCGCAGTCGGCCCCGATGATCACCCGTCCGATCTGCGGGACCTTGATCCAGTGATCGCGATCGAAAGCCAGGCCAAAACCGTCTGAACCAATCACGACCCCGGGATGAACCAGAACCCGCGGGCCGATCTGACAGTCGCGACCAATGAAGGCGCGAGCGACCAGTCGGACATCATCTGCGAGGGTCACGCCGTCCTCGATCACGCAGCCCGGCCCGATGACAACACGTGCGCCAATGCGACAGCCGGAACCGATGCTGACCTGGGCGCCAATGCTGGCGCTGGGGTCAATGGCGCTGCCCTCAGCGATACAGGCGCCGGGATGAATGCCGGGCGTAGCGGCAGGCGGCGGGTGCAGGTGCGCTGCGATCCTGGCCCAGCTGACATAGGGATCCACGCTGATCAGTTTGTTGCCTGAAAAGCGCTCTGCATGTTGGCTTGTGAGGATCACCGCGCCGGCCTGGGTGGTGGTCAGCTGCGAGACATAATTCGGGTTGGCAAGAAAGCCCAGCGTGTCGGCTGTGGCCCCGGTCAGCGTGGCCAGGCCGCGAATGCTGTGCTCGGGATCGCCATCCAGCTCAAGCCCGAAGCGTTCGGCCAGTTGCCCCAGCGAGGTCGATGTCACGGCAAGTTGTCCATGGCATTGGTATCGCCGGCGTAGTCCCGCTCCAGCCACGCAATGATTCGATCGGTCATGTCCACGCGATCAGAGGCATACGCGACAGGCCCGGTCAGCACCAGATCGAAGCCGCCTTGCTCGGCAACCTGGCGGATTGCGATCTGAATAGTGTCTTCAATGGCATTTTTCTCTGCCGTCGTTCGGAACCGCATCTCCTGACTCAGGTCTTCGCGTCGCCGATCGATGGATCGACGAAGATTGCGGATTTCGCGCTCCAGGTCCTGGCGTGATGAGGCGTTGGCATCGCTGATGGCCAGCATCCGGGCGGTCAGCGCCTCAATCCGACCTTCGTCGGCACTCAAGGCGTCGTAGCGAGGGCGGAATTCTTCATCCAGTGCTTCACGCGCTGCGATCAATTGCGGTGCGTTGTCGAACAGCCTGACCATGTCGACGAAGCCGATTCGCGTGGCGTTCTGACCATTATCCTGAACGCGGTCCTGAGCCTGGGCTCCCGGGCTACCCAGCAGCAGAAGCAAAACCATCGGCAGCATTGCGCCCCAGCCGAACTGGACCACGCCGCATGCCTTCGAGCCGCGGCAGTCGGTCAACATCGTCGCGGATGGGCGCATGTGTCGGTGACATTCCAGTGTCTAGAAAACGTTTCCGAAAGTGAACTGCAAGACTTGCGTGTCGTCGCCGTCCAGCTCTCGGATGGGTCGTGCCAGATTGATGATAATCGGTCCTACCGGTGCTCGCCAGGTCAATGAGATACCGGCCGATGCACGAAGCAGGTCAGTATCGAAGCTGTCCCAGTCACGATAGACGTTTCCGACGTCGACGAACAGGGCCAGACGGGTTCCGCTGGATTCGACAAAGGGAATCGGGAAAGCGAATTCCAGGCCAGTGGCCAGCTTGAGGTCTCCACCCACCGATCGGCAGAATTGATCCTTGGGCCCCAGGGAATTGTCATCGAAGCCCCGGATATCCGAAACACCGCCACCGTAGTAGTGCTCATAGAACGGCAGGCCTGCATCGAAGGTCACGATCTCATCAAGCAGACAAGTGCGGCGGTTGCCTTCAGCGATCTCGGGGTCGATGGGCTGAATATTGAGCTCGTCGTCGTAATTGTCGTACGCGTCGCCATAGGACAAGTCGCCACGCAGCCCCAGAGCAAAGGAATCTCCGATCGGCCAGTACTTGCGGAAGCGATAGCTGAGCTTGAAGAATTCACGCGAACTGCCCGGCAATGCGACCTCTGCGGTCAAGCGATTGAGTGATCCGCGGGTCGGATTCAGAACCCCGTTGCGGCTGTCACGCGACCAGGTGCCGTCAATGCGATAGGTGGTAATACGCCGCTCCCGCGAAGACAGCAGTCCGTCGCCATCCTGGTCCAGCGAAATGCCAAGCGGTCTATCCGCCGGGATCTGCAGTACCCATTCTTCAAACGGCGCGTCAGGATTGTCAGCCGGCGGCCCGAAGAAGCCCGGCAGGTTGACGTCCACGCGCTGTGCCGAAGCGCCGAAGCGCAGGTAGTCCAGTTCGGTGACCGGAAAGCCGAAGTTCAGGCCGGCCGCGGCCTGGCTGGTCGAGAACGAAGCAATGTTGTTCGATGAGCGGCCGAGGGTGTCGAATTCGCTGTAGCGCAGGAAGAAACCGGCCGACACGCCATCATCCGTGAAGTAGGGGTTGGTATAGCTCACGCCGGCCTGGGTCAGGATGCTTGAGCGCTGGACGGAGAAGCCGACCCGACGTCCGGAGCCGAGAAAGTTGTCCTGTTCCACGGCGATGGTCGCGATGATCCCCTGAAACTGCGAGTAGCCGAGGCCGACCTGGAAGCTCCCCGAGGGTTGTTCTTCCACGCTGACGACGATATCGACCTGGTCTTCACTGCCGTCCACCGGGATGGTTTCGAAATTGACGTTCTCGAAATAGCCCAAGCGCTGCAGTCGTTGCCGCGAGCGGTCCAGCGCCAGCTGCGAAAACCACGCGCCCTCGAACTGGCGCATTTCTCGACGCAGTACTTCGTCTTTGGTCTGGGAGTTTCCGGAAAAACCGATCCGGCGCACATAGACCCGCTTGCCAGGCTCGATGAAGAAGGTCAGATCCACTTCCCGCGTTTCCCGATCGACGCGCGGAACGGGGTTCACGTTGGCAAACGCGAAGCCGATATTCGCCAGGATCGCGGTAATCCCTTCCATACTCTGTTCGAGGTCACGGCGCGAGAATATGTCGCCGGGGCTGACTTGAACCAGCTGGCGCAGGGTGGATTCCGGAAGAATCAGATCGCCGGTCAACTGGACGCTGTTGACCCGGTAGACATCGCCCTCGCGAACGTTGGCGGTGATGTAGATATCCTGCTTGTCGGGGCTGATCGATACCTGCGTCGATTCGATCGCGAAGTCGATGTATCCCCGATCAAGATAATAGGAACGCAGGGTTTCCAGATCGCCTGAGAGCTTTTCGCGGGTATAGCGATGGTTGTCGCGCCAGAAATAGAGGCTGCGTCGATCCGCTGACTCGAAATCCTCGCGTAGTTCGTCTTCGTCAAAGCTTTCATTGCCGACGATATTGATGTGCCGGATGCGTGCCTGATCGCCTTCGTTGATGAAAATCGACAGGCTGACGCGATTGCGTTCCAGCCGGGAAATGCGCGGATCCACAGCGGCCGCGTAATGGCCTCTGCTGTGGTACTGGCGCACCAGTTCCTGCTGGACGCGATCGAGCTCCAGCTGGTTGAATATCTCGCCTTCACTGATGCCGATGCTGGCCAGGGCCGGCATCAGATCTTCGGTCTTGATCTGGCGGTTGCCCGCAATCGTGATCGATGAAATGGCGGGGCGCTCAGTGACCGAGATCACCAGAACGTTGCCTTCGCGGGCCAGGCTGATGTCGTCGAAGAAGCCGGTTCGATAGAGATCTCGAATGGTTGATCGGCTCAGGGACGGGCTCAGCGTGTCACCCACTTCGACCGGGATGAAGCTGAACACATTGCCCTCGGAAATCCGCTGCAGGCCGTCCACCCGGATGTCGTCGATTCGAAAGTTCTCGGCAGCGAGCGGGGCCGACAGCACGGCCAGGATCAACAAAAGGCAAAGCTTGTTCATGTAAAACCTTGGTTTCAGTCACGTGTCGTCCCGACCGAAAGCGGTTCGGGCCAGCCACGCGAAGTTTAGGTGAATACGCGTAATATATCGTTAAATATCGCCAGGCTCATCAAGCCCCCGACCAATGCCAGGCCCACATACTGTCCCATGAGCTGGATCTGATCGGAAACCGGCGACCCCTTGATGATCTCGATGAAGTAATACAACAGGTGGCCGCCGTCAAGCATCGGAATCGGCAGCAGGTTGATAATGGCCAGCGACAGGCTGATCAATCCCAGAAAGAACAGGAAGCGGGACAGCCCCAGACGGGCCGAACTGTCGGCCATCTGCGCAATCGTGATCGGTCCGGAGAGATTGCTGAGTGAGGCTTTGCCGGTAATCATACGGCCGAGAATGCCCAGGGTTGCTGCGGTCAGCCGTCCGGTCTCAGCCACGGATTCGCCGATTGCGTCCAACGGGCCCAGCTTGAGGATGGTGAAGCTGCGCTCGAATCGGCGCTCAAGACCGCTATCGGCAAGCGGTGCGCCGATGCCGAGCAGGGGACGCCCATCGCGCAACTCGGGTGCGATCTCGACGCGCCAGGCCCGGTTTCCATTCTCGAGATCGAGTGTCAGCGGCTCGAATACTCCGTCGTCGTTCACGTTCTGAGCAGCGACCAGGCGACCGATGTCGCGCCAGCCTTCGATCGCCTGACCGTTGATGGCGGTAATCCGATCGCCGGCCGAGAGCCCGGCTGCGGCCGCCGGTGAATCGGGAGAAACCTCACCAATGATCGACGGCAGATCCGGGCGCCAGGGATTCAGACCCAAGGATTCAAGGGTGTTTTCTTCATTGAAGTCGGGGCCGAGCTGGTTCAGCGGCAGCTCGATGGTACGGCGGCTACCGTCCAGTTGCTCGACCGTCATGGTGATGGCGCGTCGGTCCAGAGCGGGCGGAATCAGGCGCAACAGCGTATGCGTCCAGGTTTCGACGCGCTGGCCGTCGACTTCGATAATCAGATCGTCTTCCTGCAGGCCGGCTTCGGCCGCCAGGCCCTGAGGCGGATCAAGGACGGGCCGACTTTCGGAAATGCCGACAACGAACATCAGCCAGAAGGCGGCAAGCGCGAAAATCAGGTTGAATACCGGGCCGGCAGCGACAATCGCGATGCGTTGCCCGACCGGTTTGCGATTGAACGATTCATGACGCTCTTCGGCGGTTACCGGGCCTTCGCGCTCGTCCAGCATCTTGACGTAACCGCCCAGGGGGATCGCTGCCAGCCGGTACTCGGTCCCGTCGCGCGCGGTGCGTGACCACAACGCATTGCCGAAACCGACCGAAAACCGCAACACCCGGACACCACATCGCCGCGCCACCCAGAAGTGACCGAACTCGTGAAAGGTGACCAGTAGCCCGAGGGCCACGATCAACCAGAAAATGGGACCGAGTATTTCCATCAGAGCTGCTGACGTCCTGAATTCATGAGAAAAAACGATGCGCCTGAAACTGGAGCACCTTACAAGTCAAGCCGCTATTGTATCGACTCGCGTCGGGCCCGGTGTCGGACCAGTGATCAGACCCGTTGCAGACCCCTGGGTTTCGATTCAATTGGCCAGATGCGCAACCGCCAGCGCAAAGAAGGGCAGTGCCGCACCCAGGCTGTCCACGCGATCAAGAATGCCGCCGTGTCCGGGCAGCAGCTGCGAGCTGTCCTTGAGTCCACGCTGACGTTTCAGCAGGCTCATCAACAGGTCGCCGCCAATCGAAATCCAGGCGAGGATAAACGCAATTGCCCCGGCGAGCAGCGGCGGAAAGGGTGAGTATGGCAGGGCGAGTGCAAACAGTGTCGTCACCGCCACGGTCGCAAACAGCCCGCCGGCAACGCCAGACCAGGTCTTGCCGGGGCTGATGCGTGGCGCCAGTTTCGGTCCGCCGAACTTGCGGCCAGTGAAATACGCACCCACGTCGGCCGACGCGATGATGATGATCAGCATCAGGACCAGCCAGGGCGAACGCTGATGCAGCCATGACAGCGCCAGCCAGGCCGAAATCAGAATGATCGAGAGAACGAGCAGCTTCACGCTGCACCAGACGGGCGTTTGTGCACGACCGAATCCGGGCAGCGCCAACCAGCACAGCAGTACCAGCCAGAGTAGTGCCGGGCCAACAAGCAGCTGTGGAACCGAAAGTGCCAGGCCAGACAAACCAGGAATTTCCGAGCTGATCAGACCGGCCGACAGACCGATGCCAGAGCCCAGCAGGAACAGCGCTGCGCCGAACAGCCAGCAGGACGCTGCCGCGCGCAGGCCGCCAAGCCGTCCGGCTTCCCAGCCGCCGACGCCAAGCAGCACGAGCGCTGAGGCCGTGGCAAAAACGGGCGGCGAGGCGCCGAAAAGCAGCGACAGTACGACAGCCGCGATCAATACCGCAGTGATGACCCGGGTCTTAAGCATTCTGGACCTGGCTCAGTCCGCCGAAGCGCCGGTCACGGCCTGCAAAGTCGATCAGGGCCTTGTCCACGTGTTCGGCAGAGAAATCTGGCCAGAGTACATCGCTGAAATAGAGTTCGGTATAGGCGCATTGCCAGAGCAGAAAATTCGAGAGACGACGTTCGCCACCGGTCCGGATCAACAGGTCCGGCGCTGGCGTGTCGCCCAGGGCCAGGGCGCGGTTCATACGGTCTTCATCGATCGCGTCCAGCGCCAGGCCCTGATCGCGAACCGACTCGGCCAGCTGGCGCGCTGCGGCGATGATATCGGCGCGACCGCCATAATTGACCGCTACATTCAAAGTGAGGCCGCGATTGTTTTCGGTGCGTTTTTCCGCCCGACGCATGCCGTCACGCAAGGCCGGGTTGAAAGCTCGGCGGTCGCCGATGAAACGAATGCGAACGTCGTTCTCATCGAGTTCCCGGACTTCTTTGGTCAAGGCGCGCATGAACAGCTCGAGCAGTTGCTTGACCTCCATGGCCGGCCGACGCCAGTTTTCGCTCGAGAAGGCATAGACCGTCAAGTAGGGGATTCCGTGGCGAGCAACCGCTTCTACCGCCCGCCGCAGCGCGTCGCTTCCGGCCCGATGGCCGTGCGATCTCGGCTTGCCCTGCATGGAAGCCCAGCGGCCATTGCCGTCCATGACAATGGCCAGATGCTGCGGAAGGTGGGTGACGACGCTCACGGCGATCAGATTTCCATCAGCTCCCGCTCTTTTTCGGCGATCAGCGCGTCAACCTTGGCAACGTGTTCATCGGTGAGTTGTTGAACCATGGTCTCACCCCTGCGAACGTCGTCTTCGGTCAGCTGCTTTTCCTTGAGGAAATCCTTAAGCTGGGAGTTGGCGTCGCGGCGAATGTTGCGTATCGCAACCTTGGCCTGTTCGCCCTCGGCATGCACGACCTTGACCAGATCGACGCGCCGTTCCTCGGTCAGTGCCGGCAGTGGTACGCGGATATTGTTGCCTGAAGTTGCCGGATTGAGACCCAGGTCAGAGGTCATGATGGCTTTTTCGATCGCTTTGACCATCGATTTGTCGAACGGCACGACGCTCAGGGTGCGCGAGTCTTCGGCGTTGATGTTGGCGGCCTGATTCAGCGGAACCTGGGAGCCGTAATAATCGACGGTCACGTGTTCTAGCAGGCTGGGATGAGCCCGGCCGGTGCGAATTTTCGCCAATTCACTGACCAGTGCGGTGACGCTTTTGTCCATCCGGACCTGAGCGTCTTTCTTGATGTCGTTGAGCATGGCTCACCTCGAAGTGAAGGAAATCTCGAATAACGGAGGATTGTAGCGGCACCTGCGTTTGCCTGCAGACGCGCCAGCGGGCGATTTATCGGACCAGTGTGCCGACGCTCTCGCCACGAATCAGGCGGTCCAGGCTTCCGCTCTGATTGAGATCAATGATGCGGATCGGCATTGACTGGTCGCGGCAAAGGACAAAGGCGTTGGCGTCCATCACGGCGAGTTTCCGCTCGATGACCTCATCGTAGCTCAGCTCGTCATAGCGCTCGGCGTCCGGATGGAGCTTCGGATCCGCGGAGTAGATGCCGTCGACTTTGGTCGCCTTGATCATCAGATCAGCACCGATTTCGATCGCCCGCAGGCTGGCCGCGGTGTCGGTGGTGAAGAACGGATTGCCGGTGCCGGCGGCGAAGATCACGGCTCGGTCTTTCTGCAGATGGCGTATGGCGCGTCGGCGTATGTAGTCTTCACAGACTTCGCGCACCGAGATCGCTGACATGACTCGGGTGGTGACACCGGCACGCTCGAGGGCGTCCTGGAGCCCGAGGGCGTTCATGACCGTGGCCAGCATGCCCATATGGTCACCGGTGATCCGGTCTATGCCCGAAGCGGCCAGGCCCTTGCCGCGGAAAATGTTGCCACCGCCGATCACGATGCCGATCTGTACCCCGGCGTTGACAACTCCGGCGACCTCTCGGGCGATCCGGGAAGACACCTTGGGATCGATCCCGTAGTCCAGTTCACCCAGAAGGGCCTCGCCGCTGATCTTCAACAGAATTCGCTGAATTCTCTTCTCGCTCATGGCTCGACCCTCCTGGAGTGTTTTGTCTGGAATCAGCTGCCGCGGGCCTGCTGCATGACTTCAGCGGCAAAGTCCGTTTCTTCCTTCTCGATGCCTTCACCGACCTCGAGACGGACGAATTCCGTAACGCTGGCGCCCTTGCTTTTGAGCAGCTGGCCCACCGTGACGTCACCGTCCTTTACGAAAGGCTGACCGGTCAGGGTGATGTCTGCAAGGTGTTTCTTCAAACGGCCCTGCACCATCTTCTCGATGATATCTGCTGGCTTGCCGCTGTCAGCGGCCTGAGCGATGAGAATCTCCTTCTCTTTCTCGAGCACGTCAGCCGGTACGTCTTCAGCATCACGGAATGCCGGATTCAGCGCTGCCACGTGCATGGCGATATCACGTGCGAGTTCTTCATCGCCGCCCTTCAACCCCACCATGACGCCGATGCGGCCACCATGAATGTAGGTGCCGACAGCGCCATCGCTGGCCTTCATGTGGGCCAGGCGACGGATCTGGACGTTTTCGCCGACCTTGGACACCAGCTGCTGGCGGGCGTCTTCGACGGTGTTTCCGCTGGCCATGGTCTTGGCGTTCAGGGCATCGATGTCAGCGCTGTCGAGCGCCAGGGTGGCGACTTCTTCGGCGAAACCACGGAAGTTGTCATCCTTGGCTACGAAATCGGTTTCGCTGTTGACTTCGACCAGGACGCTGTGGCCGTCGGTCGAGGCATCAACAACGGCACCTTCAGCGGCGACGCGTGAGGCTTTCTTGTCGGCTTTGGCCAGTCCAGACTTGCGCAGGTGCTCGATCGCGGCGTCCATATCGCCGCCGGTCTCGACCAGCGCCTTCTTGCATTCCATCATTCCGGCGCCGGTGCGCTCGCGGAGTTCCTTGACTTGTGCTGCAGTAATGCTCATGACGATTCTCTTCTGTAAAGATTCGGTTCAATCCAGGAGTCCTGGAATCGTTCGGGCCGGGATCGTCGTTCGATCCCGGTCCTTCGGGTTCATGGCGGCCGAGCCGCCTGGACCCTTACGCGTCGTCGCTATCGGCTTTCTTGGCCGCAGCTTTCTTCTTCTTGGACGCTTTTTTCTTGCCGGTCTTCTTCGGTGCCGGCTTGGCGTCCTCAGCGGCCGCTGCTTCGCTGGCTGCCGGTTCATCCGCCTTGACTTCGGCGTTTTCCGCGTCATCAGCCTTCACTTCGGCTTTTTCAGCGTCGGCGGGCTCGGCAGCGTCCTTGTCAGCGTCGTCATCGGCTGAGGCCGTGGTTTTTTTCTGGGCCGTCTTCTTGGTCACCTTGGCCGTGGTCTTCTTCTTCGCTGCCTTCTTGGCTGGCGCAGCGTTGGCGTCCTGCTCTACCGGGTTGCCATCGGCATCCAGCTCGACGAATTCATCGCCGTCGCCCTTCGGAATGGGCGCTGAAGCACGACCTTCCAGAATCGCATCAGCCGCCAGCTGGGTGTAGAGGCGGACCGCACGGATGGCGTCGTCGTTACCCGGGATGACGTAGTCGATATTCTTGGGTGAATGGTTGGTGTCGACCACTGCGATCACCGGAATACCAAGCTTGCGGGCTTCGGCCACGGCAATGGATTCATGGCCGACGTCGATCACGAACATTGCATCCGGCAAACCGTTCATGTTCTTGATTCCGCCGAGGCTGCGCTCGAGCTTTTCGCGCTCGCGGGTCAGCTGCAGGACTTCTTTCTTTACCAGGCGGGCGAATGAGCCGTCGGTTTCCATCTGCTCGAGTTCTTTCAAGCGGTTGATGGACTGGCGCACGGTGCGGAAGTTGGTGAGCATGCCACCGAGCCAGCGATGGGACACGTAAGGGCTGTTGGAGCGAGCGGCTTCTTCAGCAATGGCCTGACCGGCTGCACGCTTGGTGCCGACAAACATGATGCTGCCGCGGCGGCTGGCCAGACGGCTCATGAAATCCAGCGATTCCTTGAGCAGGGGCAGGGTCTTTTCCAGATTGATGATGTGGATTTTCCCGCGGGCGCCGAAGATATACGGCTCCATCTTGGGATTCCAGTAGCGGGTCTGGTGACCGAAATGTACGCCGGCTTCAAGCATCTGGCGCATAGTGACGTTAGGCATGTCGAGATCCTTCTCTTCATTGGACACGAGTCGCGGCCCGACAGCCAGCCTGGCTGTTCAAGATGGGCGCAATCGAATGCGATCAAAATGTCCGGGGTTTAAGCCTCCGCCCATCCCGGTCCTGCGAACCTTGATTCCGCGTTCGAACGCCGTGACTCTGGCGCCCGACCACGTCCTCGCGGCAACCCCGCGGCCCGTGACGATGAGCGTGTGTATTTGCTCGTCCAGGCCAGGATGGCCAGACAAAGCCCATCAATTATAGCAGGCAGAAAGCGCTGGATGGAAGGGGGTCAGAGTGCAGGGGGGTTCGGGCTTGATCAAGGGTCAGCTCTTTTGCTGGTCCGAACTTATAATCGAACCTCGCTCTCTGGTTCTGCGCCCATGCCTCAACTTCTCAGTGCTTATCAGTTCGTCGGTCTGGATCAGCTGCCGCTGCAGCGCGACCGGATTCGCGCCCGCGCTACCGAGCTGGGGCTGAAGGGCACAGTGCTCATCGCCAGTGAGGGCATCAATTTCAGCCTCGGCGGTGAGCGCGACCAACTCGAGCGCTGGCTGAGCTGGGCAAAAGAACGACTGGGCCTTGACGCACCGGTGGTCAACTGGCAGACGGTCGGGAGCGTGCCCTTTCTTCGTCTGAAGGTCCGGATTCGGCCCGAGATCATTACCTTCGATCCCGATCTGGTGCCGGGTGAGGCGCGAACTGGGCAGGCCTTGTCGCCTGAGCAGTGGCACGCGCTGATCCAGCGTGATGATGTCCAGCTTGTCGATACTCGCAATCAGTACGAATATGCTCTGGGGACCTTCGAGCGCGCCATGGATCCGGCGACCGAGCGGTTTACGGAGTTCGGGCCGTGGGCCCTCGAGCACCTCTCCCCGGACCGGCCCGTGGCGATGTTCTGCACCGGGGGGGTGCGCTGCGAAAAGGCCAGCGCCTGGTTGCTGGAACGCGGTTACTCACAGGTGTATCAGCTCGACGGTGGCATTCTGAACTATCTGAAAACCATTCCCGAGCGTGAATCGCGATGGCGGGGCGAGTGCTTCGTGTTCGATGACAGAGTCAGCGTGGATCATGCGCTTGCGCCGACCGGGCGACCGGTATGCGCCGGCTGTCGCCGACCGGTGGACGGGCTTGAAGCCGACGCCATGCCGCCGGTGGATGCGGCCGGCCAATGCCGACTCTGCCCTGGAGAGCTTCGATGAAGCGCGCTTGGCAGGCCTGCGTGAGCGAGTCCGCCAGATTGCGCTGGCTCAGTCTCGCGGCGCTCAACATCTCGGACCCCAGATCGAGGACAGTGACCCATGACCCCGACCGCAAGCACGATCGAGCCCCCGTTCTGGCTGCCAGAGATTCTTGACGGTACCTGGGCAATCCTTGCCGCCTATCCGATCGTGCTCGCCCTGACGATTGTGGTACTGGGCCTGACGCTGGCAGTCATCGGTCGATGGATCGTGCTGCACTGGGGCGGAAAGCTGACCGCGCGCACGCGCAGCAATCTGGACGAGGAGTTGTTGCGCATCGGAGCCAACGTTGCAGCGCTGCTTCTGGCCTACGCCTCGCTGGCCGTGGCGGTCCAGGTGATGGGTTTCAACGAGCGCGTCGAACAGATCATCATCCGCATTCTGATGAGCTTGCTGATCCTGCGTCTGATGGTGGCCGGCATGCGGGCCTGTCGTGTGGCTTTGAGTCTCCTGGGCACACTTCGTGATCGCTTCAAGATCATCGAGGAACGAACGCTGCCCTTGTTCGATCTGGTTGCGACCCTCGGCGTGGTTGGGCTGGCCGCCTACGCCCTGTTGATGGTCTGGAACATCGATCCGACCGCCTGGCTGGCTTCCGCCGGCGTCGTCGGCATAGCGGTCGGGTTTGCCGCCCGTGACACGCTGGCCAATCTGTTTGCCGGCTTCTTCATCATTGCCGATGCCCCCTACAAACTGGGTGACTACATCGTTCTGGAGTCGGGCGAGCGCGGGGAAATCACCAAAGTGGGTATCCGCTCAACCCGCATGCTGACCCGCGATGACGTGGAGATCACGATTCCCAACTCGGCCATGGCCAACGCCATGGTTTACAACGAGTCTGGAGGCAAATGGGTCAAGTTCCGCATTCGTCTCAAGATCGGGGTGGCTTACGGTAGCGATGTCGATCAGGTGGTCGAGGTGCTCGAAGGCCTGGCCACCGCGCATGCGATGGTCTGCGATGAGCCCACGCCGCGCGTGCGCATGCGCGGTTTCGGCGACTCCAGCCTGGATTTCGAACTGCTGTGCTGGGTCAACCACCCCTCGGAGCGGGGTCTGGCCTCTCATGAGCTCTATATGGCGATCTACAAGGCGCTGGGCGAGGCTGGAATCGAAATACCCTTTCCGCAGCGCGACGTCTGGATGCGCCAGCACCAGGAGGGCTGACGCCGGGGCTTTACTCGCTAGTCCAAGCCCGCTAGTTCAAGCCCGCCCGTTCAGGACAATTCGGCGGTGACCTGATCCAGCGCGATTTCGCTGTTCCCCTGGCCGCGTCGGCGATATTCGACGATGCCATTGTCCAGACCACGATCACCCACCACCAGAACGTGCGGAATGCCGAGCAGTTCGGCATCGGCAAACATCACCCCGGGTCGCAGCGGGCGATCGTCCAGCAGCACGGTTTTGCCGGCGGCCTGAAGTTCGGCATACAGCGCCTCGGCGGTTTCTCGAACGCGATGGGATTTCTGGTGATTGAGCGGAAGAATCATCACGTCGAAGGGCGCCAGCGGCTCCGGCCAGATGATGCCGTTGTCGTCATGGTTCTGCTCGATCGCCGCGGCCACGATGCGAGAGACGCCGATGCCGTAACACCCCATCATCGGATGCTGGCCTCGGCCATTCTCATCCATCACAACCGCGTGCATGGATTCAGAGTACTTATCGCCCAGCTGGAAGATATGGCCCACTTCAATACCGCGGATCAGCTCGATCGCACCTGACCCGTCCGAGGCCGGGTCGCCGGCCTGAACCTTGCGCAGATCGGCTACGTCCGGCAGCGGCAGGTCGCGCTCCCAGTTGATGCCGATGAAGTGGAAGCCGTCTTCATTGGCCCCGGCTGCGAAATCGCTCATGGCCGCCACCGAGTGGTCGATGACCAGCGGTAGAGCCAGGCCCACAGGTCCCAGGCTACCCGGACCCGCGCCCAGCGCTGATCGAATCTCCTCTTCGCTGGCCATGCGCAGCGGTGAGGCGACCAGACTCAGCTTTTCGGCCTTGACGGCGTTCAATTCATGGTCACCGCGGACCATCAGCGCAACCAGCTTGTGTTCGCTGTCCTCGTCGGCCTCGACGATCAGGGTCTTGACCGTCTTGTCGACGGGCAGGTCATGTTGCTCGACCAGTTCGGCGATCGTTCGGGCATCAGGTGTCGCGATCTTTTCCATCGCCTGCGTCGCTGCCTGGCGTTCGCCCGGTGAGCCGGCTTCGGCCAACTCGACGTTGGCGGCGTAGTCGCTGCCGGGCACGTGGGCGATTTCATCTTCGCCAGACTCGGCCAGAACATGAAACTCATGCGAGACCGCGCCACCGATGGCGCCGGTGTCTGCGGCCACGGCTTTGAATTTCAGGCCCAGGCGCTCGAAAATGCGGCTGTAGGTGGCATGCATGACCTGGTAGAAGCGGTCCAGGCAGGCTTCGTCCATATGGAAGGAATAACCGTCCTTCATCAGAAACTCGCGCGCGCGCATGACGCCGAAGCGCGGACGAATTTCATCGCGGAATTTGGTCTGAATCTGATAGAAGCAGATCGGCAGCTGTTTGTACGAACGAAGTTCGCCGCGTGCGAACTCGGTGATGACTTCTTCGTGGGTCGGGCCAAAGCAGAACGCGCGTCCCGCCCGATCCGTGATCTTGAGCAGCTGGGCGCCGAACTTGTCCCAGCGATCGGTCTCCTGCCACAGCTCGGCCGGCTGCACCGCAGGCATCAGCATTTCAAGGCAGCCGGCAGCGTCCATTTCCTCGCGAACAACGGTTTCGACCTTGCGCAGCACTTTCAGGCCCAGCGGCGTCCAGGTGTAGATGCCCGAGGTCAGTTTGCGGATCATGCCGGTGCGCAGCATGAGCTGATGCGAGGCAATTTCAGCGTCGGAGGGGACTTCGCGCTGGGTAACAAGATGGAATTGGCTGGTTTTCATGGGCTGAAGCCGATCTGGCCTGTTGAAATCAAGCCGAGGATTCTATCAGTCGGACAGACGCCAGACGCGCCAGTTGATCAACATCGGTGCAGAATTAGTGTTGATCAGGCTTGGATGATGCAGCGACCGGCATGTTTTGCGCCGGCCGGTCTGCGACCGATCAATGCCGATCGATCAACACCATTCGTCGATGAAGGCCTGCGTTTCCCCGATCAGTCGCTGGCGCTCTTCTTCCGAAATGCGTTCGACTTCGCCCGCATCATTTTCGCGATTGATGCGTACCCGCTGGGTCATCCACATCAGGTTTTCGCGGGCTTGCTGGCAGCGCTCGGCGACCAGTTCCGGATCCGGTTGCTGGACGTCGACCTCCGGCAGTTCGGGCAGAACGGTCGATTCCTGCGGATCATCGCCGAGCTCTTCGGTCTCGCCCACGGTTTGCGGGGACATATTGCGGACCGCTTCGGTGTGGGTATTGATGCTTTGATACTCGATGCCTTCAGGCGGGCGAGCCGAGAAGTGGGTAACCCCGTCGGCGTCGACCCATTTGTAGATTTCTTCCTGCGCGTTGGCCCGTTCTGCGCCCAGGCCGAACGCCGCAGCCAGGACGAATGCCGCCAGAATTGCCGTTGAGAAATTGAGTTGCTTCATTGAACGCAGTCTCCAGTCGACTGTGGCCCGCCTTGGAATGCGCTCAACTGTGCCTCAATCTGCACGGGCGCGCAAGTGAACACGGGCAATGCTATGCTCTTGGCGCAATGATTCCCGGCGCCGGAAAGTGAACGAATCCAATCCTCGAAAAGGCCTCGCGCGCGGCGCGTTCCTGCTGCCCAATGCACTGACGACCGGTGCGTTAATGGCGGGGTTCTACGCCATCATCGCCGCGATTGGCGATCAGCCGGTTGCCGCCTGCGTTGCGGTCGTCATCGCCGGCCTGCTCGATGGCGTGGATGGTCGGGTCGCTCGTCTCACCAACACGCAATCGGATTTCGGCGTTCAGTACGACAGCTTGTCCGATATGGTGTCGTTCGGTCTGGCGCCCGCTATTCTCGTCTTCACCTGGGCACTGCAAGGGCTAGGCGAGCCCGACACCGTGGCGGCGAAACTGGGCTGGCTGGGGG
>CALNZT010000026.1:0-40822 GCA_942491245.1 uncultured Pseudomonadota bacterium
GCTCAATAACCACTCTCTGGCGATCGCAGAAGAAGGTCAATGGGGTTGCTCAAAAACTGTGCATCTGCTTTAATAGCAGAATGAAACTTTCCACCTGCCGATAGAGATTCCAGAGGGAGAACGAACCCCCTTGGTGAATTGGAAGCGTGAACCTAGTCGCCGAGCAGCAAGAGATAATCGAAAAGCAGCAGAAGAAAATTGCCAAGCTTGAAAGAAAAAGTTAACAGCCTTGATGAAGAACTAAAAGTAGCCAAGAAACTAAAAGGGAAACCAAAAATCCGACCCAGCACCCTCAATCAAGAAGAAAAAAACCCAAAAAAGAGTGGAAAACGACCAGGGTCAGACAAGCGCAGCAAAAAAGTCAACTTTGAGGTGGATGAAGAACGAATAATTGAGCAGTTACGAGAAACTACCCTCTGGAGCTATTTTTAACGGGTATAGAGAGTATGATGTACAAGATTTAGTTCTCAAAAGACACAATATTAGGTTTTTGCTCGCTGAGTACATCACAGTAGAAGGGAAAACAAAAGTTGGAAAGTTACCCAAAGAATACCAGGTTCATTATGGACCAACTCTGATGTCGTTCACTCTCTATCAACATCATCAATGTCGAGTTCCCCAGAATTTAATTTGTGAACAGCTTAGAGAGTTAGGGGTGGATATTTCCACAGGTCAAGTTAACCGCATTTTAATAGAGAACAAAGAGTCTTTTCACCCCGAACAAAATCAAATCTTGCAGGTAGGTTTAGAAACAGCCACATACATACACACTGATGACACAGGAGCCCGACATCAAGGAAAGAATGGCTATTGCACAGTTATAGGCAATGACCTATTTACTAACTTCCCTCTGCACCAACAGCAAGAGTCGGTCAAACTACCTGCGGATTTTACGAGGAACAGCTCAAGATTTTGTGCTCAATGAATATTCCCGTAGCTATCTTGAAAAGCAAGCAACTGCCAGTTTGCCATCTCTCGAAACTGAAGTTTGACTCTCAGGTTATTAGCAGATGCGATCGAGAGTGGAACGAATATTTAGAGGCGTTAGGCATCACTAGTAAACAAGCAATTAAATTAGTTACAGAGGGCAGGACTGCTGGGAAGTGCTATCGATCATGGGCTTTCACCAGAGCTGATTGTTCGAGCGTGACGGAGCTAAACAGTTTGCGATTTTAATCCATGCTCTGTGTTGGGTTCACAGGTCACTCAGCATCCGTCGTCTCAATGGGGTAACGGCACAGCACCGACAAGAGATTGACCAAGTGCAAGATATTTTGTGGGCTTACTACCGTGAACTAAAAGCTTATCAAGAGCAGCCAACTCCCCAAGAAATGAAACGGTTCCATATCTTCCAGATGTGATTAGAGCCAGAGCTTCAGTCCCTGCCTAGGGTGTTGACTCTGTGGAAATTGCCCCCAAAACGTTAACCCTAATTTTTGTGTTGTAGAAAAGGGCTTTACAAGCCTTTTCTACAAGAGATTATTTGAGAGAAGCACAAACAAAAAGTGTGGGATTTTTTCGCTGATCGGGGACAAAGTCAACACCCTAGTCCCTGCCCCTACTTGATATCATCGCTCCCTTTTTATTCCCGATCACCTTTCATTCCCGATCGCCTTTCATTCCCGATCGCCTTTCATTCTCGATCGTCTGCAGCGGTTATTGAGCAATTACAAAAAAACCTAATTTAAACAAGAAAGGTAGACAAAAGATGAAAACTTCGCGCCAAGAGTTCGTTATTTCCGAGCTTAAGGCTTACAACAAGGATATAAAGACCAAGTACCGCAACAAAAAATACTGTAAAATGGCTGCAACAGCCTATGCATTTTATCGCGGTACCAATCACCTCTACTGGTCTGATTTTAGCAACAGTAGAAAACTAAAGAAATTTTCCACACCGAAAACTAAAACTTGGCTTCAGGGAGATCTCCATGCTTATAATTTTGGCACCTTCGACAACGATGACGGTGATTTGGTCTACGGGCTAAACGACTTCGATGAGGGAGTGATTGCAGACTACCAATATGATGTCTGGCGCATAGCTACCAGCCTGATACTCATCGCTAGAGAAAACGGCAAATTAAAGAAGACCGACGAAGAAGATTTGGTATTGACTTTTGCCAAATCCTATTTAAAACAACTCGATAAATTGCGAGGTAGCGACAAAGAAGAAAAAATTGCCTATACAATTCTGAATACATCCTCCCCCTTGAAAGATTTCATGAAAGAAGTTAATCGAGGAAATACTGAAGCACGCCAAGAAATGCTAGAAAAATGGACAAAAAAGGGACATTTCAACACTTCTTCAGATAAATTGGCAAGAGTCAGCAAAAAGGAGCGAAAAATAATTGCCGAAGCCATCGAAGGTAAAGACGGCAAGAAAAGCCAATACCGTAAAACCCTCAAAGGGTCGCTTGAGAAAGCGAAATCGAGCTATTTTCGCGTCCTCGACGTGGCTGAACGTCTAGGTGCTGGAATAGGATCTTTGGGCACTAAGCGCTACTATGTCATGATCGAGGGGAAGAAGTCGAACAGTAAGGATGATCTGATCCTAGACGTAAAACATCAGAGTGTTGCTTCGGCTTATCCTTATCTGAACAAAGCGGATTACAAGCTGTACTGTTTTGATAATGAAGCAGAGCGCACAGTTGAAGCTTATCGTGCACTAGCCAATAACACAAACGATCACTTAGGCTGGCTAAAGTTACCTAAAATGGCTAAAGATGCCCCTGCTGGGTATTATTCAGTTCGCGAACGTACGCCCTCAAAGGACTCTTACCCTGTACTGGTTAACGAGCTAGAGGAGATGAAAAAAGCCACCAAGAAGAAGTTGACGTTAAAGAAAAAAGATAATTTCATCAGTATGTGCAAGCAGTGGGGAGAAATACTGGCAACCTCTCATGCCCGTGCCGACAACGATTACAATAAAGTCCACATCAAATATTCTTTCGAGAAGGAAGTGGGCAAAGTAACCAAGGGCAAAGAGAAGGATTTCTGTAAGCTGGTTTACGATGTAGCAGCGGACTATGCTGATCAAGTCAGCAAAGACTACAAATACTTCATGGGATGGTATGATTAAAGCTTTAGTTGGCTTCGTTGCTAATCAAGCAACGGCACTACCCACCTGCAAAAATTCTCTGATTGCGTTTAGATAAGCTGTCTTATCTTCTAGCATCGGGAAATGACCAGTTTGAGATAGTTCTATATATTCAATCTTGTCGTTTAAAGCTGCTGCTTGTCTACCCATTTTAGCAGGGATGATAATATCTTTTTCTCCCGATACCATTAGGGTAGGCACTGCTAATTTACCAAACTCTTTGGGCATAGTTTCTACTGCCTGTTTGCTCACAGAACTATAGATTGTTCCTACTGCCGCTTCGTAGTCTGCCATCAGGAAATCTTCTAAAAATGCCAGGCGATCGCTTTTGTCAATTGGGCGATGTAAAAACCGCGCCATAAACATCCTGTCGGCAAAGGGAAATTTTAAAAACCAATTGTAACGAAACTTGACTACATATCCACCAAACTTATGAAAAGTGGCGAAGGCTCTAGCATCGTATTCAAAGATGCCGTTGCAAGTAAGAATTGCCTGATAGACTTTTTCACTATGACGGTTAAGGAACAAAGTAGCAATTGAAGCTCCCATTGAATGGGCATTAATATACACTCGATTAAGACTTAAAGCATCTATTAGAGCAGCTAAATCATCTGCATAGTCTTCCATCGCGTATCCCAAATCAGTTGCATTCTGAGGTAGAGGAGAGCGACCAAAGCCACGCAGGTCGTACAACAGACAATCAAAATCCTTGGCAAGAGCGATCGCAGTGCTACGCCAATATCTTCCCGATCCACCCCAACCATGAATAAACACCATCACAGGTTTGGAAGAATTATCAGTATTATCTGAGTGACGAATCCATTCATAATAGTGATCCACCCCACGAACATCTACTATCGGCATACTGGTTTATAAATTTGATTTCTACTATCAGGTTGATCTTTTCTTCTGGATTTGGACGGTTAAAACGCCGGTGAACCTGACTCGGGAACAGAAAGACCTCCTCAAGCAGTTCCACGATTCTTTCGGTGATGACGGCAACCATAATCCCCAGGCCAGCGGCTGGACTGACAAGGTCAAGAGTTTCTTCGACCGGATGGGACTGGGCTGACTCGAATTCTGGGCTATGCTGATGACAAGGTACACTTGAGCCCTCAGTAGCAAGCGATCAGTAGCAGCCCATGAGTAGTAGTCCATGAGTATCGAAATCCTGTTGAGCGGGGCAACCGGCACCACCGGCCGGTCGCTGATTGCCTACATCGACCGAGACGACCACGCTCGTCTCGCCGGAACGGCAGCTCGCGATCATTTCTTTGCGCCTGACGTCGATGCTGACGTCATCATCGACTTCTCTCACCCAGCGCTACTGGAAAAGGTGCTCGCCTTTGCCCATCGACGCGGACTACCTTTGGTTATCGGCACCACCGGGCTGCCGGCCGAGCTGGCGGGGCATGTGCGCAAGGCCTCGGAAGATATTGCAATCTGTCAGGCGGCCAATTTCAGCATCGGCGTCAATCTAATGATGCGCCTGGCCGCACAGGCCGCAGCTACCCTCGGTAGTGATTTCGATATCGAGATCTGCGAGATTCATCACCGGCGAAAGCTCGATGCGCCGTCCGGAACCGCGCTGGCGCTGGGAGCAACCGTGGCCAGGGCGCGGAATGAAGACGCCGACGACAATGCAGTGTTTGATCGGACCCGCCATCGTATTCCCCGCTCGACTTCGGAAATTGGCTACCAGGCGATTCGCGGTGGTGATGTGGTGGGTGAGCACACGGTCTATTTTCTCGGCGATGGCGAACGTCTGGAATTGACCCATCGCGCGACACGCCGCGAAGTGTTTGCCAGGGGGGCTTTGCTGGCCGCGCGCAGGCTGATGGATCGCCCGCCGGGTCTGGTTGACTTTGCTGATCTCGTGCTGGACTGATTCGGTCCGTCGAGACGTCTGCTGAAACAATCGGGCCGGGGCAACCCCCCGGCCCGATTGCTACGATCTGAACTTGATCAGTCGTCCTTCTTCGGCTGCGTCAGCCGATAAATTCCGTCGTCTTCCTGTACCGCCTTGGGCTTGGCCGGCGTGCTCGTTGCCGGGCCGCTTGCATCCGCCTTTTTCTCCGCCGGCTTGGTCTGCTGGTCCGACGTTGCCGGTTTGCTCTGCTTGCTTTCAGCCGCCGCCGATGCAGGCGGGCTCTCGGCTTTAGGCGGTCGCGGAGTGCTGGCCTCCGAGGCCGGCTTTGCGGCTTCCGGAGCGCGCTGCACGGGCGTACTTGAAGCCTCCTGGGCCGCGGGCTTTTCTGCCTTCGGCAGTGCGTCCCGTTCCTTTGGCGCTGTGCTTGTGCTTGCCGAGGCTGCACTGGCAGCTGCTGATCCGCCGGCAGCTACGGCTGCGCCCGACGACTCGCTCGACGCTTTGCCAGCGGTTGCAGCGGCCTTGGGTTCAGGCGCGCGGATGCTGAAGCCTCCGAGCGGCTGCTGGCGTCCGAGCCTAGGGCGTTGGGCTCGGAAGGAGCAGTGCTGCGTTGAGGAGCACGGTTCCCGGATTGCTGCCCGGCGTCAGAAGCCTTGGCGGCTCCTTCGCCCGGCGTTCCTGAACCGGCCGGTTCTGTGCTCGCCTTGGGGGCATTGCTTGATGACGATTTCGGCGCTGAATCCTGTGCCACAGGACTCGACTGGCCTGAACTGGTCTGAGCCGTGCCCTGGTCAGCCTGGCCGCCCCTGTTGTCATCAGCTTTGGACGCTGAGCTGTCCTTTCCGCTGTCCTGATTTCCGCCCTGGTTGCTGTCCTGGTTGCCGTCCGCGCCGTCATTGCTGCCTCGGCCGCGACGTTTCTTGCCGCCACGCCGACGGCGCTTCTTCTTGGGCTTCTGCGGCTCCTGCGCGTCGCTCGCGCTCTGCTCGGGCGTGTTCTGATCCTGGTTCTGTCCGGAATCGTCCTTCTGGGCGGCGCGGCTTTTCTTCTTTTTCTTTTTCTTGCGCCGCGGGCCGTCTTGCTGATTTTTGGTCGAGCGGGAATCGCTGCCGCTGTCCTGCCCGCCGCGTTTGCGGTTGGGCGTGTTCTTGCGACCGCGGTCGTCGCCGCCGGATTTGTTCTTGCTCGCCGATTTCTTGCTGTCGGATCCGCCAAAAAGTCCGGCAAACAGGGCCTTGAGCCAGCTCATGAATCCGCCGGTCTTGCGCGCCGGGGCAGGATTGGCGGGTCGAACGCCGGATACTGCGGCCTGCTGAGCCGGAACGGGCGCGGGCTGTACGGCATCCGGGCGGTGATAGTTGTTGCCGCTTTCGGGTTGTTCTGAAAGCCCGATGGCGTAGCTGGGTGTATCGGTGTCCTCAGCGGCGCGCAGTCAGCTGGACTTCCAAGCGCAGGGTATCCAGCTCGCCCCAGCAACGCCCGCCCCTGGCACCCCGTTGCTGCGACGCTCGATCTCGGCCATGGCCGAACGCTTTTCGTTGAGCAGGAAGTTGGCTGACGACACCGGTACCTGAATCACGACCCGCGCGGTGTTGTCTTTCATGGCTTCTTCTTCGGCCAGGCGCAGGACAGACAGCGCGAGTGATTCGATCGAACGGATCGAGCCCATGCCATCGCAGCGCGGGCAGGTGATGTAGCTCGATTCACCAAGCGACGGGCGCAGACGCTGACGCGACATTTCAAGCAGACCGAAGCGCGAAATGCGGCCGATCTGGACGCGCGCCTTGTCCATGCGCATCGCGTCGCGCAGCCGGTTTTCGACCTGGCGCTGCGCATCCTTGCTCATCATGTCGATGAAATCGATGACCACCAAGCCGCCGAGGTCGCGAATGCGCAGCTGACGAGCCACTTCGTCCGCGGCTTCCAGATTGGTCTGCAGTGCAGTTTCCTCGATGTCGGCGCCTGTGGTGGCGCGCGCCGAGTTGATGTCGATCGACAGCAGGGCTTCGGTGTGGTCGATCACCAGCGCACCACCGGAGGGCAGGCGAACTTCGCGCGAGAACGCGGATTCGATCTGACTTTCAATCTGGTAGCGCGAGAACAGTGGAATCGGGTCGCGATAGGCTTTGAGCTTGCGCAGGTTGTGCGGCATGACCTGCTGCATGAATTCGCGCGCATCTTCGAAAACGCTGTCATCGTCGATCAGGATTTCGCCGATGTCCTCACGCAGATAGTCGCGCAGCGCGCGGATGATCAGCTTGCTTTCCTGATAGATCAGGAATGGAGACGAGCGCGTTACGGTTGCCGCCTTGATCGCTTCCCAGAGATGGAGCAGGTAGTCCAGGTCCCACTGCAGTTCTTCCTGTTCGCGACCGACGCCGGCGGTGCGCACGATCAGGCCCATGCCGTCGGGCACGTTGATCATCGTCAGGATGTCGAGCAGATCCTTGCGTTCGTCGCGTTAAATGCGTCGCGAGACGCCACCAGCGCGCGGATTGTTGGGCATCAGCACCAGAAAGCGACCGGCCAGGCTGATGAACGTGGTCAGCGCTGCGCCCTTGGTGCCGCGCTCTTCCTTTTCGACCTGGACAACGATTTCCTGGCCTTCCTTGATGCGTCGCTGGATGTCGACGCGTTGTCCGGCTTCGAACTGTTTCTTCGCTTCGTCGTTGAAATATTCGCTGGAAATTTCCTTCATCGACAGGAAACCGTGTCGCTCCGAGCCAAACTCGACGAAGCAAGCGTCCAGGCTGGGCTCGACGCGGGTGATTCGCGCCTTGTAGATGTTGGATTTCTTCTGTTCCTGAGTCGGAACTTCAATGTCCAGATCAACCAGAATCTTGGCCATCGACGATAGCGACGCGAACCTCCTCGGGGTGAGTCGCGTTGATCAGCATTCTTTTCATTATTATGTCCTCCAGCGCCCATGCTCTGTTGATTCAGAGTCCGGCACGGAAAACAGCCCAAGGCCGAGAGCCCCTTGTTTCAGGGCTCTTGCGCGATTCATGACCTGTTTGCCGATCATGAACTTGTCGAAGCGGCAGCGTCTCGAAGGCGGCTGCCGTACTTCCCGTTTTGCATCACCTCGGACACTGCTGGAGCGTCGAGGTGGCGTCGCATGGCTTGAGGTTGCTCGCTGATCAGCGGTCGCCCCCTCGGCCTTGTGCTGTTATCCGCTCCGGGCCGACCAATCGGTCTGGTTTGGAGCGCATCAAATTCGGTTTTTCATTCACCCGAAAGCCAGTAGAGCGCTTCAGGCGCGAGTTCATTGCCTGGACCCGTCATATCGGTCGCAGGGTCTGATAGTTCTGCTGCTAATAACCGGCGGCATAACACCACTGGTCGAAACGATTCGCATGGTGCTCGCGAAGCGCCTTCATGTTTTCGTCCCGGGGAAGCAATCAAGAGGATCGATCGAATCTACCGGGCGAGGTCTGGACCGCCCTGTTGCGGAGCGCTCATCGACGTTCTGGCAGATGAATTCATCTGTGGCAGAATGGCGAATTCGTCGTATCCAGCGCCGACGTCGCGGAACTCAGCGCACTGGCAGTGGGTCGGACGTTGAACCGTCGCCTTTTGACTGGCCCATTCCTAACCGGCGAATCATAGCATTTTTGTGCCCGTATTCGCCAGCGAGTCCGTTTGACCTGAGCCTTCATGACTGAATCCGAACGACACAGCGTCCGGCACGAAACCGTATCCGCGGATCGCGCCGGGCAACGCCTGGATAATTTCCTTATCAGCCTGCTCGGTCAGGTGCCGAGGAGCCTGGTCTATCGCCTGGTTCGAACCGGTCAGGTTCGCGTCAATGGCTCGCGCGCCAAGCCGATGAAGAAGCTCAACGCCGGCGACGTGGTTCGCGTGCCCCCGGTCAAGCTGGATGCCCAGGCCCAGGCGCGTATTCCCGCGGGCCTGGTCGAGGAGGTCGAGCGCTGCATCATCGAGCAGAACGAGCACTTCGCGATTCTCGATAAACCGGCCGGTCTTGCCGTCCACGGTGGCAGTGGCCTGAGCTACGGCTTGATGGACGCGATCAAGCAGTCACACCCCGACTGGCGGCCGGTGCATCGACTCGATCGCCCGACCAGTGGCCTGCTGGTGCTGGCCTGTAACCATCAAGCACTGCGCGAGCTGCAGCAGAGCTTCATGCAGCGAACGGTCGAAAAACGCTATCTGGCGTTGCTTGATGGTGTGGTGCCGGAGCCGTTGATGCGGGTCGACTCGCCGCTCAAGAAAATCAAGGATGCAGGTGGCCAGCATCGCGTGATTGCTGCCGAGGATGGCCAGACTGCTGTCTCGACCTTTCGCCTGCTGGAGCGGGTTGGCGGCTATTGCTATGTCGAGGTCACGATCGAAACCGGCCGCACCCATCAGATCCGCGCCCACGCGGCCAGTCTGGGCCTGCCGCTGGTCGGCGACGAGCTCTACAATCCGAATCCTGCCCCGGCCGGTTTGAAGCGCTTGTTTCTGCATGCCCACTATCTGCGCCTGTCCTGGCCGGAGGATTCCCTGTACAGTTCTCCCTTGCCAGAAGAGCTTAGTGAAGCGCTGGCCGGCTTGCGCCGCAATTGAACCGTGGGTGGTTGGATGCGCGCTGCAAGCTCACCGTCTGAATCTTTCCAAGGATAAGCATCGTTCATGTATCAACCGCTGACGTTGTTCGTTGGTCTGCGCTATCTGCGCGCGAAGCGACGCAACCACTTCATTTCCTTCATTTCTCTGATTTCGATGATGGGTATCGCGCTGGGCGTGGCCACCTTGATTACCGTGCTCTCGGTCATGAACGGGTTCGAGACCGAGCTCAGGGAACGCATCCTGGGCATGATTTCGCACGCGACCATCCAGGGTTATGACGGTGAATTTGCCGACTGGCCTGACGTTGTTGCGCGCGCGCGCCAGCACCCGGAAGTCATCGGTGCTGCGCCCTATGTCGAGCAGGAAACCATGCTTCGGGCACGCCGTACCGCCGGAGCACTGGTACGCGGCGTGGACCCGGCGACCGAGCCCTCGGTGTCGGACATCGCCGACTTGTTGGTCATGGGCAGTCTCGACGACCTTGAGCCGGGCAGCTGGAACGTCTTGCTGGGTGCGGGCCTGGCGACGCGACTCGGCGTCGGTCTCGGCGATTCGGTCACGCTGTTCGCGCCGGAAATCCGAGCCACGCCGGCCGGCGTATTGCCGCAGGTTCGGCGATTCACCGTGGCCGGGGTTTTTGAAGCGGGCGTGCATGAGTACGACACCGCGCTGGCGGTCATTCATCTCAGCGATGCCCAGCGCCTGTTTCGCCTGCAGGACAACGTCAGCGGCGTCCGCCTGAAGCTCGATGACATGCTGCGTGCACGCTGGGTGGCGCAGGAACTCAGTTCGGAGCTTCCCGGGTTCTACCGGGTGCGCGACTGGACTCAGCAACATGCCAATTTCTTCCGCGCCGTCCAGACCGAGAAGACCGTCATGTTCATCATCCTGTCGCTGATCATTGCCGTGGCGGCGTTCAATATCATCTCCACGCTGGTCATGGTGGTGACCGACAAGCAAGCCGACATTGCCATTCTGGAAACCATGGGCCTGGGACCGCGGCGGGTCATGGGTATCTTCATGGTGCAGGGCTCCTTGATCGGGGTGATCGGCACTCTGCTGGGCGTCATTGGCGGCGTGGTGCTGGCTCTGAACGTCGAATCGGTTGTGGCCGGTATCGAACAGCTGCTCAGCGTCGAGTTCCTCTCGGCGGAGGTCTATTACATTTCCGACCTGCCGTCCGAGTTGCGCTGGGGTGATGTGCTGAAATTCGCCATCGTGTCGCTGGTGCTGTCCCTGCTGTCGACGATCTATCCATCCTGGCGCGCCTCGCGCACCCAGCCGGTGGAGGCGCTGCGTTATGAGTGATCAAGCGGTCATACGGTGTACCGGCCTGACCAAGACGTTTGTCCAGGGTCGGAGCGAGCTGCAGGTACTCAAGGGCGTGGATTTTTCAGTCCAGGCCGGCGAGCGAGTTGCCATTGTCGGGGCGTCCGGGGTTGGCAAGAGCACGCTTCTGCACATTCTCGGCGGGCTGGATCAGCCGACCGCAGGCATTGTCGAAATCGAGGGCGAGAACATTGCCGTCAGCGACGAGCGTCGCCGCGCCGCCATTCGCAATCGCTCGCTCGGCTTTATCTACCAGTTCCATCATCTCCTGCCGGAGTTCACCGCGCTGGAAAACGTCGCCATGCCGCTGTTGATTCGCGGTGACGCCGCCGCCGAAGCGTCAAAAGCGGCCAGTGATCTGCTCGGTCGGGTGGGGCTGGGCGAGCGCCTGAGCCACAAGCCGGGTGAGTTGTCAGGCGGCGAGCGTCAGCGCGCTGCCGTTGCCCGCGCGCTGATCAATCGACCGGCCTGCGTGCTCGGCGATGAGCCCACCGGCAACCTGGATGAGGCCAACGCGGCGCAAATCTATGACCTGATGCTCGAACTCAATCAGGAACTGAAAACATCGATCGTGCTGGTGACCCATGATCCGGCGCTCGCTGGCCGTATGGATCGACGTCTGGAGATGACGGGCGGCCGATTGATCGAGGTCTGATCCCGACGTGGGCTGGCGGTGGCTCCTGGCCGGCTCGAGTGGCGTTGTACTCGCCGCGTTGATCCCCGCCTTGCCCGGCCTGCTGTGGCTTTGTGCTGTCGGCGCGCTTTCTCTTGTTTTGCTGCGATGGGCGCAAACACGCCTGCTGGCGGTTTTCCTGCTCGCTGCGGTCTGGTTTCTGTTGCAGGCCAGCTGGCAGTTCGATCGCAGCTGGCCCGCGTCGCGGGCCGGCGAAATTGTCCAACGCGATATTCGCGTGGTCAGCTTGCCGGAATGGCGGGGTGACAGCGTCCAGTTCATCGCGACTGTCGACGACGCCTCGGACGGACCAGATGGTCGACTGCTGATTCGCTGGTTTCGTCCCAGCGATTACATCCAGCCGGGCCAGCACTGGCGAGTGCAGCTGCGCATGCTGCCGCCGCGCGGAAGACTCAATGCCCAGGGCTTCGACTACACCCGCTACCTGCTCAGCCAGCGTATCGCTGGCCTGGGGACCATCCGCCAGGCAGAGCTGCTGGACGCCGGTCGTGCGGGACAGGGCATGATCAATCAGGGGCGCCAGTACCTGGCTGAAGTGCTGTCGGCGGAAAGTCAGTCGCTGCGGGCGGCGAGTCTGATGCGCGCCCTCGCGATTGCCGATCGAAGCGCCATGGATGATGAAACCCGCGACCTGCTCGCCGTCACCGGAACCGCGCATCTGCTGGCCATTTCCGGTCTTCATGTGGGGATGATCGCGATGCTGGCCGGGGCCGTGGCTTCGCTGCTGGCGGGCCCGCTGATGCTGCTGTTTCCGGGTCTGGATCGGCGCCGATTCGCGCTCGTGATCGCGCTTGTGGCGGCTTTGGGCTATGCGCTGCTGGCCGGTCTGACCTTGCCGACCCAGCGCGCCCTGATCATGCTGGCCGTGGTCGCCGGTGCCTTTCTGGTGCGCCGCGGATTGCAGCCGGGCCACGCGCTGCTGGTCGCCTTCGCAAGCGTGCTGCTGATTGATCCGCTGGCCGTGCTGGCGACCGGTTTCTGGATGTCGTTCGCTGCCGTTGGCGTGCTGATCTGGACCTTTGCCTGGCGTCCGTCTCGTGGCAGGGGCGTGATTCACTGGGCAGCCGGCCTGCTGCGCGCCCAGCTGATGATCGGCGTGGGGCTGATCGCGCTCAATGCCGGTGTTTTCAATCAGGTTCAGTGGTTCGGCTTTCCCGCCAATCTGGTCGCCATTCCGCTGGTCGGATTCTGGGTCTTGCCCAGCTTGCTGCTTTCAATGCTGATGATTGCCATGGATTGGCCGGCAACCTGGTTCATCTGGCTCTGCGAGTCGGGGATCGAGCTGCTGCTGCACTATCTCGAGTGGCTGAAGTCGATCGGGCCTGTTTCGGTCTCGCGGCCGCCGGTGAGTCTGCTGGCCATCGTGCTCGGCGTGCTGGGATCGTTGTGGTTGATCGGGCCAAGCGCCTGGCCCGCGCGCTGGCTGGGGCTGGCGCTGTTGCTGCCGGTTTTCTTCCCGAGTCAGCGCGACCCGATCGGGCCGGGGGAGCTGGAACTGCATCTGCTCGATGTCGGCCAGGGGCAGGCCGCCTTGATCGGAACCCAATCCGGCTGGATGCTTTACGACACCGGCCCTGGCGACGGGGAGGGCGGTGATGCGCTGGGACGAATCCTGCCCGCGGTCCTGGCGGCGCAGGGTCAACTGCCGCTTGGCAGGATCGTTGTTTCCAGTTCACATGTCGGCAGTCGGGGCGGCCTGGGCTCGGTGATGGATCTGGCGCCGGAGTCTGCGCTGTATTCACCACTGCCCGATCTGGGTCAGCCGTGCACGGCCGGTGAGGGCTGGCAGACCGACGACTACCGCTTTGAATTCCTGCACCCCGCTCGCGGTTTGCCCGATCTTGGGCCCAACAGCTCCTGCGTACTGCGCGTCGAAGGACCCGGAGGCGCGATCGTGCTGAGCGGTCGAATCGATGCAGCGGTCGAGCGACGGCTGGTCGAATTCGGCGGTGATCTGGCCGCCGACGTTCTGGTGCTGGCCGATGGTGGGCATCGGCGTGCCAGTGGCGCGGACTTTCTCGATGCGGTCCAGCCGGCGCTGGCACTGGCGTCGACCGAGCGTCATGATCGATTCGATCGCCCACATCAGGACGTGGTCCAACGCTTGATTGATCGCGGCATCGAATTCCAGTCGACCGGCGACTGTGGAAGTCTGCGCGTGCGTCTGAGCCCTGAGGCCGGGATTCGGGTGCAGAGTGCTGTCGGGCGCTCGCACAGGTTCTGGCATGCCGGGTCCGACTGCCCCTGAGGTGACTGACGGTGATTGCGCATTCGTCTGTCGGCAGGGCGCACAAGCATCCACGGATGCCGATGAGCGGCGAGTTGTCGGCAAGCCGTCGAGAAACCGCGCTTAACGCACGCCAAACGACTTGTCTGGCGAAACCCGGTATCATTCAGGGCAATCCGAATGAATCGCTCAGCAGAAGGAATCCGGACTCTCCATGCTCGAGATCATGCTTGCCGGCGGCTGGCTCATGCTGCCCATCATCCTTTGTTCGGTGATTGCGGTTGCGATCATCATCGAACGCTTTCTTGCCCTGCGCTCGGCCCGCGTCATGCCGCCGGCCGTTCCCGGCCAGGTCCGGCAGTGGGCGCAGCAGCAGGAGCTCGACGCCAAGCACATCGAACAGCTGCGTCGCTCATCGCCGCTGGGCCGGGTTCTTGCGGCGGCGCTGGATAACCGCGATCGCACCCGTGATGTCATCAAGGAAGCCGTAGAAGACACGGGGCGCCACGTAGTTCACGAGCTGGAACGTTTCCTCAATACGCTGGGAACCATCGCAGGCATGGCGCCCTTGCTCGGACTGCTCGGCACCGTGGTCGGCATGATCAAGGTCTTCAGCGCCATCATGGTGCAGGGGGTAGGTGATCCGAATGAGCTGGCTGGCGGGATTTCCGAGGCCTTGATCACCACGGCCGCTGGCCTGACCGTGGCCATCCCGGCGTATTTCTTCTATCGCTACTTTCGCGGCCTGGTTCGCGCCTATGTGCTGCAGATGGAGCAGGAAGCACTGACCCTGATTCAGGCGATCGAGAAGGCGCCGCGGAGGCGCACGCTCAGCTCATGAAGCCGCGATCAAACGAATCGAAGGGACGAATGATCGTATGAAGCTGTTCGAAGAAGAGCAGGAAGAGCCGGAGATCAATCTGACCTCCTTGATCGACGTTGTTTTTCTGCTGCTGATTTTTTTCATGGTCTCGACCACCTTCGAGCGCCAGTCCCTGCTCAGTCTGGAATTGCCGGAGGCGAGCACGGCCGAGTCGCAGAATCTGCCAATGATGATCGAACTGGTCGTGACCGACGACGGTCGCCTGTTCGTCGATGATGCCCAGCTGGCCGATGACCGGCTGGCCACCATCCGGGCGGCGATCAGCTCGGCCATTCAAGCCCAGCCCGATGCGACGCTGGTCATTCGAGCCGACGGTGCGGCCCAGCATCGGCTGGTGGTTCGGGTCATGGATGCTGCAGCGGCCGAAGGCGTTGAGCGGCTGACCATCGCCGCTGTTGACGAGTCCGGTACCCCGCCGTGAGTTCCATGACCGGCCGCGGCATCTTCCGCCGGCTGCTGTCCTACCTGATTCGACAGCGACTGGTGTTCTCGCTGGCGGTGTTCGCTGTGGCCCTGGATGCCCTGGGCCAGGGCCTGTTCTTCTATCTGCTGCGTCCGCTGGTCGATAACACCATCGTCGACCCGAACCCCACCTTCAGCTGGTGGTTGCCGGGGCTGGTCATGGTTGCTGTGCTGGTTCGAATCATCGGCAATTTCGGCGGCGTCTTCGGCATGGAGTGGGTCGGGCGGCGCCTGATTGCCGATCTGCGAAAGTCGCTGTTTGACCGCTACCTTGATCTTCCTGCCAGCTACTTCGATCGCGAGTCCTCAGGCCAGATGATCTCGCGCGTGACCTACAACGCCGAGCAGGTCGCGCAGGCCGCCACCACCGCATTGATCGGCTCGATGCGCGATGTGTTCACCGTCATCGCGCTGGTCAGCGTGATGCTGATCCAGTCCTGGCGCCTGACCATGGCCATGCTGCTGCTGGTCCCGGTGATCGGCCTGGTCGTGACCGTGATCAGTCGGCGCTTTCGCAAGATATCCGGGCGAATCCAGGATTCCATGGGTGACGTGACCCATGTCACCGAAGAGGCGGTCAATGGCCAGGAAGTGATTAAGATTTTCGGTGGCCAGGCGCAAGAGCGCAAGGACTTCGAGACGATCAATGAAAGCAATCGCAGGCTGCATCTGCGGCTCTCGGCGACCCAGCTTGCCTCCTCGTCGATGATCCAGCTTGCGGCCGGCCTGGCCGTGATTCTGCTGCTGCTCATCGCGGCCAGTGACTACATGCGTGAGGCGGTTACCGCCGGCATCTTCATGTCGGTGCTCGCAGCGATGGTCGCCTGCATACCGCCTTTGAAGCGATTGACCAAGATGCACGTGGTGATCGAGAAGGGGATTGCGGCAGCCGAAAGCATTTTTCAGGTTCTGGATACGCCGGCCGAGTCGGATCCGGGAACCTTCGATCCGGAGCGCGTGGCCGGTGATATCGAATTCCGTGGCGTTTCTTTCCGTTACCCCGGCAGCGATGCCCAGGTGCTGCAAGACATCACGCTGTCGCTGAAGCCTGGCAGCGTGACGGCGCTGGTCGGTCGATCGGGGTCCGGCAAGAGCACGCTGGTGCGGCTTTTGCCCCGCTTCTATGCGCTGGATGCCGGTGAGATTCGCATTGACGGTATTCCCCAGACCGAATTCAAGCTCGAAGCCTTGCGCCGCCAGATCGCGTTGGTCAGCCAGAACGTCGTGCTGTTCAACGATACGGTGGCCGGTAACATCGCTTATGGCGCGCTGGCGCCGGTCAGTCGTGATCGCATCATCGAGGCGGCCCGCCAGGCCAATGCGCTGGAGTTCATCGAGCGATTGCCGCAAGGCCTGGATACGCTGATTGGTGAAGACGGCGGGCTGCTTTCCGGCGGCCAGCGCCAGCGACTGGCCATTGCCCGGGCCTTGCTCAAGGATGCGCCGATTCTGGTGCTCGACGAGGCTACCTCTGCGCTTGACGCGGAATCCGAGCAGAAGGTCCAGGAGGCGCTGGATGCACTGATGGCAAACCGCACATCGCTGGTGATTGCGCATCGTCTGGCAACGGTGCAGCGCGCCGACCAGGTGGTGGTGCTGGATCGCGGTCGAATCGTCGAACAGGGCCGGCATGAGGACTTGATCGAACAATCCGATGGGCTCTATCAGTACCTGCATCGTCTGCAGTTCGAGGATATCCGGGCATGAGTCTGAGGGCCCGGCTCGAGGGGCATCTCAATTCAGTCTGGTACGCCACTGAGTCACCGCCCTTGTTGTATCGCGGCCTGGAGCGACTGCATCGCGGGCTGGCCGAGTCACGCTTTCATCGACCGCTAGACAAGCCGCCGGTGCCGTTGATCGTGGTCGGAAATCTCTGTGCCGGCGGCAGCGGCAAGACGCCAACCGTGATGGCGCTGGTCGAGGCCTTGAAGGATGCTCATCGAGTCGCGGTGATCAGTCGCGGCTACGGCGGTCGTTCATCCGGCTATCCGCTGCTCGTCGAGGCCGATTCGCCGGTCGAAGAGAGCGGGGACGAGGCCCTGTTGATTGCCCGCGCGACGGGTATGCCGGTCTGGGTGGATCCGGATCGAGCGCGCGCCATGTCGATGGCGGTGGAGCAATCAAGCGCCGAGGTCGTGATCTCCGATGACGGCCTTCAGCATCCGGGGCTTCCTCGCAGCTACGAGATCTGCCTGTTCGACGGCGCGCGCGGCATCGGCAATGGGCACCTGATTCCGGCTGGCCCGCTGCGCCAGCCCATGAGCCGTCTCGCTGAGGTCGATCAGGTGCTGATCAAGGGCGACGGGATGGACTGGCCGGGCGCGTCTCGTTTCCGCTTGATGCCGCTGGGATTCCGCGGGCGTGATGGCTATCTGGACACTAACCTTGAGGCCTGGCGAGGACGGGCTGTCACGGCGATCTGCGGACTGGCCAATCCGCTTCAGTTCAGAGCGACGCTGAACGCCCTGGGTATTGATGCAACGCTTCAGGCGTTTCCCGATCATCACCGGTATCGTGCGGCCGATCTTGCCGGGGCAGGGCCTGTCTTGGTGACGACCGCCAAGGATGCGATCAAGTTCGGGGCCTGGGCTGAGCGCTTCGACCTACACGTTCTGGAGGTGCGTGCCGAGCTTCCCGACGGCCTGCTTGATCAGCTTCGGCAGCACATCAAAGGATTCGCATGAATATTGATTCGCAGGGCCAGGCATCTCCGGCCTATCACGTGATCATCCCGGCGCGTATGGCGTCCAGCCGCTTGCCTGGCAAGATGCTGGCCGACGTCCACGGTCGCCCCCTGATCGTTCATACGCTGGAGCGCGCGCAAGCCAGCGCTGCGCTGAGCGTGCACGTGGCGACCGACGATGCCCGGATTGCTTCGGTGGTGCGAGAGGCCGGTGGTGATGTGGTCATGACTTCTGTTGACCATGCTTCAGGCACCGATCGACTGGTCGAGGCAGCGATTTCGCTGGCGCTGCCGGATCAGGCCATCGTGGTCAATCTGCAGGGTGATGAACCGACCATGCCGACCGCCTGTCTCGATCAGGTGGCCGAGCTGCTGATAGGCCAGCCCGAGGCTCGGATGTCCACCTTGTGGTGCTCCATTCAGACCGAGGCGGACTGGCGCGATCAGAATGTGGTCAAGCTGTTGAGCGATCGGGCCGGTCGCGCGCTGTACTTTTCCAGAGCGGCGGTGCCTTTTGTGCGAGAGGGCGGCTGGCCTGAAACTCAGGCGCGCCGCCACGTCGGTCTCTACGCCTACCGAGTGGCGGCACTCAAGTCCTGGCCCGCGCTTGCCCGCAGTCCGCTTGAACAGCTCGAAGCGCTGGAGCAATTGCGCGCCCTGCAGTCGGGCTGGTGGATAGCAACGGCCGAAGCCGCAGAATCGATTCCTATCGGGATTGATACACTTGACGACCTGGAGCGTTTTCGCAATGAAATCGCGGATCGCCAGATACTCTAGATCAACTCGCGGTCGGATTTCTCACGGCATGATGAGGAAAGTCAGGTAACGCCATGAATAAAATACTTTTTGTGTGTTTGGGAAATATCTGTCGCAGCCCGACGGCGCAAGCTGTCTTTGCAGTGAAGTTGAATCAGGCGGGTTTTGATATCGAAATCGATTCGGCCGGCACCATCGCTCATCATCAGGGCAATCCGCCGGACCCGCGGGCGATCCGCCACGCCCGGTCGCAGGGTATCGATCTGTCCGAGCAGCGTGCTCGGCAAGTGGTCGATGACGACTTCTGGCGCTTTGATCGCATCTTTGCCATGGATCATTCCAATCTGGATGAACTCAAGCGCCGGTCTCCTGTGGGCTCGACCGCAACGATCGAACTGGTGATGAATCTAGTGCCCGATTACGGGCTCGACGAGGTGCCGGATCCCTACTACGGCGGGGATGAGGGCTTCGAGCGCGTTCTCGATATGCTGGAGGCCGCCGCGGACCGCCTGGTCGCGCAGCTCAAGCGTCAATGAGCGAGTTCGACGGTCGCAGTTTCGCCCGAAGCCTGTCCACGGGCCCGGGTGTGTACGTCATGCAGGATTCCGAGAAAAAGGTGCTGTATGTGGGCAAGGCGCGCAACCTTCGGCGTCGCGTCGGCAGCTACTTCGCGACCCGGGACAAAGGTGCGCGCATCAATCTGATGGTTCGCAAGATCGCCAGCATCGAAGTCAGCCTGACGCGCACCGAAGCCGAAGCCCTGCTGCTGGAAAACGAATGGATCAAGGCCCATAAGCCGCGCTTCAATATCAATCTGCGCGATGACAAGAGTTACCCCTGGATTCGAATCGATACGCGGCACCCTTACCCCAGAATCGGCTTCTATCGAGGAAATCGCTCAAAGCCCGGACGCTACTTCGGGCCTTATTCAAGCGCCGGGGCAGTCCGCGAATCCTTGAATCAGATCTATCGACTGATGGGTATTCGACAGTGCCGCGACAGCGTATTTTCGAACCGTTCCCGACCCTGCTTGCAGTATCAGATCAATCGCTGCTCGGCCCCTTGCGTGGGCTATATCAGCGAAGCGGACTATGCGCGCGACCTGGAGGCGGCCTCGCAGTTGCTGAAAGGTCAGAATGAAGAGGTGATCAATCACCTGAGCGCGCGGATGCAGCAGGCCAGTGAGGCGCTTGAGTTCGAGAAAGCGGCATCGTTTCGCGACCATATCCAGTCCTTGCAGCGGGTACGTTCGAATCAGTACGTCACCGACGGGGCTGAAAGCCTGGATGTCATCGCGCTGGTCGTGGCACAGGGACAGGCGGCCGTCCAGGTGGTCGAATTTCGCCATGGCCGGAATATCGGGGGGCGGTGTTTCTTCCCCAGCAATCTGGCCTCCGAGGATACCGAAGCAGAAATCCTCAGTGCCTTTCTCGGCCAGTACTACGCCGAACGGATCCCGCCGCTCGAAATTCTCATCTCGTCCGAACCCGCAGAGCTTGCGCTATGGAAAGAGGCCCTGGCCAGTCGACGCGACGGCCCGGTGTCGATCCGCTGGCGCGTTCGCTCGCAGCGTGCCCAGTGGCTTGCCCTGGCAAGAACCAACGCCGAAGACGCACTGAGACGGCGCCTGTCCGAGCGTGATCATATTGGTCAGGGGCTCAATGCGCTTGCCGAACTGATTGATCTTCCGTCGCCGCCGGCGCGTCTGGAGTGTTTCGATATCAGTCATATCTCGGGCACTGAAACGGTCGCGTCCTGCGTGGTTTTCGGGCCTGACGGGGCGCAGAAGAAACAGTATCGGCATTACAACATCGACGGCATCACGCCGGGCGACGATTATGCCGCCATGGAGCAGGTCCTGATTCGTCGATATCGGCGCTTGATCGACGAGGAAAGCCCGGTGCCGGACCTGATCGTGATCGACGGTGGCAAGGGGCAGGCCAATCGGGCAAAGGACGTGCTGGCCGAGCTCGGCCTGGATGCTATTCCGATCATGGGCGTGGCCAAGGGCCCTGCGCGCAAGGCCGGCTATGAGTCGTTCATTCTGGGTGACCGGGAGGTGCGGCCCGGGCCACATCATCCCGCCTCGCATCTGATTCAGCAGATTCGTGACGAGGCCCATCGATTCGCGATAACCGGGCATCGTCGGCGCCGACAGAAACGCGCTCAGGCCTCACCGCTGGAACAGATTCCCGGCGTCGGGCCGCAGCGGCGCCAGAAGCTGCTGACCCATTTCGGTGGTCTCAAGGGTCTGAAGAAAGCAGGGCCGGATGAAATCGCCAGGCTTCCGGGCATCAGCACGGCACTTGCCCAGCGCATTGCCCAGGCCCTGCGCGAGTTGTAACACAGTCGCCATTTGCGGGCCTTGATACGTGATAATGGGGAAGAACTCTGCTTAGGACGCCTCGGCTTGCATTTAACCATTCCCACCATCCTGACACTGGTCCGAATCCTGATGATTCCGGTGCTGGTTCTGGTGTTCTATCTACCTTATGGATGGTCAAATATTGCCGCCGTGTCGCTGTTCATACTGGCCGGCCTGACCGACTGGCTTGATGGCTGGATCGCGCGGCGATTTGAAATGACCAGCTCGTTCGGCGCTTTTCTCGATCCGGTGGCCGACAAACTGATGGTTGCAGTGGCCCTGGTCATCATCGTTCAGCGCAGTCCGGAGATCGGACTCGCGCTGTCTTCTGCCATCATCATCGGGCGGGAGATCACCATTTCTGCGCTGCGCGAATGGATGGCCGCACTGGGAGAGAGCGGGCGCGTCAAGGTTGCCTGGACCGGCAAGATCAAGACCATCCTGCAGATGGTTGCGATCGGGTTCTTGCTCTTCGGTCAGGATCTGGGCCCTCTGCCGGTGCTTGAGATCGGACGCTGGCTGCTGATCATCGCCGCGGCACTGACCATCATTTCCATGTTCAGCTATCTCCGCGCGGCCTGGCCGGCGATGCGCGACCCACGTTGACGATTGCCCGAGTAGATCCACCATGCCCAAGCCCAATAAAACTGGTCACAGCCAGGCCGCCCAGGCTGACCGCCACGTGCTTTATGAGGCCAGCGTTCAGGATCCGGAGACCGAGATGGAGTTCGTCTCCGAGACCTTTGCCGAGTTGACGGGTCGGGATCTCAAGCGTATTCGTGAGGATTTCTGCGGCACCGCCAACACCGCAGCGCATTGGGTTGCGCTGGCTGACGACAATGAAGCCGTCGGCGTCGATCTTGACGCTGCAACCCTGGATTGGGGCAGGGCTCATCATCTCGGCAAACTGACCCCCGATCAGCAGTCTCGCATCAACTTGGTCGAGGCCGACGTGCTTGACGTCAAAACCGCACCGGTCGATGCCATCCTGGCGATGAATTTCAGCTACTACCTGTTCACGACTCGTGCGTCTCTCAAAACCTACTTCGAGCGGGCAAGATCGGCGCTGGTCGAGGACGGGATTCTGTTTCTCGATGCCTTCGGTGGTTATGACGCCCATCGCGAGCTGGAAGAGCGGACCGAATATGACGATTTCACCTACGTCTGGGATCAGGCCAGTTTCGATCCGATCAGCCACGCCATGACCTGTCAGATTCATTTCGAATTTCCGGATGGTTCGGAAATGAAGGCGGCCTTCGAATACCACTGGCGTTTGTGGACCCTGCCCGAAATCAGAGAGCTGCTACTTGAGGCCGGCTTCTCCGAGGCCAGCGTTTACTGGGAGGGTACGGACGAAGAGAGCGGCGAGGGCGATGGCGTGTACACAGCCAGCGAAACCGGTGATGCCGACGCAGGTTGGATCTGCTATCTGATTGCTCGCAAGTAACGAACACACAAGTAAAGAAAAAGCGCCGGCAAGACGGCGCTTTTTCTTGAGTTTCTTGTTGCAGTCATTGAGCGACAGCCATCGACTGGTTGTCATCGACGGTTCCTACAGCGAATCGTAGCCCTCAAGCCACGCTTCGAGACCTTCATAATCGCTTCTGGTCGCCGGGACGAATTGCTCGATGTCGAGTTCGTGCAGAGCGGTGAAATAATCACTGTTCTCGTGCAGGACCTAAAGTGCGTCGCGCAACTGATCCTGAACTGCGGCCGGGACTGCAGGGGAGGCGGCGATGGATACGTGCGGGAATTCCTCCGAGGTCGCGACCACAGCCAGGTTGACATAGCGCTCGACCATGTTATGCGGCGCGACAGCGGCCTCGGCTTCCATGGCGAAGACCATCTCGATGGCCTCGAGCCAGGACGAGGCATTCGATACCAGTCGCGGCTGAGCCATGGGGTTGGTAAACCAGCTCTTCAGAACCAGGTAGCCGAGGCTGGGCGCAGGCATGGAGGAGACGGGACGGGCAATGTATTCGTCCAGCGTGGGCTCCATATTCATCGAGTTTCCGATCAATGAAAATGTTGCCGGCTCTGAGGCCTTGACCAGCGGCGTGTACCCATCACGCTGAATCCTGAGCGCAATAAGGTGTCCGTCTTCCAGCACCAGGTCCGGCTGATTGCCGCGGCGAATGGAAAGCCAGAAGCGATGAAAATCGCGGGCGGTGGCCAGTTCGAATTCGTGCGGTGTGCTGGATCGAAGGTAGTCCAGCAAGGGCGCGTAAACCAGCTCGGCCTGCTCCGGCGGAAAGATCGGGTGGACCTGTAGCGTCAAGGTCATCGGCGCAATCGTGGTTGATGGCGACGCCTCGACAGCAGGCTGATCCTGAGCGAATACCGGAACCGCCAGACAGAGCCAGGCGAGCACTTGGATTATCCTGATTGATGTAGACATTAAGAAGACCCCTTTAAGTATCTGATTCTTGTGTTATTTGGTTGCGATGGTAGCACAGGGAATCTGGCGCCGTCACTAGCGCTGAACAGGCGTTTTCGCCTTGGTCGATCGGGATCGAAGCCCCGTCTTCAATCCCGGCTGATCCGACCGCCAGGGCAAGCCAGTGCCCGCGCCATGGCAATGCCGACAACACGGTTATTTTTCCGTGACTGCCAGCGTCCAGCGGCGCTTCGGTCAACGCTGCCAGCTCAAGCGTCGGCGCTGGATCGAACACCAGGCCGATCAGGCGTTCAGGGGCGCGGCCAAGATAGTGGACGCGGGCCACGATTTCCTGGCCGGGGTAGCAGCCCTTGGTGAAGCTCAGGCCCTGATTGCTCTCCATGCCGAGCGCCTGCGGCAGGAAACGATCCTGCGTGCGCTCGTTCAGCCAGGGCAGGGGCAGCGTGAGATCCTCCAGGTGCCAGGATGCAAGCCATGGCGCGAACGGCGTATCGGCGGCTTTTGCGCCATCCAGACGCAGCGCACGCCGGGATCGGCCCTTCAGAATGACGTCACTTCCGTCCGGGGTGGTGCTGCCGCTGACATGTTCAAGCGGACCGAAACTGACCTGGCGCCCGATCGTGAACATGGCAAGCGTTTTCAGCAGCGATGCCTGGCACGCTGGCACAACGATTTCCACATGGTCTTTATGTCGGGCTGCGACAATGACCATTCGAACTCGCCCTTTCGGGCTGCACCAGACGGTTTGCTGCCAGAATCCGGTCTCGATTGATGGGATGTCGGCAGTGAATTGCGATTGGCAGAACTCGATGGCGTCTCGCCCTTCGATTCTGCAGCCACGAAATGCGGCTAAATCGAACCAATTACTCATCAATTATTCAATCCTGAATGCCAAAACGTTACAATCACATCATGCATGCTGAAGAATCCAGTTCAGAGGCCTCGGAGGTTGTTCAAACCGACGAAACCGAATCCCCCGATTCCGATAAGTCTTCACCCCGAGAAATCGGGGGCCGCAAGTCCGGGCTGGATCCGACCCGATACGGCGATTGGGAAAAGAACGGTCGCTGCATCGACTTCTAGACACTGACCTACACGAGAAATTCAATCATGGCGACGGATAACCGACCGCTCTCACCGCACCTGCAGATTTATCGTCCGCAGCTGACCTCAGTGCTCTCCATCACCCACCGTGTAACCGGGATTGTGCTCAGTCTGGGTTTGGTGGCCGTAGTAGCCTGGGCCTTGGCTGTGGCCTCTGGTCCGGAAGACTACGCCAGATTCCTGAGTGTTGTCAGCCACCCGCTTGGGCTGATCGTCATGGCGGCGTGGACGCTGGCCCTGTTCTACCACCTCCTTAACGGCATTCGTCATCTGCTCTGGGATGCCGGCTGGCTACTTGACCTCAAGGGGGCTTATGCATCGGGCTATGCGGTGGTCGCCGGAGCCGTTGTTCTGACCATCATCAGCTGGTGGGAGGTGCTGACATGAATCTTCGCAATCCTCTGGCCAATGCCCGAAATCACGGTGCTGCGGGCTCCGGCGTAGAACACTGGTGGGCTCAACGCTTCAGCGCTATTTTGATGCTGGCCCTTGCTGCCTGGGTCGCCTATGCCCTGACATCCGTGATCGGCGCATCGCATGCTGACGTCTCTGTGTTTCTCGCCAGACCGTTCAATGCCGCGTTGGCCATAGTCTTCATCGTGACGTCGCTGTATCACAGTCGACTGGGACTTCAGGTCGTCATCGAAGACTACATTCATCACCGCGGGCTGGAGATGGCGCTGCTCGTGTTCATCAAACTCGCCGCAATTGTTGGCGGAGCACTCGCGGTGTTTGCCATTCTGAATATCGCTTTTGGAGCTTGATCTGAGCATGTCCTACGACATCACCAAACATGAATACGACGTTCTGGTCATCGGTGCCGGCGGCGCAGGTCTGCGCGCGACCATGGGCCTGGCCGCGACAGGGCTGTCGACAGCCTGCATCAGCAAGGTGTTTCCCACCCGCTCGCACACGGTTGCCGCCCAAGGTGGGATGAGCGCTGCCCTTGGCAACATGGGTGAAGATGATTGGCGCTGGCATATGTACGACACCATCAAGGGGTCGGACTGGTTGGGCGATCAGGACGCGATCGAGTACATGTGCCGGGAGGCGATTCCTTCGGTCATAGAACTCGAGCATTTCGGCGTACCGTTCTCGCGAACGGAAGAGGGCAAGATCTATCAACGCCCGTTCGGCGGAATGACCACGCGCTACGGTGAAGGCACTGCCCAGCGCACCTGTGCCGCCGCCGACCGTACCGGTCACGCCATCCTGCATACGCTTTATCAGCAGTCCCTGAAGCACGACGCCCAGTTTTTCATCGAGTACTTCGCCATCGACCTGTTGATGGACGATGGCGTGTGCCGTGGCGTGCTGGCCTGGGATCTGGCGACCGGCACCTTGCACGAATTCCGAGCCCACGCCGTGATCCTGGCCACTGGTGGTTACGGCCGCTCGTATTTCTCCTGCACATCGGCCCACACCTGCACGGGTGACGGCACCGGCATGGCGCTGCGCGCCGGACTTCCGATGCAGGATATGGAGTTTGTCCAGTTCCATCCCACCGGAGTCTACGGCGCGGGCTGCCTGATCACCGAAGGTGTGCGCGGGGAGGGTGGTTACCTGACCAACTCTGAAGGCGATCGATTCATGGAACGCTATGCACCGAACGCGAAAGATCTGGCCTCGCGCGACGTCGTCTCACGCTCCATGACCATCGAGATCCGCAACGGCAGGGGCGTAGGCCCCAAGGGCGATCATATCCATCTGAATCTTCAGCATCTCGGGGGCGACGTGATTCACGAGCGTCTGCCCGGTATTGCCGAGACCGCGAAGATCTTCGCGGGTGTGGATGTCACCAAGGAACCGATTCCCGTACTGCCGACCGTGCACTACAACATGGGCGGCATCCCGACCAACTATCACGGCGAGGTCGTCACCCTGAAAGACGGTGATCCAGACTCCGTTGTGGAAGGCTTGTACTCGATCGGTGAGGCGGCCTGCGTGTCGGTTCACGGTGCCAACCGGCTCGGATCCAACTCCCTGCTGGACCTGATCGTATTCGGTCGGGCCGTCGCCAAGCGCTGTGGTGAAACCATCAAGCCGGGGCAGTCACACAAGACTCTGAGTCCTGAAGTGGTGGGCAATCTGGTGGGTGAATTCGACCGACTTCGCCACACCAAGGGATCGACCTCTACGGCTGAGCTGCGCGATCGGATGCAGCAGGTCATGCAAGAGGACGCTGCCGTGTTCCGGACCAGCAAGACCCTGGCCGAAGGGGTTGAAAAGATCAGCAAGGTTCTTGATGGGTTTGAAGACGTTCAGGTCACGGATCGATCATTGGTCTGGAATTCTGATCTGGTGGAAACGCTGGAGCTGCGCAACCTGCTGGCCAACTCGGTGACCACCATGGTGTCAGCGGAGAACCGCAAGGAAAGCCGCGGTGCGCATGCGCACGAGGATTTCCCTGATCGGGACGATGAGAACTGGCACAAGCACACCTTGATCTGGATGGGCGATGATGGCAAGACCCGTATCGACTACCGTCCGGTCCACATGTACACCTTGAGTGACGATGTAGAGGTCGTGCCGTTGAAGGCACGCACCTACTGATCTGCTGATACGCACCTGACACCACGGAACTGACAACTCACCATGGCTGAATTCAGACTTCCAGAAAACTCTCGCATCCAGAAGGGCAAGGTTTACAAGGCCGAGGGTGCGAAGCGAATCAAGACCTTCCGCATCTACCGCTGGGATCCCGATGCCGGCGAAAATCCGCGCGTCGACAGCTTCGAGGTCGATCTTGACCAGTGCGGGCCGATGGTTCTTGATGCTGTGATCAAAATCAAGAATGAAATCGATCCGACACTGACCTTTCGACGTTCCTGTCGAGAGGGGATCTGCGGGTCATGTGCCTTCAATATCGATGGCACCAATACGCTGGCGTGCACGACTTCGATCGAAGACATCAAGGGGGACGTCAAGATCTACCCCCTGCCGCATTTGCCGGTTATCAAGGATCTGGTGCCTGACCTGACCCATTTCTATGCCCAGTACGCATCGATCCGGCCCTGGATACGCACCCAGAGCCCGGCCCAGCCGGACAAGGAGCGCTTGCAGTCGCGTGAGGACCGGGCTCAGATCGACGGTTTGTATGAGTGCATTCTTTGTGCCTGCTGTTCGACTTCCTGCCCGAGCTACTGGTGGAACGGTGATCGTTACCTCGGCCCTGCGATCCTGCTGCAGGCCTATCGCTGGCTTGTGGATTCACGCGACGAGGCTACCGGTGAACGGCTGGACGATCTGGAAGATCCATTCCGCCTCTACCGTTGTCACACCATCATGAACTGCGCTCGGACCTGTCCGAAGGGTTTGAATCCGGCCAAGGCCATTGCCGAAATCAAGAAGATGATGCTGGCTCGTCGCGGCGTCTAGGCTGAGCGCTTGAACGGGATATCACAAGTTCCGCCACGACTGCGCTGGCGCTGTCGGCGCGGCATGCGGGAGCTTGACGTGCTGCTCAGCCGCTGGCTGGACCAGGCTTTTGCCAGTGCGTCGGAAGCGGATCAGAGCGCGTTCGAACACCTGCTCGAACGCGAGGACGACGAGATCTGGGACTGGATGATGGGTCGCGCCGCGCCACCCCAGGATCTGCTAACCATTGTTCAGCTCATCTGCAGCCAGCATGAGGCCTCACAGGGCAGGGTCTGAAGTATCGACTCGACTGCGGCCGTCGCCGATTCTGGCGCTCGCTGTGGGGATTCTATGGTTGATGGCCCTGGCGGCTGTTTTCTGGAATGTCTTGCCCGTGGCGCTGCAGATCCTGCTTGGCCTGGGCATTTCAGCCTACGCCATCGTCACCTTAAGAAACGTGCTGCAACCCGCCGTGCGTTCGATCAAATGGCAAGACGAGTCGCTGTGTCTGCAGTTTGCCGATGGTGCAAGCCACAACTGCTCGATAACGACGGGTGCGTTCGTCAGCCCCCTCTATGTTGGCTTGCGACTGCGCACAAGCGGCGGTCGGCGTCATCGGCTGGGCCTGTTCTACTGGCAGGTCGATCCCGAATTCTGGCGGCAGTCCCTCATCCGGCTGAGGCAGCCCCGTTCGCCCTGACGGCATGGATACGCTCGTAGCAGCCCCTACTGGCCAGATCGGTGAGCTCTCCTTGGCCAGCAGGGCATGAAGAGCTGCTCCAGGTTTCCGAAAGCTTCCGGCATTCCCTTGGCCGCAGGCTTTCCGGGCTTCAGGCCGGGAACGGCGACCCTCAAGTCAATGGTGCCGGGCGAGGGAGTAAGATTGAGGGATGGACTCGATCAATGCCAATACTCGGACCGCTGAGCAGTCGAATGCGGTCTTTCGAATCCGCGACCTGACCAAAACCTATGTAGTTGGCGACACCCGAATCGAAGCGCTGCGAGGAGTCGATCTGGATCTGATGGCCGGCGAATTGATTGTCATGCTTGGGGCATCGGGCAGCGGAAAGTCGACCTTGTTGAATATCATCGGTGGGCTCGATACCGCGACCTCGGGAACCGTCGATTATCTGAACCTGAATCTGACCCACGCCAGTGAACGGGATCTGACCCGGTTTCGTCGACAGCATGTCGGTTTCGTGTTTCAGTTCTATAACCTTATCCCCAGCCTGACCGCGCGCGAGAACGTCGCGATCGTCACTGAAATCGCCGAAAACCCGATGACACCGGACGAGGCGCTGGCGCTGGCTGGCCTTAAGGGTCGAGGTGACCATTTCCCTGCACAGCTGTCGGGTGGCGAGCAGCAGCGCGTGGCGATCGCCCGTGCAATCGCGAAGCGACCTGCGGTTCTGCTCTGTGATGAACCGACCGGCGCCCTGGATTCGCGCACCGGCATCGTGGTTCTGCAGGCGTTGCAGCACGTCAACAAGACGTTGGGTACAACAACGGCGGTCATCACGCACAACGCAGCAATCGCCGCCATGGCTGACAGGGTGGTGCGCCTGAGTGACGGTCGGATTACGGAAATTGTCGAAAATGCCGATCCGGTTGCCGCCGATACCTTGAGCTGGTAGCCCTTGAGTGCACTGAATCTGAAACTGATGCGCGATTTCTGGGGCCTGAGGGCTCAGGCGCTGGCGATCGCGCTGGTCATTGCCGGTGGCATGGCTACCTGGGTGATCTCGCTGAGTACGATTGACTCCCTTTCGGCAACGCAGCGCAGCTTCTATCAGGCGTACCACTTTGCATCCATTTTCGCTTCCCTGAAGCGGGCGCCGGAAGCCGTGATTTCCCGGATCGAGATGATTCCGGATGTCGTGATTGCCGAAAGCCGCGTCCGGGCGTCTGCACGTCTGAGCGTGCGCGGTTTCGATGAGCCCGTGGATGCGCTGGTCCTTTCGATTCCGGAGACCGGCCAGCCGCGATTGAATCAGCTATTCCTGTCAGCCGGGCAGCTTCCTGATCCTGGCCGACCGGATGAAATCATTATCGTCGAGTCGTTTGCCGAGCAGCACGGACTGCAGGTGGGTGACCGGATCGAATCGATCATTCGCGGCCGCGCTTTTGAACTGACCATCAGCGGAATTGGCTTGTCGCCAGAAACCGTCTATTTCATCCGGCCGGGCGATCTGTTCCCCGATCACCGTCGCTACGGGATTGTCTGGATGCGTCGCCAAGCGCTGGCCGAAGCCGCGGATATGGACGGCGCCTTCAATGACCTCGTGATCAGCACGCGACGCGGCGCGAACCCGAAGGCAGTTATCGAGCGCGTCGATCAGATCCTGAAGCGCTGGGGCGGCGTCGGTGCCTATGCGCGCGCGGATCAGACCTCGCACCGCTATCTGAGCGAAGAACTGGATCAGCTTGCAGGGATGGCGCGGATCGTCCCGGTTATTTTTCTCGGCGTTGCGACCTTCCTGCTCAGTATCGTGATGAGTCGGATGGTGCACATGCAGCGAGATCAGATCGCCGTTCTGAAGGCCTTCGGGTACGCTAATCATACGATTGCCCTGCATTTCATTCTGCTCATGAGCTTCATCGTCTTGCTGGGAACCCTGCCGGGCGCCTTGCTCGGTGCATGGATCGGTCACGGTCTTTCGGCGCTCTACAGCGAGTTCTTTCGGTTTCCCGAGCTCAGTTATCGACTCGATCCTCTGATTATCATCGCCGGTGCATTGTTGACGTTTGCAGCGGCCTTGCTGGGAACCTTCAGGGCCCTCAAGACCGCGTTTACATTGCCGCCAGCTGAGGCCATGCGACCAGAGCCGCCGACGCGCTATCGCCGCACCCTGCTCGAGCTCATCCCTGCGATGGGGCGTCTGGGTCAGCCCTCTCGGATGATCATTCGCAATCTCGAGCGTCATCCCTTCAAGGCCCTGTTTTCGATCATTGGCATTGCGCTGGCGACAGCAATTCTGATCACCGGAAAATTTCAGGAAGATACTATTGGCTACATGCTCGAGGTTCAGTTTGGCCATGCGGCGCGCGAAGACGTCACGGTCATGCTGACCGAGCCGAGCGGGCGCGATGCCCTGCATGAGCTGGCATCCATATCGGGCGTTACCCAGATCGAACCGTTCCGCATGGCGCCGGTTGAATTGATCGCGGGCCATCGAACGCATCGCACGGTGATTCAGGGCATGGAGTCTGCAACCCGATTGCATCGCATCGTTGATCGAAATCTGCAGCCGATCGAACTGCCGATCTCGGGGATTCTGTTGACCGACTGGTTGGCCGAGACGCTGCACGTAGCTCCGGGTGATCGCATCGAGCTACGCTTGCTTGATCAGAACCAGCCGATCATGGACGTTGCCGTAGCCGGTGTGGCACGGGAGTTTGTCGGTGTATCGGCCTACATGGAAATAAGCGGACTCAATCGTCTGCTGAACGAGGATGAGCTGGTTTCCGGCGCCTATCTGTCAATCGACCCGGCATACCAGCAGATATTCAACCAGGCGTTGCACGATCGTCCCCGCGTTGCCGCCAGCAGCTCTCGGCTGGCATCGATCGAGAGTTTCAACGAGACCATGGGCGAAACGCTGGTGATATTTTCCGCGATCAATACCCTTCTGGCCGGTTTCATCGCCTTTGGGGTGATCTACAACACGGCTCGCCTGGCCCTGTCTGAGCGCGGACGAGAGCTGGCCTCCCTTCGGGTACTGGGGTTTCGCCGACGCGAGGTGGCTCAGATTCTGTTGGGTGAGCTGGCCCTGCTGACCTTGTTGTCTCTGCCTCTGGGCTTCGCCCTGGGTTACGGCCTGTGCTGGCTGATCGGCTATTCCATGGCGTCCGAATTCTATCGAATCCCAACGGTCGTCAATCCGGATGGGTATGCTTTTTCAGCGTTGGTAGTGATGATAGCGGCCCTGCTTTCGGCCGCCGCAATTGGTAAACGTTTATACAATCTCGATTTGATTGCCGTGCTGAAGACAAGAGAGTAGGACATGTCCTTGAGCAAGAAAGTAGTGCTTATACTGGTTGGCCTGGGTGTACTGGGCGCGCTCGTCTGGGGCCTGCTGCCGAAGCCTGTTCCGGCCGATATCGTGAAAGTCGTCCAAGCTCCGCTGCAGGTGACGATTCGCGAATTGGGCCGAACGCGAGTCAAGGACCGTTATCTGATTTCCGCACCCGTGCAGGCGTTTGCGCCGAGAATCGAGCTTGAGGCCGGTGATTCGGTGGAAGTCGGTCAGACCCTGCTTGTGCTCGAGCCGGTGCCGTCGCCTGTATTGGATGCCCGAAGCCTGGTAGAAGCGAGTGCTCGAGTCGATCGCAACCGGGCCGCCCTGCATGCTGCTGAATCACATCTCGAGGCCATTCAGGCCCAGCTGGAGCTGGCACGGCATGAGCTGGAACGGCTTCGTCCCCTGCACGCACAAGGGACGATTTCGGCTAGTCAATTCGAGCAGGTGATGTTTGAACAACGCCAGCTTGACGCTGAGCAGCGTTCTGCCGATTTTGCCGTGGAGGTCGCTCGTCAGGACGTCCGATTCGCAGAAGCGGCCTTGAGCCAGCAGCAGAACATTCGAGAACCGCTCCAGTCTTTCAGCGTAAATTCTCCGGTTTCCGGGCAGGTACTGACCGTTGAGCACAAGAGTGCCGGCATCGTTCAGCCAGGCAACGCGCTAATGACGGTCGCTGACCCAGGCTCGCTGGAGGTGGTTGCCGAGTTATTGTCGGCTGATGCGGTCCGTCTCGAGCGCGGTATGCCGGTTGATCTTCTGCGCTGGGGAGGCGAACGTCAGCTGCAGGGCGAAGTGCGTCTGGTCGAACGCGGTGGATTCACCAAGATATCGGCGCTGGGTGTCGAGGAACAGCGGGTCGTGGTTGTCGTGGAGTTGACTTCGCCGTTCGAGCACTGGAGCGGGCTCGGCGATGGTTTCCGGGTCGAAGCCCGTTTCATTGTGTGGGAGGACGATTCAGTCACCCAGGTGCCGAGCGGGGCGGTGTTCCGTCACGAGGCGGGCTGGGCGGTATTTCGTGTCGAGGAAGACCGTGCCAGATTGCAGCCCGTGGAAGTCGGCCATCGCGGGGAACAGAACGTTCAGATCCTGTCCGGGCTTTCGGTTGGCGATAACGTCATTGCGCATCCCGACGGTGAAATCGACGACGGGCGCCGCGTGCGTCTGTTCGGGAGTTAGGCAGTTCGCCGTCTGGCGCTGTCCAGACGCTCCCTATCAAAGCTGGAGGATAGGAACCGTCGTGCTCAGAGTCGACCGTTAGGAAAGGATTGACGCCCGGTAAGCTTCCCCATTCAAGCGGCAATGATTAACGACCTTTCCGGGACCGTGCTGAGTTCGGGAATCGGACGGCCGGCTGTCGATATCCTGGCATCAAGCGGGTCCTGATGCTCTCCGCGTGGCGAATCGGATCAGGCGATAAATCAACCAGGCCAGCAGCAGGATCACCAGAATCCCGAAGGCGATCGGTATCAGCAGGGCCAGGGCAATTGCGACCAGGCTGCCGCCGGTTTCCACGGTCGCGAGAATCGGATTGGCCAGGCCGCCGGTGGTTGCCGTCGACGCGCCACGGGCAAGAACGGTGCTGGCCTGAACAATGCCGGCCGAACCCCCACCCAGAAGCAATGCCGTCGCCCAATGGCTGGGCGCGCTCAGTTCCGGCAGCAGGGAGGAGACGATAACCGTTCCGCCGGCCATGGCTGCTGGTGTGGCCAGGGTGTCGAGCAGATTGTCGACCAGCGGAATGTAATAAGCCGAGGCCTCAAGCACGGCGGCGACGCCCAGGACGATCAAAACCGGCTCGTTTGCCATCCAGGCAAAACGCTCGCCAAGATCGACAACGCCAAAATGCGCAGCCAGGCCCAGCGCGAGTAGCGGAAGAAAGACTCGCAGTCCGGACGCCGCGCTGAGGCTGATGCCGGCCATCAGCGCCGAAACCATACCGAGTTCAGCCGTTGATTCGATCAAACTGCACCTCAGATCAGTATCGGCTCGAGCCCCGCGCAGGCCAGCTCAGCCTTTTCCGCGAGTCCGCGTCTTGTCCTTCTTGGCGTTTTTTTCCAGAAAATCGATGATCTGACCAGCGACGTCCTTGCCGGTGGCCGATTCAATGCCTTCCAGGCCGGGTGAAGAATTCACTTCCATCACCAGCGGACCGTGATTGGAGCGTAGCAGATCCACGCCCGCAACATTCAGCCCCATGATCTTGGCCGAGCGCACGGCTACAGCACGCTCTTCAGGCGTTATCTTGATCAGCTCGGCTGTCCCGCCGCGATGCAGATTGGAGCGGAATTCACCCGGCTTGGCCTGGCGTTTGATGGCGGCAACCACCTTGTCGCCGATCACGAAGCAGCGAATGTCGGCGCCACCGGCTTCCTTGATGTATTCCTGGACCATGATCGACACGTTCAGGCCCATGAAGGCTTCGAGCACGCTTTCGGCGGCCTTGCGGGTTTCGCACAACACGACGCCGATGCCCTGGGTGCCTTCGAGCAGTTTGGCGACCAGCGGTGCGCCGTCGACCATTTCAATCAGATCACCGATATCGTCCGGTGCGCGTGCGAATCCGGTCACCGGCAGACCGATGCCTCGCCGGGCCAGCAGCTGCAGCGAGCGCAGTTTGTCGCGTGATCGTGTGACGGCAACGGATTCGTTGAGCGGGAAGGTTCCCATCATTTCGAACTGGCGCAGCACCGCGGTGCCATAGAAGGTGATCGATGCACCGATTCGCGGAATCACCGCATCGAACGGATCCAGTTTTTCGCCGCGGTAATGCATGGTCGGGCGATGAGAGGCGATGTTCATGTAGCAGCGCGCGGTATCGACAACGCGAACCTCGTGTCCGCGCTGTTCGGCCGCTTCAATCAGTCGATGGGTGGAATAAATCGACTTGCTGCGGGACATGATGGCTATGCGCATGAGAGCTCCGGGTTCAGGTATTCAGTCCAGCCGAGGCTGGCCCTGCAGAAATGTGCGTGCTGGATATACCAGGCAGTGGTCTTTCATTGCGATTCGCCCCAGCAACATGCGGTAGCGCATACGCTCTCGATTGCTTAGCGTGATGTCGACTGGCCAGCGGGAATGGCCTATGACCATATCCGTGCGTATCGTCAGGCGTTGTTCGGATTCACCCGACGTGCTGCGCACGGTTTTCATGCCGGTCAATTCACATTCGCAGCGCTGGACCCGGACCGGCTCCGGGTAGCCTAGGTGAACGCGAAAGCGCACCCAGTCCTTGCCGTCACGCTGAAAATACTCGATGTCGCTGGCGTGCAAGGAGCAGGACTTGGCGCCAGTGTCCACACGAGCTCGCATGTTTTTTTTTTTTTTTCGCTTGATACCCAGCGCGGGCAGGGCGACCCATTCGCAAGCCCCGATGATCATGTTGGGAGCCGGTTGAGTAGTCACCGAATTCTCGCTTTCAGCATGGTTGCAGGCGCAGGCTCTCGCTCGACGCCAAGTCGAACGGGCGCGCTATCGCGCCCGTGACGTACACGAAGGGCAGGGCTGGTCACTCGGCTTTGGCCAGGTCGTCCAGCATTGCCTTCAGAAAGCGCGCTGCTTCGCCGCCCGTGCATGCGCGGTGGTCGAAGGTCAGTGAGAGGGGGATCATGCGATGGACTTCCACACCGCCCAGCACCGGCACGACCTCATTGCGAAGTGTTCCGGCCGCCACGATTGACACGCAGGGTGGTGTGATCACTGGCGTGGCGTAGCGTCCGGCGAATTTGCCGAAGTTCGAAAGAATGATCGTGTAATCCTTCAGGTCTTCGGGCGGGATCGAGCGATTGCTGGCATTTTCGCGCAAGCGATTGATCTCGGCACGCAGCGCGCTGCGATCGGCTTTGTTGACGTTGCGTAAGGCTGCGACAAACAGGCCGTCAGCCGTGTCTACGGCCATGCCCACATGCATGTTCTTGTGAATCATGCGCATGCTGTTGCCGCCGTCATACCAGGCATTCAGCCCGGGCTCGGCCTGGGCGCCAGCCCACAGGGCGCGCAGCAAGCGCGCTGTGATGTCCTCGCCCGGACGCCAGGCATGAATGTCCGCATCGTCCATCAATGTGGTCGGTACCACCGACTTGTGCGACTCGCTCATGACGCGTGCCATGGTGCGACGGGTGCCGCGCACGGGCTCCCAGTCACCGCTTGGGGCGGGCGCTTCAGCGGCTGCCGGTGCGACCGAAGAAGGCGCTTTTTCCTCAGCGGGCGGAGAGGCTTTCGGCGGCGTGGGCGCCGTTTCTGAAGGCTCGGCTGAACGGCTTCGAGCCTGTGCCGGGGCCGTCCCGTCTTGCGCAGCCTTGCGCACGTCATTGGCGGTCACTACGCCATCCGCGCCGCTCGGACTGACAGCGCTGAGGTCGACCTTGAGCTTGCGCGCCAGGGCACGAACCGCAGGTGTGACCTTGACGCCGCCGACCGTGCTGGTGCGTTCGCTCAGGACTTCATTCGATGACTGAACGTTGCCGACCACGGTGCCGGTGTCAGCGCGCTCTTGTTCGGCAGGTTCTGCCTGCTCGGTTTCGGTCGCCGCAATGGCTTCTGGAGCGGGCTCGGCGGCGGGCGTATTGGCAAACGCGGCCAGATCGACTTCTTCGCGCGGGGCGACGTCGTCCATGCCGATCTCATCGTTGGCCGAGGCCTCGGTTTCGGCGACCTGCTCAGTGGCTTCATCCTCGTCGCCGTCGACCTTGAATTCGGCCAGCGCTGCGCCGGTCTGGATCACGTCACCGGCCCGGCCGTGGAATTTCGCGACTTTACCGGCGTAGGGGCTTGGCACTTCGACCACGGCCTTGGCGGTTTCCATGGAGACCAGCGGCTGATCCAGTTCGACCGTATCGCCTTCTTCGACCAGCCATTCGACGATTTCGGCGTCCGGCAGACCTTCACCCAGATCGGGCAGATTGAAAACTTTCATGACACCTCCAGAACCTGTTGGGCCGCGTCGACGATGCGACGAACGCTCGGCATGTATTTCATTTCATTGCGGTACAGCGGCATCACGGTATCGTAGCCGCACACGCGCTTGACCGGGGCGAGCAGGCTGAAGATGCCCGCATCGGCCAGGCGGGCGGCGATCTCGGCGGCGAACGCCGCAGTGACGTGGCGCTTCGTGAACGATCACGCAGCGGCCGGTTTTCTGCACCGACTCGCGAATGGTCTCGAAGTCGAGCGGACGCAGCGTGGCGACGTCGATCACCTCGGCGCTGACGCCTTTCTTTTCCAGCTCATCGGCGGCCTGCATGGTTTCCTTGATCATCGCGCCCCAGGTCACCAGGGTGATGTCGCTGCCGTCGCGCAGCACGAAGCAGACATCCAGCGGCAGCTCCTCGCCGTCGTCGGTGACTTCTTCCCGCTGCCAGCGGTAGATGCGCTTGGGCTCGAAGAAGATCACCGGGTCCGGATCGCGGATCGCGGCCAGCAGCAGACCGTAGGCGCGCGACGGCGAGGACGGCATCACGACGCGCAGGCCGGGCATGTGGGCGAAGATCGCCTCGTTGGCTTCCGAGTGGTGCTCCGGCGCGTGGATACCGCCGCCCCAGGGCGCGCGCAGCACCATCGGGCAGCTCAAGCGGCCGCGGGTGCGGTTGCGCAGGCGGCCGGCATGGCACATCAGATGGTCGATCATCGGCATCGTGAAGCCGCGAACTGCGCTTCGGCCACCGGCTTCATGCCCTGGGCGGCCATGCCGACGGTGACGCCGGCGATCGTGGTCTTCGTCCAGCGGCGTGTCGATGCACGCGCTCGGCGCCGAACGGTCGCCTGCAGGCCGGCGGTGGCGCGGAACACACCGCCGTTGACGCCGACGTCTTCGCCCAGCACGACGACGCTGGGGTCTTGCTTCCATCTCGTAGGCCAGCGCCAGGGTGACGCCTCGATCAGGGTGATCTGGGCCATCAGTGATGTCCTCCATCTTCCGGATGCTGCTCCGGCGTAGGCGCGCTGCTCGGCCAGGTTCGTGCGGCAGCTCGGCGTACATGTAATCGAACATCGCGTCGACCGGCTGCGGATCGTTGGTGACGTAGGTCCACGTATTCATCGTCGCGTCCTGAACGAATTCGGCGCACTCGGCCAGCAGTTCCTCTTCGCGCTTCTCGTCCCAGGCGCCTTGGCGATCAGGTAGTTGCGCAGGCGCAGCATCGGCTCGCGCGCCCAGGCCTGGCCGACTTCGTGCGTCGGCGCGATAGCGGCGCGCGTCGTCGGCGGTGGTGTGGTCGGACAGGCGGTAGGTCATCATCTCGATGACGGAGGCGCCGCGGCCTTCGCGCGCGGCGGCGATCGCCTTGTCCATGGCCCAGCGGGCCGCGATCAGGTCGTTGCCGTCGACCTGCACGCTCGGCAGGCCGCCGGCGATGCCTTTCTGCGCCAGCGTCTTGGACGCGCGGTCTGCTTGGAGCGCGGCACCGAGATCGCCCACTGGTTGTTGACGATCACCAGCACCAGCGGCAGCTTGCCACGCGCCGGCGGCGTTGATCGCTTCGTAGAAGTCGGCCTTCGACGAGCCGCCGTCGCCGACGACGGAAACCGCGACGCGCGCTTCCTTGCGCAGCTTGAAGGCCAGCGCCGCGCCGGCGGCGTGCAGGCACTGGGTCGCGATCGGTACGCACCAGGGGAAATCGTGCTTCGGACCGGCGAAATCGTTGCCGCGCTCGTCGCCGCCCCAGTACATCAGCACTTCGCGACGGCTTCACGCCGCGATAGAACTGCGCGCCGTATTCGCGATACATCGGCGCGAAGCAGTCTTCCTCGCGCATCGCCGACCCGATCGCCACGTGGGCGGCTTCGTGGCCGAGGCAGGAGGCATAGGTGCCGAGCTTGCCGGTGCGCTGCAGCGCCACGGCCTTCTTGTCGAAGACGCGGATCAGCGTCATCAGCTTGTACAGGCTCGACCAGCTGTTTGACGTCGCGCGCCAGTGCCGGAACGTCTGGACACTGTCGATCAACTTCCCGTCGGCATCGAGGAACTGGAAATAATCGACCTTGAATGCGGCAATCGTTGCCGCCATGACGAAACCTCATTGTCTACGGGATGAGTTCGTTCGTCGGCCGGGATCGAACGTCTTCGGTGCGTTCTCGAAGCAAGCCCCGCCGAGGCCAGCCCGGCATTATACGCGTCGTCGAAACGGGGCGGTACACTGCCCGGCATTCCGAGAATCGATGAGGGAACCCATGGCTCATGACACATCGCGTCCGAACCGGCGCGACCTGGAAGAGGGCATTCATACGGACCTGGCCGATCGGCTCGACTACCAGGGCTACCTGGCGCTGGATCGAGTGCTGAACGCCCAGTTTCCGCTCAGCGATCCGCCGCACCACGATGAGCTGCTGTTCATCATCCAGCACCAGACGGCCGAGCTCTGGTTCAAGTTGATCATCCACGAGCTGAAGGCGGCCATCCGCCATCTCGAGAGCGACGATGCCTCGCCGTGCCTGAAGATCCTGGCGCGGGTCAAGCTGATCCAGCAGCAGCTCTTCGACCAGTGGGCCGTGCTGGAGACCCTGACGCCGAGTGAATACGTCCAGTTCCGCAGCGTGCTGGGGACGTCCTCGGGCTTCCAGTCCTCCCAGTACCGGACGGTGGAATTCCTGCTCGGCAACAAGAACGCCGATCTGGTCGCCGTCTTCAACCACCAGCCCGAAGTCCGGGATCAGCTCGAATCGGTGCTGCGCGCACCGTCGCTCTACGACGCCTTCATCGGCTACCTGGGGCGTCGCGGGCTGGCCGTGCCGGCCGACCGCGTGGAGCGCGATTTCGCCGAGCCGCCGGAGTTCAGCGACGCGCTGGTCGATGTGCTCGTCGACATCTATCGCGAACCCAGCCGCTGGTGGTCGGAATACGCGCTCTGCGAACGCCTGGTCGATGTCGAGGAGTCCTTCCAGCTGTGGCGCTATCGGCACCTGAAGACCGTCGAGCGGGTGATCGGATACAACACGGGCACCGGCGGATCCAGCGGCGTCGACTTCCTCGAAGAGAGGCCCTGGACCTGATTCTTCCCGAACTGATCGAGGTCCGCACGCGCCTCGGCGTTCGCTCGGCAGGCTTGGGCTGGCTGCCGCCGGTGTGCAATAATCGCGAGGCTACGGACGGTGATCGTCCGGCATTCCAAAATAATGAACCACGGGGTAGATCCATGAACAAGATTCAGACGCTGTTCAACCGGGCGATGTTGCCGGTTGCGGCGCTGGCGGCGTGTCTGTCGGCCAGTGCCCAGACGATCGAAGTGCCCGGACTCGGGGACGACGTGACTGTCTACACCGACGCCGACGGGATTCCGACGATCGTCGGTGAAACCGAGGCGGACGTGACCTTCGTGCAGGGCTACCTGCATGCGCGTGATCTGCTTCTTCCAGATGGACTTCCTGCGTCGATCGCCTGCCTCGGGCACGTTGGCCGAAGCTGCTCGGGCCGGGTGCGCTGTCTTGGGCAACGACATCCAGCTCGCACGCTGGGTCGTGCGCCGTGCGGCCTGGGCCTCCTGGCCGGACTGGACGACGCGAGGAAAAGGCGCGCTGGGTCAAGCGTATGCCGACGGCGTCAATATCTACCTGGCCAATAATCCTTGCCGCCGGAATACGGCCCCTGGAACTGACCATGGCCGCTGGCTCCTGGTCAGCCGTTGACTCGCTGGTCATCGGAAAATTGCTGGCCTTCCAGCTGTCGTTCGACCAGAGCCTGTCGGATATCACCAATACCATCCGGGTCGGCACGTATCAAGCCGTCGGCGATATTGCTGGCTTTGACGGCACCGCACTCTATCTGCAGGACCTGAACCCCTTCATCCCGGTCGACGGCCGCGTCACAATTCCGGATTTCTTCGACCGGATCGGCATCATCGTTCCCGACCAGGCAAGTGAATCAGGTTTGTCTTCAGAAGGAGACGCCGGGCTGCCGGTCAAGTCCTCACTCGCCAATCTTGACGCCAATACGGCGCTGGTGGACGAAATGGGTCGGATTGGCGCCAGCACCGTCGAGCTGGCTCGCAGCTATCGCGAGAAAGTGGCCAACCT
>CALNZT010000027.1:0-71204 GCA_942491245.1 uncultured Pseudomonadota bacterium
ACGCGATCAGAACCTTCGTCTTTTGCAACCTCTACGACGAAAATGCCACCGCCGCCACCACCGACCAAGTTCAGCAACGACGTAAATGCAGCCCCAACCCCAGCGCCAGCCCCACCAGTAGTTCAACCCCCAACCGACTGTTACATCTCGTACCGCGCACCACAACCACGTCGTTACGAAGCGGCCGGTGAGGTCGGGGCCGCCAATACTGCAACAACATCGACAGGAATATCGAAGAATAATCTGCCGCGACAGCCGTCGCGTGGAAACGCGCGTCAGTCGGCCTGTCAGGTTTGCCACTGCCGCGAACTCCATGCAGCAGGACACCAAGGAGGTGTATATGATAACCGCATCATCTACGCTGGTACGACTGGCTAATGACCAGCTCCAAGATCAGGGGTTCTTTTCCAGCAGCATCGGCTCCAGTAACGACGGTTCCACATTCTACGGCGACAGTCCCAACAATTCAACGACATTGTCATTCTTGGTACCATCCGTCGTATCGATTCTTTGGTTCCATGATTCAGCTGCCGTCGTCAAAATACTTCTTGTCCGCGACGTTGATTTACGGCACGCGTTGGGCAGACAATTCGAAGGACGGATAGCCGTAGGTGTCTGGATCGTTGCGTTCCTACTTACGGTGAAGTGGATTCGCGACGTTGTTACGGGTGTCGGCGATACAGATTTTGACGGGTGGTGCCATGATCGGTGCATGGCCCAATTAGCTGTCAGGGGATACTGTTCGTGGGTACGTCTAAGATGCCATGTCCGTTTGCGAGCAAGAGGAAGACAGAATCGTGCTGTAGCAACCACAATCTTCCAGTCGCAGCGTTAATGTCAGTGCCTGTCACTTTTTACTCATACTGTATCTTGTTCTCTCGTCCAAATATTTCTTTTTTTGTCCCAATACTGTAAAACCATCGAGCATGTTGGATCACTCTTCAATGCAGTTGGCTGTATAAGGATCTGCCGGTTTATGCTGTTGGACTGGAACGTGCACTTCACTCCCTACTTCCACCAGTCTCTGCTTCCATTTTGACGTACAACTCTTTGCGACTTCTCATGGATTACTGGGGGATGGATCGAGTTGCGACTATTGGGCCGTTACTCTTTGCTTTCATCATGGCCGTCGGTATGATAGTTGTTGGTGGGTGCGAAACAGCATTTCAGTCCGACGTCGAGTGCAGAAGAAGCGAAGCAGAAGAGGCGACCGACAACCATGAAAGTCTTTTCGATATCGTCTTTCAGCGCTAAAGTCCATTCTATGCTCCTTATATTAGTGCCAGGATTGATGCATTTAATGATCTTTCGCCGTCGTCTACTTGGCCGATTGGCCTCTTTCGACGACTTGTGGGACCTATTACTCGTCTGGACGGTCCCGTATTTACTTCATTGCGCAATTCTGATGTCGGCAGAAAGATCTCCATACTCTCTACCGAATGTCTTGTTCCCAACAACAGGTTACTCGACATTGCGAGGAACGGTAATACCTATGGTGGCAACTCTAGTGGCATCAATGGCAGCTCAACGGCGATACCTAGTACCGTTATGCGGTGCAGTTGGGTACCAGTTCCATGGGCACAACCTATCCTCCCCTTTCGTCATGTCTATACGTGACCGGGGCCGTTCACGTCACTTTTCGCGGTTTGGGTATGGGGACGGGTGTCAACCGAAACCAATGAACTGTTGTTCGGTGAATACCACGAGGACGTGGTGCAGCTGAGTATCTCTGCAAGCAGGATGCTTCTTGGGAAAGCTTTTTGGGTTTCCTTGGAATCTGACTCCTCTTGTTTAGACTTCGGCCAGTGAGACCCGATTTTTCCAAATTCAACCTTGTTCAGCCGATTATTGCAAGAATTGTGCATTTGTGCCAACGGGCTTGCCCATATTTTCCTGCTCGATGAGACAAAAATAAGACAAACTTAAGTGTAATGGGTTTTAGTAACATGATGGGGCGCCTAACAAGACGGACTTATTCAATTAATGGAAGTTCAAATAGCTTTTTCTACCTTGATTCAGATAAATCGAGAACTGTATTAAATGGAATTGTCGCAGATAATGCCCCATTTTATCCAAATTGACGGAAATAGATATCACCTGCAATTTGGCACGCTAATAGCCCTTAGGGCAGACTTAACTCCATTCTATGATCTGACAGATACATTTGAATAATCTCATTATTAATAAAGGCAGAAATTGTTATTGGTCCAGTAGGACCATATGCCAAATATGATGTTCCTCCATCGGCTATACAGACCCTATTTTACAAATGACGATATTAAGTGGCCCATTGTTGATAATGTTGGCGAATGTATGTTTCGTCTACTGTTGGAGAAAACTTCATGCTCGCTGAGGGAAGACGGATCAGGCCTTCTTCGGGGAGCGTGAAAGCTTTCACTCAAACACTTTTTTTAACGAAGATGACAATGGTTATCGAATCGATATTTCATTATTTTTCCAGAACCTTTATAACATTAGTATTTTTACTTCCTGTAGAACAACCCTTTTTGGAGGAGCAAGCTCAAGTATTTATTTTCAAGAGAGACAGATGTTCTTCTACCACAGCGCTTGCTAAGAAGCAACAAGCTCGCTACAAACAACATTTGGTAGTTCATAGCGATAGTATCCGCTTAAAAATTCACTACAGTGTTTCCAAAAGTAATCAACCTTAAAAAGTATAAATTACTTGTGGAATCGTTGCCTATGTCGGACACCCAGCAAGCTGCACCAATAATCATTAAAGTTTTAAAGCGCTTAGAATACCGAGGTTTTTATGACAGTGCCAGGCATTAGTATTTCGTTTAGAGGGCTCAACGTTTATAAGAAAAAGGGTAAAGTCTCCAGATCTTGAGGATTCTTCTTGAGGGGTCTACACTAACAGAAAATTCAATCAGTATTGAATTGTACACGATGGGCTACACATGGTGAACCGAATGATGTTCACTTACATCATAAATCGTTCAAATTCAGGTAAAATCACTTTAATTCACTGTGGGATTATTGAGAATTATAATTTTGCTCGAAGCTGGAGCTTCTGAATGGGAGGCATACTTTTAAGAGTGAAACAGACACCGAGGTTCTCGTTAATTTTATTGATTTAGTACTAGAGCACCAGCAATGAAACTTCGCAGAGGCGGTTTAGCTTAGCCTTAAATGCTGTAGTTAGACCGCTTATGCCATAGTGGTTATGTCCGTTGATAATCCAGACCAGCTCGTTGCGGCTCGCAAGGGCATGCCACTGGTTGTAGGCATAGGGAAAATGAATATTTCTTTGCTTCTGATGCGACTCCAATAATTGAATATACGAATGGGATTATCTACCCTAAATAGACTTTGAAATAGCCGTAGTAGATAATGATTGCACATGCAATTAGGGACACTTCAGATATGGAGCTTAGCCCTTATATTGAAACCATAGACTTAGAGTTAGAGGCAATTGAAAAAGGAGGTTTTGAACACTTCATGCTCAAAGAAATTTTTACGAGCATGCAAGTCAAATCGGTGATTGCATGCGTGGTAAGGCTAAATGCTGAAGAGGTAGGCTGGTAATAGGAGGTATCCGTGAGTATACAAATAGGTTGATAAATGCCGACAGAATTTTAATTGTTGCCTGTGGAACATCTTGGCATGCAGGATTGAACACAGAATATTTTTATCGGAGAGTTTCCTATAGTCGGTAGAAGTAGAGTACGCTTCTGAATTTCGATATGGGAAAGCAGTTATAAATGAAGGGGATGTAGTATTCGCTAGTTCACAATCGGGTGGAAACAGCTTAGATACTCTGGCAACAATTGAAATGGCCAAAAGTAGAGGGCTATAATATTTGGGTTATGTAATGTTGTAGGCTCACATCCATTTCAAAATCCTCGCATGAAGGCGCTTATACCCGTACAGGTTCAGAAATTGGTGTTGGAAGCACTAAAAACTTTACAGCACAGCTTACGGTAATGTTTATGATTGCATTACTAAGTGCACGGCGTGAGAGGAACAATGGGAGAAAACAAGTATCGTCAACTTTTATTTGAACTTGAAGGAATTCCGAAAAAGGTAGAGCATGTTTTTAACACTTAATGACAAGATTGAGAAAATTGCTGAGAAATATAAAGATGCTCGAAACTTCCTTTACCTAGGTAGAGGATATAATTTCCCGGTTGCTCTGGAAGGCGCGTTAAAACTGAAAGAAATATCTTACATCCACGCGGAAGGATATCCTGCGCGCTGGTAAACGACTGCGTGGTCCGATTGCATTAATCGATGCAGATATGCCGGTAGTATTTATTGCCATCCAAGATTTTTATTCATGATAAAGTTGTTAGTAATATGCAGGAGGTAAAAACTTTGAAAAGGAGCAAGGTTATAGCCATAGTTTACAGAAGGCGACAAAATTATTCCAGCGATGGTAGATCATGTGATTGAAGTACCGGCCACAGACGAAGCGCTAATGTCACTCATTACCATGTACCTTGCAATTACCATCAACATATTACAGTGCCGGGAAAATGCAATGTCGACCAATATTGAAATCTGGCAAAATCGAAGTAGCACGGAAGAATAAAACCTTTCTTTCTAGACGAACCAAGTACAATAGTAAGCCATCTAAATCATTTAGGAGAGTTTGATGTTATATCGTTTTCTGAGCATATTGATTTTAGGCCTGACTTTGAGTTTAAAGCACGCAGCACAAGGAGAGGAAAAATTTACTACAATTACCCCGCCTCTCACGCTCGATCTGAAGGAGGAGACAGAAGAAGATAAATTTTAAAATATTCGAAGAAAGCAAAAAAGAACTTTTACTACGACTTTAAAACTAAGAAGGGGTTTACTACACGAGATGAGGAGACGGTGAGGAGTTAATACTGTTTAATTACCTTAAAGAGTATCAATCCCCTTGCTCATACGTTCGTCCTCCTTACCGCTTTTACGACTTCGAGAGACAACGGATTAACCCAAAGAAGTAGAAGAGGTGGGACCTCCAACGAGAAGCTATCCACCATGGGCCCTATACTATGAAACGCAATGATGTAGTGGTTGAAGAAGGTGTTTTTTACATAGGCACCAAGCATGGGCGCTGGATTAGGAAAACCATTAATGAGCATTTTAATTGATAAAGAAAAATATTACAAAGGCTGGCCAAAAGAAAAAGAATCCTGATGAGATTATTATGACCCATATACCGGGACTAAGATAAAGGGAAATAATTCCTGTTGAGTATGGCTTAAAGGAAGGCAACTATTTTTATTTTTGAAGATGGATCCATTGCTATTGCAGGCGAATATCCTTATGATAATAAGGTAGGAAAATGGACCTCTTATTACAAAAATAGGCTGAGGGGGAAGAGGAAGCAGCGCGAAATCCAATATCGCAGAGACCCTCATGATGATGAATTTGTTCCCTATATTTTAAAGAATGGAATTCTGGGGTAAGATAACCTCCGACAGGTCAGTAGATAAGCAACCCCAATAGGATTAATTGTTCCACTTCTTCGTATTCTGCGTACTCTCCTCCCTCGTAGCCTTTAGATTTATTAGGGTTATGGTCTACAGTATAATATTTCCCTTTCTTCCAGCCCCTTTGCTGGTAGTGCTGGTAACATGTGCGATTATTGGTAGAACTTCCCAAGCACGAGTCACGAAATAATACCCCTATACTATGCTCTAAAAAAAATAAACAGATTAAAAAAAGTACAGCAGAAGTATTTTTAACATTCTATTTACTTGATGAATTTCGTTGAATAAATGTAAAACCATCATCCATTAAATCATCGATGAAGTAAATCGAGATTCTCCCGTTTCGATTTCATTTTCTGGCCCGAGCGTTTTACCATTTGCATTGGGAACTTATTAAAGCTGAATGCGGAAACCTTTAATTGTGTACTAACAGGTGCAAATCTATATCCGTAACTTTTAATTCTGTAACCTTGGTGGCATAGTTGACGTAGGGTTCCTGATACGCTTTGCAGATAAATGGAACTGTACGAGAGGCCCTTGGATTGGCTTCAATGATGTAAACTTTTTCGTCTTTGATAGCAAACTGAATGTTGATTAGCCCCTTGGTCTTTAATGCAAGGGCGATTTTTTGTGTGTACTCTTCGATCTGCCGAATTACAAAATCTCCAAGGTTATAGGGAGGTAGTACCGCATAGGAATCGCCACTATGAATCCCGGCAGGTTCAATGTGCTGCATGATCCCAATAATATAAACATCTTCACCGTCGCAAATTGCATCGGCCTCCGCCTCAATAGCTCCGTCAAGGAAGTGATCAAGAAGGACTTTATTGCCTGGTATCTGTCTCAGAATATCCACTATATGTGATTCCAGTTCCTTCTCGTTGATCACGATCTTCATACTTTGCCCACCCAGTACGTAGGAAGGGCGAACAAGCAAGGGGAATCCAATTTCTTCTGATTTTTCTAGTGCTTCACTTGCATTGGTAGCAACTCCAAACTCAGGATAAGGGATGTCGTTTTCTTTCAGTAATGTAGAAAAGCTGCCTCTGTCTTCTGCCAAATCCAGCGCTTCGTAGGAAGTCCCTAAGATCTTAATGCCGTACTTATCAAGTTTTTCAGCAAGCTTCAAAGCAGTCTGCCCTCCAAGCTGCACTATTACTCCTTCCGGTTTTTCATGCTGGATTATATCATAGATATGCTCCCAGAAGACCGGTTCAAAATATAACTTATCCGCAACATCGAAGTCAGTACTGACCGTTTCCGGGTTGCAGTTGATCATTATGGTTTCGTAGCCTGCTTCTTTGGCTGCAAGTACACCATGGACGCAACAATAATCGAACTCAATGCCCTGACCAATACGATTTGGCCCTGATCCGAGGACAATGACCTTCTTTTTGTCGGTGGGGATGGACTCATTCTCTTCATCGAAAGAACTGTAGTAGTAAGGTGTTTTTGCTTCAAACTCTGCAGCACATGTATCAACTAGCTTATAAACTCGTTTGATACCTAGCTCGTGACGTTTTTTGAATACCTCACTTTCCCAGCAGTCGAGAAGATGTCCAAGCTGTCGGTCTGCATATCCCTTCTCTTTTGCTTCTTTAAGTAAATCATAGGGGATAGTCTCGAGTGTGTATTCCTCGAATTTTCTTCTTCAAGTACAATCAACTCCTCGAATTTGGTTGAGGAACCAGGGGTCAATCTTGGTATCACTCTGAATCGTTTTGTACGGTATGCCCAGTTTGAAAGCATCGTAGATGTGAAATAGCCTGTTCCAGCTGGGGTTCCTCAGGCTTTTATGTATGGCTTCCTGGTCAGTGAGTTCTCGTCCATCTGCACCCAGTCCATTCCGATTGATCTCTAATGACTGACATGCTTTCTGAAGTGCCTCCTGAAAGTTCCGCCCAATACCCATGACCTCTCCAACTGCTTTCATAGAAAGGCCCAGTTCACGGTCTGAACCTTTAAACTTGTCAAAGTTCCATCGTGGGATCTTGACAATCACATAATCCAATGTGGGTTCAAAGAATGCAGAAGTGCTTCCTGTAATCTGATTTTTGAGTTCGTCTAGATTGTATCCTATAGCAAGCTTTGCAGCAATCTTCGCAATGGGATATCCTGTAGCTTTGGATGCCAGGGCAGAAGACCTTGACACGCGAGGGTTAATCTCAATACCAATGATCTCATCCGTATCGGGGCTTACCGCAAACTGCACGTTGCAACCACCTGCAAACTGACCAATTCCATTCATCATTTTGATGGCCATGTCCCTCATATTCTGATAAATAGTATCAGGTAGGGTCATTGCAGGTGCCACCGTGATGGAGTCTCCTGTGTGGACTCCCATTGGATCAAAGTTTTCGATTGAGCAAATGATAATCACATTACCAACTCCATCTCGTAACAACTCTAACTCATATTCTTTCCAACCAAATACTCTTTCAATAAGCACCTCTGAATTGGTGAGCGTAAGTCCGTTAGATAGTGCCGATTCAAACCCGGCTGTCAAAAGCAAATCCACCTCCACCTTCCCAAAGGTAAGGAAGGTCAAACCTGTGAATCAATTTCTGCCGCAATTTCTTTTGCTGGAGAAACGTCTTGCGGTTTCACCTTGGTAAACTCCAACACCAAGCTCATGCATTTTTAATCGGAACTTCTCACGATCTTCAGTAGTTTCGATCGCATCGATGTCTACCCCAATAATTTTAACATCAAACACATCCCAAATCCCCGCCTTTTGACAATCAATAGCCAGATTTAACGCGGTTTGCCCACCTACTGTTGGTAACACAGCATCAATTTCATGGAGTTTAAGAATCTCTATGATAGACTTTTTATTTAAGCGGCTTCAGATAAATATTATGAGCGGTTACCGTAATCGGTCATAATTGTTGCCGGATTTGGAATTCCAGATCAATGTAACCTCTTATTCCCTCCTCTCGTAATGAGCGTGCCAGCTTGAGATCCTGAATAATCAAATTCACAGGCTTGACCAATAATGATTGGGCCACTTCCTATGACTAATATGGATTTGATACTATTATCTTTTGGCATGTTGGGCTTGGATTTTATGATTTGGGCTATGCATAAATTAGCGCGATATATAGAGCTATAAAATCTGTTTCGACTAGTCGATGATAAAATTAAAAGTTAAACTGTATGACAGGCCCAATTAATAAGAAGAGCGCTTCCGATTTAAATGGATAGCCAAAGCCGGCGCCACGATCGAGGAATTAATCTTAGAATCGGGTTTTGAGGGGTCTAAAGATGAGAGGATAACCATACCAATATCATCACTGCGATTCTCCAGGTATTTACTTGTTTAAACTGCTGAATGCGTTCAGCATTACAAATCCTGCACCTATTCGGAACGGTTGTAATTTATTAATCTGATTTTTCTTATAGAAACTAAAGTTTGCCATAGATGCAACGCTTAACCCTGTTAAAGAACCGATTCCCGGCTCATTCAGTTTTTTCGCCAGCAACCCTGCAGGAAAAGAAACCTCTATGTCAACCGTAAAATTATCGCTCCTGTAAATTTGCACATGTTGAGAAAACCCTTCGCCACGCCATACTTCGGTTTATCGTGTCATTGCAGTAATTCTCAATCTGTGACCAGGGTCGTAATTCTGTAGGTTTTATTTACCATAATATCGTTAACTTTAATCGTAGGATTGGAGGCATTGAGCACGACACATATCCTTCATAACGAATCGACTCCTTGCCAGGGTCGATCTTAAGGTCTTTAGGATTCCTTGACTCTATTAATTTCTTATTTTTATCCCAGTACCGAATCTCAATTTCCATTTGTTAGGAATGCCATAGAAGATGTCTGGCTCATCAATACTGCTTTAATGTGAATAACGAGGTCGCCAATTTCTTCAAGAAATAGTGCCGGTGTAACAAACGTCTCTTCATTGATGATGCTTTTTTCACCTCTACCATAATTGAGCGTTACAAAATCGAGTTTTTCGTGGGCATACTCGCTCTTGAACAAAAAGCTCGAATAAGATTAACTGTTTGAAACTTAGGGTAATGGGAATAGTTCTTTCACTTGCTGTGCAATTGTGAAGTTGCGGTACATAACATTTCACTTATCTGGAAGTATCTACTTCAATGGCATATTTTCCATCATAACTTAATTTCAGACCTTCCAATCCTACGCCTTCAAATTTAAGCTCAACGGTTTCGCAGAAACACTGTAGGTGATGAGTTCCAGTCTTTTTGAAGGCCGAAGAATAGATAGTTTATTAATTGTTGGCTTCTAGAGATGTTAAAATTGGTGAGAAATTAGTTTGATCCCAAAGTGAACTATAAATAGCCATCTTCTACGCGGTACAGAGCGTAGGTGCGGAAGGTAGCGACTACCTTGTCTTGATTTTCGATTATAGCACGAGTAAATAGCTCCCCAATTAAACGTCCCCACTTTATCTTCCTGATCTTCAATCCGATAAGTTCTATTTAATTTTATATTTCGTTAGGTATAAAGGAGCAGACGATAATTTCGACCCTTCGGGCTCAAAGTAATAGGACAGTTTATCAAAATTAAGATAGTTAACCTTACTAAGAAGTGACTTTACTTCGAGGTCGAGATCAAATAAATCGTAGGTAATCAGGCCATCTTCTGTTAAAAATGGTTTTAGAACTGGTGACTTTTATTTTTAAATCTTGAGAGCACCTGATCTTGTTGCTCTTAAGGCTAATACAGGTCCTTCTCCAGATGGTTGAATTTGATATTCGATAATACCTTGTTGTTGCCAGTTATCGACGTCCGTTAGTTGTGGATTCTATAGGTAGCGGCAAACGAACATCTGTCCACTATAGACCTCGATGAGTGGCTCTATGTTTGGTATTTTAGGGAATAGGTATGGGTATAGGCGAATGGATCGGTTAATACTAACATCGATAGATGCCATTTAGTACCAATAATGTAAGTTGCCAATGGCGTCAATCATTTGAATCGACCCGGTATAGCTGCCATCTTCAATGCGAATTAATGAATCTACTGGGGCGATACTCGACGCAGACGAAATATTCATGCTTGAAATATCTTGACCACCTTTTTAGGAATAACTTTAATGTTTATTATTTCATAACTTATCGATTACAAAATACAGATAATTGAACCTACGATAGAAATGGTATTCCCGTTTGACCAAAGTTTGCTGAATCAGTAGAAAGGATTAAGTCTTCAACAAATCTTGAGCCTGCAATGAGGCCATCGAAATAATAATATGACAAAAAATAAGGCAAACTTTCTTTGTCATGAAGCTAGTTATTTCTGATTCGATGCATACAGCTTCAAAGGTAAAAATATAATTTGAGCTAAAATTGTAGTCCGTTCAACGAAATTGTGTTTTAGTCACAAAAAGACCCTCTCGTCCCTTCTTTCGGCGGGTGCTCATTAATGAATAGAATAATTTTTGGCATTCATAGAAACGGGAATTCCGCGTTGTCCGTGTTCCTTTCATTTTATCTAATAAGAACTGCATCGACTCTGGGGAGTTCATGTCAGCCATAAACGCCAAGATCCAAATTCTTTTGAACTACCTCTTTATCATTAATAAGTCTTCTTTTCTAGTTCCCGATTTATTGACTACATCAATAGATGGGATAAATACGTTTTTCGATAAGTTTTCTATCAATTGCAATTTCAAAGTTACCTGTACCTTTGAATTCTTCGAAGATAACTTCGTCCATTTTCGAACCGGTTTCAATAAGCGCAGTAGCCATAATGTTAAGCTACCACCTTTTCTATGTTTCTTGCTGCACCAAAGAAACTTTTGGGTTTATGTAATGCATTGGCATCTACACCACCAGTAAGATTTTACCTGACGATGGGATCACAGTATTATAAGCTCGTGCTAGACGAGTGATTGAATCAAGTAAGAATAACAACGTCATGATCATATTCAACCAATCTTTTGGCTTTTTCAATAACCATTTCTGCAACTTTAACATGACTTGTTGCTGGTTCATCAAAAGTTGAAGCAACTACTTCAGCCTTTACACTACGTGCCATTTCTGTTACTTCTTCTGGTCGTTCATCAATTAATAAAATAATTAAATGACTTCAGGATGATTATGGGCAATTGCATTTGCAATATCTTGTAGTAAAATGTTTTACCCGTTTTTGGCTGAGCAACAATCATCCACGTTGACCTTTTCCAATTGGTGATGCAAACATATCAAGAACTCGTGTGAGTAATATCTTTTTGATTTGTGCTTAAAGTCAAGCTTTTCGTTAGGAAATAGTGGGGTTAGAAACTGAAATGGAATTCGGTCTCTAATTTCATCAGTGGTTTTACCAGTTTACAGAATCAACTTTAAGGAAGTGCAAAATATTTTTCACCTTCTTTTGGTGGTCTAATGTCTCCTTTTACAGTATCACCGGTTTTAAGCCAAATAACTTTAATTTGTGATGGAGAAACATAAATATCATCTGGACTGGCAAGGTACATATAATCCGATGAACGTAGGAAGCCATAGCCATCCTGCATCATTTCTAATACACCCTCACTTTTAATCACACCTTCAAACTCACGTTGATAGCAGCTTGAACTTGCTTTTTCTTTTCGAAATTTTCTTGCTTCTCCTTTCTTCTAAGCTTCTTCTTCAGGACTTAAAACTCGTTTTTGACAGCTTATTTTCACCCCTCATTTTTCGTTGGGCAATCTTTTCTCCCAGATTCTCGCCTATTATTTCTAGATTCCTTTCGGTATTTTTATTTCTATTCCGATCGGGTTTACGAGCTGGTTTTTTGTCTTCAGTAGAAGGCTTGCTGCCCTTAGATTTATCAACCTCTAAATCGAAAGATTCCAAACAGAATCTGCTGAATCATCAGCCTTTTTGTTTCCTTTTAGGTCTTCTTTAGGCTTCCTATCTTTTACATTCACACGCTTGTTTACTTTTGGTTTTTCTTCATCTTTCTTTTTAGGAAGGTTTTCTTCTGGCATGCTAGCTTGCGTGTCCAGAATGGCATAAATAAGTTCTTTGCTTTGCGAGCTTCTTGTAGTTTTTTACACCAATTTTTTCTGCGATGTCTTTTTAAATCGAAAGAAGTTGCAGGTTTAACTGTTCAATATTGTACATATATAATTTTAATTATTTTTCCCAGGACGGGTTAATGGATTGACATTTTCATTGGCCTGCTAGAGGCACAAAATATATAATTCAGTGAATTTAATCAGTAAGTTCTTAGAGGTATGTTCAGTGAACTGAAGCACTACGTGTAGTAGTATTTAATGCAAGTATAGCCGTTGTATTCATATAATTCAAGTTTTAGTGATTATTTCGATCTTAAGTGCCTATAAATTGATTGTTTTTACTTCTATTGTATGATTATTCGGTGAACTTTCAAGTTGACTATCTGCCTGAATTACAATTGCATATGGCCCTGATTTTATATCCATGAGGCTATACTTCACTGTCATTTCTACACTTTCGTATGATTTATGAAAGACCTTTTACTTGGATATTAAATCAATAATTGTGATTTCAATAACGTCGTTCCGATTTAAAAGGGCATGAACCTTAAACTTACCATTATTAGGATTGGGATAGACATTCGACTCTATTAGTTGAGTCGAATTATCAAAGATGCGTCCGGAGACATTTCCTTCGGGGAGAGAATGAATATTAATTTGTGTTGATTCCAAGTCATAGCAGAGACCAAGGTATGATTCGAGCGCGACCGTATATATACCAGAGGTTTTAAATACTAAAATGGCATAATCATTATTGGAATTAATCACTTCTGCTTCAGCGGGCACAATCCAGTTTACTGAATCTGGGATAGGGTAAGTTATATCAATTACAATAACCGTATCGCCTACATTGGCGTTCGAGCTAGCCAGGAACTCTGTCTTTAGAACATCGTCAGAGGTCGTAACGACAAATTCTCCACTATAAATACAACCAGAAGCGCTCGTAACATGTAAAGTATAAATGCCAGCTTTGTTAAGGTTTATGAGGCTATCACTAGAAAGGAATTCATTATTATGACTCCAGAGATATTCTACACCAGTAATAGGAGAATTGATGGTTATTTCTTGTTCTGAGCAAATAACCAGATCCTCGAATTCAATAGGCGCCTGTTCTATATCATCAACAATCACTTCCATTTCCGATTGGCAACCTAGGTTATCTTGGATTTCAACACGGTGAGGTACCAGAAGAGATGTTTTCTAAGAACGCCTAGCCGCTACTGGTTCTTGCGCCATACCATATATTGTAAGGAGGTTGTCCCGCCAGTAGCGGTAATATAAATTTCTCCATCATTAGCATTTTTACAAGTTAAGTTCACAACCTCTTTGCTTCAACAAATAGTGGCTGGGGCTCATCTCACTGATTATATCAAACTCCTTAATGCAGCTATTACTATCTGATAATACTTACCTTATATGTAGCTGCTTCAAGGTTTTGAATTATCAGTTACCTACTATTTCATCATGATCCCAGTTTTTGAAAATATATGGAGGAGCACCACCGATTGCTTCTAAATGTATTCGTCCGTCCGAATTTCCAAAGCAACTAGTGGGCCTTGTACTTCTAATATTGAAATTTCGACTGGACTTATACTAGGTATATCTATATTAATAAAGGTTTTACATCCATTAGCATCCTCTACACTTACTTCATGTTCGCCAGAAGCAAGATTGGTTGCGATAAGATCTTCTGGCACCATTATCCCATTTAATTAAATATGGTTATGCTACCGCCAGTTACAAGAATTGCTGCAGACCCATCGTTAGTACCACCATAGGATATGCCGACAATACTGTCGATTGCGATATTGGGGCCATCAGAATTACTTATACTAAAATCCTTTGCACTAGATTACAACCATTTTGGTCTATTATGGAAATGCTATATTGACCACTTTCGAGGCTATCGAGCAATAGACTTTGCCCTATGGTATCTTTATTCTCATTTTTCCAACTTATGATATAATCACCGGTTCCTCCCATAATTTCTACTTCTATACTACCATTACTTTGGCCACAGGTGGTGCTTTTTATTTCAGAAGCGTTAACGGTTATTTCTTGGGGTTGATTAATTTGAATTGTTGTGTCCTGAGAGCATCCATTATCATCTACTACCTCAATCTTGTGCATTCCTGCTGTAAGATCTTCGAACCTCGTGGCCAATTGAGGCGAACCATTATTAAGTGACAGCATATAGTTGCCTACCCCACCTTCAAATTCAAAATATCTATCGCGCCATCTTGTCCATTATAGCAAGATGGGCTAAATACTTCTAGGGCACTAAATTCTATTGGTCGAGGTGAAACAATTTCAAAGTCTTCTTGAACCATACAATTATTATCGTCGATAATAGAAACTGTATAATTGCCTTGGGAAAGTCCTTCATTTAACCTTTTTATTGTGCCGTTTGACCAGAGGTATTGATAGTCAGAAACGATTGTTCCGCCAGATACTAAGACTTCAGCAAAACCATCATCAGCATCAGGACAAGAAACATTAGGACCATTATAATTGCTGGTTAATAGTTCGACGTATATGTCTGATGAAAAGCCGCCCCAGCGACACCTGTTTACTGGCCTCCAGGGCCTGCAGCAGATTACGAGCAGATTTCTCGGCCATGCGTTCAAGCGAACTCAGAGTGGCCAGGTCCAATCGATAGAGATCCGCTGGGCTATGGACCAGATCAGCGTCGACCAGCTGATCGATCAGCTTGCTGCCCAGCCCGTCGATATCCATGGCCGTTCGCGCCGCAAAGTGTTCAAGGGCGCGTTTTCTCTGGGCCGGGCAGACCAGGCCACCCGTGCAACGCGCAACCGCCTCGCCTTCCACCTGCTCCACGGCCGAACCACAGACCGGACATTGCGCAGGCATCTGCCAAACCGGCGGATCGCCCTGCCTGAATTCGGGGATTGATCGGACCACTTCAGGTATGACATCGCCGGCACGTCTGACAATCACACGATCGCCGGGACGGACATCCTTGCGCTTGATCTCGTCCGCGTTGTGCAGCGTTGCGTTGGTGACGGTGACGCCGCCCACAAAGACCGGCTCCAGCCGGGCCACAGGCGTCAGCGCACCGGTACGGCCGACCTGAACCTCGATGTCCAGAAGCGTCGTCGCTTCTTCCTGCGCCGGAAACTTGTGCGCGAGCGCCCAGCGCGGTGCGCGACTGACGAAACCCAGCTCTTGTTGTTGCTCCAGATCATCGACCTTGTAGACCACACCATCGATGTCATAGTCCAGTTGCGATCGAAGCTCTCCGATGCGTTGGTGATAGTTCAGCAGCCCATCCAGCCCTTCCACCCGTTCGACCTCGGGACTCACCGGCAACCCGAAGGCTTTCAAACGCTCGAGGATCTCGGCCTGACTGTGCGCAGGCCCGCCCCTCCGTCGCGGCTGCATAGCAATAGAACCTCAGTGGTCGCTGCGCCGTGATACGCGGGTCGAGCTGACGCAGACTGCCGGCTGACGCATTCCTCGGATTGACGAACTGCTTCTCTCCGGCCTCGCCCAGCCGACGATTCAGGGCATCAAACCCCGAGCGCGACATGAAAACCTCGCCACGCACCTCGAGCTCGGCCGGCACCTGCCCACGCAGGCGCAGTGGTATGGCCTGAATGGTGCGGACGTTTTCAGTGACATCTTCTCCGTGCTGGCCGTCGCCCCGAGTAGCCGCCAGCACCAGCTCGCCCTGCTCGTAGCGCAGCGCGATTGCCAGACCATCGAGCTTGGGCTCGGCAACGTATTCGATTCGCTCCAGATCCAGCATGGTCCGGACACGTTGGTCGAATTCGGTGACTTCTTCTTCGGAGAATGCATTGCCCAGCGACAACATCGCAAGCCGGTGTTCGACGGTCTTGAAACCACTTGCCGGCCCAGCGCCGACGCGCTGGGTCGGTGAGTCTCGCGTGATGAGTTCAGGATGGTCGTTCTCGAGCGCCTCGAGCTGGCGCAGCAGGCGATCGTATTCGGCGTCGCTGATCAGCGGGTCATCGAGAACGTAGTAACGGTGGTTGTGTTCATTGATCTGATCACGCAATCGCGCGATTTGCTCCTCGACGGGCTTGCTCATCTTGGGTCTGTCAGTGGCTGGCGGGCAAGCCGTGGCGACGGTCGTACTCGCGCATTGACTCACGTAGCTGCGCGATTCACGCTGACGCGTGACCAGACAGCGCGCGTCGTCGAGAACCTCGGCTTCCAGGAGTTCATCCATCCTCCGGGCGGTGGCAAACATGGCATCCCAGGCGTCGAGCGCGCTTACCGGTGCCGGAAGGGTCAGGAAAAACGTCACCCCGGAGGTATCGAAGATATTCCAGTTCGATGGATCGAAGTGACCAGGAGCCGTTAGGTTCGCCATACTGAAAACAGGCTCGGTCTCGCCTTCATGCAGGCGATGGAAAATATTCATTTCGCCAAAAACCATGCCGGCCTTGATTGCTGCCTCCAGCAATTCCGAACCGTTGATTCGTCGCCCGGCGCGGCGCTGCACGTAGAGCGTGATGATTTTATCCGGCGCCGATTCCCGATGGCCACGGCCTGAGGCGGGTTCACTTTCCGGCTCGAAAGACGCATCCGGATGCTCTGGGTTTCGCGTGATCATGCGCGCCGATGCCAGACCAGCAGCCAGATTGGCCGGAGAAGACGGCAGCTCTTGCCGTGCTTTCAGCTCGGGCTCGGTGCGTTCCGAGTCCTTATCGCCTTCCGCTCTCCCCAGATGAGGTTCCCGCCGCCCTGCAAGCCAGCGTTGATGATTTCGCTTCGATTCCCCTGCCGGCTTGTGAAACAGCACGATAGCGGCCAGAACGAGCAAACCGATCAGAATGAGGACGACGCGCAGGCTATCCACGGGGGCGGGTACTCTTGCAGCGATTGAAAGTCATGGTCAAGACTCGGCCAGCGCTACGGCCTTGTCAAGGTCTACCGAGACCAGACGGGATACGCCAGACTCTCGCATGGTCACGCCCAGCATCTGATGCGCGACTTCCATGGTGACTTTGTTATGGGTCACGATCAGGAATTGCACCTGTTCAGACATTTCCCGGACCATTTCAGAGAAGCGGCCGACGTTGGCATCATCCAGCGGCGCATCGACCTCGTCGAGCAGACAGAACGGCGCCGGGTTCAGGTTGAAGATCGAGAACACGAAGGCCACGGCGGTCAGGGCCTTTTCACCACCCGACATCAGATGAATGCGGGCAATCCGCTTTCCGGGCGGCCGCGCCATGATGGCCACGCCAGCCGTCAGCCAGTCATCGCCAACCATTTCCAGGTGCCCGTGGCCACCCCCGAACAATCGCGGGAACAGGCTTTCCATGTTCTTGTTGATCTGCTCGAAGGTCTCGCGGAAGCGCGTTCGTGAATCCCGATCGATCTTGGCGATGGCCGTCTCGAGGGTCGTGAGCGCCTCCTCCAGGTCTTCGTGCTGACGATCGAGGTATTCCTTGCGCTCAGCTTCCGCTTCCGCTTCTTCGATGGCCGCCAGGTTGACGGGCTCCAGCTTGCGAATCTTTTCTTCCAGGCGCTCCAGTCCTTGCTGGTACTTCTGGGTCTCGGCACCTTCTGGCAGGGCCTCCAGCAGGGCCTGCAGATTTTCTTCCAGCGCATCGATGCGCTCTTCAAGCGACTGCGACTTGAGCTGAGTTTCCTTCAGTGCCAGCTGCCGCTCGGACTGTTCAGTTCGAATGGCATCAGCGTCGGAGGATGCCTGCTGACGATTCTGGTCCTGCTCGCGCCAGCTGGCTTCAAGCGCCTCGACCTGGGCACGCGCTTCCCGCAGGCGTTTCTCGATGGCCAGCCGCTGATCCAGCAGTTCGTCACGTTTTTTCTGCTGTTCACGCACCGGCTCATCCCCCAGTGCCAGCGCTTCACTCTATTCCAGGTAGCGAGTCTGAAGCTGCCCGACCTGATTATCCATTCGCGCAATGGACTGACGCAAAGATTCCAGCCCTGCCCGACTCGAACCCAGATTCAGGGAGCAGGTTTCACGCTGTTCGCGTGCTTCGCGTTGGGCCTTGCGCGCCGTTTCGCGCGCTTCGTCGAGTCGGGCCTTCTCCTCACGCAAGGGCTCGCGACCGGCTTCAGAGGTTTCCATCTGGGTCAGTACCTGCTCGATTTCTGACCGAGCCTGACTGACCGCCTCGCCATCCTGCGCCTGACGCTTTTGCAGCTCAGCGCGCTCGGACTCGGCCGCCGTGCGCTGCCGCTGAAGAGTCTCCAGTCGAGACGTGATGCCAGCCAGCTGGCCATGCACCTGCGCCCGCTGCCGCTGGGACTCCTGGATTTGCGAATCCCGTTGCCGCAGCTGTTGCTCCTGCTCTGCCAGGCCTTCACGGGCCTTTGCAAGATCCACCTCGATGGATTCGATCCGAGCAGAATCCTTGATCAGCTCGTCGTCCAGCGCGCGAATTTCGCGCTCGCGCTCGAGTAGTCCGGACTCACCCTCCTGCGCCGAGGGCTGGCGAATCCAGCCTGATCCGAGCCACAGGCCATGAGGCGTGACCACGGACTCACTGTCGCCAAGCGTGTTCAGCATCTTGCGGGCGCTTTCAAGATCAGGCGCGCAGTGGACCTGGTTAAGCAACACCCTCAGCGCACCGGCACCTTCGACGATTGCGCCCAGCGTTCCGGCCCGACCGGCGATCGAGCTGCGGTCGGCAAGCGTCAGTCCTGCCGACGGCAGTTCCCCGGCGAGCACGTTCCCGGCATCGTCAACCTGCACCGCCTTGAGCCAGCCCGCAAGCACCGTCTCGACCGCCGTGACCCAGTCGCTTTCCCTGATATCCAGGGCTTCAAGAACGCGCGCTTCGGTATCCAGGCCCTGCGCATCAAGCCAGTTTTTCAGCGCACTGTCGTCGTCACTGCGATTGAGCACCTTGAGCGATTCAAGGCGGCCTTGACGCGCATGGCGCTGGGCTCTTGCAGATTCCAGATCATTGCGCAGCGATTCGATCGATGCACGCTGTTCGGCCATCGATGACCTCAAGGCCTCGGCGCCTTCCTTGTGCTTGGCAAGCTCGTCATCGTGGGCTGCGAGCGCGGCCTCCGCGTCGGATTTTTCGGCTTGCAGCTTCTGTGAGGCACTGTCACCCGACTGCGCTTCCAGCGATTCCAGTCGAGCTGACGCGCGATTCATCCGATCATCGAGATGCTCGATGCGCTGACGCAGAAGGTCGGCCTGGTTGCGCGACTGGGCGGCGCTGGATTGATGCTCCTGCCACTGGGTCTGCCAGTGACTGAGGGCCGCCTCTGCCTGTTCTAGTTGCTCGGTTGCCGCAGTCTCACCGACTCGTGCTTCTTCCAGCTTCGGCGTCAATTCTGCAATCAGTTCGGAGGTCTCTTTGACCTGTGCCTGGTCCAGAACCAGATGTTGTTTGAGCTCATTGAGCTGACTTTCGGTTTCGCCGTACTCGGCCTGCTGACGCTGGCGGATCTCGCGCTGATACTCGATAGCCTGCTCCAGCCGCGCGATCTCACCCGCAACCTCGTAAAGTTCACCCTGAACCTTGCTCGCCTGGTCCGAGGCTTCGTGCTGGCTCTGACGCAGCGTTTCCAGCTCTTTCTCTGCGGCGCGCTGTCGCGCCAGCGTTTCCTGCAGACGCGTTTCAACCTCCTGAAGCGTCCGCGTTTCCTGAGTTGCCCGGGCCTGCAGTTCACGCCAGCGAAGCGCAATCAGACGTGCTTCGTCCTGACGGTAGCGATGCTTGAGCTCCTTGTAGCGTTCGGCAGCGCGGGCCTGACGCTTGAGCTTTTCGAGCTGCTTGGTGACTTCTTCGCGCAGGTCAAGCAGCCGCTCGAGATTTTCGCGGGTGTGGCGAATGCGGTTTTCGGTCTCGCGTCGGCGCTCCTTGTAGCGTGAAATGCCGGCCGCTTCTTCCAGAAAACCACGCAACTCCTCGGGTCGAGCCTCAACGATCTGGGAGATCATCCCCTGTTCGATGATCGCGTAACTGCGCGGACCCAGCCCGGTGCCGAGAAACAGATCGGTAATGTCCTTGCGTCGGCAGCGCGCACCGTTGAGGAAGTAGGCCGATTGGCCATCGCGGCTGACCTGCCGTTTGACCGAGATTTCGTTGTAGCTGGCGTATTCACCGCCGGCGCGGCCGTCGGAATTATCGAACAACAGCTCGACGGTCGCGGTCGAGACCGGCTTGCGCGAGCCCGAGCCTGCAAAAATCACATCGCTCATCGACTCACCACGCAGCTGACGAGCTGAACTTTCGCCCATGACCCAGCGCACGGCGTCGATGATGTTGGATTTGCCGCAGCCGTTCGGCCCGACAATGCCCATCAGATTCGACGGAAAGGTCACCGTCGTCGGATCGACGAAAGACTTGAAGCCAGACAATTTGATTGCGGTCAGTCGCATTGACGCCCTGATTCCCTGCGTTTTGATTTAATCTTGGGCGACCCAAATCGATCACCTGAAGAGACTGAAATTATGCCCAGCCAACCGAGTCGGGAGCTAGAGGTTTTTCCCAGCCCGCAAACCGAACGCGATTATACCATGCGCATTCGGATGCCTGAGTTTACTTGCCTGTGTCCGAAAACCGGACAGCCGGACTTTGCCGAGCTTCATTTGAGCTACGTTCCAGACCGACTATGCGTGGAACTCAAAGCGCTCAAGAACTACATCTGGAGCTTCCGTGATGAAGGCGCTTTTCATGAAGCGGTGACCAATCGGATCCTGGCTGACCTGGTCGAGGCAACCCAGCCTCGCTACATGCAGCTGCGCTCGGACTTCAAGGTCCGCGGAGGAATCTACACCGAAGTCATCGCCGAATACCGCGACCCGTCCTGGACGCCAGCAAGCCGAGTCGATCTGCCCTGAGAAAAACAGGGCAGATCAGCTTGCTGCCTTATTGCCCGGTATCGCCTGATTCGCCCTCTTCCACTTCGTCCATCGGCAACATCGGTGTGATTTCCGCCGCCTCGTAGAGCGCGTCGACATGCGCGGTAACGCGCTCTCTGGCAATGGTGCGAACGATGCCTTGACGAACATCGGCCAGCGGCGGAAGCTCGATCTCTCGCACGTCGGTAACGCGAATCAGGCGCCAGCCCTGGGGCGTCTGCAGCGGCATGCTCAGCACGTCACCCACGCTTGCATCGCGCAGCAAGGTGCCAATGTCCGGCGGCAGCTGGGTCAGGTCGACCCATAGCGGTTGATCAACCGACAGGCCGTTGCTGCGGGCCTCGGCCAACAGGCCCTCGTAACTGATCTCGCCAGACTCGAGGCGGGCCAGATCGGTCAGGACGCCGGGTTGATTGGTGTAGACCACCGTCTCGATCTGATACTGCTGATTGCCTGTTCGCTCGGTCTGAGCTCGGTAGACCTGCTGAATCTCGGCTTCAGTGACCGGCTCTTCTTCGGCCAGGCGCCCAAAGTAGTTCATCTGCAAGGCCTCGAGATCGCGCAAGCGGCGCAGGGCGCGCACACGAGGCTCGTCTGCCAGACCGGAGGCCTTGGCCGCATTGGCCACGGCCTGCAGTCGAATGAGTTCATCGAGTGCGTTGCGCATGCCCTCTTCGTCGTCCTCGGTAATGCCGCGGGATTCCATGGTGTACTCGAGCATGGGGAGCGTGATCGGCTCGCCATCAACCAGGACCAGAAGCACGTCGTCTTCGCTGAGCGATGGATCAGAGGATTGCGCAGTTTCGTTCTGAGCACCGCATGCCGTGAGCGAAACAATTGCTATTATTAACAGTATCTTAGATTTCATTTTTAGATATAGCTTCAATGTTGAGTGCGTGAATATCGGTTTTCATCAGTTCACCAACGGCCTGAAAGACGCGGCGGTGCCGCGCAAGTCGAGGCAGTCCATAGAACACATCGGCAACGATACGGACTTTGAAGTGGCCTCGGCCGTCACGGGCGCCAGGGTGACCAGCATGAAGATGAGACTCGTCGAGGACGGTAAGTTCATCTGGATTGAGCACGGCTCGCAAGCGCTCTTCAATCATCCGAACTCGTTCAGCAGTCATGGCAGTACCTGCTTGAACGGAAGCACTTCTGCAGCGCGCCAGGCACCAACCTGAATGTAGGGGTCAGCCTCAGCCCAGGCCTGGGCGTCGGCCTGACTCGCAAACTCCGCGACGACCAGCGACCCTACAAATCCCGCAGGACCCGGATCATCAGCATCAATCGCCGGTAGCGGCCCGGCCAGGACCAGCCTGCCCTCATCAAGCAGGGCGCGCAGGCGAGCCAGATGCGCCTCCCGCGAGCTGGCGCGCCGCGACAGACTATCTTCGGCGTCGATCCCGCGAATCATGTACAGCATGCTCAGTTCCGCCTCTTGAATAGCAAGCCGCATATTGTACAGGCCACCCGCTTCCGGCATAACACGCTACACTTGTCGACCTATGAGTGATCCCATCGAAAGCCCCGTCAGCCAGGCTGAAATGCCCTTTGCCGTTGTCCACGGACAGCCGGTACTGAAACTGCCTGACGATCTCTACATTCCGCCCGATGCGCTGGAAGTCTTTCTGGAAGCTTTCGAGGGCCCGCTGGATCTGCTCCTCTACCTGATCCGCCGCCAGAATCTCGATATTCTTGATATTCCGATTGCCGAAATAACCCGCCAATATACCGGCTACATCGACATGATGTCCGGTCTCAAGCTGGAGCTGGCGGCGGAGTATCTGGTCATGGCAGCGATTCTGGCCGAGATCAAATCCAGGATGCTGCTGCCGCGACCTGTCGCCGATGAAGAAGAGGAAGGTGATCCGCGAGCCGAGCTGATTCGCCGGCTTCAGGAATACGAGCGCTACAAACAGGCGGCCGAAGATCTTGACGAACTTCCGCGTCTCGAGCGCGACATCGCCATCGCCTCGGCCGGCGTTGAAGAACTCGAGCAGGTCAAACTGCCGCCGGATGTCGACTTGAAGGAGATTCTGCTGGCGCTGAAGGACGTCATGGCTCGCGCTGAAATGCTGGCCAGTCATCAGATCCAGTCAGAGCCGCTTTCGGTGCGCGAGCGCATGTCGCGGATTACTGACCTCGTGTCGAAAAAGTCGTTCGTCGAGTTCTCCGATTGCTTTGATCTGGACGAAGGTCGACTCGGCGCTGTCGTTACCTTTCTGGCCCTGCTCGAGCTGCTGCGAGAGCATCTGATCGATCTGGTCCAGCAGGAGCTCTTCGGCAGTATCTATGTCCGCAGCCCGTCCCAGGCTGAAGCCTGATCGCGAAAGAATTGAATCCAAGGACAACTGAATTGGAAATCGAATCTCTCAAAAAAATCGTTGAAGGCGTGCTGCTGGCTTCCGGCGGTCCGCTGAGCCTGAATCAGATCAACGCCCTGTTTCCCGACGACGAAAAACCCGGTCATGGTGCCATCAAGGAAGCCCTGGCGGCGCTGGACGCCGAGCTCGAAGGTCGAGCGGTGGAGCTGGTCGAGGTTGGCAGCGGCTTCCGGATTCAGATTCGGGTTCAACTCATGCCGGTGGTGTCGCAACTATGGTCCGAGAAGCCGCCTCGTTACTCCAGAGCACTTCTCGAGACCCTGGCGATCATTGCCTACCGCCAGCCCATAACGCGAAGCGATATCGAACAGATTCGCGGCGTAGCGGTAAGCTCCAACATTCTGAGGACGCTGCAGGAGCGGGAGTGGATCAAGGTAGTCGGCCATCGCGACGTTCCCGGTCGACCCGAATTACTGGGGACCAGCAAGGCTTTTCTCGACTACTTCAACCTCAAGTCCCTTGACCAACTGCCAACGCTGGCCGAGATCAAGGACATTGACAATCTCGAACCAGAACTCGAATTGACCCATCCTGCGCCGCCCGAGACCGCATCAAGCGGCCCATCGGCAGAAACCGATGAACAGATGAGTTCATCTGACGACCCTCAAGACGCACTGTCTGATACCGAAACCGACGCCGACGAAACAGAGGAAGATAATCATGAGCCAGCCGAAACGTCGGACGTCACGCAGCAAGACGACCCGGAACGAGAAGAACCAGAGCAAGACCCGCTCGGAGACGACGAGCCAGAACCGGACGACGAGTCCGCCGGCGAAGACTCAGCAGACTCGGGCGAATCGGAAGGCCAGGACCACGAGCGGACGCGCTCAGAGCAGTAGGGTCGCAAACTACAGCGGCAGCGATCGCCTGCAGAAAGTGCTGGCAAACGCCGGGCTGGGGTCGCGTCGGGGCCTGGAAAAGAAGATTGAAGCTGGTCAGATTCAGCTCAACGGCAAGCCGGCAGAACTGGGGGCGACGGTAAGCCAGGGCGATCGTATTGCCTTCGAAGGTCGTCGACTGGAAGTTGTTGCGACCGAAGCACCGTCCCAGACGCTGATCTACCACAAGCCGGAAGGCGAAGTCACCACGCGCAGTGACCCGGAAGGTCGACGCACCGTTTTCGACCGTCTGCCCAAGCCGGATCATGGCCGTTGGGTTGCGATCGGCCGACTCGATATCAATACGGCCGGACTCCTTCTGCTGACCTCTGACGGTGAATTGGCCAATCGGATGATGCACCCGTCCGGCCAGATCGACCGTGAGTATTTGTGCCGAATTCGGGGTGAAGTGAGCAACGAACAGATCGAGCGCCTGCTTCGAGGCGTCCAGCTTGATGACGGCGAGGCCCGGTTCTCGGATCTGGTTGTCGGGGAAACCACCAGCGGCCACACCTGGTACACAGTGACCATCATGGAAGGGCGCAATCGTGAAGTTCGCCGCCTGTGGGATGCGGTAGGTGCTCAGGTGGCCCGATTGAAGCGCGTGCGCTTCGGCCCGGTCTTTCTCCCTGCCCGCCTGCGCACTGGGCAATTCGAACGACTCGAAGCCAAGGACCATCGGATCCTGCGCGAAGATGTCGGACTGCCGCCCCGGTCTGTCACCTTGACGGTGGTCGAAGCCTGATATCGGCGCAAGGCTGGCCGCGCCGGTCTTGCTCTCGGGAGCCGCGATCAGGGACTGTATATCGTCTGCCCCGAGCGCGCATACGCGTCGAGAACAACGGCTGCTTCCTTGGCGAGCAAACCCGTGGTCACCGAAATGCCCCGAGCCTCCAGTTTATCGGCCCAGGCGTCGGGGCGATCACCTTCATCAAAGCCGGCCGCCTCTGCATCAGCCTTGCTGGCGCCGCACAGAAGCGAGCTGACGCCTGACCAGGGGATAGCGCCCAGGCACATGGCACACGGCTCGCAGGAACTGACCAGCTCCAGCTCACCCTGCCCGCCCTCGGCCAGATTCCAGTTGGCCAGCGTTTGCTGGGCCAGGCTTAGCGCCACGATTTCGGCATGGGCAGAAGAGCAATGCGCCGGTTCGACGCGATTGACGCCAAGGGCAATCACCAGACCGCTTGATCGCTGAACCACCACGGCACCGAAAGGCCCCCCCGGATTGCTCACGCACGTTCTGGCGCGACAGGCTGATGGCCACGTTCATTCGCTCCTCCGGCGTGGTCAGGCGCTCGGGCAGACGTTCCCGAAATGCACGCAGCCAGCTCGGCAGTTCGATATGAATGTATTCAGCCTGCTTCAACATCACCTCGCCTTTGCCTTAGTCTGGCGCAACGATTCAAAAAGGGCGATACCGGCGGCCACCGAAACATTCAGGCTTTCCATCGGGCCGGGCATGTCAATCCGGGCCAGCACATCGCAGCGGTCCCGGGTCAGACGGCGCAGGCCCTTCTCTTCGCTGCCCATGACCAGTGCCAGCGGGCCGGTCAGATCAACCGCATAAATCGATTGATCGCTCTGGCCTGCCAGCCCGACCCGAAACAGACCCAGATCTGCCAGCAGATCGAGCGTACGGGCAAGATTGGTGACCATCGCCAGCGGCAGCTGTTCTGCCGCTCCCGCGGCCGCGCGCCGGGTCACGGGCGTCAGGCCGGCCGCCCGATCTTTAGGCACGACCACGCAGCAGGCGCCCGCCGCCAGGGCCGAGCGCATGCAGGCGCCCAGGTTGTGCGGATCCTGCACCCCATCGAGCACCAGCACGCGCGGGGCGCCGGGCTGTGCCTCGATCAGATCAACCAGGCCATGCTCATCGATTGCCTGCAGCGCCATGAACTCAGCGATCACGCCCTGATGACGCACCCCCTGTGCTCGTCGATCCAGGGCGGCATCATCAGTCCGCTCCAGGCCGACCCCAAAGGCCTCCACGCGATCAGCCAGCTTTTCCAGCCTGGGGTTGCCGCGCTTGATCCAGACGCGCACGATCCGCTCGGGGGCGGCATCAAGCAGGCCGTTGACCGCGTTTATCCCCATGGCCAGCTCGCGCTTCATTTCTTCTCGGTCACCAAGGCCAGATCGATCTTTCGTTCATCGACGTTGACAGCAGCGACTGAAACCTTGACCCGGTCGGCCAGGGCAAACACCTGGCCGTGGCGCTTGCCGGTCAAGCGATGGCTGACCGGATCGAAGTTGTAGAAGTCGTTGGGCATGGCAGTGACGTGCACCAGCCCTGAAACCCCGAATTCCGGGAGCTCCACGAACAGACCAAAACTGGTGACGCCTGTCACCACGCCGTCAAATTCTTCGCCCAGATGACGCTGCATGAATTGACATTTCAGTCGTTCATCAACGTCCCTTGACGCTTCCTCGGCCCGTCGTTCAGTCCAGGAACAGTGCCTGCCCTGCTCGACCATGGCGGATTCGCTGTAGGGAAATTGATTGCGGTCCTGCTTGCGCACCAGATGCTTGATTGCCCGGTGCAGGAGCAGATCCGGGTAGCGCCGAATCGGTGATGTGAAATGCGCATAGTCGTGCAGGGCCAGCCCGAAATGGCCAATGTTCTCCGGCTGATAGACAGCCAGACTCAGACTGCGCATCAATACGGCGTTGACCAGGCGCGCTTCCGGCGTCTCGGCAACCTTGTGCTGGATAGCGGCAAACTGGGAGGGCTCCGGCTGCTCTGACCAGCTGACCCGTAGACCCTGAGCGCGCAGGAACAGCTCAAGCCCTTCAAGCTTTTCGGCCGGCGGCGAGTCATGCACTCGAAACAGCATGGGAATTCCGGCCTTGCCGACAAATCGAGCCGCTTCCACGTTGGCCAGAATCATGCATTCTTCGATCAGGCGATGGGCATCGTGGCGGGTCCGCGGCCGGATTCCGGCAACCCGGCCCTCGACATCGAACTGGAAGTACACGTCGGTGGAGTCAAAATCCAGCGCTCCGCGCCGCGAACGCCGCTTGAACAGGACGCGGTAGGTTTCGTACAGCGCGCTCAGCGCCCCGACTACGTGCTCATGTTTTGCTCGAAGCTCTGCATCACCGTCAACCATCATGCGCTGCACCTGGTCGTAGGTCAGTCGCGCATGAGAGCGCATGACGGCTTCATAGAAGCGACTGGAGCGTACTTTCCCACCCTCGTCCAGCCTGACATCGCAAACCATGCACAGGCGGTCCTCGTCGGGCCGCAGTGAACACAGGCCGTTGGAGAGCGTTTCCGGCAGCATGGGCAGCACACGATCCGGAAAGTAGACCGAGGTGCCTCGTTTATGGGCTTCGCGATCGAGCGGCGTGTCGGGGTGGACGTATTCGGCAACATCAGCAATCGCGATGATCAGGCGATAACCGTTCTCGAGCTTCTCGGCATACACCGCATCGTCGAAATCCCTGGCATCCGCACCATCGATCGTGAGCAGCGGCAGATCACGCAGATCCTTGCGCTGAGCCGCAATGTCGGGGTCGATCCGATCGCCGTAGGCCTTCGCCTGATCACTTACCTCGTCAGGGAACTCCTGCGGCAAATCGTGTCCGAAGATGGCAATCTCGGTCGCAATGCCAGGCTCATCCGCGTGCCCAAGCACGGCAGTGACTTCACCCATGGCCGCCCGATTCGTGCTCGGCATGCGAACGATGCGAGCGACCACGATCTGACCGGGTTGGGCGTTCGCGATCTTGTCCAGGGGGATCAAGACGTCCTGGGTCAGCCGCGGATCGTCAGGCACCAGCGTGGCAACCCCGGATTCGATCATCAGCCGCCCTACAATCTGTCGATGAGCGCGCTCGACGACTTCGACGATGCCGCCTTCCTTACGTCCGCGCCGATCGACACCGATAACCGCGGCCAGAACCGAATCGCCGTGGAACACCTGTCGCATCTGCTTGGGCGAAAGGTACAGATCATCGCTGCCGTCATCGGGCATGACAAAACCGAAACCGTCGGCATGGGCGCTGATCCGGCCACGGATCAGATCCATGTCGGAGGCCAGCCCGTAGGCCGCGCGCCGATTGCGTACCACTTCGCCAGCCGCGATCAGTTCATTCAGCACCGGCTTGAGCCGGGCATCGGATTCGGCCTTGTCCAGGCCCAGCATGTCGGAAAGACGCCGCCTGGACAGGGGATGGTCGGCCTCCCTGAGCATCTGCCGGAGTTTGTCGGTATCAATCAGTGGTGCTTTGGAGTCAGTCATTGAACATACGGGCATTGGGAAGGTCCGAGCATTGTATGCGCTTCGGCTTGACCTTGTTTCGTGGGGCGGGATAATGAGCCACCCGCGCTGATCGTTCAGGATTTCATGCTTCTACGCCCTCGCCGATTCCGTTTCCCCCTTCTGGGCCTGATCTCGATCACGGCCTTGACGCTTGCAGGCTGTGCCACCGGCACTCGAATCGAGGCTCCTGAAACATCCTCAGAAGCGTCTGACGAGAGTCGCAATCCGCCCTACTATCTCCGCGCCGACGTCGATGATTCGTTCGAACGAATCGATCGCGCCATCGAACGTATCGGTAATGCACAGGTCGCGGCCCCAGAACCGTCCACCGAACAGGAAACAGCCAGCGTCGACCTGTGGCAGCGCCTGGTTGACCGTTTCCAGTTTGCTGAATGCAACGCTGACAGTCGATCGGAGCAGTGGGCGCATTGGTTCGGTGAGCGTGAGGAGTACCTGGATCGCGTCATGACCAGGGCGCACCCCTGGCTGCATGACATCGCCGAGGAAATCGAACGTCGTGATCTGCCCGGCGAGTTGGCCCTGATTCCGATCGTGGAAAGCGCCTATGACCCCTTCGCGTATTCACATGGGCAGGCCTCCGGGGCGTGGCAATTCGTATCCGCGACGGCACGAGAATACGGTCTGGAAATCAACGAGTACTACGATGGTCGACGCGATCTGTACGCCGCGACACGGTCTGCACTGCAATACTTTCAGACCCTCAACGGACGTTTCGACGGTGACTGGAACCTGACCCTGGCGGCCTACAACGGTGGGCAGGGTCGCGTGACTCGCGCCATCCGCCGAAATGCACAACAGGGAAAATCGCTCGAATGGTCCGAGCTCAGGCTGCCCAGAGAGACGCTGGCTTACGTCCCGAAGGTCAACGGCCTCGGCTGTCTGTTCAAGAACCCGGAACGCTATGGCTGGGAACGACCCAAATGGGCCGATCAGCCGCAAATCGCAAGAGTAGAGCTGGAAAAGCCGATCGATATCGTAGCCCTGTCGGTGCTTGCTGAACTGGATTTGACTGAGCTGGTGGCGCTGAACGCCGGTCTGAGCCGGCACCTGACCTCGCCGACCGGCCCGTTCCATGTCATCGTTCCGCACGAGGCTGTTGATCAGGTTCTGGACATCGTGCCCGAACTCCATCAAGTGCAGGTGCTGAGCTGGCGTGAGATCGAGGTTCAGAGCGGCGACACGCTGTCGGCGCTGGCGCTGCGCCATGACACCAGCGTTCAGGCGCTCAGAGAAGCCAATCAGATTCGAGGAGAACACTTATCCATTGGCCAGCGTCTGAGGATTCCGGACGGCAGCCCGGCGCCCGAAGATTCGCCTTTCGCCGATCGCTATGTCGAGCTCGCACAGCTTCAGCAACGCCTGTTGCCGAGCCGCCGCTTCCGACACGTCGTGCGGCCCGGAGAGAGTCTTTGGGTGATCGCAAGAAATTACCAGGTCTCGGTCGACGATATCCAGCGCTGGAACCGCCTGGGCAATTCATCGATGATCAGACCCGGACTGCGTCTGATGATCGAGATGGACGGCCCCGCCGGCCAGAGTCAAACGCTTTCCTATACAGTACGCAGCGGCGACTCACTCTGGCTGATCGCTCGCCGGCACCGCGTGTCCCTGGCTGATCTGATGCGCTGGAACGGATTGAGCAGAGCCAGCATTCTCAGGCCGGGCCAGACCCTGACTATCCACCGGAGAAGTTGATGCGAGTTTCAGTGCTTCTGGTTTTATATTTGATCGCTGCAAGCCTGCAGGCGCAGGAGGTCGAGCTGAGCGGGTCGATGGTTCAGGGCGGCTTGATGTTCGGCCAGGCCCGCGAAGCACGTGTTGTGACCTTGGACGGAACCGAGCTCATGGTGTCGCCGGATGGCCATTTCGTTTTCGGCTTCGGACGCGATGAAACCGAAGCCAGGACGCTAAGCGTGGAATTCGACGACGGCCAGCGATGGGAGCAGACGCTCAAGCCGGAGCCCAGAGAATTCAACATCGAGCGCGTCGATGGGCTGAATCAGAATCATGTCACGCCGCCGCCAGAGGTTTATCAGCGTATTCGCGATGATGCGGCCAAAACCCGACGAGCACGCGAGCTGAGGGATCAACGCACCGATTGGCTGGATGGATGGATCTGGCCTGCCAGCGGGCGAATTTCCGGGGTCTATGGCAGCCAGCGCATTCTCAATGGCGAGCCGCGAAACCCGCACTGGGGCATGGACATTGCCGCCCCCACCGGCACACCCGTGGTGGCACCGGCCGGTGGCACGATCACCCTGGCTGAAGACGATCTGTATTTTTCAGGTGGCACCCTGTTCATTGATCATGGCCACGGGCTGGTTTCGGCCTTCCTCCACCTGGATGAAGTGCTGGTGGAGCCGGGCCAGCGCGTGGAGCAAGGCGATGAAATTGCTCGCATCGGCGCTACCGGGCGAGCCACCGGACCGCATCTGGACTGGCGCATCAATATCGGCAACGTGCGCGTCGATCCACAACTGCTGCTGGATCAGCCGCAGTGAAGACTTCACAGCTCGGACTGGTGGCCATGCTTGCCGCGCTGACCGCGGGCTGTGCGACGCCTGGAAGCTCGGGCTCAAGCAGCGAAGCCACATCGCCTGCACCTATCCTGCAACAGATTGCCGCCACGGCGACCGGCGACTTCGCGACCAGCCTGAGAGACGCAGAGCAATCCCGGCTACTGACAGTCGTTGCCGAGCCTTTGCTCAGCGCGGGCCAGCCCTTGATATTGAACCTGACCCAGCAGGCAGCGGAGGCGGCACCGCGGCGTTTCCGTTTGCTGATAAACGCAAGCACCGAAGCGCCCTACCCCCTGAACGGCATGCTTGCGCCATTGAACGCGAATGGACAGGTCATTGCCCAATGCCCACTGACAGTAAGGACAAGCGCACAGGGGCTCAGCGCGACAACTCAAGCCGAAAGCTGCCGGTTTGGCGAGGGCGCCGAGCAGATCGGCCTGGTCAAGGAATTCTTGTTCGCGGGCGACCAGATCAGGATCGCTGATCGACTCTTCGAGGTCGGGAGCGGACAGGTGGCAGCCGGCCCCGTTTCGGATTTGGCACTGCGCTTCTATCGATTGACCCAGTACGAAGGCTGGATGGGCGTACTCGAGGGTGATAACTGGCGGATCGCCCGGGGGCTGGAGATCGATACCGCCAATGGCCGAATCGAGCCGGTGGATGCCGCCGGAATGTCGCTGGGCGTCATCATAGAACTCGATCGAACCGAACTGGATGAGCAGAACCAGCCGATCCTCAGGCTAAGCGTTCTCGATGCACAAACCGAATCTACCCTGGCCCGGACCTGGGGCGATCCGGGGGCGAGGCGCATCGGCCTGGCCTTGCCCGAGCTTCAGGTCGGGCTCGAGCGTCGCTCCGATTGACGGGCGTCTAGCGGCGTTAGAGGGACGACAGCCCCTCAGGCCTTGATGGCCCGGCGATCAGCTAGCTGCACCAGGCCGAGGGATGGCCGTCGATCGGCTCATAGCCGGACTCGACCCCCTTGGTCACGATGCTGACCGCGTTATGGGGATGCAGGCTCTCGAAATGCGAGCAACGCGCCCAGAAATCGACAATCCTGCTCTGCTTGTTCAAAGCCGACTGGACGCGACGTGCCGCGTCTTCGCAGAACATCAGATTCTGGCCATTCAACAGGGCGAACGCTTGTTCGTCTTCGCGCTTGACGGCCGCTTGAACCGGCGTCTTGAGCGCATCCTCGATCGCGTCGATCATTTCCACAAACGGGAACGCCTCGAAACTCGGCGAGAGTTGAAGCCGAATGTCCGCAGCACTGCGCTGCGAATGCGGCGTCGCAACGATGCCCTGTTCCGTGCCCAACCAGCGAACAACGTCTTCCGGGCTCAAACTGTCCTGACCCGCGAAATCCTTGCGGAACTGATCCTGGATAAGCTGGCGAGCGAGCGCTGCAGAGCACGGACACGTCGAGGAATAAATGACCTGGTAGGCCATTTCCATCGCAAAATCCCCGCCCTGCATGCTGGCGATAAGACTGAAAGGATAATTCTTCCAACCGGCGTTGTCGCTGACCAGCGACTTGCGCTTGATCAGGTAATCAAAATCCATGCGCACCATGGCTCGCGTGCTCAGGTCTTCATGCGAGCTCAGGAAATCTTTCAGGATCCGCCGCAGCATCAGCGGCGACAGAGGTTGCTCACCCAGAGTCCGATCAAGGTGCAGATACAGGCGAGACATGTGGATGCCACGCGCATTTTCGTCCTGAAGATCGACAAACGCGCTGATTCGCGCCGAGGCCTGCACGGGATGCTGCCCTTCCGTTTCCAGAATCAGCGGCATTTCGATGTGGTTCATGCCGACCCAGTCCAGTTTGCCGGCAACCTGGGCCTTGGCATGGCTGGCGATGTCAGGCATTTGCGCCAGTTTCTTCGCGTTGCTCATGGGGGTCTGATCTCCGAAAGAATTGGGTCGGCCAGGGTCAGGCCTACCGATCCCCATTATTAAAGCTGCTGGCAATAAAAGAAACGTGAGCGACCTGCGATAGCGGGGTGGATATGCAGACCGTCATTGATTTGAATTGGTCGGAGCGAGAGGATTCGAACCTCCGACCCCCACAACCCCATTGTGGTGCGCTACCAGGCTGCGCCACGCTCCGACCGAAAACTTGCAACTGAACTTGCTGGACTGCGAATTGTACCGTCAGCGGCGCAAGACGTGAAGGATATCTTCGAGTTCAGTGCGCAATTGCCGAACCAGCTGCTGACTCATGGAGACATCATCCATCGCCTTTTCGCCCTCAAGCCGCTGACGCGCGCCAAGAATGGTGAAGCCCTGCTCATGGAGAAGGCTGCGAATCTGGCGAATCATCAGAACGTCATGGCGCTGATAGTAGCGACGATTGCCGCGGCGCTTTACCGGCTTGAGTTGAGGAAATTCCTGCTCCCAGTAACGCAATACGTGCGGCTTCACAGCACACAGCTCGCTGACCTCACCGATAGTGAAGTAGCGCTTGGCCGGGATGGGTGGAAGTTCCTGATTACTCCCCGGATCCAGCATATGCCTCTACCCTCGCTCTCAACTTCTGCCCCGGCTTGAATGTCACGACGCGACGTGCCGAAATTGGAATTTCTTCCCCTGTCTTCGGGTTGCGCCCTGGGCGCTGATTCTTGTCTCGCAGCTGGAAGTTACCAAACCCCGAAAGTTTGACGTGATCGCCATTTTCCAACGCTTCTCGAATCGATTCGAACCAGGCATCGACAAATTCCTTTGCCTCACGCTTGTTGAGCCCGACTTCGTCGAACAAGGTCGCCGACAGGTCCGCTTTGGTCAGTGACATCCCCTTATCCTCTCAAATTCGCGTCATACCGCTCGGCAAGCCCCGCCAGCACTTTTTCTGTGAGGTCTTCCACATCCGAGTCAGTAAGAGTGCGCGAAACATCACGAATAATCAAGCCTATAGAGACACTTCTGCAGTCTTTTTCGACTCCTGCTCCACGATACTGATCAAAAATTATGCATTTTTCGACGCGATGACCGCCGAGTTCATGGATGCAGTCGATCAGTGCCGACACCGGGACTCGATCATGCACGACCAGGGAAAGATCACGACGAAGCGATGGCATGCGCGACAGATCCTGAGCGTGAGGAAGTCGACGATTGCGGATCCGGTCATGATCAAGCTCTGCGACGAAGGCCCGTTGTGACCAATCCAGCGACTCGACCAGGCCGGGATGCAACTGCCCCACCCAACCAACGGATTCATCATCCAGCAGGACCTCAGCGCGCTGACCAGGGTGCAACCAGGATTGCTCACCGGATTCAAAGCGTAGCTTTCCGCTGACGGCATTTGATTCAATGAAGTACTCGATCTCGCCCTTGAGGTCGAAGAAATCCAGCGCCTGAGATTTGCCGCTGAAATGTTCAGCCCGGCGTTTGCCGATCATCAACAGCCCGAGACGCTGGTTCTCGACAAAGCCCTGCGCTGTCGAACGGAAGCAGTGCCCGACTTCAAACAGCCTCACATCAGCGTGCTGGCGGCGCAGAGCCCTGCCCGCTGTGTTGAGCAAACCCGGCAACAGACTGGTGCGCAAAACTGCCATGTCGCGGCTCAATGGGTTGGCCAACGGTTGCGCACCCTCCCGCAAGCCCAGCTGATCCAGTTCTTTTTCAGACACAAAGCTCCAGGTCAGCACTTCCTGGAAACTTCGGGCCGCAAATTGAGCACGAATTCGAGCCTCTGGCAGCGAGGACTCGGATTCGACATGCAGACTGAGCCCCCCGCCGGGACGACGCGTTGGCAGCTTGTCATACCCAAAGACGCGAGCGACCTCTTCGATCAGGTCGGCTTCAATTTCGATATCCCGACGGGCGCTGGGTGCCAGGGCAGTAAGACTGGTCTCGTGGATGGCCACATCCATGTCGAGCCGCTGCAGTAAAGCGCCTGCCTCTTTGATGGTGAAAGCGGTGCCCAACAAGCGATTGAGGCGATCCAGCCGCAGCTCAACCGGTCGCCGGGTCGGCAGATGCTGAGCATCTACCGCTTGGACTACGGGGCCTGGCTGACCCCCGGCGATTTCGAGAATCAGGGCGGTTGCGCGCTCGCAAGCCAGCGTTTGCAGCTCTGGATCAACGCCACGTTCGAATCGATGCGAGGATTCAGTCGACAGGCCAAAACGGCGCGCACGACCGACAATCACGTCCGGGCTGAACCAGGCCGATTCCAGAAGCACATCCTGGGTCTGCGAATCGACCATCGACCCCTCACCACCCATGATCCCGGCCAGTGCCTGGGGCTTTTCATGGTCGGCAATCAGCAGCATGTCCTCCTGCAGCTCGACCTCGCGCCCGTCGAGCAGGGTCATGGATTCATTGGCGCGAGCACGGCGAACGCGGATGCCGCCAGCCACCCGTGACAGATCGAAGGCGTGCATCGGCTGCCCAAGTTCCAGCAAAACGTAGTTGGTGACATCAACAACCGGACCCAGGCTGCGAATTCCACTTCGACGCAAGGCTTCAACCATCCACAGCGGTGTCGCCGCATTGACATCCACGCCGCGGATGATCCGGCCTACATAGATCGGGCAATCGGCGGGTGAATCGAGTTCGATCTGCGGAACATCGTCGATAAGCGCAGGCACTGGCGAAATCTCCGGCGACTGAACCGGTACTTCAACCAGGGCCGAAAGCTCTCTGGCCAGGCCGCGAACCGAAAAGCAGTCAGCGCGATTGGGCGTCAGGTCGATATCGAGCACGTAGTCATCGAGGTTCAGCGCGTCGCTGAGCGCCGCCCCGGTCTCGACTTCAGCGGGCAGCTCCATCAGGCCCGACCCCTCGTCACCCAGGCCCAGCTCGGGCTCTGAGCAGAGCATGCCTTCGGACTGGATACCACGCAGTTTCGCCGGCTTGATTGTCAATCCACCAGGCAGCACGGTCCCGAGAGTCGCCAGCGGTGCCTTGAGGCCAAGACGCGCATTGGGCGCACCGCAGACGATCGTGCGCTCTACCGAATCACCCAGGACGCGGCACACGCGCAGACGATCGGCGTCCGGGTGCGGTTCGATCGCAACGATCTCACCGACCACGACACCGTCGAGCTTCGGAGCAACGGCAACAACCTCATCGACTTCCAGCCCGGCCAGCGTGAGACGCTCAGCGATATCGTGAGCATCGAGCTCCACGGGAACCCAGGACTTCAACCAGCGATAGCTGACCTTCAAGACAACCTCCTAAAAAAGTGCTATCTGAACTGGCGCAGGAAGCTCAGATCATTTTCAAAAAACAGGCGTAAGTCATTGACTCTGTAGCGAAGCATGGCGAATCTTTCGACCCCGAGACCAAAGGCATAACCCGTGTAGCGGTCGCTGTCGATGCCGCAATGCGCCAGCACGTTGGGGTGAACCATGCCGCAACCCAGCACTTCGAGCCAGCGACCCGGCGAACCATCGTCGTTGCGCCAGCGCACGTCCACCTCGGCAGACGGCTCAGTGAACGGGAAGTAGGACGGTCGCAAGCGCACTTCGAGCTCGTCCTCGAAGAACGCGTTCACGAACTCCGACAGCAGGCCCTTCAAGTCGGCGAAGCTGACGTTTTCATCAACCAGAAGTCCTTCAACCTGATGGAACTGAGGCGTATGGGTCTGATCCGAATCGGAGCGGAACACCCGACCCGGCGCAACAATCCGAACCGGAGGCGCCTGACGCTTCATGGTTCTGATCTGGACCGGCGAGGTATGCGTGCGAAGCAGATCGCCGTTAGGCAGATAGAAGGTATCGTGCATGGCCCGGGCAGGATGATGCTCGGGAAAATTGAGCGCCTCGAAGTTGTGGTAATCGTCTTCGACTTCCGGCCCGGTCTCGACGGTGAAACCCAGCTGCTTGAATATCGAGAGTATCCTGTCGAGCGTGCGACTGACCGGATGCGGCCCGCCGACTACAGTAGTGCGCCCGGGTAGCGATATATCGATGCGCTCGTCGGCCAATCTGGCCTCCAGCTCCTCGATCCGGAGCACGTCTTCACGCTGCGATATCGCCTGATCAAGCGCCTGCTTCGAGCGATTTACCGCCTGACCTGCTTCTCGCCGCTCTTCATGCGGGAGTTTGCCCAGCTGCTTGAGCAGTCCGGTGAGCTCGCCTTTCTTGCCGAGAAAACGAACGCGGATATCGTCGAGTGAACGACGGTCGGACGCCTTTGAAATAAGGTCGAGGGCCTCCGCGTGGAGGCCCTCCAGATGAGCCGTAGTCATGCCCCGCCTCAGGCCAGGCTGGACTGAGCTTTCTCGGCCAGTGCCTTGAAGGCGGCCTTGTCGTGAACGGCCAGATCAGCGAGGACCTTGCGATCGATTTCGACTTCGGCTCGCTTCAGACCGTTGATGAAACGGCTGTAGGACAGCCCGTTTTCACGCGCGGCAGCATTGATGCGGGTGATCCACAGGGCTCGGAAATCACGCTTGCGCTGGCGACGGTCACGATAGCTGTACTGACCAGCCTTGATGACCGCCTGCTTGGCGACGCGATAGACCTTGCGACGAGCTCCGTAATAGCCCTTCGCGCGATTGAGCACCTTGCGGTGGCGGCGACGTGCGACGACGCCTCGTTTTACTCTTGCCATTTCGAGTCTCCTTCCTTACAGCTTGGGCAACATCTGGCGAATCGACTTTTCGTCGCATTTCGCCACCAGAACAGTCGAACGCAGACGACGTTTGCGCTTGGTGTCCTTCTTGGTGAGGATGTGGCTGTGGAAGGCGCGTTTGCGCTTGATGCGCCCGCTACCCGTGGCACGGAAGCGCTTGGCAGCGCCCCGATTGCTCTTCATCTTCGGCATTTTCGTCTCCTTGTTTTCAAGGTTTATGTCACCGTCCTGCAGCGTCTTGTCGCATGCCGTCGCGACGAGAACTTGTACGGCTGCAGTCTGGCTCTTTTTCTCAGCGCCCTGCTTTCGGACCCTGCTTTCAACGACGCCGGGCTTGAGCCCGACGCTTCGAAATCTTCTGCTCAATGTGCCCAGCGCACCTGCTGATGCGCGTCGATCAGGTCTTCTTCGGAGCTAGCATCATCACCATCTGCCGACCTTCCATCCGCGGAAACTGCTCCACGGTAATTTCGTCGGCCATGTCAGATTCCACTCGCTTCAGCAAATCCCGGCCCAACTCCTGGTGCGCCATTTCCCGACCGCGAAAGCGCAACGTCACTTTCACCTTGTTGCCTTCCTCGATGAAGCGACGCAAGTTACGCATCTTCACGTCGTAATCGTGGTGGGTCCGTTCCAGGCCGGAATTTGATTTCTTTGATCTGAATCTGCTTCTGCTTCTTCGCGTGCTGCCTTCGACTTCTTCTGTCAGCAAGCGGAATTTGGGCCCCAGTCCATGATCCGGCAAACCGGCGGAGTGCAATGCGGTGCATATTTCTGCAATGTCCATCCCTTCTTCTTCGGCTCTTGCGCCAGAGCATCCACCGCCGTGACGCCAATCTGGTCTCCCTCGATTCACTACCACGCGCACCTTGGGTGCGGTAATGTTTCGTTGCGGCGAGTTATGCTTATCGTTTGCGATGTGTTGCTTCTCCTCAAAGAGCTGAGATTTTGCACCAGTTTCAATATCACCCACTGTGCGGCGCGCCGCCGTCTTCTGAGAAACGCTGGCGCCAGACTCAATGGATAAACACCCAGGTCGGTGCCGTCGCGAAGCGAACCGCCACCTCCCGGTTTTCGACCTCGCGATCACCGGATCACGATCAGGTAGGGCACTCTTTGTCCAGTGTATGCCCGCGGATCTTGTAGCCGACCTTCTCATTCCGGAGATCAGATTCAACCCTAATCCCCTGTTTTTGAAGCTCTTTCTGAACTTCCTGAACATACTCGGCTTGAGCGTCGGTGATATTCATGATCACGGCCTGAACCGGGGCCAGCCACAGCGGCAGATCGCCGGCATAGTGCTCCAGCAAGACACCAATGAAGCGCTCAACGGAGCCCAGAATCGCTCGATGCAGCATCACGGGGACCTTTTTCTGCCCGTCCTCGTCAACATAGCTGGCTCCAAGACGGCCCGGCATCGAGAAATCCACCTGCATCGTGCCGCATTGCCAGACGCGTCCGATACAGTCGGTGAGCGAAAATTCGATCTTCGGGCCGTAGAACGCGCCCTCGCCCGGCTGCAGCTGGTAGTCGATACCAGCTGCATCCAGCGCTTCGGCCAGCGCTTTTTCGGCCTTGTCCCAGACCTCATCCGAGCCGACGCGTTTTTCCGGGCGCGTCGAAAGCTTGACCTGAACATCGGTAAAGCCGAAGTCGCGGTATACGTCGAACACCAGCGCGTTGAACGCTACAACTTCATCGCGAATCTGATCTTCGGTGCAGAAGATGTGGGCATCGTCCTGAACAAAATTGCGAACCCGCATCAGTCCATGCAGAGCGCCTGACGGCTCGTTGCGGTGGCAAGAGCCGAACTCGGCGAGGCGCAGCGGCAGATCGCGGTAGCTTTTCAGGCCCTGGTTGAACACCTGAACATGACACGGGCAGTTCATCGGCTTCACCGCATAGACGCGGTCTTCGGAGCTGGTGATGAACATATCGTCCTTGAAATTCTCCCAGTGCCCGGATTTCTCCCAGAGACTGCGATCAACGATCGACGGCGTATGAATTTCCTGATAGCCCGCGCCCTGCAGGCGATCACGAATGTAGCGCTGCACTTCAAGATAGATTCGCCAGCCGTGGTCGTGCCAGAACACCATGCCGGGTGCTTCCGGCTGGGTATGGAACAGGTTCATCTGAGCACCGATCTTTCTGTGGTCGCGCTTTTCGGCCTCTTCCAGCCGCTTCAAATACTGTTTGAGCTGCTTCTTGTCGCTCCAGGCCGTGCCATAGATGCGCTGCAGCATTTCGTTGTCCGAATTGCCGCGCCAGTAGGCACCGGCCAGCTTGGTCAGCTTGAATGCCCCCAATTTACCGGTTGACGGGATGTGCGGGCCGCGGCAAAGATCGATGAAATCACCCTGGCGATAAAGCGAGATGGTTTCGCCCGCTGGAATATCGGAAATGATCTCGGCCTTGTACGCTTCGCCCTGATCGCGGAAGAAGCGAATGGCATCGTCGCGATCCATGACCTCCCGAAACACCGGGATATCCTCGCTGACGATGCGCTGCATCTCCTTTTCGATCGATTCGATGTCTTCGGGTTTGAATGGTTTATCGCGCGCGAAATCGAAAAAGAAGCCGTGCTCGATGACCGGCCCGATTGTGACCTGGGTGTCCGGGAACAGCCGCTTGACCGCCTGAGCCATCAGGTGCGCCGTTGAATGGCGGATCAGATCGATGCCCTCTTCGTCACGCCCGGTAATGATGCGCAGGCCGGCATCCGAGGTGATCTCGTGGGACGCATCTACCAGCTGCCCATCAAGCTCTCCCGCGAGCGTTGCCTTGGCCAGCCCCGGACCAATGGACTCGGCCACCTGATTGACGGTCACCGGCTTATCGAAGGTTTTCTGGCTGCCGTCCGGCAGCGTGATCTGAATCATGATTTCGCCCTGGCCCTTGTAGGCCTGTCGATGCATAACGAGATAAACGTGTTCCCATTATAAAAAAACCTGCCGTGGCGGTCTCTAACTTTTGCCAGACCTCTGCCACCTACACGCCAAGTCGCCGCGTTTACAACAGTGCGGGTCTCTAAAACTGGGTGTTCAACGGAGTGTCTGCCAAAAGCGAAAGGCCTTCCAGGCAGGTTTTCTTGGTGGGCGATACTAGATTCGAACTAGTGACCTCTGCCATGTCAAGACAGCGCTCTAACCAACTGAGCTAATCGCCCCGCAACAAGCCCGCCAATTTAGCTCAAAGTTCGATCAACATCAATACCCGGGCTCAAAAAAAGTCCACAATCCCCCTGCCTGGCAATCAGCCGCTTGAAGTACACTCTCACCCATGACAGCTCGAACTCTGAAATGGACGTCCTTGCTGGTCGGAGCCTGCCTTCTTGCAAGCGTTGCCCGGGGCGATGAGGCGCCGGTCTATCGCGTCGACGTGATCGTTTTCGCGCATCTTGGCGGTCAGTCCGATCAACGGCTGGCAGAAGGTCCCGCCGACTACAGCGCCTACCCCGATCCACTGACCAATGCACGGGCGTCCGACTGGTCGCCACCGGATGAACAAGATCCACTCTCGCTGGAAGAGCAATCCCGACGTGATGCCCTGGCCACGCTGGACCAGATCCGGGCGCTGGAAAATATCGAGCAGCGCAGCGATGGCCAGTTCCGCGGCGGACCAGCCTACCCACCACAGTGGGTCGGGCTGGAAGCCCCGACGCCCGAGATGGCCAGGTCCTGGCAAAGACTTGTCGACAGCTCACGCCATACCCCCCTGGCGTGGCGGAGCTGGTTCCAGGCGCTGGACCGAGGTGACCGCGGCGCCTGGTCACGGATAAGCGCCGGGTCCCTTCTCGACCTGGACTGGCTTGAGGCCGAAGCAGTCGCGCCTGAATTTCTCCCCGAGCAGCCTCCTTACCCCTTTCTGCTGCCCAGATCCTGGCACCGACTGGATGGCGTGATCCGTTTGCGTCAGCGCCAGTTCATGCACATTGATGTGGACCTGGTCTGGCAGACGCCAGTCGAGGCCAGCCCATCACCGCTGGCGGCGGACTGGTATCAGCCTGCGGGGATCGAAATCCATCCGCTCAAGCAGTCGCGAAGCATTCGCCCGGGCCGGATCGAATATTTCGATTCCAGCCAGCTCGGCATGCTGCTGCGGGTTGAGCGCTGGGAATCACCGGCCATTGAGGGGGCTGCGGAAAACCAGTCCCCATGAAGCTTGCAAAAATCCGCCAGGACGCGCTGAGCAGTTCTGGCGTCGAGCGCGCCTATCAACTGCTGGTCAATGAGGAAGACGCGCGAGTCTGCAAGGATATCGACGACCAGGCCTGTCGCGTCGTTCCAGGCAACTTCTTCCTGCAGGTTCTGACCCAGTTCTTCACCAAGCTCGGCGACGCGATCGCAAACCCGAAAACGGTCCTGGCCTGGCTGCTCGGCTCACTGGGTGCGCCGGCCTTCTTTACCGCCTTCCTGGTGCCGATTCGCGAATCCGGGTCGATGGTCCCACAACTGATCATCGCCAGTTACGTCCGCAGACAGGCCATCCGCAAGTGGACGTTTGTCTTCGGGTGCTTGCTCCAGTCATTGTCTGTCTTCGGCATGGCGGCGATCGCACTTGCGCTGGAAGGCGTGGCCGCCGGCGTCGCCTTGCTGGCGGCCTTGACCGTGTTCAGTCTTTCTCGCGGCCTGTGCTCTGTTGCTTCCAAGGACGTACTCGGCAAGACCGTGCCCAAGACTCGACGCGGACGGGTCAGCGGCTGGTCCGAATTCGTCGCCGGCTTCGTGACCATCGGCATCGGGGCCTGGCTGCTCTTCGCCAAAGGTCAGGAGAGCTCTCAGATCGGCACCACCTGATCCTGCTGTGCAGCGCCGGCTGGCCTGGCTGCTGGCGTCGATCAGTTACGCTCTCCATTCAGGAGTTTCCCGGCGCGACCGAGGGCGGCGGTAACGCCATCAATTCGGCGATCCAGCGCCTTGGCCTGCTCCGATCCGACGTTCCTTTCCGCAGCTTTGTCATCGCCCGTTCGCTGCTGCTTTGCTCGGCGCTCAGCGCGCCTTTCTTCATCCTTCTTGCACGTGAGAATACCGAGGGCGCGCTTCTGGTTCTCGGGCTTTTTGTCGTCGCTGACGGTTTGGCCAGCCTGGTATCCGCACCGTTCTGGGGCCGATTTGCCGATCAATCCAGCCGCCAGGTCATGATCATTGCCGGGGCGGCGGCTGCCGCGAGTGGAATCGGACTGGTCCTGTTGACCTTTCTCTCGGATCGTCTCGCGGCCACACAGTGGCTCTACCCTCTGTTCTTCTTCTTTCTGATGATCGCCCACTCGGGCGTTCGGCTCGGGCGCAAGACCTACGTGGTCGACCTGGCCGGCGGCAACAAGCGAACCGACTACGTTGCCGTCAGCAACACGGTGATCGGCGTTCTTCTTCTGCTGGCGGGCAGCGTCGGTTTTCTCACCGAAATCGTGTCGATTTCAGTGGTGATTCTCATTCTTGCGGCCATGGGTCTGGCGGGCGCCATCATGAGCGCGAATCTGCCCGAGATCAGCGACCAATGACGTCACCGAGCTGGCCATGAAGAAGGCATTGTCGATTCTGCTTTCTGGCTTTGTTCGTCCTCGCCGGGGCGGGTTTCCACTGGTTCAGCGCATCGGATTGATCAGCAGCTTCGAGCGCATCGCATCACAGCTGAGTTCCTATGGCCGCTTGAGCTGGGGCCCGGTATGGCTCGATCCGCGCGGTCGGGCCATCATCCGGGATCTGGCCTTCTTGCCCCATCAGGATCGGGCCGCTGTTCGCATCGAGTCGATCTCCATTCGCAGCACCAGCCTGCCCGGGCTTCTTGAGATGGCGCCGGCATTGAGCCAGGGGCAGCTGCCGGCGCAAGCGGGACTCACCGTCACAGGACTGCGCCTGCCGATGAACCCGATGTTTTCCGACTGGCGCATGGAATCGACCGGGCTTCTGCTGCCGCTGCGATCCAGGGGCTGTGGCGCGTACGAAAACATGACCATCGGTCAACTGATTGACCTGGACTACGGCCAGCTGATCATCGGCGCCAGACTCGACTATCGAATCTCCGGTGATCGACTACACATTGAAATGCAAACCCTGACCCAGGGCCTCAGCCAGATCGAACAGCACTGGGAACTTCTCCACAGCAAAGCCATTGAACGCATCTCGGACCTGCAAGGCGTGTTTGAAGATGGGTATCTGATCGACCTCGACTATGGTTTCCAGGATCGCGGACTGATCGAGCAGCTCCAGACGCAGTGCCCGAACTATTCAGTCGTGAGCTTCAAGCAGACCATGATCGTCAATCGGGGGTGGATGAGCATTTTTCGGCCTGGCTGAGAGCCTGGTCCGACAATGGGCTTCAGCCCAGCGCGCTGGCCCAGGCAGGATATCGTCACTATTTGCAGCAGCCTTCGGCCAGAATCGCTGTCAAGCTGCGACCGGAGCAGCCGATTGCGCTCGCGCAGCTGCGCGACGTCTGGACTGGCGACCTGATTCAAGCCCTGAATCTGAAGTTTTCGATCAACGATGGGCCTGACGTCGCGTTGACGACAGATCGCGTCCGATCGACCCGCATCGCACCGCGCCCGGAACCTGAACCGCCATCAGAGCAGGAGGTGCCGGTCCGGAGCAGTGCCGCTGATGCTGAAAATCCAACCATCGTTGTCGGGCGAGTTCCGGAATGGCAAGCCATTGCCGCGCCGGATGCAGGAGCGCACATCGGCGACCAGGCGCGAATCTCGCTGCTTGATGGCAGCCGGCTCAGTGGCCGCATCGCGGGTGTTGATGAGGAGCAGTTGCAGCTGGTCACGCGCTCGCGCCAGGGCGAGTTCACGCGGCCGCTGAATCTGGCAGAAATCTCGAGCATCGAAGTACGCCCTTGAGTTCAGCTCTCAGGCGGGGTCACGTCTTGGACCCTTCACAGGGTAGATCGAATCCGCGCAAGCCTGAACCGAAGGCTCATGAATCGGTGAAAAACCGCGCAAGCTCGAGCCGGCGCGGCATCTGCAGCTTGCGGCAGATCAGTCGAGCACGAAGGTCACTCGCATGATGACGCGATAGTTGCTGATCTTGCCGTCTGCGAAATCCACTTTCTGCTCGGCGATCCAGGCACCCTTGACATTGTTGAGGCTGGATTCGGCCCGCTGCAATCCCTGCTCGATCGCGTCTTCGAACGATTTGGTCGATGAGGATGAGATTTCAATAACCTTGGCAACGCTCATGGTGGAACTCCTTGAAATTGATGTAGTCGGACAGGCGCTGGCGATTGCCGCGCCCCACCGGCTAACTTACCATCGGCAAGCATGAGCCACAATCCAACAACAGCAAGCGCCGAAAACTCAGGAACGCCGCTCTGGCGCCGCAGGCTGGTGCCATGGATTGGCCTGCTCTTCATGCTGTATCTGGGGACCGGTTTATGGCATATGGTCAAACCCATGCCTGCCGGCCTGAATGCGAACTTCGGTCCCAGGCCCGTTGCCGAGCTGGAGTTTCTGGTCGATGCGACGTGGATCAACCCGAACGGAACCCAGGAACAATCGACTCAGATCTTCGAGCGCATGCTCGAACTGATTGGCCAGGCCGAGCAAGTCATCGTGCTTGAAATGTTCCTGTTGAATGAGTTTGCCGGCGCCGCAGGCAGCGATCATCGTCCGCTCTCCACACTGGTTCTCGATGCATTGATCGAGCGTAAACGCCAGCGACCAGAGATGTCCGTGACCCTGATCAGCGACCCGTTCAATCGGCTCTACGGAGGCGTTGAATCAGCCCAACTTGACAGGGTTGAATCAGCCGGCATACCGGTCATCGAGACCCGCTTGACCTCACTACCCGATTCGAATCCCCTATGGTCAGGCTTCTGGCGCCTGTGCTGCAGATACATCGGCAACAGCACGCGTGGCTGGCTGCCAAACCCGGTTGGCGGTGACAAGGTCAGCCTGCGCACCTATCTGCGACTGCTCAACTTCAAGGCCAATCATCGCAAGGCCCTGGTGGTTGATAAAGGTGATACCTGGGCCGGCTTTGTGACCACCGGCAATGCGCACGATGCAAGCTCTCGCCACAGCAATCTCGGGCTGGCGTTTTCCGGTCCTGCCGCAATCGATCTGCTTTCGACCATGGCGGCTACTGCGCGGCTGTCCGGCGTTGAACCACCATGGCTGGATTCGATGGGAGCAACTGATTCCGTGCAAGACTCAGCGGCAGCAAGGTCGGAATTACCCACCGCCAGCATCCTGACTGAGGTTCCGATCCGGGATGCGATCCTCGACATCATCAACAACAGCCTCGAAGGTGAGCGCCTCGACCTCGCGCTGTTCTATCTGTCTCATCGCGCTATCGTAGAGGCGATAGCGCGGGCGCATCTGCGGGGTGTTGTCGTGCGCCTTCTCATGGACCCGAATGAAGACGCTTTTGGGCGAAAAAAGGACGGCGTTCCCAATCGCCAGGTAGCGCTGGAACTGCATCGAAGCGGCGTCCCGATTCGCTGGTGCAACACGCGCGGCGAGCAATGCCACTACAAGCATCTGCTGCACATCGGGCGTGATGGTGTGGGGTCATGGCTGGTCGGATCAGCCAACTACACGCGACGCAACCTCGATGGATTCAATCTGGAAACCCAGGTACTGATCCGGGCCGATCGACGTGCGCCTGTGATTGCCGAGGCTGCAGCGTTTTTCGATCAGCACTGGAGCAACGAAGAAGGCCGGCTGCATAGCCTGCCCTACTCCGATTACCAGGACCCATCGCGCCTTCGCTACTGGCGCTACCGCTTCATGGAAGCCACTGGCCTGTCGACATTCTGAGGCCCTGGTGCTTGAAGCAAGCGATCTCAGCCGCAGTACCAAAGACCGCGCTGAATCGCGTTTCCCAGGATCGCCGTCATCAGACCCACTGGGATCACCAGAATCAGCCAGACCCCCAGCAAACCGGAAGCGACAAAAAGCGTCAGGACCAGCAGGACCCCTAGCAAGGCCTGAAGCCAGGCTTCCAGTTGATCACAGAACGTGCGGTCTGGCGACAACAGCGCGCCGATATAGGTCGCAATCGAGAACACCAGCAGCAGCTCTCGGGAATCATCCGACCAGGCCGGCGCATCAAAGACAACGGCAACGGCCAGGGCCACAGTCAGCGCCAGCGCCGCCTCGATCTCCACCGCGGCCTTGTCGCGCTGCCGTGCGCTTGCAGCAGCGCCAGCCCGGCCCAGGGGGTCGAGTCGAGGCGAATGACGATAGCGTCTTTGCGATTGAACCCAGTCGCTTGAGTCATACATTCAGCGGCTCCCTGATGTAGAAACTGCCTTCACGGTGCCCCTTGCTCAGTCCAGATGTAGGGCTGGCCGCTCTGATACAGGCGCAGGCGTTCACGCATCCCGTCATTGGCAAACGCATCATCGGGTTGCTCCACCTTGTTGCGAGTCAACGCCTGTTCGTTGCTTGCGATCGCAGATTCAAAATCTCCCGTTGCGGCCTGACAAGCGGCGAGCGAGCTCAAGTGGTAAGGATGAGGCGTCTCGAGTCGTCCACGCAGCGATTCAAGCAGTGACTCGATCAGCGCAAGCCCGCGCTCAGGATCTCGATCAATCCCGTTCACGCCGACGCACAGCATCCAGGCCAGGTCATTACTTGCCCATACATGGCCCTGCTCAGCGGCCAAAGCGAACTGATCCAGGGCTGGACCGAGCTCATCCAGCTCAAAAAACTGCAAGCGCGCCAGTAGGTACCTCGCGTCCAGACTGCCCAGGGCAATGCTCTTCTCGTACCAGTCCTCGGCCAGCTCAAGATCAACGGCCGTACCCTGCCCGTAACGAAGCCGTTCGGCAACCACCAACGCCGCCTCGGGAATGGACGAAGCGGCCAAAGCCTTGAACAGCACAAAAGCGTCGTCTGCATGGCTATCGTCCGGATCCAGCTCGGCAAAGGCCTGATCGATCAGCCGAATCGACTCAGGCCCGATATCGGCGTTAAAACCAATGGCGATCTCCACAGCGCTCTGCTCGAACTCGGTTTCAAGCTCCGGGTGCATCGCGTGTAGCGCGACAATCCAGGCCCCTGCGTCAAGATCATCAAAAACATAGGCACTGAACAACCAGTTCAAGGCCACGTCAAGATCGCCCTTTGTCTTGCCATCTTGAATCTCCCGCAGTGCCATGCGGCGCATCGCCGCGACGTTCCCGCCCTCTGCTGCCAACTTCATCCAGTCCTTCGAGAAGCCGGGAATGTTGTCATCGGCAATCACTTCGGCGAGCACGCCGAGTATGAATTGTGAATCCGCATGACCGCGTTCAGCGGCCCTCCGCGTGAAGTCGATACCGCGCTCGGTGGCGAGTCCGGACATCAGCGCCTTCAGGTGCAAGGCCACCGGAATACCGGCGAAAACCGCCTGATCAAGATAAGCCAGCGTCTCCCTTGTGATGTCATCGCTATTTTGAGCGATGGCCTGGCTCGCGAGCACAAGCGCGGCCTTTCCGTTACCGCGGTCCGCTGCCCTGCTGAAGAGCTCATCGATACTGCGCTGAAGCGCCTCTGAATGCAGATCACGCCGCGCGTTCAATACGGCCGCAAGATAGAACTGCATTCGATTCAGTGACGAGAGATCTCCGGCACTCATCAGGGCATTGTGGACGTCGGGGTCGTCCAGTGATTTCTGGCCATACACCAAATGCAGCGCCGATCTCAAAGCGTAGCCTTCGGCAATGCCCAATTCGGCCAGCTCGTCGCAAACAGCATGAAGCTGGTCTGGATCACAGTTCGCCTCCGGGCTGGAGAGGCAGTATTCGACCAGCGAAATGCCGCCGCCGGTAAATCCGCTCTCCCAGGATCGCATCAGCGCACGTCGCGCAGCCACAGGATTGAGTTCTCCCGATTCCAGATCGAGATACAGGCTGCCGGTCAAGGCGAGCGGATCGCCGGCAATTGCTTCGGCCTCAAGCTGATTGAAGATCACGCTGCGACGGGCCGAGGGATAGGCCAGTGCAGGATCATCTGCGCCCAGGCGAAGCATGGCCTCCAGCAGGTCAAAGTAATACCGTCGCTCCCGGCCTTGGGCATCGACCATCGAGGCTTCGACCAGCAGATAACGAATGCTGTTGAAACTGAGATAGCGCATCCAGTTCAGGCTCAGTCCCCGGTACTCCGCGATTGCGGGAATCTCCCAGGCATGAAGCGCAGGCGCCGGTTGCCAGGCTTGCAGACCATGGCCATCGCGGAAAGCGAACGCTATCAGGGCATCCAGACTGTCCTGACTCTCGCGTTGCCAGACCGGATCGTTCAGCAGCACCGCGCAGTCGATTGCGGCCTGTCGGTACGTCACGTCGATCGGTACCCGGGCAAGGTAATGCTCAAGGGCAGCCCGGTGCCGCGAGCAGGTCTCACTGGACAACGGGAGATCGAAGAGCTGGCCCAGGCTGGCTTCAATTGCCGGCACCCCCTGGGTCAGATCCTGTGGCTGCACCTGCGCCCAGATCGCTTGCCCGCGATTGACTGCTGCGCGATCGGATATCGCGGTCGTGGCGCAAGCCGTCGTGAGCATAATTGCAACGCTGACAACCATCCATCGAATGAACATTTGAAATTCCCCGGGAGAAAACTGCCTGACATGAGTATAGCCAAGCTTGAATCGCTGGCCAGTCCTGATCTCGAAACCGCCGGCATCATTCCCGACCGACATCAGCCTGGCCTTCGTGGTACAGTGCGCGCTGTTGGCAGGTAATTGACGCTTCGCGTTTACCTCTCATCCCTCGCGGATTGCATAAAGACCAAGGCCTTTCCCCGACGAATCCAGATTCGGCATTCCCGCCGGAATCCTAGCTACGCCTTGGTCCACAAGGTAAATAATAGAAATGTCATTTGATACTCTCGGCTTGAATGCCGAATTGCTTCGTGCCGTGCGCGAACAGGGCTACGACAAGCCTACTCCTGTTCAGGAAAAAGCCATCCCTTCAGTTCTGGCGGGCCATGATGTCATGGCCAGCGCGCAGACCGGGACCGGCAAGACTGCAGCCTTCACCCTACCGTTACTTCAGCGCCTGACGACAGAAAATCGTGATCGACATCTGCGCGTCCTGATTCTGACCCCGACGCGCGAGTTGGCTGCACAAGTCAACGAAAACCTGCGCGGCTACGCCAGGCATCTGTCAATCCGTTCCCTGGAGGTTTTCGGAGGCGTCAACATCAACCCGCAGATCGACAAGCTCAAGCGTGGTGTGGATGTCTTGATCGCAACACCGGGCCGATTGATCGACCATATCCAGCGCAGAACGGTTCGCCTGGACCAGATCGACACGCTGGTGCTGGACGAAGCCGACCGCATGCTCGACATGGGCTTCCGGCCGGCTATCGACAGAATCATCAAGTCGCTACCCAAAAAACGTCAGACCCTGCTGTTTTCAGCAACGTTCTCCAAAGACATCAAACAGATGGCCGGCAGCTACCTGAATGACCCAGTCATCGTCGAGACGGCACCACCGAACTCCACGGTTGAACTGATTGCGCAAAAAGCCATCAGCGTGGATCAGAATCGGAAACGGGAGTTACTCTCCTGGATGATTGCCGATCAGCGCTGGGAACAGGTTCTGGTGTTCACCCGAACCAAGCACGGTGCCAATCGCCTGGCCAAGCAGCTCAGCGCCGACGGTCTGCCATCGGCAGCCATCCACGGCAATAAGAGCCAGGGAGCAAGAACACGGGCACTGGCTGAATTCAAACAGCGCAAGATTCGGGTTCTGGTTGCCACCGATATCGCGGCGCGCGGTCTGGATATCGATCAGCTGCCGCACGTCGTGAACTTCGAAATTCCCAACGTGCCGGAAGACTACGTTCACCGCATCGGCAGAACCGGTCGTGCTGGCCGCGATGGTCTGGCGGTGTCACTGATCGGCGTCGACGAACAAGCGATGTTCAGCGACATTCGCAAGCTGGTGAAAGTCGAAATACCCACCCAGATCATCGAAGGTTATGAACCCAGTGACTCGCCGACCGACCCGGGCTCCAAGCCCAAAAACAACCGACCCAACCGCTCGCGCGGTGCAGGCTCCGGTCGGCGCGGGCAAGGTGCGAGAGCTAACACTGGCGGAAAATCTTCGAATGCCGGATCGCGTAGACGCAGCGGTGGCAACCGAAGCTCGTCGGGCAACGCCAAGAAAGCGGCCTGATCAACGGAAGGAGTCAGGTCACCTGGCTCCTTTTCGCGGCGTACATGGCTTGATCGGCCAGTGCTAGCAAAGATTCATAGTCGGCCCTGGTGGCCGATCGCTGCGCCCATCCGAAGCTGGCGCTGACCGCAGGGTTCGTCCTTGAGATCGTCCGCTCGCCAAGCTTCTGCTCGATACTCCGCACACAGGCTGCAGCATCGCCTGCATCTTGCTGAGGCAGGAAAATAGCAAACTCGTCACCGCTGAGCCTGCCAATCAGGTCCGACGGCCTCAGCACCTCTCGACAGACCTCAGCCAGCGTTGACAGTGCACGATCACCCGCCGCATGCCCGAACTGATCATTGATCGATTTCAGCTTGTCCAGATCCGCCATGATCAAAACAGCAGCCTGATCGCGATCAGCCGCCAGGCGCAGGTCATTGCGCACCGCGTCTTCGAAAAACGCACGATTGAGCACGCCGGTCAACGCATCATGAGTCAGCAATCCTCGGAGGCGGGCATTGTCGCTGTAGAGTGACGGCACGGCCAGTCCAAGATAACCGCTGGCCGCAAGGCTGATCACTACGAATTTAAGCATCAGCACCTGGCCTTCAAGAGGCCAGATCGCGGTGGCGACAATGCTCAACAAGCCGAAAGAAGAGACACCAAGAACCGATACCCAGGCACTTTCGGTATGAACGATCCACAGCTGCAGAAGCAGTGAAACAAACAGCAGAAAAAGAATCAGATCAGCCGCCTCGGCTCGACCAGCAGCAAACAACACGGCCGCGCTGATCAACAACATCGTAGCCAGCTTGCCCTGCGCGCGCCCACCGAAGCCCTGACGCAGTTCGACAAGGCTGCTGATCCCCTTCGGAATTCTGACCCTTGCCCAGGCCGCGACCCTGACCAGGAGCACGACAATCAGGGGCGTCAATGCCAGCAGAGCGACGTAATCACCTATCCACCAGGCCGAAAAAACCTCGCCCCAGGCAGCCGACCCGAGATCGCCAAGCAGGATCAGACTCCAGACCCCGAAGGCGGCTCCAAGCCCGGTAGCAATCGCAGCGCCGAGCAGGAACAGCGCGACTTTGGGCATCGAGGTCGGCGATCCTGAGCGACCCGCCATGCGCCTGAGAGGCAGTGCAACAAACAGATTCGAAAGACTGTGGGTGAGCGCAAAGATCGTTCCCAGCAGCAACAGCTCAGGCAGCGGCGTGCCCCTGCCGGTCGACCAATCAATCAAGAACGTGCCAAGAACACAGGCCAGCACAATGGCAGGAAGCGCTCGCAGCCCGAGAACAATCAAGGCCGCGAAGGTGATTGCTGCGGGCGGAAACCACAAACTCGCGTGCGGCGCATACTCCAGCAGTTGAGCAGCAAAGAATCCCACGATCCAGAGCACCAGCACAAGGACATAGGGGATCAGCCGGGCCACTTTGGTATCAACCGCCTTGGAGAGATTCACTCCACATTATGCACCCGCGCCGATTCAAGCACGTCGCTCTGGCCGCACCATCAAAGCGTAGAGCGCGGGAACGAACAACAGGGTGATGGCCGTGCCGAAAATCACGCCGCCGATCAGGACATAGGCCAAAGGCCCCCAGAAACTGTCCAGCGTCAGCGGAACGAAAGCCAGTGCAGCAGCCAGCGCGGTCAGCACGACAGGGCGAGCCCGGCGCACAGAGGCTTCAACCACGGCGACCCTCGCTGACTGGCCGTTGTCAAGATTGTCGGCCACCTGCTGGGTGAGGATCAGCGTGTTGCGCATCAGAATTCCAGCCAGACCGATCAAGCCGAGCAAGGCGACAAAGCCGAACGGTTGATTGAAGAGGAGCAGCGCGATCACAGCGCCGATAAGGCCCAGAGGTGCAGTAGCAACGACCACGGCCAGCCCCTTGAATGAGCGCATCTGAAGCATGATGAAGATCAGCATCAGGGCCACCATCAAGGGCATCAGCACCTGAAGTGAGGCATTGGCCTTCACCGACTGCTCCGTCGAACCACCGATATCGATGTGCATGCCCGGCGGCAAGCTGGCTCTCAAGGACTCCAGTTCATTCCATAGACGGTTGGTGACATCGTTGGGCTGTCCGCCCTGAACATCGGCTTGAACGGCAACGAAAGGCTGGCGGTTGTAGCGCTTGATCACGGGTGCCTCGAAACGAACCTCCAGCCGACCGAGCTGAGCCAGGGACACCTTTGCGCCCTGCTCGTTCTGAAGCTCGAGCTGCATCGGATCGACTTGTCCATCAGGGTTCAGCCACGCACTCGGAGTTGTACCGAACGAATATCCTGACGAATCTGGTCGATGGCTAGTCCGTGACTCTGGAATTCCAGTTGTTCGGCAACCGATTGCGGGGTCAGGCCGATCAAGCGCAAGCGATCATGGTCCAGATTCAACCAGGCCACCGGGACGCGCTCATCCCACTCGAGGTGCGCGTCGACGACGTTCGGGTTGGCATTCATGATGTCGCGGACCTGATAGGCCACATTTCGCAGCAGATCCGCATCATCGCCAACGACCCTGAATTGCAATGGCCAGATCACCGGTGGCCCGTAAAGCAGCTGCGATACGCGCACTCGGGCTTCCGGAAATGCGCCGGCCTGAACGTGAGCATTCAGTTCCTCGATCAGACGATCACGAGCCTCTCGATCGGTGGTCACAGCGACCAGCTTCGCGAAAGCGGGATCGGGCTGTTCCGGGTTGGCAGAAATGAAAAACCGAGGTGCACCCGCGCCGACGTAGGTCGACAGGCTTCGAACATCGTCATGATCAGCCAGAAAGGCTTCGACTCGCTTTGCCGTCTGATCGGTAACGGCAATGGATGTGCCTTGCGGGAGAAAGACGCTGACCATGACTTCAGGACGATCCGATCCCGGAAAGAATTGCTTGGCTACCGGCCCCGCCAGGCCCAGGGTGGCTGCAATCAATAAGCCCACCGTCACCAGTACAACCTTCAGTGAATGGTCAACGCAATACTCCACCCAGGACCTGAGGCGTTGATGGACTCGATCCTGATAGTTGTCATGCACGTGGCCGCCCTGCCCCCCAGCCCGCTCCTTGAGAAGAATGGAACCGAGATAGGGCGTAAATGTGACGGCGACCAGCCACGAAACAATCAGGGCAAAAGCCAGCACCCAGAAGATATTTCCGGCGTATTCACCGACGCCGGAGCGAGCAAAACCAATCGGCACGAAACCGGCAACCGTGACCAGAGTGCCGTACATCATCGGCGCAGCAGTCGCTCGCCAGGCAAAGGCGGCAGCATCGATGCGCTTCAGGCCCTCGTCGATCTTCACCAGCATCATTTCGATCGCGATGATGGCGTCGTCAACCAGCAGACCGAGCGCAATGATCAGTGCACCGAGGGTAATTCGGTCAAGGTTCATACCCACCAGTTGCATGAGCATGAAGGTCAGGCCCAGCGTCACCGGAATGGCGATTCCCACAATCATTCCGGCACGCCAGCCAATGGCCAGAAAGCTGACCAGCATGACCACCAGAACGGCGATCATGAACTTCAGTTGGAACAGGCCGACGGCCTGCGCAATGGCGTCCGACTGGTCGTTGAGCACGTCCAGCGACATACCCAGCGGCAGTTGCGCGCGCTCGGAATCGATGAACGCTGCAAGACGCTCGCCAAGCTCGAGCCCATTGGTGCCGCTGGCCATGACAATACCCAGCACCAGGGCATCCTGGCCCTGCGAGCGAATCAGGAAGGACGGCGGGTCTTCGTAACCCTGCCGAACCGTTGCGATATCGTCGAGTCGCAGAAGACGCTCGCCCACGCGTATGGGTACGGCACGAAGCGCGTCCAGTTCAGTCAGATCGCGTTCCATTCTCAGATACAGGCGCGGTCCATCGGTATCGAGCTGGCCAGAAGCAAGCAAGGCGTTATGCGAGCGAATGGCATCGAACACCTGATTCGGGTTCAGGCCCAGGTTGACCAGACGGGCGTTATCGAATTCAAGGAAAATCCGCTGGGGTCGCTCGCCCAGAATCAGCGCCTTCTGCACGCCGTCTACGCGGCGCAATCGATCGCGCAGGACCTCGGCTTCGCGAGTCAGATCACGCATCGGCAGACCGGGGGCACTGAGCGCGAGCAGGCCGAAGAAGACATCGGAAAAGTCATCATTGACGATCGGCCCGATCACACCGGGTGGCAGCCCGGGCTGCTCGTCCAGCATCCGCTTGCGAACCTCATAGAAGAGGTCCGGCAGTTTTTCGCTCGGCGTGTAGTCGAAGAACTCGATCAACAGATCCGCGCGACCCGGGCGGATGGTGGTTTCGATTCGATACAGATTCTCGACGTCCTGAATCCGTTTCTCTAGCCGGTCGACTACCTGGTCCTGAAGGTCCTGAACCGTGGCGCCCGGCCACTGTGCAGAAACCACCATCACCCGCACCGTGAAGGCCGGATCTTCAGCCCGACCCAATGCATTGAAGGCAGCAATGCCACCAAGCACCGACAGGATCAGGAAAAACAGCGTGACCGAACGCTGACTGGCTGCTATGCGCGAAAGATTGGGGGTTGCCACCGGATAGCGTCCTCAGCGAGCGGGCAAGGCGCGAACAGCCATACCGTCCTGCAGCAGGTGCGTTCCAAGAGCGATCACCTCATCACCGATGTCCAGATCGCCAATGACTCGGGCATGTTCCCCGTCCATGGTGACCACCTGGATCGGAATCGGGCGGGCTTTACCAGCAACGATCAACCACAGCTGCGGGCCCTGGCCACGTTCGCTGACCGCCGCAATCGGGACCTGCACCACATTGCCTGGAAGTCCGTAATCGCGATCAAGATCAAGTTCGACCCTGACCACGCTGCCTAGGCGCGGAGCGGTATCCGGGCCAACGGGGCCGACGATGCTGTAGCGAGCAGCCCAGGTTCGGGTGACTGGATCAGCCGCACCCGCCACCTCTCTAAGCGCCAGCGGCACGGGATCGGCGTTCGGGAGCCGCAGCCTGGCCTGTTCTGGTATCCCAAGCATCTCGGGCAGGAACACTTCGACTTCGCGCGCACCATTGGCAGCAATCAGGGCCATGGTTTGTCCAGCACTGACAACTTGCCCCGGCTCACCGATGACGTCGATCAGGGTGCCAGGCTGGCCTGCCGTCAGATTGCCGTACCCGAGTGCATTGATCGCCTGTTCAAGCCTGGCTTGCGCGGCTGCAACGTGTTCTCGAGCGGCGTTCTCAGCCAGCTCGACGCGCTCGAACACCTGATCGCTGATGAATTCGCGGGCCAGAAGATCGCGATTTCGGCGCGTCTCTGCTGCGGCCGTGGCCAACTCGGCCTGCGCCGCATCCACATCGGCCTGAGCGACCTGAACAGACTGCTGCAAATCCCTGGGATCCAGCCTGAAAATCACCTCACCGCTATCGACAGTCTGCCCGGCATCGACCAGTCGCTCAGAGATCAAACCTCCCACCTGGAACCCTACGGGCGTTTCAAATCGAGCTCGAACCGTTCCTGAAAGCCCGATAAGCGAGCGCCCGGCCGGTTCTACGGGCGTTACCCGCACCCAGCGCGCCTCAGTATCGACTGCCACGCTTGGATCATCGGAACACGCGGTGAGAGAAAAGATCAGGAGGGAAGCCAGGGCCCAGAAAACCGATTTGCGAAACATGCTGCGCTCTTGTGAACTTATATTCGATCAGTTTAATGGAATTCACCGGACGTACTTCGTGAACGCCGGTGGTGAACCACGGTGGTGCACGTTGGCCCAGGCCATTGCATCGTCCCTGATCAGGACAAGGCGAAGACAAGACCTTAACAACGCTAGGGTTTATACTCTCGGCCTGATGAATTTCCGATAATTCTGCAGCCGATGTTTTTGCTTTTTTTCTATCTGTTCCTTGCCGTAGGCGTCTCATTTCTGTGTTCCATCCTGGAAGCAGCGCTGTTATCGGTGCCGACATCCCACGTCGCCCTGATGGAAGAACGAGGCAGCAAGGCCGGAAAGAAGCTGCATGCGCTGAAGCGAGAAATCGATCGTCCGCTTTCAGCCATCCTGTCGCTCAATACCTTCGCCCACACCTTCGGCGCCGCAGGGGTCGGCGCGCAGTCATTGAATCTGTTTGGTCAAGCCTGGGTTGCCGTGACATCAGCGGTAGTCACGCTGCTGATCCTGATCTTTTCTGAAATCATTCCGAAAACGCTGGGGGCAAACTATTCCAGGCAGCTGGCCGGATTTACTGCTCACACCTGCGGCATCCTGATCATCCTGACCTGGCCATTGGTTGTAATGTCACAGTTTTTGACGCGCTTGCTGGCAAGCAAGAAGCATGGACCAACCGTCAGTCGCGAAGAGTTTCAGCTACTCGCGAAAACAGGTCATCAAGAGGGTGTATTCAAAGAAGAAGAATCCAACATTTTTCTGAACCTCATCCGCTTTTCGGCCATACGGGTCGAGGACATCATGACCCCGAGAGTAGCCGTGATGCGCCTCCAGCAGGATCGAACGCTGGACGAGATCATCGAAGAGCACGAAGACATCCCGTTTTCCCGAATTCCGGTGTTTGGTGACTCCGATGAGGATATTCAGGGCTATGTCCTGAAGTCGGAAATCATGCTCGAGCTGGCACGTGGACGAGGGGATCGAGTGCTCGCAGAGCTCAAACGCGAGGTGTTATTCGTTCCCGAATTCATTGATCTACGCGCCCTGTTCAGCCAGATCCTTGCCGATCAGGAACATTTTGCCGTCGCTGTCGATGAATACGGTGGTTTTGCCGGCGTGGTGACGATGGAAGATGTCATTGAAACCCTGCTTGGCCTGGAAATCGTCGATGAAAGCGATACCACCGAAGACCTGCGCAATGCGGCTCGTCAACAGTGGCTCAAGCGCAAGGAAGCTCGGCATTGATCTTCCCGATCATGTCAACGTAGACAAGCCGGGCCAGGACCCGGGTTGAGGCGCGGCTGACCGACATCCGCAACCGCGCGGCCCGGTGCTCATCAGACAGGGGCCGTGCTCTGATTCCGGCAGGCACCCGTTGAAAACCCTGCACCGTTCAGGCTCCAGATGCCCTGAACTGCCCGATCGTCCTGCCGCTGCAGCCGCATTCACCTTCCAGCATCATGCCGGTGGCTGCGAGTTGCGAACCTGCCCCCTCGGGTGCCTGCTTCCTTCGTTTAGCTCCTGATTCTCCACCACAGCACTTATCCAGCCCATGCGCCGGGGAGTGCCAGCGAGCAAGGGCCCCTGCCGCAGGCGAATGATTCAGATTCAGTTCAGTTGCCCAGGCTTAAGCTCCATGCCAAGCCTGCAGATCAGGCGAGCCGACCCCAAAACGAATTTGAAGGAGCAGGACCATGTTCAGACCCGCCAGCATGCTATTCGCCACTCTGATGGTGAGCGGCAACGCCCTTGCTCAGAGTGAACACTATCTTGAAGTCCCGGTGCTGGATGTCCAGGCTGAATACCGCATGGAACGCAACCCCGTAGAACGCGAAGTCTGTTGGGAGGAAGACCAGTACGAACGCATCGATCGCGGTGGCAGAAGTCGGACCGGAACGATCTTTGGCGCCATCATCGGAGGCGTTATCGGCAATCAGTTCGGAAGCGGCAGTGGACGGCGAGCAGCAACGGTGGCTGGCGCCGCTCTCGGTGGCTCGATCGGACGTGACGTTGACCGTCAGAATCGGGCCCCGGAGGGCTTTCGTCTGGTCACGCGGGAACAGTGCCGTATTCAGCGAGATTTCGAGGAACACTCCGTGCCCGCCGGCTATCGGGTGACCTATGAATACGATGGCCGCCTGTATCACACCAGAACGCGTCAGCATCCCGGAGACTCACTGCGCATTCGAGTGGCCGTGACACCGATTGACTGAGCACTGTCGAACTGCTCGACGGGATTCTTGCTGCGCCGCTCCACGAGTCGATTGCGACGTCGGCTCTGGAGCGGCATGTTTATTGCATGCGGGTTTAGTATGGCACCGCATTCTACTCAAGCCCCACACCGCGAGCGCAAACCATGACGGCGTCGCAGGGCAATCGCCGTCGCAGCGGTCTGCCCGGCAGCCAAGACTCGGCCCGCTCGCTTGCGAGTCCGCAATCTTTGCCGACGGCGGCCGCGACGCCCACAAGGACCGAAAGTGACAGTTTTTTCAGGGTACTGACGACGATCCAGGTCTCGGCTTTTCTCGCTCTAAGTCCAGTGGTGGCCGCTCAGACCGATGCGCCCGTGCCGGAACCCTCACAACTCATATTGATTGCCCTGTTCACGCTGGTGCTGGTCTTTGTCGTCCTCTCCGGTCTGCGTCGACGGCACGGCTCGGACCGCATCACTCAAGCGCTCAGACCAAAACTGGCGAACCAGCCGCCGACTGCAAAAGCCTCAGGAGGGCAAGCAGATCGGATTGCAGCAAGCGAGCACGCAGACATCATGGCTGATATCGGGAGCAAACTTCGACAGTGTCACCGTCAGGGAACGTATTTTTGCCTCCTGCGTCTCGGCATGGATGACGCACTGGCTGAAAACGACCGATACAGCCGGGCGGCAATCAACGAGACCTTGCTCAGCATCAGCCGATCCAGGGCGGCCTGCCTGTTCCAGTTCAGCCAAGATGACTACCTGATCGTGCTCTGCGGGGAGCCTCCCGATCAAGCGCGACGAATCGCCGAAGATTACCGGGAAAGCATCGTCGACCTGTCGCTCTCGACGTCAGGTCGACCGTTGACCGCAAGCATCGGCATGTGCAGCGGCCCTGCAGACGCTGGAAAGACGGCGCAGCACTTCATGGATTGTGCTGCCGCTGCTTTAGAGCGTGCGAGGCAGCTGGGTGGAAATCGCGTCGAAGCCCGGCAGGAGTAAACTGATGGAGGATTACGCCGTCTTGCGATCCAGAATCATCATACTCAGGCGAGAAACGGCAATCGTTCGATCCTGGTCATCGCGCACTCGAATATCCCAAAGATGCGTCGATCGACCCAGATGAATGGCGTCTGCGCGGGCAATCACCTGGCCTTCTCGGACGCTTTTGAGGTGGTTGATGCTCAACTCCATCCCGACGGCAAACCGGACGCTGAGATCGAGCTGCAGCGCGGAGGCCGCGCTGCCTACGGATTCGGCCAGAGCGGCCGTAGCGCCGCCATGCAGGATACCCATCGGCTGGTGTAGCCGAGCAGTAACCGGCATGGCGGCTTCCAGATAACGCTCGCCAACCGCTGTGTACACTATCCCCAGATGCTCCATCAGGGTATTGGCGTTGGTCGAATTCAGGCGATCCAGAATTCGCTGAGCGCGCTCTGCGTCCACGACTCAGGCCTCGTCGTCGAGGCCATAGTCGACGTCAAAGGGCGGCGGCTCACCACCCTCGCCTTTCAGATAATGATCCATCCAGCGCATCAATCGCAGACTGTAATCCCAGCGCGAGGCGGCGCGCTGATTGCCATGCCCTTCGCCGGGATACAGCACCAGGCGCAGCGGCGGTGGATTGTCCTGCAGTTTCAGGAAGCGATAGAGAATCTTCGACTGAGTCGGATGGACGCGCGGGTCGGCGTCGCCGTGCAGGATAAGAATCGGCGTCCGAGCCTGTGCCGCGTAGTAGATCGGGCTGGCTTCGCGGTACAGGTTCCAGTCCTCCCACGGCCAGGTCCGGTAATGCACCAGATAGAGTTCTTGCGGAATATCCGAGGTTCCGAGCATGGCGATCTTGTCCGACAGGCCCACGTTCATGACCGCCGCAGCGAAGCGCTCGGTGTAATAGGTCGCCGCCCAGGCGGACGCATAGCCACCATAGGAGCCACCGGTAATTCCAACGCGATCGGCGTCAACCAGGCCCGCATCGATCAGCGCATCCACGCCGTCGACCAGGTCGGAAAACTCTTCCTTGGCCGGCCGGCCCTGAGAACTCAGGGTGAATTCGACGCCACGGCCGGTGCTGCCCCGATAGTTGGGGAAGAACATGAAATAGCCTTCAGCAGCCGCATGATGGGCAGGCAGGTTGTAACTGGTCAGCCAGGCGTTGGAATAGTGGGCTTCCGGTCCACCGTGGGCCGCCAGAATCAGCGGATAGCGCTGCCCTTCCTGGTAGTCCAACGGCCAGACCAGCAAGCCCTGAAGATCCAGACCGTCCTCGGCTTGATACTCGAACACCGTCTGGCGCGCCAGATCGATATCGCTCAGCCAGGGGTTGGTATCGGTGGCGCGGTCCATGGCGCCTGAACCCGCATCCAGCAGAAACAGTTCGGTGGCGTGTTGCGCACTGCTGGCAACCACGGCGATCGGACCGCGCGCGCTGACACTGAGTCCACCGGCGACCAGTCCAGGCTGAGAAAACAGCGTCTCGTCATCGTCCCCATCGGGCTCAATTCGGCCGATTCTGGACTCCACGCCCTCATGAATCAGATAAATGATGTCGCCATCAGACGACCAGTCGATGCCCCAGACGTGGCCTTCGATGCCCGGCAACAGATGGGTCCAGCTATCGCCGATTTCGTCGGTCACGATCAAACGGCCTTCCCGCGGATCATTGACGATCGTGGTCGCAATCATCGCAAGATGTTTGCCGTCCGGGCTCCAGCGAAAATCACCCAGCTTTCCGGGGTTGGAAACTCTACCCAATTCATTGCCTTGCGGATCAATAATGCGAATTCGCTTGAACATCAGACCGTCGTCCACCAGCTGCAAAGGCGTTACAGCGACAGCGAGGCGATCACCGGCAGGCGACCACTGGACCGCCTGAACCGAGCCGTCGAATTCGATCTGACGAGGGGCTGAATCTGCGCTGTTCAGGGAAAGAATGTAGAGCAGGCGATTGCGCAGGCCTTCTTCAAAGATGACCTGGTTGAAACCGCGATCCTGAAGCGCTTTTACCTCAGCGCTGACCTGTTCTGTTCCGATCAGGGCTATCTGGTTGCCGTCAGGGCTGAAGCTGTAGGCTGAAATCCCGCCCGGCAACTCGGCGAGCTTTCGCGCCTCCCCGCCGCCTAATGCGATGCCATGCAGCTGCGCATGTTCGTCCTCACCGCGCTTTGCGATGAAGGTGATCATGTCCCGATCCGGGCGCCAGCCGATCGACCGTACATTGACCTGGCCTGCGATGAATTCCTTGCTCTCGCCATCCGGGCCCAGTACGTGCAGTTCGGACCAGGCCGAGCCATCGTCTTCAGCGCGAAGATTGCGCGGCACCGAAACGGTGTAGGCGACATGGCGACCGTCCGGGCTGATTTCGACCTGGGCAACGCTTTCCAGGCGTGCGATATCAGCCAGCGTCATTCCATCGGCGAAAGCAGTACTGGCCAGAACCAGGCCGGCAAGCGCCGACCATAGTGAACATTTATTCATGAAGGATCCTCTCGGATTATCGTTTCGAATGGGGATGCGGATTTCGGGTCCCAGACTTTACCAGACTGGCGGTAATCACCGATAGGAACGATCTCAGCCGCGCTTAGCGAGGCTGAAACAGCTTGCCCGGATTGAGGATGCCGTCCGGATCGAACTGCTGCTTGATGGCCCGCATCAAGTCGATCTCTTGCGCTGTCCGTGACCAGTGCAAATCATCCCGCTTCAGCAGACCCACGCCGTGCTCGGCTGAAATACTGCCGCCGTGGGCCTGAACCAGCTCGAAAACGGCCGGGCTCAGCGTCTTCCCGGCGGCGTGAAACTCATCGACAGACCAGTGCTCTGGGCGCAACACGTTCATGTGCAGATTTCCGTCGCCGATATGGCCGAACCAGACCACCTCGAAGTCAGGATAGCGCTCGCCAACCAGCGCATCGAGCTGCTTCAGAAATTCAGGCACGCGACCGACGCGTACCGATAAGTCGTTCTTGTAGGGTGTGCGGTGCGCGATGGATTCACTGATCGCCTCGCGCCAGGCCCATAACTCGGCCGCCTGGCTTCCGGACTGACTCAGTGTCCCATCGACAACATGACCGGCCTCTATCAGGGCTTCGAACACGCGCAGTGCCGCGTCCTGACTGGCGCCCTCCGGATCGTCGAACTCGACCACGGCGAAGCAGCGGCAAGATTCGATATCGAGCGGAAATTCAAGACCGCGCGCCTGAGCCACGTATCCAATCGAAGCCTGATCGAAGAATTCAAAGGCGGAAAGCTGCAAGCCCGCGCGCAGCTGTGCCAAAGCCGGCATCAGTGCATCAAGGTCGGCCAGCCCGAGCAGAAGAACCGAGCTCTCGACCGGTTCGGGAATGAGTCCCATCGTGGCTTCGACAATGATGCCCAGGGTGCCCTCACTACCGATCATCAGATGGCGAAGATCCAGTCCGGTATTGTTCTTGATCAAGCCGCGATTGAGGTCCAGCACCTCACCCGTACCGGTCACCACCTTCAGGCCACGCACCCAGTCCCGAGTCATCCCGTAGCGCAGCACCCGGATTCCGCCAGCGTTGGTCGCGATGCTGCCACCAACCTGACTGGAGCCTGCCGCCGCCCAGTCAACCGGATAGTACAGACCTCGATTGGACGCGGCAGCCTGTAGCGCACCCACAGTCAAGCCGGCTTCGACCTGAATGCTGGGTTCTGCGTCGTCGAAATGGAGAATGGCGCGCATCTTGTCCATCGAGACGACAATCTCTCCGTTCGCCGCCACCGCGCCGCCAGACAGCCCCGTTCGGCCGCCACTGGGCACCAGGGCAGTGCCATCTGCGCGCGCATCGCGCACCAGCGCCACCACCTCATCGATGGATTCAGGAAAAACGATCTTTCTGGGTGCCGGCGCCCAGAAACGGGTCCAGTCCCGACCGTAGTGTTCCAGGCTCTCGACGTCGTTCAGGCTTTGCATGACAAGGATTTCAACAAGGATTTCATGGAGAAAATGCTCTGAATTCGAATCAGTAATGCTGATCCTGCCATAATGCCAGCTACATCTGATACGCCGAGAGAAATTCTCCCCCAATTTCATGAGCCAGACCACGCACTCACTGTCAAAAGACAAGATCAATTTCTGTCCTGCTCGAGGGCATTCATTCATGCGCCGCCAAGGTCATCGAACGCGCCGGCTATCAGAACCTGGTGCAGCGCAAGGGCGCCCTGGACGACGACGAGCTGGTCGATGCCATCAAGGACGCGCACTTTCTCGGCATCCGCTCACGAACCAGACTCAGTGACGAACTGCTTGAACAGGCGCCCAAGCTCACCGCCATAGGCTGCTTCTGCATCGGCACCGACCAGGTTCAGCTCGACGCCGCCCGGAGACGCGGCATTCCCGTGTTCAATGCACCTTATGCCAACACGCGTTCGGTTGCCGAACTGGTGCTGGCCGAAATCATTTGCCTGATGCGCGGTATTCCGGCCAAGAACGCCGCCGCCCACCGCGGCGAGTGGCTGAAGACCGCCATCGGCTCGCACGAAGTGCGTGGCAAGGTTCTGGGTATCGTGGGTTATGGCCATATCGGCTCCCAGCTCGGCATACTCGCTGAGGGCCTGGGCATGCGGGTGGTCTATCACGACATCATCGACAAACTTCCCCTCGGCAACGCAGAAGCGCTCGATAGCCTCGATGCGGAGCTGGAGGCCTGCGACGTCCTCAGCCTTCACGTGCCTGATACGGAGCAGACTCGCGGTCTGATCGGTGCCCAGCAACTGGACCTGATGCGCGCCGGGGCGCATCTGATCAATGCCTCGCGTGGAAAAGTGGTCAATATTCCGGACCTCGCCGCCGCGCTGAAGCGCGACCATCTGGGTGGCGCGGCCATCGACGTATTTCCGCTCGAACCGTCCAGCGCCAACGAGGAATTCGTATCGGAATTGCGCGGCATGGACAACGTGATTCTGACGCCGCACATTGGCGGCAGCACGGGCGAAGCGCAGGAGAATATTGCCCTGGATGTTGCCGCCAAGCTGGTTCGCTATTCCGACAATGGCCTCGACCATGGGCGCTGTGAATTTTCCCGAAGTCGCCCTGCCCGATCATGCCGACGCCCGCCGGATCATGCATATCCACCGGAACGAACCTGGCGTACTGCAGGCCATCAACTCGGTGGTCTCCAATGCAGGCATCAACATCGTCTCCCAGTACCTTCAGACGTTGCCGGACATCGGCTACGTGGTGATGGATATTGAAGCGGCAGATACGCCCGCGCTTGTCGCCGAGCTGAGCAAGGTACCGTCAACCATCCGCACACGCTACCTGTATTGAAGGCTGGCCCTGGCAAAAACACGACAAATCTTGGAGAACGTCGGATGACTGAAAGCAACATCGCGCTGGAATCGAAACTGGCCAGTTTTGTGATGACCGTGGACGGCGAGCGCTGCATGCTCGATTTCGCCCTTGCCGACGACATCATGGACATTCGCAGCGTTCGGGTGCCGGATGCCGTCGGCGGGCGCGGCCTGGCCGGAAAACTGACGCGACATGCGCTGAGCTGGGCCGAGTCCGAATCGCTCAGAGTCATTCCAAGCTGCCCGTACGTAGCCGCCTGGATCAAGCGTCATCCGGACTATAAAGCACTCGTGGCGTCTTGAAGCAGCGCCGGGCAGATTTGAAGGGGGCGCGATTCCCCTGCATGCCCCCTCAGCCCGCAAAGGCCGTCAGGATTGTCAGCAGCATAATGAAAACCCACCAGCGCTGAGTGGATCCGCGCTCCGTCAACCGCAAGCCTGGATTTATCAGCAGAGGCTGTCGGCAACCTGATCCAGTCCGAGGGTCAACTTCTTGACCAGCTCGTCGACCTGCGCTTCATTGATGATCAGCGGGGGGCAGACAGCGATCACATCACCTGGGATGGCGCGCACGACCAGCCCCGCATCCAGACAGGCAGCGGCGACCTTGAACCCCATCTTGCGCGCTGGATCGAAAGCGCGCCGCTCCGCCTTGTCTTCTGCCAGCTCAAGACCGGCAATCAGACCGATCCCTCGGTAGTCGCCGACCAGTGGATGAGCGGCCAGCGGGGCCAGCGCTCGCTGGAGTCGCTCTCCCATGCGGGCGGCATGCGCCATCACACCGCGCTCTTCCATCAGCTGCAGGTTGCGATCGGCAACGGCGGCGGCAACCGGATGGCCCGAATAGGTCAGCCCGTGCGCAAACAGCCCAACGCCGCCTGCCGCCTTCTCGATGGCGTCGTACATGAACGGCGGAACAGCCACTGCTGATATCGGCTGATAGGCCGAGGACAGCGCCTTGGCCATGGTCATGGTGGTCGGATTCATCGCGTAGGTCTGGCAACCGAAGTCATTGCCGGTTCGTCCAAAGGCGCAGACCACTTCGTCATCGATCAGCAGGATTCCGTGCCGCTCGAGTACGGGCATGATGCGCTCCCAATAGCCCTTGGGCGGCAAAACGACACCACCGGCACCCATCAGCGGTTCGGCAATCATGGCCGCAATCGTATCGGCGCCTTCACGCTCGATCACCGCTTCCAGCTCCTGACCACAGCGCTCCACGAATTGCGCTTCGCTCTCACCCGGCTTTCCTTCACGATAATAGTGCGGCGAGCCAAGGTGGATCACACCGTCCATCGGCAGATCGAAGTGCTTGTGAAACGCGGGCAGCCCGGTCAGAGCGGCTGTGGCAATGGTGACGCCGTGATAGGCCATTCCGCGCGACAGGATCTTTTTCTTCTTCGGCTGACCGATCGCGTTGAAGTAATAGTGAATCAGCTTGATCTGGGCATCGTTGGCGTCCGAGCCTGAACAGCCGAACAGGAATCTTGCGCCGTCGATGGGCACCCACTGCGACAGACGCGTTGCCAGTCGAATGCTGGGTTCATTACTGCGACCGGCAAACAGGGGGCCGTAGCAGAAAGTCTCCATCTGCTCGGCAGCAGCCCTGGCGAGTTCTTTCTCCCCGTAGCCCAGCGCGGTACACCACAAACCCGCCATGCCCTCGAGATACTGGCGATCGTTCTGGTCCCAGACGTAGACCCCCTTGCCGCGAGACCAGATCACGGGCCCGCTCTGACGCAGCCCTCCGAGATCGGTGGAGGGATGGAAGAGATGATCGAGATCCTGCTGGGCTAGCGCTGAAGTCACTTCAATGGTTTCCGGTTGGGGAACGGCGCGCCATGCTATCAGATCAGGCCGCGCTGCGACCACAGCTCGCGCCAGGCCGGCTCGGTTCGCTTGACGATCTCGGTATCGAAAATGTGACGCAGGCGGCGGCGATCGTCCGGGTTGTCCTTGAGCGCCGATCCGATAAGGAAGTGCACCAGCTGGTCAAGACCCAGGCGGCCCGCGTTGTAATAGAACGCGTGCACGCTCATGGCGTGAGCCACACCGACGGCCTCAGCGGTCGACATGGTCGCCCCGGCCAGGCGATCCGTACTGCGGCCATCAAGGGTCTGACCGTTGCGCAGTTCATGAAAGACCGTGACCAGCACCTCGACCACGGTCGGATCCACTTCGACATCAAGCGACGCCATCTGATTCAAGCGCCGCACTTCGCGCTGAACCACATCGATTTCGTCCTGCAGGTGGCGGATCGGATTGATGATCTCGAAGTTCATTCGACGCTTGAGCGCCGCGCTCATTCGATTGACGCCCTCATCGACGCTGTTCGAGGTCGCGATGACGTTGAATCCGGCGCGCGCGTAAAGCACGCCCTGCTCCCCGCTCAATTCGGGAATCGTGATCATGCGGTCCGAGAGAATCGAAAGCAGCGCATCCTGCAGCGGCTGGGGACAGCGCGCGACCTCTTCGAAACGCACCATCTTCCCGTCACGCATCCCGCGGTAGATCGGACTCGGCACCAGGGCTTCCAGACAGGGCCCGCGTTCGGAAAGAATCGCGCGGTTCCAGGTGTAGAGCAATTGACCCACCTCGCCGATGGCCCCGCCCTGAAGGGTCAGAGACGAATCACCGGAAATCGCCGCGGCCATAAGCTCTGATATCCAGGACTTCGCCGTACCCGGCTCGCCGATCATCAGGCAACCACGGTCGGTCAGCAGCCCGATCACGATACGCGTGATCGCTCCCGGGTCGACCACGATTTTCGGTTCGATCCCGAGCTCCTCATCGCCGAGCAGGAAAAGCTCGACGGCGATCGGCGAAAGGTTCCAGCCAGGCGGCACGGGGTGAGGATCCCAGTTCTTCAGACGCTTGAGCTCGGCGGCAAACATCATTTCCGAAGGCTGGCGCTGCAGGGAGACTTTCTTTGCGCTCACAGCATTGACCTCCGCCCGCCGCGTTGTTCCGGAGCCATCCGATCCTGTGGCAGTAGACGCGGAAGTTCCGACATCGGAATCACCCCTGCAATGACGTGGTCCAGTGAGCTATCGCGCATGGTCATCAGGCCGTTGTCCAGGGCGCGCCAGCGCATTTCGCCAACCGCTGGTTGACGTGAAATCAGATCGCGCAGTTCGTCGTTGACGTGCAGGAACTCGACCACGGCGATACGCCCCCGAGTGCCCCGCCCTCCGCAGTCCACACAGCCTCGACCCTCGTAACAACGAAAGCCAGTAGGGACCTGATCCGGAAACAGCTCGTGAAGGATTTCCGGGTCCGGCTCCGCGCGCTGCCGGCACGTCGGGCAGATGCGCTTGGCCAGGCGCTGGGCAATCACGGCCAGCAGTTCGCTGGCCATGGAGTTGGGCAGAATGTCGAGGTCGTACATCCGCTGCAACGCATCGACGGCGTCATTACTGTGCAGGGTCGAGAGCACCAGATGTCCGGTCTGGGAAGCCCGGATGGCTTCCAGAGCGGTTTCCCGATCACGAATTTCACCGACCAGAATGACGTCGGGATCCTGGCGCACGAATGAGCGCATGGCATCGGCAAAACCGAAGCCGATATCCGGCCGGGCGCGCGTTTGCTGGATATTGTCGATGGAGTATTCGATCGGATCCTCCACCGTGATTACCTTGCGGCGCCCGTCATCGGCCAGGGTCTGCAGTCCGGCGTAAAGCGTCGTCGACTTTCCCGACCCGGTCGGACCGACCACCAGCACCAGGCCGGCCGGGTTATTGAGCAAACGCTGATAGTGAGCTGCCACCTGCGGCGCCATGCCCAGCTCATCGAGACCGAGCACCCGCCCGGTCTGCGACAACAATCGGATGACCGCGTGCTCACCATGCAGCGACGGCTGGACCTGGACACGCAGATCGTAATTCGTGTTTCCGACGCGCATGTGCGAGCGGCCACCCTGCGGCAGGCGACGCTCGGCGATGTTGATCTCCGCGCGCACCTTGATCACATTGATCAGACCGGCGTGATCCCGAGGCGTCAGCTTGTAGTGGGTCAGGTCATGCAGTTCACCATCAGCCCGAATGCGAATACGGATGCGCTCCCCGTATCGCTCGACATGGATGTCGCTGGCATTTGCACTGACCGCATCGAGCAGAATGGCCTCATAGATCGAAACCAGATAGTGGCTGATCTCGTTCTTTGACTGAGTCAGCAGATCGTCATTGCCCGCCCGATCGCCGGGCGCCTCCGACCAGCTCAGCATCTGCTCGCCTGCGATCGGTCAGCTCGAGCGCTGACCAGATTCGGCGAAAGTCGGTAGGCGTCACCAGCATTCGCTTGATCCGGCCCGCATTCTCCATACCCATCAGGTCTTCCGCTGACAAGTCAGGGTTGTCGGTGACGACGACCAGGGCATCGGCATGCTTCCACACCGGCAGCAAGCGACGGTTATCCAGAAACGTGTGCGAATAGTGATGGAACAAGCTCGTATCCAGCCGCTCCAGAACCTTGTCGGCCCCGATGAACTCGATGTCGCGCTGACGCGCCAGCGTGCGATAAAAATCGACATCATTGACACCCAGGCGATTGCGAATCACCGTCAGGACAGGCTCATGACGCCGACGCGCTTCCTCCCGCGCCTTTTCAAGCATCGCCTCATCGACGAAGCCGAGGTCGATCAGGACCTGGCTGGTCGGACGCGAGAACAGTACTGATCCCAGCGCCTGGCGAATCGGTCCGTCTGACCCGGAGCTGCGCTGCACCAGAAGCGGTTGCTCTCGCTCAGGGCCTTCCAACGTGAAGAGCAGCCCTTCTGTATCCAGCTGTTCGAGCAGAACCGAGACCTTCTTCAGGCTGCAGATGGCGATGATCCGGTCAAAACGCGCATCTTTTTCTGGCCAGCCATCTTCGCCGATGCCGACCCGGACATCGACGCCATCGAGACCGGCGCGCGCCAGATTCGTACGCGCAATACCGGCAATCGCCGGTTCTTTCTCGAGAACATCGACCCGCCCCGCCATTCCGGCCAGAAGCGCCGGGATATAGCCCGAGCCACCCCCGACAACGAGAACCCGCGCCGAGGCGGGAACGGTACCGATCAAGGCAAGCAGCTGGCGGGCCGCCGAACGTGAAGGAATGCTGCGACCGGAAATGACCTGACGCAGATCGGGTGAGGCGATGAAAAGCGTACGGTCGACTCGATCAAGCACCGACCCCAGACGTGGATCTGACGGCCTGGCGCTCATACCGACAAGGCTCTTGTGAGCATGGATTTGACCCCCTTTGGTCGTTGTGCATGGCGTCCGTCAGAATGCGGAACCCGCTAGAGAAAGATATCAGAACATGCGACTTGATGCATATATCTTTGCCTGCCAACCATCATCCACGCCTCAACCCGGCGGCCAGTTCATTGCCCGTCCACCCAGCAGGTGAAGATGAATGTGATAGACCGACTGACCACCGTGATCATTGCAGTTGAAGACAAGACGGTAGCCGTCCTCCGAAAGCCCCTCGTCGGCGGCAATCTGGCGAGCCGTAAGGACCAGCTGTCCGACAAGAACGGCATCCTCTTCCTGCAAATCGTTGAGGGTCGGGATGCGTCGCTTGGGAATGATGAGGATGTGGGTCGGTGCCTGTGGATTGACATCGCGAAACGCCAGAATATCGTCGCTTTCAAACACGATACTGGCCGGAATTTCGCGGCGGATTATGCGCTCGAACAGATCATCAGACATCGCTGGAACTCCCGTCCTGGATTGAGTTGAGTACGCGTCCGGCCACCTGCTCGATCGGATCGAACTCATCCGGTTGCGCAACCGGCCAGGCAGACACCCGCAATCGGCTGTAGAAGGCGCCCGGGTCGACCGACATCACCTCGGGTGAGCCAGACCCGATCTCGCGCGCCAGCGCTTTGGCCATCCATTGCCGCCCCGCCTGAGCCACGCCGTAGGCCGCCCAGTTGGCAGGCCGTTCCATACACTCCGAATCGGTGATGAAAACAAGCTTTGAGTGCGCGGTCGAGCGCAGTAGTGCAAGCAGGGCTGAGGTCAAGAGCTGCGGCCCCGTGACGCCGGCCTGGAGGATCTTCATCCATTC
>CALNZT010000028.1:0-134871 GCA_942491245.1 uncultured Pseudomonadota bacterium
GGCCAGCACCATGACCGATCCCATCACCCGTTCGATCTATGGCCAGCTGGCGCGTCAGCCGCGACCGGGCCCAGGCCGCAATGTGGATGTTTTTGGACGCACCCTGCGTTGGTCTGCAGAACCTCCGGCGGGCGCGTCAGAGGATTTGATCGCTGTCTGGATGCTGCCGATCGACGTCGATCGCTTCGTTCAAGGCACGCTCCAGGTTCAGGGGCTGGATGCTCTCAGCGTGTTCATGGACGGGAAGCCGATGGCCGCTGATGAGGGCAATATCAGTCTGGCGCTGCCGCCGGGTAATCATGACGTCTGGATGATTCATGCAGGCGCCAGTGAAGACGCGAAGGCCGAGAAATTCGTTTCGAAGGCAAAGCAGCGCATGATCGAATCACGGTTGGCCTGGACGCGACAACACGCGTCACCGCGGAACGCTTGACCAATGCGCAGACCGTGACCCAGCTGCAGATTTCGCCCGACGGACGCCAGCTTGCGCTGCGGTTCAGCGGGCGTGACGATGCTGCCGATCTGTCGCTCGCGCGCCTGGAGATTCGGGGTGTCGAATCCGGGGTCATTGAACGGGTCTGGACCGATGAGCTCCCGAGCGCACTGGCCTGGAGCCCCGACTCGCAAACACTGGCCGTTCGTCAAGGCAATAATCTCTGGCTCTATCCTCGAGGGGAAAGTCCCCGGCTGCTGCTGGCCAATCACGAACGACTGGGTGGTTTCCGCTGGCACCCGGACGGCCGGTCCCTGATCTTTTTCTGGACGGCGCCTGAGGAAGGCGATGGTGAACTCGTCGGCGCATCCGTTCGATCGAAGATCGCTGAGCGAACTTCCGCGACAACGGCCAATTGTTTCAGGTCGATGTCAACGGTGGGCTGATTCGTCCGCTGACCACGGATAAGGCCAGCGTCAGCCTGCTGGACTATGCGACCCCGAGGGTGAGCGTCTGCTGTCCGAGCGGATCATCGACTACGCCGAACCCCCGCACAGCCTCTGGCGCCTGTTCGAGCTGGATCTGGCGGACTTGAGCCGCCGCGAAATCATCCAGCTGCGCATGCTGGGTGGGGCCCTGTTTGCTGAAGACGGGTTCTGGTTGCTGTCAGGCCCTGGACTGCCGGGCGCCGATGGTGCTACCACCAGCGCACCGCTGGTGCCCAATGAGTACGACACGCAGTTGTATGCACTGAGCCGTGATGGCCAGCGCGCGCGCAGCCTGTCGCGCGATTTTGATCCGTCGATCAGCCAGGCGCATCGTTTACCCGATGGTGATCTCTTGCTGTCGGTAGCCCGGGGGGAAGGCGCGGGCCTGGTCCGCTTTGATGCCGAGCGCGAACGCTTCGAGAATGTCGAGACCGGCATGGAAGTCATGGAGCAGTTTTCGGCCTCGGAGACCGCTCGCGTGCAGGTCGCTGTTCGCGGAACCGACGCGACCGGGCCGCAGCGCGTTCAGCTGGTTGATCTGGAGCGCGGTCGCAGATCGCTAGTGCTTGACAGCCGCGAGACCGACTACGCCGATGTCGAATTCGGTGAAGTTCGGCCGTGGCGGTTCACCAATCAAAGCGGCGATGAAATTGACGGTCGTTACTACCTGCCGCCGCAGTTCGATCCGGAGCAGCGCTACCCGTTGATCGTTTATTACTACGGCGGCACCGCACCGGTCGGCCGAGCGTTCACCGGTCGCTATCCGTTCAATCTCTGGGCCGCCAAGGGCTACGTGGTCTATGTGCTTCAGCCGCGTGGGACGATCGCCTACGGCCAGGAATTCTCGGCCCTGCACGTCAACGCCTGGGGTCAATACACCGCCGATGACATCATCGAAGGCTCGGCGAAGTTCCTCGAAGCCCATGATTTTGTCGATCCCGAGCGGGTCGGCAACATCGGCGCCAGCTACGGCGGCTTCATGACCATGCACCTGGCCACCCTGACCGATATGTATGCAGCCTCCATCTCGCACGCAGGAATCAGCACCCTGACTTCTTACTGGGGCGAGGGCTGGTGGGGATACGGCTATTCCGGCATTGCCAGCCGCGGCAGTTATCCCTGGAACAATCGCGAGCTCTACATCGAGCAGAGCCCGATCTACAACGCTGACAAGATCACCACGCCGCTGCTGTTGCTGACCGGCGACTCGGATACCAACGTGCCGCCCGGCGAATCCGACACCATGTTCACCGCCCTGAAATTACTTGGGCGCGAGGTAGAGCTGATCGAGTTTCCGGGTGAGGATCACTGGATTCTGGATCGCGAGAAGCGCTACGTCTGGTGGGACACGATCATGGCCTGGTTCGATCTTCATCTGAAGGGCGAGCCGGAGTGGTGGGAGTTTCTTTGTATCCGAAGAGGGGTAATGGGGCAGCCTTGCGGCCTGTAATTTTCAGGCTTGCCCGGCGGCGTAGCTACTGAACGCCTACCGGCGGTTGATTTTGTTCGCTTCGTGAACGACGTCAAAGGTGCTTGTTTGTATCCCGCTGCGCGGGATGAAGGACACAAGCGCTTGGTTGATCCGCTTCGCGGATGAAAATCAAAGGCGAAAACCTTTGACTTTATCCGCCAAGCAGATTCAAACAAGCGCCTTTGATCTTCCTCCGCGCAGCAAACAAAACGACCCTACGACACACAATCCACCAGAAAATGCATCCACGGGTGATCGATGTAGCTTCGCCAGCTGCGGGCCGACGGCGATCAACAGGTCCGGTGAGGACGAGGAGCAGGGCCGCGGTCCAGCGCAGGGCGCGGCGGTTGACGGCCGAGCGGAATTTCAGCATCAGCAGCCCGCTGCCGAGCAGCAGCGGCACCGTCCCCAGACCGAAGGCGATGACCATGGCGCTCGTGGCCAGCGGATCAGCCAGCAGCACGGCCGCGGCAACCACCGAATACAGCAGTCCACAGGGCAGCAGCCCCCAGAGCAGCCCCAGCCCGAGCGCCTGATCGAGTGACTTGACCGGCAGAAAGCGGGCCAGCAGTGGCATCAGGCGGCGGGTGAGCGGGGCTGCGATCTGGCCGGCGAGATCACGGAAGCGACCGGGTGCCGCGACATAGATCGCCATGCTGATGATCAGAGCACCGAGAAGAATCCGCATGAGCTGCGGCGCGGAGTCCGGCAGCACCTGGCCGGGCAGCATGCCGATCAGCGTGGCGATCAATGCAATGGCCAGGTAGCTGGTAACTCGGCCCATGTGGAAGCCGGCGCTCAAGTACGACCGCCCGTTCGGCAGCTGACTGTGCAGCAGACCGACAATGCCGCCGCACATGGCCAGGCAATGAGTGGAGCCGAACAAGCCGGCCAGCAGACCGGTCAGGAATGCGGTTTCAGGATTCATCTTGAGCCAGTCTACTGGCAGTCATTCGTCCGTACCTGACCGGGAACAGTTCAGCCTGGATTTTTCCCGTCTGCGTCCTGCAGCGTTTTTGGTGGCTGTTCAGCGCTCGCCGGTTCAACATTTGCCGAGAGGCGTGCTTTCGGCTCGTCGTCATCGAGAATATCCAGCGCCGGCGAGTCCAGGTCGTCGAACTGCTTGTTCTTGACTGCCCAGAAGAAAAAGCCTATCGCGAACACCATCAGGATGACTGAAAGCGGAATCAAGACGTAGATGATGCTCATCCGGAGCGTGCCTCAAGGGTCGAAGGGGACGGGTTTCGGGTTGTGGCGCGGTGTCGGAGCGTGTCTGTTCCCAGACGGCGAGCGTTGAGAACCACAATCAGACTCGAGGCCGACATGCCGATTGCCGCCAGCCACGGCGGAATCAGGCCGGCCATGGCAAAGGGCAGGGCGAGCAGATTGTAGCCCAGTGCCCAGCACAGGTTCTGGATGATGATGCGCCGAACCCTGGGGGCCAGGTCCAGCGCGGCTGCCAGCCGCTCCAGACCGTTTCCAGTGATGACCAGATCGGCTTGAGTGCGGGCAATATCAGCACCTTCGGCCAGCGCAATCGACACATCGGCGTCGGCCAGTACGGGGGCATCGTTGATGCCGTCGCCGATCATCGCGACCCGCGCACCCCTGCCGCTGCAGATGGCGGACCAGCTCGAGCTTGGCTTCTGGAGACAGCGCGGCGCGCCAGTGCTGGATGTTCAATTCCTCGGCCAGGCTCTGCACGTTGGGGGCGCGATCGCCGGAGGCCAGCCAGAGGGTCTTGCCACTGGCTTGCAGGTTCTCGATGAGCTCGGCGGGCACCGGCGCAAGCGGCAGGTCATGCCGAAGCTGGCCAGCAGGCGGCATCGGATCGAGGCCAGGGCCAGCCACTGGCCCGGACCCGGTTCAATCGGCGATCTGGCCCAGCTGCTCACCCGCGACCGAAGCGCGCCTTGCCCCAGGCGGTATTCGATGCCGTCGATGATCCCCGAGACGCCGGATGCGTGGGTGGCTTTGGCATCGCTCACTGCACCGCCATCGTCGAAGCCGGCGAAGGCATTGGCCAGGGGATGGCGGCTGATGCGTTCCAGTCGACCGGCGATCCGCTGCACGCGCGCCTGATCCAGGTCAGCCAGGGTTCGCGTTTCGATGCAGTTCGGGCCGTGATTCGGTCAGCGTGCCGGTCTTGTCAAAGACCAGGTGCGTCAGGCCTGGAAGGGCTTCCAGCGCATCCGGTCGATGAATCAGAACGCCCAGTCGGGCCAGTCCACGCGTGGCGGAGGCCAGCGCAACGGGCGTGCCCAGCGCCAGTGCGCACGGGCACGACACCACCAGGACGGCCAGCGCGACCGGCAGCGATTGTGCCGGGTCGATGAACCACCAGCTCAGCGCTGCAATTGCGGCGGCGCTGAGCACCACGGCAACGAAAACACCGGCCACGCGGTCGGCAAGACGGGCCAGCCGCGGACGAAACTGACGAGCCTGGTCGAGCAGGCGGACGATGCCTGACAGAGCGGTGTTCTGGCCGAGCTGATCGATTCGGAGCACGATCTGACCATCGCGCACCAGGCTGCCGGCGATGACGGCGTCGCCAATCTGGCGCTGACGCGGCACCGACTCGCCAGAAAGCAGGGATTCATCGACGAAGGCGTGGCCTTGAAGCACGTGCCCGTCGGCCGCGATGGTCTCGCCTGTGCTGACTTGAATCCGATCGCCGATCTGGAGCTCGACCAGCGAAACCAGCTCCGATCCCTCGGACGTCAGTCGCCGCACCTGCGTAGGCAACGCGCGCGCCAGCGCTGAATGCAGCCGGCCGGCTTTCTGCCGGGCAACGAGAACGGCGTAGCGACCCAGCAACAGGAAGAAGATGAACATCACCACGGAATCGAAATAGGTTTCACCGGCATCCAGCCAGGTGATCACGATGCTCGATGACAGGGCTAGCAACATGGCCAGTGCTACCGGCACGTCCATGCCCATTCGGCCGCTGCTCAGGGTGCGCCAGGCCGAGCGATAGAAGATTCGTCCTGAGTACAGGGCCACCGGAACCGCTACGATCATGCTGATCAGCTGGAAGAAGCGCTCGCTGGTCGGGTCGATGTCCTGCATGGCGCCGATGTAGCCGGCGAGCGCAAAGCTCATGACCTGCATCATGCCCAGTCCGGCGACCACCAGCGCCTTGAGTAATTCATGGCGTTGCTCGCGGTCGCGGTCCTGACCTGCTTCGAGGGTGTCGAGATGCGGACGATAGCCCAGTGATGCGAGGCGGGCGGCCACGTCACTCAAGGGCGTCAGGCTCGGGTCGAGGACCAGATTCGCACGACCGTCGGCGATGTCGACCTCAAGCGATTTGACGCCCGGAAGCTCGCCAAGGAATCGGCGAATCAGCCACGCGCAGGCGGCGCAGTGAACGTTCTCCAGAACAAGCGCGATCTGGACCAGGCCCGAACCCTGGCGGTGGGCGTGATGCTCGAGAACGGCAGGACGATCCCATGCCAGAAAATCCTTTCGTGCGAGGGGCGTTTCCAGAGGGCGTTGTGGCAAGGCGTCGCGAAAGTCGTAGTAGCGGCCAAGCCCGGCGTTTTCGATCAGGGTAGCAACGGTCTGGCAGCCATGACAGCACATCGGCTGATCCTGGCCAGAGACCCTGGCAAACAGCTCCAGACCGTTGGGAACCGGTTCGCCGCAGTGGCCGCAGGCGACTGGATTCCGGGCCTGATCGTCGGCGCTGGGCGAGGAGAACCGCGCTCACAGCCGTTCGCGGAATCAGTTCCAGCGTGTCGAGCGGGTCATCACCGAGGCGGGCACTGATCCACCAGCTCTGCGAGAGATCCTGAAGGATCATCGTGGCATGGCCCGGTGGCTCGGCCCATTCACCATTGAAGACGCCGTAGGTGTTGCGTTCCATCAGAACGGTCCGATCGAGTTCGGCATTGACTGGATGCTGGACGATCAGCAGCAGCTGATCGGGGAGCGTGCTGGCGTCGGCGGCTTCGAGATTGATCACCCACTGGCCATCGAGCACGGACAGCTGGGCACTCAGACCCAGAGTTCGCGCCTGTTCGGTTCGGTTGCCGAGATCCACCATTCCGCGGCCGAAGCGCTCGTATTCGCCGCGCACCATCTGCGGCGGATTGGACAGGCCGATCAGCAGGATCGAGACGCCGAAGAACACGCCCAAGGCGAGGATGCCGATGATGAACCAGGGCCAGGGTTCGCGATACCAGGGGTTGATGGCGTGCTCGGTCATGTTCAGCGGTCCGTTCAGTTCGGGTTGGCGGGTACGAAAAAGCGTGTCTCGATGACCTGATAGCGTTCACCATCGGGTCCACTTACCGTCACCGTGACCGGCAGCATGCCTGGATCTGCAGCGTTCAGCGGCAGCGCAAGCGTCAGGGCGAAGTCATCGGACTGCCCGGGCTGGATCGTGAAGGCATCCAGAGGATCAACCACCCGAATCCCCGCCAGACCACTTGCGTCGACACGGACTTCAAGCGGCTGCTCGGTGCGGTTCGACAGCTTCAGACGATAGCTGTTTTCAAGGTCGCTTGCGATCACGCGATAGAGTGCGGTGCGGTCGCGCAGCACGTCTCCGATCACCGGGTCACGCCCGGTTATGATCGCACCAACCAGCGTCATCAATCCCAGCAGGACGAAGAAATAGATAAAGATTCGCGGTCGAAGAATCCGTGTCGGTTGCCCGTTTACCGCGTTGTCTGTGGTGTAGCGCACCAGCCCACGGGGATACCCCATCTTGTCCATGACTTCGTCGCAGACGTCGATGCAGGCCGCGCAGGCGATGCACTCGATCTGCAGGCCATCGCGGATGTCGATACCGGTCGGGCAGACCTGGACGCAGGCCTGGCAGTCGATGCAATCCCCAAGCCCCATGGCCTGGTAGTCCGCATCCCGGCGTCTGCCACCGCGCGGCTCGCCGCGCTCGACATCGTAGGAGATGACCAGGCTGTCGCCATCGAACATGGCGGACTGGAAGCGGGCGTACGGACACATGTACTTGCAGACCTGCTCGCGCAGGTAGCCGGCGTTGCCGTAGGTGGCAAAGCCGTAGAAGAACAGCCAGAAGGTTTCCCAGCCGCCGAGATCGAAGGCTGGAATGCGCATGGCCAGATCGCGAATCGGGACAAAGAAGCCGACAAACGTGAAGCCGGTCCACAGCGCAAAGGTGATCCAGAGAAACTGCTTGCTTGATTTCCGAACGATCTTGTTGCGATTCCACGGACCCTTGTCCAGCTTCATCCGCTGGTTGCGCGATCCCTCGGTGACTCGCTCCATCCACAGAAAGACTTCGGTCCAGACGGTTTGCGGGCAGGCATAGCCACACCACAGTCGACCGGCCAGCGCGGTGAAGAAGAACAGCGTGAACGCAGCCATCGCCAGCAGCAGCGACAGGATGAACAGGTCCTGGGGCCAGAGGGTCAGGCCGAAATAGTGAAATTGACGATTGGGAAGATCGAACAGAACGATTTGTGTTCCAGCCAGGTTGATCCAGGACAGGACGTAGAACATTCCGAGCAGAACCCAGGCGGCAATGATGCGCAGGCGTGAGAAACGACCGTAGATCTCACGGGGATAGACCTTGTCGTGTTTGACATAAAGCGGAATCGCTTCAGGTGTCGTGCTGCTGTCGCTCATGCGCACTCAGTCCTTGCTTGCAAAGCAAAGGGTCGCCCGGCACGCAGCATGGTCAACGCCGACACCGCTTCGCTGTTCCTGTCTTTGCATCGACTGGTCCATCCGCGTCAGGGAAGAGGGCGCGGGCGCGAGAAGGATCCAGGTGAACAGACTGGATGAGATGCGGTGGCCGACCAGAACAGGAAGAAGGCGATGGTGTAGCCGCCCTGGCGCGATAGCTCGAGCTCCGGGAAGGTGACATCGCGCAGAACCAGCGGATCGACCGCGAAGGAAAATACGATGGTTGCGATCGCGGCAGCAAAGAACGACGGCCAGAGGATGGCCCCCAGCCGTTGAATCAGAGGCCGTGGCGGCGGTGTCGCTGACGCCGCCATCCGGTCCGGTGCGCCGGCTTCACTCACTGGCGCTGGCCGCTTCGTTGGCAAGGCTCATGACATAGGCCGTTACCAGCCGGGAGCGGGCTTCGCCGAGGAGATTCTTCTGGGCTGGCATCACGCCATTGCGACCGTACTCGATGGTCTCGCGAAGCGTATCCAGGTCACCACCATAGATGTAGATGCCCGCGGTCAGATCCGGTGAGCCGAGCAGTGCATTGCCTTTTCCGTCCATGCCGTGGCATGCCGCGCACACCATGTCGAAATGGCGCTTGCCGGCCGTCGCCATCGCGCTGTCAACCGTCGCTCCGGCCAGTTGCTGGACATACGTGGCGGTTCGCATGACGGCCTGACTGTCAAGCATGCTGGAAAAGCCGGGCATGGCCGCCTGGCGGCCCTGCTGGATGGTGGTCAACAGCTGCTCGGGTTCACTTCCCCAGGTCCAGTGCGTGTCGGTCAGATTGGGATAGCCGACCGCACCGCGTGCGTCAGAGCCGTGACAGGTCGAGCAGTTGTGGGCGTAGAGATTTCGACCCATGCGCAGCGCATCCTCGTTCTGGGCCAGGTCGACCAGAGGGCTGGCTGCAAGCTCACCAAAGCGTGAGTCGAATGCAGCCGATGCGCGTGCCATTTCAACTTCGTACTGCCCTTCGGAACTCCAGCCCAGCGTGCCTTGATAGCGACCCAGACCCGGGTAGAGCGCCAGGTAGACCACGGCGAAGATGACCGTGCCGTAGAACAGCCACAGCCACCAGCGCGGCATCGGGTTGTTCAACTCTTCCAGATCGTCGTCCCAGACGTGGCCGGTGGTGTCTTCGCTGCCGTCCGAGCTTTTCTGTGAATCGACACGAGCTTTGCCGGTCGCGATGAAAAGATACACCATGCCGGCGGTGAAGGTGGCCGTGATGATGACAACAAACCAGTGCCAGAAAGCGCTCATTCTGAATTCTCCTTGTTTCGGTCGCGCGAGCTGCGGCTGTCGTCCTCAAGCGGCATGCCGGCCTGCGCGTCGAAGTCCTTGCGATCCTTGATCAGAAATACCCAGATCACGATGGCGATGAATGCGCCGCATCGAGAACAGCGTCCAGAGTCCTGAGCTCATGATCCGCCTCCCGCGCGCGGTGCGACTCGCTGCCCGGTCCATTCGGTTCCCAGGCCTTGCAGGTAAGCGATCAGGGCGTCGATTTCGGTCGTGCCTGCGACCTCAAGCGCGGCCGCTTCGATCTGTTCATCGGTGTAGGGATCGCCAATGCGCTGCAGCGCCCGCATGTGCTTCTGCAGGGTCTGGCCGTTGACAACACGATCGGCCAGCCAGGGGTAGGCGGGCATGTTCGAGTCCGGCACGACGGCGCGCGGATCCATCAGGTGCAGGAGATGCCAGTCATCGCTGTAGCGACCACCGACTCGCGCCAGGTCCGGCCCTGTGCGCTTGGAGCCCCACTGGAACGGCCGGTCATAAACGAACTCACCGGCCACCGAATAGTGACCATAGCGCTCGGTTTCCGAGCGGAAGGGACGAATCTGCTGGCTGTGGCAGTTGTAGCAGCCCTCGCGGACGTAGATATCGCGTCCGGCCAGGCGAATCGGACTGTAAGGCTCAACGCCTTCTGCCGGTTCAACCACCGCGCCCTTGAACATCAGCGGGACGATTTCAACCAGGCCGCCGACGCTGATTGCCAGCACGATCAGGACACCAAGCAGGGCCGCGTTCTTTTCGATTTTTTCATGAATCATGATGCGGCTCCTTTTAAGCGTGGGCCGGGACGGTGACCGGAACATCGAGATTGCTCGTCGAGGCCATCCGCCAGGTTTTGATCACGTTGTAGAGCATGATGAACATGCCGGACAGGAACACCAGACCGCCGAGCAGGCGTAGCATGTAGAACGGCTCGGTCAGCTTCAGCACTTCGATGAAGGTGTAGGTCAGCGTGCCGTCATCGTTGAAGGTCCGCCACATCAGGCCCTGCATGACGCCGGCGATCCACATGGCAACGATGTACAGCACGGTGCCGATGGTTGAGGTCCAGAAATGCCATTCGATCAGGCGCGTGGAGTACATGCTTCTTCAGGCCCAGCAGGCGCGGGAACAGGCTGTAGAGGGCGCCGATGGAAATCATCGCAACCCAGCCGAGCGCCCCGGAGTGCACATGGCCGATGGTCCAGTCGGTGTAGTGGCTCAGCGCATTGACTGTCTTGATCGACATCATCGGGCCTTCGAAGGTCGACATGCCGTAGAAGGACAGGGCGACGATCATGAAGCGCAGGATCGGATCGGTGCGCAGCTTATGCCAGGCACCGGACAGCGTCATGATGCCGTTGATCATGCCGCCCCAGCTTGGCGCCAGCAGCATCAGCGAGAACACCATGCCCAGCGACTGAACCCAGTCGGGCAGTGCGGTGTAGTGCAGATGGTGCGGTCCGGCCCACATGTAGATCGCGATCAGCGACCAGAAGTGGACGATCGACAGGCGATAGGAGTACACCGGGCGTCCAGCCTGCTTGGGCACGAAGTAGTACATCATGCCGAGGAAGCCTGCGGTCAGGAAAAAGCCCACCGCGTTGTGTCCGTACCACCACTGGACCATGGCATCGACCGTGCCGGAGTAGATCGGGTAGGAGTGGGTCAACGTCGCCGGCATCGCCAGATTGTTGACGATATGCAGAACCGCAACGGTCAGGATGAAGGCACCGAAGAACCAGTTGGCGACGTAAATGTGCTTGACCTTGCGTTTGACAATGGTGCCGAAGAACACGATCGCATAAGCAACCCAGACCAGCGCAATCAGGATCGCCAGCGGCCAGATCAGCTCGGCGTACTCGCGCCCCATGGTCAGGCCGAGCGGCAGCGTGATCGCTGCTCCGACAATGATCACTTGCCAGCCCCAGAAGGTGAATGAGGCCAGGGCATTGGAGAACAGGCGGGCATGACAGGTTCGCTGGACGCAGTAGTAGCTGGTCGCAAACAGGGCAGAGCCGCCGAAAGCAAAGATCACCGCGTTGGTATGGAGTGGCCGCAGACGACCGTAGCTCAACCATGAAATCCCCATGGTCATGTCGGGCCAGATCAACTGCGCGGCGATGATGACGCCGACCAGCATCCCCACGATGCCCCAGATGACCGTCATGACCGCGAACTGGCGGATGACTTTGTCGTTGTATGTGATTGTTGCGCTCATTTGGGCTCCCTTCAGAGATGCCTGTGGACATTCACAGAGGATTGTCCCAACAGCGCAATGCACGCTTCTTGACCGGGATCAAACTTTCACAGATTGGTTAAGATGGGAATCTTCCCGACTCTCGATTGCGGTACGCATTTGAACTCCAAAGGCACTGATCTCGATGACTGGCTGCTGACCGAGTCGGTCCGCCGCCGCGAGCAGAGAAACGGGCGCTGGTCTGATGACTCGGCAGCGATGACTCTGGCGCGCGAGGCACCTCCGACGCTGCAGGCGCGTCTGGTGGCGCGGGCGCGGTCCTTGCCTGGCCTGGGCTCGGTTCGTGATGACCTGCAGGCCCTCAAGCGTCGAGCTCGGGTTTTTCTTGTCAGCGTGACCGTCCTGGGTGTTTTCAGCGGCTGGCTGGCCGCTCGCGCCAGTGCAGCAGATCGTCAGATGGATTTGCTGCTGGCCACCCTGACCCTGATTGGTCTGCCCTCCTTGATGCTGCTGCTGTGGCTGATCGTCTACGTGCTGAGTCGGCGTTCCACGCGCCAGCGTGGGGCACTGTCTGGTCTGGTCAGTCGCCTGCTCGCCAGTTTGGGGCCGCGGGTGATGGGCAGTCCGCTGGCATCGGAACTGGCCCAGTCTGCCTCGGGCTTTCTGATCACACCGGCAGGCCGCTGGTGGTTGAGTCTTGCCTCGCACCTGCTCTGGCTTGGATTCTCGATCGGCGCGCTGCTCGGACTGCTGCTGCATTTCAGCGTTGCCCAATATGATCTCAGCTGGGGAACCACCATCCTCAGCGAACAGACCGTTGTTGCTCTGATTCAAGCGCTGGTCTGGCTGCCGGAACAGTTGGGGCTGGGGCCAGGCATGAGCGCTGAATTCATCGAGCGAGGGCGGGTGGGAGGCCTGCTCGGTGCTGATCGTGCAGTCTGGGCGCAGTTTCTCATGTTGATGGTCGTGCTGTATGTGGCGCTGCCAAGGCTGCTGCTGGTGCTGCTTTCGTACGTTCTTTTTGGCCAACGCCGTCGCGCCATGACCCTGGCTCTCGGTCAGCCGGGATATCTTCGACTGCAAGCGGAGTTGATGCCCGAAGACGGGCCGGGCCGGATGCTGGGTGATGCGCCGGTGGACTGGCCCGCCCGTGAGCAGCGCTGTCGACCGACGACTGCAGGGCGGCCGGTCATGGTGGGTCTGGAGCTTGATGGTGACGCCGATTCTCGGCTGGCCGACCTCATGGACGATGCCGTTGTCTTTCTGGGGGCGGCGAACCGTCGAAGGGAGCGCCAGGCGCTGATCGAAGCACTCGAGGCGATGAGCCCACCGCCGTCGGATTTGCTTGTCGTCTGCTCGCTGCTGCGCACGCCGGATACGGGAACCGCTCGATTCCTGAATCGTCTGGCCGATGCGGCTCGCGGCGCCTTGACCGTGCTTGCTGTTGATGTCGAGACGCTCAGAGCAAGGGGCGGTGATCTTGCTGCACGAGGTCAGGACTGGCAACGCCTGGCTGAACATGTCGGGGGGCGGTTTTCAATGCTTGAATACGATTCCGATGGCGGGTTTTCTGCTGGACTCGTGCGTGATTTGCTCGCTGATAAGCTGGACAGATCATGAGTCGCCGCCTACTGAAAATAGCCGTTGTCGGGCATACCAATACCGGCAAGACCTCGCTGGTGCGAACCTTGACTCGGAATCGAGCGTTTGGTCAGGTTGAAGATCGGGGCGGTACGACCCGGCAGATCACCACCACCGAACTTGGTCGCGATGGTCAGGCGCTGATCGAGCTCTATGACTCCCCGGGATTGGAAAACGCGCCGGAATTGATTGAGTGGCTGGACGAGCAGCCAGGCGAGCGCCACGCCGGCCCGGCTCGAGTTCAGAGCCTGCTGAATGACGCGCAAGCGCGACGGCGATTCGATCAGGAAGCGCGCGTGCTCGAACTGATGATGGGTATGGACATCGGGCTCTACGTGATTGATGCCCGCGAGCCGGTGCTGGAAAAATATCAGGATGAATTGGCGATTCTGGCGTTCTGCGCCCGCCCGATCGTTGCGGTTCTCAACTTCACTGCCTCACCTGAGAGCCGTGAATCAGAATGGCGGCAGGCGCTGGCCGAAGTGACGCTGCACACCGTCATGGCCTTTGATGTTGCTGTGCGCGATCCAGCCAGTGAGCGCCAATTATTCGAGAAACTCAAAAGCCAGCTTGACGGCTTTGCCGCCACGCTCGACGCGTGGCTGGAGCGGCTTGAAGCTGACGAAAAAGAGCGCCTTGACGCTGCATTGCGCACCATCTCTTCTCTGGTGATCGATGTTGCCGCGGCCCGCCGTCAAGTGGACAGGTCTGATCCAGACACGATATCGGCAGCACAGGTCGAGCTGCAGGCTGCCGTGCGCCGGCGCGAACAGGCCACCGTGGAGACCTTGCTAGCCTTGTACCGCTTCGGTTCAGAGGCGTATGAAAATCAGGACTTGCCGCTGACCGATGATCGCTGGGCCGAAGATCCATTCGACTCGGAGACGCTTCGTCAATACGGCATCGAGACCGGCAAGTTTGCCGGTCTTGGCGCGGGTGCCGGGGCGTTGATCGACGTCGCAACCGGGGGCTTGAGTCTGGGCGCCGGAACGCTGATCGGCACCGTGGCGGGCGGCGGTGCGGGTTTGGTCAAGGGCCTGGGTGCACGCGCGTTTGATCGCGCCCGGGGTCGACTCACACTGGCCACTGACGATGCCACGCTGGCCCTTATTCTCGCCCGACAGCTGCACCTGCTGAGCAGTTTGCGCCGACTCGGGCACGGCAGCCCGACTTCGGTCAGGGCCAAGGATGCGCCAGTCTGGGGTGACGCGCGCCGTTGCCGGTGGTGGTTCGCAGAGCGCGGCATCGACCCCGATGGTCGGAGCTCAATCCAGGCGCACGACTCGAGGAGCGCCGGGCCGCGATTGAATCACTGAGCACGCAGCTGAGAGCTCGACTGGGTCAAGCCGACTGAATGGGTAAGCTTCGAAGGGCCATCCTTGGTTTCAAGAATACCGCCCATAAAAAAAGCCCCGGCCGAAGCCGGGGCAACCAACGCTTGAAATCGTCAATGGGAAGGAGGAACTGACGACTAACAAGCCCCAAATCTGAACGCGCGACGTGCGTGTAGGCGTCTCGCGATCAGTTTCGAGTAAGCCAACGATTCGGCGAGTGGATCGAATCGTTGGAGGAGAGTTGTGGGGTTGCACCAGGGGCGGCCTGGAAGTCAGCGAGAATCTCGATGGAGCCCGCCGGGTCATCCTGATGAACCAGGATAAAGGTGCCTTCGGGCACCAGGACAATTTCAGCTTGCCCCCAGCGCGAGAGCGCAGAAGCGCAGGGCCGCACGCTGCCTGTGCCTGCACCGTGAGTCATCAGTCCGGACTGCCCGCAATTGGTGCTTGATTTGTTGCTGCTTGAAGCGTTGCTGAGTGCATCCCTGAGGTCAATCTGGACAAAGGTCTGACCCGACTGTGTGGTGGCCGAACCCGCGAAAATTCCGTGCTCGGTATGAATCGAGATCTGGACGCCGCCATCGTGCTGGCTTAACAGTAGCGACGGTTCTTGAGCATGCGCAGCGGACATGAAGATGGTCAGCAACAACGGAGCCAGCCAGAGTCTTGACCGAGTGGAAGGGTGCCCGGCATCCAGGCCAGTGCCGGACTTCTCGATTCCAGTGCCGGATTTCTCGATTCCTGTTCCAGACTTTTCAATTCCGGTTCCAGATTTTTCGATTGCAAGATTCATCAGTCGATCTCCTAGCAGTTCTCTGTCTTGATGGGCTCGTCTTTGGAGCAAGGGGGAGGGGTTTCCCAGTAATACCAACCGATCCCCACGTTGGCTTCTTCGGGGGTCGATGGGGGTTGTTCTGCATCGTCGAGATAGTTCTCAACCTCGCTGATGTGGTGCTGAAGCAGCTCTCGAACTTCTGCTCTAATCGTGTCGATTCGGTCTTCAGGTATGCGCGTGGACCAGCGTTCTTGCTGCAGCCACGGCGGGGCGTCTCCGGAAAATCGCTCGAGGTTGTGCATCAAGACTTTGCCCAGACGACTTAGCGCCAGGCTGCTGACCTCGATCGTGGTCCGTTCGGATGATTTGACCGGCTGGTAATGGGGGTTGATCATCCTGACCCGCATCTGGTCCTCGCTGAGCTGAACATTGCCGCTATCGAGCAACTTATCCAATGCGGTCTGGACAGTGACGGCCCGGCCTGCTGCGCGCGTTACCAGGCGCTGAAACGTGGTCTGTGGACCATGAATCAGCAGGTCGAGAGGTTCTCCCGTTTCTTTGTCATGGAAGGTCTTGTCGGTCTTCCACATTTCCAGAATGCTGGCTTCCGAGCACACATCCGATGCCACGTATTCTCGATTGGCGTTGTCTTCGAAGGTCTTGATGGCGCGGCCGTCCATGCCGCACAGAAGAGCCAATGCCGAACGGGTCACTTTCTTGTCCGGGTTCTGGGCCTGCAGATGATTGCCTGCTTCCTGCACATCAGCCAGGCGGAACAGATCGACCAGCGCGCTGCAGGAAATGCGCCCGACTGAAAAGCGCACCATCGGTCGAACCATGCGGGACATGGCATCGACCAGCCAGGTAACGTCCTCCCCTTGATTGGATCGTGCTGCGATTTGACTCATCTCAGATGTCCAGTCGTTGAGGTTTGTGGAAATAGAAGCCCTGGGCGAAATCCACGCCCATCTGGCGCAGCGTGGCAGCCTGGATGGCGGTTTCCACGCCCTCGGCCACGACCCGACCGCCGAGCCCGCGGCCCAGGGTGAGAATGCTGTTGATCACCGCGCGCTGGTTGGGGTCTTTTTCAAGCCCGTCGATCAAGCGAAGGTCAATCTTCAACAGATCAACGATGCCGGCGGCACATAGATCGACACCAGTTGATCCGGCTGCCGAAGTCATCCAGCGCGATCAGAACCCCGGCCTTGCGCAGCTTGCGTGCCTGCTGGATCAGCGAATTCTTTTCATCGCAGCGGCCGTATTCGATCAATTCCAGGCATAGCGAGTGTCCCCGCTCGGCCAGCTGATCCCGGACCCTTAGTACGTCATCGACAAAGGGCTCGTGGGTCAAGGACTCGGGGTGGGTGTTGACGCTGATCCGTGTCGGGTCAGGCTGAGTCAATACCCATCCGGCCGCGCGTTTGAGAACTTCCGCATCGGTGTAATGCGTTTCGCGTTCTTCGTACAGGCGTTTTATGAACTCCGCTGGTGATCTGCCCCCGCGGGTCGCATGCGGGCGAATCAGGACCTCATACCAGTTGAACTGTCCGCCAAATCCACCGTGCCCAGGAATCAGCGTCCGAATGGCGTGCACAGCAAAAGTGCAGTGCTCGGCTTCGGCGCTGATTTGCTGTGCGTAGATGACGCTGGAGTTCATTGAAATGGTCCGAGATCACTAAATTGCCAAAATTGAGGAATGACAATACTGTCAATTTAATGCCGATGCAAGTGAAATTTTCAAATTTTTCAGGATGCGCGGTTGAAGGCTTTCCCAGGATTTAGGCAAGAATGGGCGTTCGCTGAAGATGGGTTTCCGAACAAGGGTTCTTTGATGAAAGCGATGAAGAAGGTCATCGAAGCTGGAGTAGGCGCGGCGGCGTTGATGCTACTTTAGCTCGAATTGTAGCCTGCCGATCTGAGCCTCCGGCGACTCGATGAGACAACGAGGTTTATCGCCACGCGCTGGATGGCGCCCACCTAGATGGATCCACCTCAGGCCATTTGCTTTCTATTCAAGGCTGCTTGTGCCGGCGATCTTCGACACGCTGTATCGCTATAAATATCTGGCGCGCCCTTACGAGCTGACCCCCGGGCTTGCTGCCGATTTTCCGATCGTCTCTGAAGATGGGTTGACCTATGAGATTCGGATTCGTCCTGACGCGCGCTTTTCGGACAGCCCGGTTTTCGAGGACGGTCGCGGCCGTCTGGTAACCGCCAGCGATGTGGCCTGGTCGATTGCACTTCACTTCGATCCCAGCCAGTCGATCCGGTGTCCAGCTGGCGCCAGCGCGACTACGCCGCTCCTGAAAGAGAAGACCGGTACGTCGATGCCGCCGGAGGACTTCGATGTGCCCGGTCTCGAGGTTGTCGATGCCATCACGCTCCGAATTCATCTGCGTGAACCGTTCCCGATGCTGCTGCACACCCTGGCAACCGCTCAGTCAGGCATTGTTCCGCACGAGGCCGTACTCGGGCTCGGTCCGGCCTTTGGCGTGCAGCCGGTCGGTTCCGGGCCATTTCGCTTGATTGCCTTCGATGAGACCCAGGTCGTGCTGGTAAAGAACGAGTCGTTTGATCGCGGTCCGGTAGATCTGGAAATGGAGGGCTACGATCCGGCCCTCCACGCTGGCTTCGGGCTTGAGGCTATCGATGGACAGCCCTATCCCCTGATCGATCGGCTTGAAGTGCAATTCATTTCCGAGGCCAGCGCACGCTGGAACAGCTTCAGGTCGAAGGGGGGTGCCGACATCGTGATGCTGCCGCCGGAGCTGGCCAGCACGGTGCTTGATGATGACCGCCCACCGAGCTTTCGACAGGAGACGCTGGATCAGTACCATGCGCTGGCAACGCCCGAGGCCGGTTTTGCCTATTACGGCATCAATCTGGGCAATCCGGAAATCGGTAATCATCCCGACCCGCAGCGCAAGGCCAGAAATCGTGAGCTTCGCTGCGCGCTGGGCCAGTCTTTGAACTGGGGCGCGCGGAACGAGCAGTTCTATCATGGTCTGGGCGAGTATTTCCCCGGCGTGATTCCGCCGATGTTGCCGTCCTGGGATGAATCAATCACCCGAGTCGAATTCGACCCGCAGGGCGCCCAGGCGCGCTGGCAGGCGGCCGGGTGGTCGGCAGATTCATTGCCCCGGCTGATCTATGGGCAGCAAAGCGGCGTTCAGCAAGGCCAGCACTTCGAGATGTTTCGCGCCAACCTGATCGCGGCGGGCTACCCGGCTGAACGTATCGGGCAGCGAATCTATCCGACCTTTGCCGAGTTGCTGCGAGCGATCAATGCCGGTGAGGCTGACGTTTTCCTGATGGGCTGGACCATGGCCTATCCGGACGCGCAATACAATCTACAGTTGTTCTACGGTCCCAATTCAGCCCCGGGCGTCAACAGCAGCCGCTATCGCAATCCGGCGTTCGATCAGAGCTTCGAGCGCGCCCTCAGCCTGCCTGATCAGGCGTCCAGGGTTGCCCTTTACCGTGATCTCAACCAGTCCATTATTGACGATTGCGTGATCATGGGTTCCATGGTTCGTACTCGGATTCACCTCTGGAAGCGCCACGTTCGAATGCTGCCAGACCGCGAAATCGTGGGTGGCTTCTTCCTCCCGTTCGTGGATATCGACCTTTTCCGCCCAACCGTGAGTCTTCCATCGCAACTGGGACGCTTGCTGCTTCGACGGGCGATAGGTGCGATTCCGCTGATTCTGGGCGTTACGCTGATCAGTTTTCTGCTCACCAGTCATTTTGGCCCAGATCCGGTCTGGGAGCTGGCCGGCCGTAATCCGACGGCCTCGGAGCTGGCGGAGCTGCAGGCCCAGCTGGACCAGGGGCGATCCTGGACGCTGCGTTATGTTGATTTTCTCAAGGGTCTGGTCACCTTCGATCTTGGTCACTCGCTGATCAGCGGTGAATCGGTGAGCGGTATGCTGGCGCGCAGCGTGCCCGTAACGCTGGCGCTAATGTTGCCGGGTCTGATTATCGGCATCCTGCTTGCTCTTGGCCTGGCGTATCTTGCCGCGCGTTTCGAAGGTCGGGCGCTGGATCGCTGGATCGGCGGATTTTCGGCGCTGGGCATGAGTATCTCATTGGTCATCTTCGTCATGCTCTGCCAGCTGGTTTTCAGCGTCTGGCTGGGATGGTTCCCGGCCCGTGGCTGGTCCACTCGCAGCATCGGTGACTGGCTGATGCACGTCAGCCTGCCAACCCTGATCGTGGTGCTGGTCAACCTGGGCTATAACGTTCGTTTCTTTCGCAGCATGTGGCTCGAGGCGCTCGCTCAGCCGGCCGTGAAATCTGCCCGCGCTTACGGCCTGTCCGAATGGCAGATATTTTTCCGCCGCCTTCTGCCCTGGGCCTGCGGCCCGATACTGACCCGTCTGACCTTTTCCGTGCCGATGCTGCTGCTGGCGGGCAGCCTGGTGATCGAGAGCCATTTCGGCATCCCCGGGGTGGGGCGAGTGTTCTACAACGCCATTCTTGCCGGTGATCAGCCGGTCATTCTGGGCATCGTCGTTCTGGCCAGCCTGCTTGTGGTTGCTGCGCTGGTCCTGGTCGAATCCTTAGTCCAGTGGTCTGATCCGAGGCTGCGAGCGGCATGAGGTCAAGCACGATACATCGTTGGCTGCCCTTTGCCCTTCTGGCCCTGTTCGGTGGGCTGGCCATCGGTGCCTGGATCGGATTGTGGGGCAGCGAATGGCGGGAAATTTCCGGGCCGTCCTGGGCCGGCCCATCATCCGGTCACTGGCTGGGCACCAACCGGATCGGTCAGGATATTCTGGCCCGCACCATCAACAGTGTTGCCACCGCCTTCGAAGTGGGTTTGCTGGTCGGCTTCCTCAGTGCGTTTCTCGGCGTGCTCATCGGTGCGATTGGCGGCTACTTCCGGGGCAGCTGGATCGATGAGCTGCTGCTCTGGCTCACCGGTTGTTTTGAGGCCATTCCTATTACCTTTTGATTGGCGCCGTTCTGTTTGCCCTCAACGGCGTTCCCGGCGCGCTTCAGTTCGCCATGGTTCTGAGTTTCTGGCCTGCCGTCGCCCGGCTTGCCCGCATTCGCGCCATCAGCTTGCGAGAGCAGCTGTTCATTGATGCTGGCCGGGTTGCCGGCTTGGGGCCGTTTGCGCTGATCTGGCGCCACGTACTTCCGCATCTTCGCGATCTGCTGCTGGTCCAGGCCAGTCTGCTCTTTGTGGCGTCGATAAAGACTGAGGTGGTGTTGAGTTTCGTTGGTCTGGCTGGATTGAACTCGATCAGCTTTGGTCGAATGCTGGCCGAAGCCGGCCAGGACTTGCTCGCCGGTCAATATCAGAATTTCATTGCAGCCTCGGTCGGGCTGTTTTTCCTGATCTGGTCGGTGAACCGACTGGCCGATTGGATGCAGGCTCGGGCCAACCCGCGCTCCTACGATAAGACGCCGAGTCGATCACTGCGGTCCCGGGTCGAGCCGGTCTGATGCCTGACAGTGATTGTGACCGTTCGATTGCACGCCACTGAACTTGCTGGAATTGTGCAGGGGATCACGCTACAATCGAAGCGCATGTAGTGCATGGGTTTGAGTTCTTTAGAGCGTTCGTCCTTCAAGATTTACCTCCGAATAACCCATTTCATAAGCTGCAGGCGTTTTCATTTTTGTTGATTTAAAAGGTAGTGAGTAACATGGCAACTGGTTCCGTCAAGTGGTTCAATGAGGCGAAGGGGTTTGGGTTCATCAGTCAGGATGATGGTGGCAAGGACGTATTCGTGCACTTCAGCGCAATTCAGGGTTCTGGTTTCAAGACCCTGGCTGAAGGTCAGAAGGTAACGTTCGACATTCAGGATGGTCCGAAAGGACCGCAGGCAGCCAACGTGATGCCTGAATAATCACCCTGTTTCAAGGATGATTGCGAAAAAGCCCCGCATCGTTCGGGGCTTTTTCTTTCCAGGGATTCTGTCGTCGGTCGGTGGCTGAGGTTACTATCTCCCAATCAGGCGAGCTGGCCTGACCATCGTAGGGATTCTCATGATTAACTCCGATCTTAACGACAACGCATCCGATTCCGGCGATCAGAACGACGACAATGAGCTGCCGCTGTCACCACCGCTGGACGCTGAACAGGCACGTGTGCTCGGCAGTCTGATTGAAAAGGAATCGACCACGCCGGAAACCTATCCGCTCACACAGAACGCCTGTCTGTCAGCCTGCAATCAGAAAACCAGTCGCTTCCCGGTGATGAAGCTGGACCCGGGTCGGGTCAAAATGGCGCTACGAAAACTCGAGCAACGCGGGCTGGTCAAAAGCGACTTCGGTGCGCGCGCAGCACGCTATCGGCATCGTGTTGATTCGGCCCTGGAGCTGACGCCGGGGCAACGAGCATTGATCGGGATGTTGCTGCTTAGAGGGCCGCAGACCCTGTCGGAGCTGTTCACTCGAACCGAGCGAATCCACCGTTTCGAAGATATCGATGACGTCGAGTACAACCTGGAACGCCTGGCGACGCGACAACCCGCCTTCACGGTTCGCCTGCCACGTGCTCCGGGTCAGCGCGAAGATCGCTACATGCATAGACTGTGCGGCGAGCCGCGCGATACCTCCAGCATCAGTGCGCAGAGCCCGGCTGCTTCGTCTGCGGGGGCGCCTGCTGCGGCTGATGATGATGCGGCCTTGCTGCGTCGGGTGGACGAACTGGAGCGACGGGTTGCTGAGCTGGAGTCCAGACTGAACCCGGACTGACCTGCCTTCTTGCCGATGGCCCTGAATCAGCGAGCGGGATACCGTGTGCGTTTTCGAGCTGCGTTGACCGGCCGGATACTCAGCGACAACTCAGGCGCTCGAAGTCATCTTGCAGGGACTCGATGCGCGAGCTCAGTCGGCGCTTCTGACGCGGGGACATCAGGGCATGGATATCGACCAGCGCTTCCAGGGTCAGCGCACGATTGAATTCCATCACCGCGCGAAGGTCATCGGGCCAGTCACCGGCCGGTTGAAACAGTTCGGTGAGCGCGGGGCCGAAGGTCTCGAGCTGTTCACGCTGGTCCAGGGTCGATTCGAGCCTGTTGCGCCAGCGTTGTTGATGGACCAGCATGCGTGGGGCAACGAATTCAATTGACATCGCCCATTGCTCCAGGCGGGCGTCCTGAGCTTCGGTGGTGCAACCAATGAAGCGCTTCAGGCTGTTCTGCATGCTTTCAACTTGCTGTCGCTGTCTCTGGTCGGGTTCGACAACGATTCGCCTGTCGATGAAGTCCTGGTTGCGTTTGTCGACACCGGCCAGCAGTTCGTCGACTTGCTCGTCGTTCAGGCTGGCGAACAAGTTGACCACCGAGGGCATGATTCGATCGATCAGACGCTGGCCAAAGATCGAAGCCCGCTCTCCCAGCCGTTCCAGTTCATTCACATCGAGCCGATCGGCGCTGAGCGTTGTGCTGACCTCATCGAGGAAGGGCACGTAGTTGGGAAGTTCGCTGGCGCAGTGCCAGTCCAGCTTCATTTCAAGCGCGTCGCGAAAGGCCAGCTCCTGGGCCGGGTTCAGCGTCACCTGCTTGTTGACCCAGCGCATCGCCAGCCAGTCCAGGTGGTTGTAGGCGAGACGCACGCCACAGGCGCTGGTGCTTAACACCAGAGCAATGATTATCAAGAGGCGCAGTGACCATTTCATCACCTGCAGCTTAAGCGGGCGACGATGAAGCGTTCGTTAAATGAACCGCCTGGTTAGCGACTGACTGAGTGCACGCTTAGCTCTGAGGAGAGTTCGGCCCCTTGCCATCCACGGGCGGCAGACTTCTGTCAGCCGGGCAGTGCATGGGCTGACCGTCCCGGCCGGCGTGATAGTAGGCATCGTCGCTGTCGTGTCGCAGGCGGATATAGAATCCGGGCACCAGGGCCTGGGTGTACATCATGCCCGGCTCCGGGCAGCCCAGTGATCCATCGCCCCAGGTCACGGCGCGGGCTGTGACCACCTCGATACCGTCAACGTCAGCGTCCAGGCGGCGGGCCATGTCATTCTTGGCGGCGTCAACGGCTTGTTCCATCGTCAGCGACTGGGGGAAGGCATTGGACACGTCAATCTCCTGTTCCGTGGATGAGCCCGCCTCGGGCGGGGCCGGCGTCTGATCAGCGGTGCCTGAATCCGTACACCCGCTGATCAGGGCCATGCTGCAGACCAGTGCAAGGATAAATGTTTGATGCGGCATGCTTGAGCTACCATGAGGCCTAAAGAGCGATCAAGGGTAACGGGAAGTGCAAGCATGAGTAAAGCGCGCTGTCCATGGTGCGGAGACGACCCGCTTTACCAGCAGTATCATGATCAGGAATGGGGTGTTCCGGTGCGAGACGATCGGACCTGGTTCGAGTTTCTTCTGCTGGAAGGCGCACAGGCCGGCTTGTCGTTGATCACCATTCTCAGATAGCGCGCGGCTTATCGAGCCGCTTTTGCTGATTTTGATGCCGAGCGGGTGGCCCGCTTTGATCACAACGACGTCGAGCGCCTGATGAATGATTCCGGTATCGTGCGTCATCGTCTCAAGATCGAAAGCGCGATCAGCAATGCGCGCGCGTTTCTCGAGGTGCAGGATGAGGCCGGCAGCTTTGATGCCTGGAGCTGGAATTGGGTAGACGGCGAGCCCATGGTCAATCGCTTCGAAACCATGCGCGACGTGCCCGCGTCCACGCCGCTGTCGGAGAAAATCAGCAAGGACCTGAAACGGCGAGGATTCAGGTTCGTGGGTCCGACCATCGTTTATGCGCACATGCAGGCTACCGGTATGGTCAATGACCACCTGCTGAGCTGCAGTCGATGGGCCGAAGTTCAGCAAGGAGTAAACACATGATGCCGGGCGATACCTATACCGTTGATGCGCTGCTGCGCTTCCTCAAGCAGGCAGGCATGGAAGGCCTGATCAATCCGGCCGTGGCGCGTAGCCGCCGCAATGCCATCGAGCATTTGCAGAGCGAAATGACGAGCGCTGAACGACAGGACATCCGCCTGCTCGACGTGGATGAGCTGGCCTCTCGCTTCCACAAGCTGGAAGGCTCGAGTATTCGGGTCGAGGCGCTGGCGCTGTATGTCGAGCGCTTCAAGATGGCGCTGACCGACTACCTCAAGTGGAACGAGCAGCCCGACACCTTCGAAACCATCGGCGGTGAGCGCGCTCGGTCGATCAATCGGGCCGAAGATGGACGCTCGACAATCTCTTCTGACAGGGCGGCTGAAGAGCGGATTCGCCTGGAAGCCAGCGATAACCCATCGAGTGTGGTGCCGATTCCGCTGCGGTCGGATTGCACAGTGCATCTGGCCGGGCTGCCCCTGGATCTCACTCCAGATGAGGCTGACAAGATCGCGCGGATCGTGCTTGCCTTTGCCCGTAGTGATGAACCCAAGACGGAGAGCGAGCGATGAACCGTTTCTGGCTGGTTGCCCCCATGCTCATCTTCGGAGCCTGCGGCATCGGCCTGTGGTTGATGTTTCTCAATCCGAACCTGACCGGCCCGTTCTACGACAGTCTGGTACCTGAACTGGTTTCGTTCTGTATCGAGGGATTCATTCTGGTCGGGCTGCTGACTTTGATCCAGCGTTCCCGAGAACAGGCTCGGCGGCGCGAGCTCTGGTTGAGTCTGCGCGGGTCATTTCGTGACCTGCTGTCGCGACTGGATATTGCGTTTCTGGAGCCCAACGGCGAGCCCACGCCGTCCAAACAACTGGAGACTGACCCAAAGGTGATCGACCGCCTGCTCGAACAACTTGAGCTCAAGCATCCTGATCTCGAGAGCCTCGTGGCGCTCAAGCGCGAAGGCGATGAGACCCTGGGGCTGACCCGCGATCTGGTGGCTGTCGCCGCCCAACTGTCAGCCACACACATGAACTGGTGGATTGCCATCGTGGATAGCATTCGGCGCCTGTCCGAGGCGCGAGATCGGGAAGTGCTGGAAAAGAGCGTTCACCAGATGCTGATCAATATCCGCGAATTCGACCGCCTGGATTACTAGGGAGCCGCTGGTCAAGGCCGTATAGCCCGCCCTGGACTATCGACATTTTCTGCTTTCAGTTTCCTGCGGCCAAATTACCAGCGGCCATTACCAGCGGCCATTACCAGCGATGATACGCCGGGTGGCCGGGCTCGACCGCGACGAACTTGCCGACGCAGTGATCGCAGAGCTTGTCGCCGGCAAACAGCTGACCCTCGACCGTGACCACACGACCGTCGGATTCGACCACCCAGGCTTCCAGGTGGAGTGACTGATCGGTGGGCGTCGGTCGCCGCAACTTGATGGCGTATTCCATGGTGACCGTGCAGGGCGGGCTTTCGCTGCCCTGGCTGTCCATCAGATGCCATGCTGCGGTCCAGTTGCAGTGGCAGTCGAGCAGCGTTCCGATGATGCCGCCATTGAGCACGCCCGGGAAGGCCTCGTGGTGAGGCTCGGGGGTCCAGTCTGCGACCACCCGGTTGCTGTCGACAAAAGATCGGATGCGAAGCCCCTTTTCATTTGAAGGTCCGCAGCCGAAGCAGGCGTTATGTGGGGCGTAGGTTTCCTGAAGACATAAATCGGACATGGCTGATGCTCTGCGTTTTGATCGCTTCTGTGATCCGTGAGCCTAAGCCAATCATCGCGATCTGTAAATCCGACTTGAGTGACTGTCGAGCCTGATTCCTGTTGTGGCAGACCTGAATTTTCAAGTTAATTTCATCAAAGTATCAGGTGCTGGCTCGCCATCACCATCACTATCCAAAGCCTCGCCGCCAGGCCTTCAGGTCTGAGCAGCGTTTTGGTGGGTATGGCTTGAATTGGGAATTTCTATGAAGCAGTTGTTGCACGTATTTCTCTCGGGCGTTCTATTTTCCATCGGTCTGGTTCTTGGTGCCAGTCCGGTCCTGGTCGAGGCACAGAGTCTTGATGATGATCTGATCTTCAGTGATCGCTTCGAAGGCGAGCCGCCGATTCGCGGGACCATCAGCGGATACGTGAGAACGGACCCGAACAACGATGGTGACCTCGTGGATGGGCAAACCGTCGAGGGTGCCACGGTCTATCTCGATGACAACTTCAACGCCCGTCTGGATGATGGTGAACGGACCGTGCTCAGCGATGCCAACGGCTTCTATCGCTTCGAGGATGTTCCCGGCGGGACGCGCCACGTACGCCAGATTCTGCCTCCGGCCAACACCCAGACGTTTCCGGGCCGGGGCGTGATCCCGGATTTTGATCGCCTGCCCGATGAGGTCTTTGACTATCAGCACGCCGCCCCGGGTGTCGGGCAATTTGATGAGCCTTACGGTGAGAATGCTTCGGAATGGCCGGCCGGCTGGTCGAATATCGAAACCGGCGGAGGCAATGCCGAGCCTGTCTCGCCTGAACTATTGCTCAAGCCGATCGGGGTGCGCGGAGAGGTGCCGGCCATTGGCACTTTCGAAGGCAGTGAGTTCCTGAGCTTGCCTGCCCAGGCTCGAGTCGTGCTGCGTTTTGACGAACCGATCGTCGATGCGCCGGGCCCGGACCTGCTGCTGCACGCGGTCAATGCCGATGGTGGGGAGCAGGTCGAGGTGCGTGTCGGTTCGCAAGCCGATGACTTGCGGCGACTCGGCTTCTATGACCAGGCCGAGGTCATCAACCCGCTGGAGCTGTCGGATCGCTCGATCTCCGGCCCGATTCACTACGTTGAGATCATTTCTCAGAACAACGGTGGCGGCTGGCCCGGGTTTGACCTGGTCGGGGTCGAGGCCCTGAACATTGCCATTCCTGATCCCGGTGCACATGTTGTTCATATCACTGCCGATGCCCTGGTCTTTGCAGACCGGGACTTCGGCCGTCATTTCCGTGACCTTGCTCCGGAACTGGTGTTGGTCGCCGAGGACGCCGATCCGGCAACGCCGGAGCTTCGGGCCGGCGAGTCAGCGATCATAAGGGTCAGCGCCAGCGATGATGTGGGCATCAGCGCGCTGACGTTGACGGTCAATGGGCAGCCGGTAGTGCTCGACGCTGACGACTCGGCGACGATGATGCTGCAGTCGCCGGGTGAGCTGGTCCTGCAGGCCTCTGTGATAGATACCGCTGGCCAGATCAGTACCCGCCGCGCGCGCTATCAGGTGACCAACAGCGACGGCAGTATTGCGCTGCCGCCGGGCCTGGCTGGCCCTGGTGCGGCTGATGGCAGTGACGCACCGCGCCTGATCATCATCGCGCCCGAGATTGGCAGCAATCAGTCCACTGATGTCGAAGTCATTGGCAGTATCGAGTCCGATCAGGACCTGAGTTGGGCGCTGGACTATGCGCCGGTGGAGCTGATCGATCCGTTTGATCTGCAGGCCAATGATCCGGACTATGTGCCGCTTGCGAGCGGTTCCGGGCAGCGGTTCTCGGAATTACTGGGCGTCTTGCCCCTCTCTGCGCTTTCTGATGGTGTCTACTTTCTGCGCCTGAGCGCGACCACGGCGGGCGGCGTCACGGCCTGGTATGGCCACGTGCTTGCAAAAAATGTGGCGGAGTCTGATCTTAGGCCACAGGTCTCGATCGAGTCGCCGGTCACGGGTGAGCGCCTGGGCATGGTCATTCCGATCGTCGCTGCGATCGAGTCAGCACGGGCGGTCACCGAGTGGCGAGTTGAATATGCGCTCGCCGAGCAGGTGGACTTGAATAATCTCGCGGCTGCGGGTCCGGACTGGAGGCCCATTGCCGATGGTGTCGGGGAGCTTGCGCCTGGCTCCATTCTGGGTGAATGGCAGACGAGCATGACGGCTGATGACAGCTATGTGATCCGGGTGCTCGCGCGCAATGCCATTGGCCTGGGTCGCGTTGAGGGGGTGCTGGTCGAGGTGGCGGGTGCGGCCTAGTTGGGCCGGATTCGCCTTGTATTCGACGATATCAACATCGACTTCGAGGGCATGCCGCTGAGCTTCGTGCGGGTCTATGATTCGCTTGATGCCCAGCGTCCTGGCGATCTCGGCTTCGGCTGGACCTTGAAAATGCGCGATGCTGATATCCGCGAAACGGTGCCGGACACGGGGGTGCTCGGCCTGTTTGGCTCTACCCCCTTGCGTGCCGGCACAAGAGTCTATCTGAATGCCCCTGATGGCCAGCGCCTCGGCTTCACTTTCCAGCCGCAGGCCGGAACACCTTCCGGGCTGGGCACCCCTTATCGCGCAAGCTTTGAACCGGATCCTGGCAACTACTGGAAACTGGAAGTGCCGGAGGGTGATCAGGAGTTTCTGTCGCTTCGAGAGGACGGTAATGTGTACCTGTTTTTTGTCGCACTGCCCTATAACCCGACACGCTACGTATTGATTGAACCGAACGGTACTCGCTATTTGCATGACGAAAACGAGGGCTTGCTGGAAGTTCGGGATCGCCAGGGCAACTCAATCACCTACACGCCTGACGGCGTAGCCCATTCCAATGGTGCTCGCTTGCAGTTCGTTCGCGACCCGTTGGGGCGGATTGCCGAGATTATCGGTCCGGGCGGAAATATCTGGACTTATGGGTATGACGCAGAAGGCAATCTGGTTTCGTTCACCGACCCGGACGGGCGAACGTCCAGCTATACCTACCTCGATGAACCGGCGCATTTTCTGGCCTCGATCATCGATCCGGAGGGGCGAACTCCCAAGCGCCATGAGTACGATCCGGACTCGGGCCGACTGGTGGCCATCATCGATGAAAACGGCAACCGTCAGGAGGCCGGCTACGATCTGGCCGCCTTCAGCGGCACCACCCGTGACGCCCGCGGGAACGTCACGCTGACCCAGTATGACGAGCGCGGGAATATCGTGCGCATTGAAGATCCACAGGGCAACGTCGTTCAGTTTGAGTACAGCGACCCCGATAATCCCGATCGCTACACCCGCCAGATCGATGCCAATGGTGAGGTGTGGGACTACAGTTACAACAGTCTGGGGCAGGCGACCGAACTCGTTACACCGCTGGAATCGTTCGGAAACCAGATCGTGCATGCCGAGTACGATGATTTCGGCAACATGACGCGCCATGAAGACAGCAATTCTCGAACCAGCACCTACAGTTACGACGCTGCCGGGAATCGTACGTCAGAGGCACCGTATGCCGGTTTGGCCTGGGAATTCCGCTACGGTGGTCGCGGACAACAGACGCAGCGCAGAATGTCCGGTAGCCAGTTTCAAGTCGATTACCAGTTCGACGACAATGGTTTCCTGACCGGGCACAGCGACACCACGGGTTATGCGCTGAGTCTCAGCTACGACAGCAACGGACGCCTGATCAGCCAGACAGACGCCAACCGCTCACTGGATGTGAGCTTCAGCGCTGGTGGCTTGTTGCAGCAGCAGATCGATGAACAGGGTAACGCCATGGGCCTGGTGCGTAATCCGGATGGCTCACTGAATCGAACCGATCGTAATGGCGTGACCAGTCGATTGGCCATGGATGCCCAGCAGCGGCCCATCGGGCTGGACCTGCCCAATGGTGGTGGCGTGGATTTGAGCTACGATCCCGATGGCAATCCGGCATCAATCACCGATCCATTGGGACAACAGACCAGCTTCGTCCACGACAGTCTGGATCGACTGGTTCAGATCACCGATGCGACCGGTGCGATAAGCACGATGCAGTACGATCCGGTCGGAAACCTGATCGAGATCGTTGATCGGAACAATCGGCGCCGCAGTTTTGAGTACGACGAGAATCGACGCATGACAGCAGAGCGTTGGTTTGATGCCAGTGATGTCGTGATCCGCGAAATCGCGTTCACCTATCAGGGCAATCGTGGGCTTGTGCAGGTCGACGACAGCTTTGGCGGTCAGACCTACACCTACCGTTATGGCGGCACCTTGCCACGCCCATCGGTTGAAGAATTCTTCTGGCCCGGACAGAGCACGGTTCGGTTGAGTTACTCCTGGTCAAGCGAAACTACTTTCCCGGTGCTGGTAGGAATGGGTTTCGGTTTTCTGGACGAAACGCGGGTCGTGGTGGCCGACTATGCGGGTCTGAGCTACGGTCTCGGCTGGACTCATCCCGGTGATTCCGGTGCGGGAAATTTCGTCACGCTGATTCGTGACCCGGACGGCGTGGTCAAACGCATCGAGCGAGTGACCGGGTTTGGCGGTGCTGCGGCCCGATCCATTACCCGTTATGGCCATGATTCACGGCGCTGGGTTGAGCAGATCCGGCACGAAGATGATACCGGTCAGCTGCTGGCACCGGTCAGCCAGTTGAACTATCAGCGGGACCCCGAGGGACGCATCACCCAGGAGCTGCATGCTGACAATCAGACTGATTATCAGTTTGATGACGAAGGTCAACTGCTTGCCGCCACGCACAGCAATCCGTCCTACCCGGATGAAAGTTATAGCTACGATCTGGGCGGCAATCGCGCCGACTCGCATCTTTCTGGTGGAACGCTGACCCTGGGCGTGGGTAATCGGGTGACGCTGGACGGTGACCTGGACATTGACTATGACGCTGCCGGGAACGTGATCCGCCGCAGTGATGCTGCTACTGCGACCGTGCTGGAATTCGACTATGACCATCGCAATCGTTTGATCCAGGCGCGTCGGTTTGTAGGCGTAGATGTCACACCCACGGATGTTCATGAGTTCGAGTACGACTACCTGGATCGCATGATCTACCGCATCATCAATGGGCAGAAAACCTGGATCGTTCACGACCGGGATCAGGTGATTGCAGAGTTTGCTGACGGTCAGAACACGCTCAGTGCGGCCTTCCTCTACGATCCCTCAGTCATGGATAAAGTCCATGCGGTTTGGCGTGACGATGCGATCGGCGAGCGCTGGTTTCTGCACGATCAGCTGGGCTCTGTCCGCGGGATCACGGATTCAGAGTTCAATCTGCTCAGCTGGGTTGACTATCAAGGCTTTGGTGCCTTGCAGCCCGGCGCGCTGCCGGCTGGTGGGGAGCCTGTCCGCTTTGCTGCGCGACCCTATGACGACACGATTGAGCTCTACGATAACCGGCGGCGTTTCCTTGATCCAAGACTGGGCCGTTTCACTCAGGAGGACCCGACGGGTTTTGCCGGGCGTGATTTCAATCTGTATCGTTACGCGCTCAACCATCCTCTGGGTATCACCGACCCAAGCGGGGAGATTGCGGCAATCAATCAGGCTGATCTGTTGGTCTTCGCGCTGGGCCTGGGAGCGCTCAATCCAGAAAACCCGGATGATCTGACCTTTCCCTGCCACATTGCGCACTGGTCCGCGACGAACTTTGCCTATTTTGATCCTCTGGCGGAGCTGATCCTGAATCCGCCTCTGGATGGCAAGGCACCGACGATCGAGCGTGATTCCGACTACAGCATGACCGGCTGCAATGCACGATGATCGTGTGATCAGCAGCCGATGTTCTGGCCGTCTCGCCACCGGCGAGCGGCCTCTGCGATGAACGCATCGATCCGGGTCTGAGCTGGATTCACGCTTTTCGAAAACCGGATGCAACCTTTACCGATGTTCAGACCGTCGAGCCACTGACCTTGCGGGTCGACTTTGCTGATATCCCCGACATACAGGCTGACGTAGTTTTTCTGCGCATTGAGGTGAAACAGAACGTTACCCGGGGCGCCGAACGCCAGCATCTTGTACTGCATGAAGGCCTCGGCGTCTGGCGCAGCTGAACGAATCAGCTCGCGCAGCCCCAGCAGTGTCGTCTTCCGCCAGTCCTCATCGAGATGCGCCAGGTAGGCCTCGGGCGTTGGCTGGTCATATTGCATCTGGCGTGGTCCTCGAGTTGCCGGGCCCCAAGATGAGCTCAAGCTCAGGGGCGAACAGAAAACATCAGGATAGACCAGCAAGGGAAATGGTGGCTACGGGTGGACTTGAACCACCGACCTCAGCATTATGAGTGCCGCGCTCTAACCAACTGAGCTACGTAGCCACAGGCAAGCCGACTATTATTTTTTGCCGGCCGTTGATTGTCAAGCCCTGAAGAGCGGTTCAACCCTTTGGATTGAACCGATCTGGCTTCAGTCCGTCGCCGGCAGGTTTTCTGCAAAGGCTTCGGCGTAGCGCGAGCGGATGCTGGCCGGGGTGAAGTCGTGGTGTTGCGGGCCCGAGTGCCCGATCTTGATCGAGCCCAGCAGCGAGCCAAGCCGGCAGGCGGTTTCTGGATTCCATCCGCGTTCGAGGCCAAACAGCAGGCCGGCGCGGAAGGCATCGCCGCAGCCGGTCGGGTCGGCGATCTTCTCCGCCTTGACTGCAGGGATCGGGACGATTTCGCCGTTGTGGTGAAGTTCCGAGCCTTCCCCGCCGTGGGTGATGATCATGCCGCCGGTCAGGCGCGCGGAGATTTCATTGCGGTCCAGCCCGGTCTTTTTCTTGAGCATTTCCCATTCGTAGGAATTGACCGTCAACCAGCTGGCCTGCTCGATCATCTGCTCGAGTTCTTCGCCGGAAAACATCGGCAGGCCCTGACCCGGATCAAAGATGAACGGGATGCGGGCGTCGGCGAACTGCCGGCAGTGGTGCAGCATGGCCTGCTTGCCATCCGGTGCGACGATGCCAAAAGCCGCGCCCGAGTCGGCATTGATGAGCTGATGGTGATTCTCGTTCATCGCGCCGGGATGGAAGGCGGTGATCTGGTTGTCATCGATGTCGGTAGTGATGTAGGCCTGAGCGGTCCAGAGCTGATCGCAGACGCGCACGTAATCCTGGCGGATGCCGAGCCGGTCAAGATGACGGGCGTAGTCGTCAAAATCCGCGCCGACCGAGGCCACCGGCACCGGCTCGCCACCCAGTTTTTTCAGACTGTAGGCAATGTTGCCCGCGCAGCCGCCGAAGTAGCGGTGCAGCTCAGGCACCAGAAAAGCGACGTTGAGCATATGGGTCTTGTCGGGCAGGATGTGATCCTTGAAGCGCTCCGGAAAGACCATGATGCTGTCGTAGGCCAGCGAGCCGCAGATCAGTACGGACATGAGAATTCCTTGAAATAAGTCGAAGTACAGCTGCTTATTGTAACCAATCGGGCCCGTATCCCCGCTCATTTAACGGAATCTTGCCGAATTTGCTGTTGCTGCATTGGGTCTGCGTTGCTACATTAGTCGGTCTTTTGCACGGCGGCCTCCGCCCATCCTCGTCGACTCCTATGTTCAAGCGCTTACGCGGCATCTTTTCCAACGACCTGTCCATTGACCTGGGCACGGCCAATACGCTTATCTTTGTCCGTGGTCAGGGCATTGTTCTGAACGAACCTTCCGTGGTTGCGGTGCGCATGCAGCGTGGGCCGGGTGGCCCCCAGGACGTCGCTGCAGTGGGCGCTGAAGCCAAGCAGATGCTCGGGCGAACGCCCGGCAATATCCGCACGACCCGTCCGCTCAAGGACGGCGTGATCGCCGACTTCAACATGACCGAGCAGATGCTCCAGCACTTCATCAAGAAAGTCCACTCATCGCGATTGGCTGCGGCCCAGTCCGCGGGTGCTGGTCTGTGTGCCCTGTTCCTCGACCCAGGTCGAACGACGCGCGATCAAGGAATCGGCTGAAGGTGCGGGTGCGCGTGAGGTGTTCCTGATCGAAGAACCGATGGCCGCAGCCATCGGCGCCGGCATTCCGATTCACGAAGCGCGCGGCTCCATGGTGCTGGATATCGGCGGCGGCACCACGGAGGTGGCCGTGCTGTCGCTCAACGGCATCGTCTATTCCAACTCGGTGCGTATCGGCGGCGACCACTTCGATGAAGCGATCATCAACTATGTGCGCCGCTCCTACGGCACCCTGATTGGTGAGTCCACGGCCGAGCGGATCAAGATGGAAATCGGCTGTGCTTTCGAGCAGGTATCCGTGACGGAAATCCAGATTTCCGGCCGAAATCTGGCCGAGGGCGTGCCCAAGATGATCACGCTCAACAACAATGAAGTGCTTGAAGCCCTTTCCGAAGCCCTGAGTTCCATCGTCGGCGCGGTCAAGACCGCGCTCGAGCAGACGCCACCGGAGCTGTGCGCCGATGTGGCTGAAACCGGTATCGTTCTCACCGGCGGCGGTGCCTTGCTGCGCGGGCTGGACAAGCTGCTGATGGAAGAGACCGGCTTGCCCGTCATCATCGCAGACGATCCGCTGACCTGCGTGGCTCGCGGTGGTGGCCGGGCACTGGAAATGATGGATGAGAATCGCGGCGACTTCTTCTTCGCCGGTTGATCCGGTTTGCCGATCGGAAACTCTTTTTGCAGCCGGGAGCGGAATGAGTAGATTCGTTCCCGAAAACCAGGCCCGGCCCGACCCGTGAACGCCGGCGGATCATCCTTGTCGGGTAGTCTGGCGGCGGATTTCAGCAGTCGAATCGCGCGCCTGATGTTCTACATCGTGCTCTGTATGGTGCTCATGACGCTGGATTATCGCGGCCACTGGGTCGAGAGAGTTCGTGACTGGGCCAGCTTGCTTGTTGAGCCGATCTGGCTGGTCGTTGAGGCTCCATCGAGGGTTTCGCAAAGCGTTGCCGAGCGCTGGGAAGATCGCAGCGAGCTCCTGACCGAACGCGATACGCTGCAGTTGGAGCTTAATCAGAGTCGTGCCCGTTTGCTGATTTTTGCAGAGCTGGAACGGGAAAACCAGCGGCTTCGAGAGTTGTTGGATGCCACCGCTACGATTGATCGGGAATTTCGAGCAGTCGAGCTGCGCGAGCTCGACCTCAACCCCTATTCACACCGATTGCTGGTCGATCGCGGTGCCGGCGAAGGGCTGCGGGTTGGCCAGGCGGTGATGGATGCGAGTGGACTTGTCGGGCAGGTCGATGAGGTGTTTGTGCACTCTGCCTCGGTGATCCTGCTTTCTGACCCGGATCATGCCCTGCCGGTCGAAATCGAGCGTTCACGACTGCGCACGATTGCCTATGGCAGTGGTCGAAGTGGCGAGATTCGATTGGATGACCTGCCGATGAATGCGGATATCCAGACAGGCGATGTAGTGTTGAGTTCAGGGCTGGGCGGTAGATTCCAGGCCGGCCTGCCGGTGGCGGATATCGTCGAAGTAACGCGGTCACCGGGTGAGGCGTTTGCCTCGGCTCGTGCCGAACTGCGTGCTCGTATGCAGGGCGCGCGACATCTGCTGGTCGTGACCGGATCGCAAGCGCTTGATACCGAACCCTCACTCGAAACCGGCTTTCAAGATGGCAGCAGCGACGTAAGCGCCGAAGCGCCAGATTCAATCGAGCCTGCGACAGACGCGGTGCCTGAGCCGCCCATCGACGGTGACGGCTCATGAGCGCGCGCCCGGGCAGCAATGGCCTGCTGTTTTTCAGTCTGTTCTTTGCGTTTGCTTTGACCATCATGCCGCTTTCATCCACCGTTGAGCTGCTCCGGCCCTACTGGGTCGCTCTGGTGTTGATTTACTGGAATCTGGAGGCCGGTCGCCTGCGTCATCTGGGTCACGCTTTTCTGCTTGGTCTGCTGCTGGATGTGATGACTGGAACCCTGCTTGGCCAAACACGCGCTAGGCCTGGTGATCCTGGTGTTCTTGCTCGAGCGTTTCCGGGCCCGCATTCGCTTCTTTCCGCCCTGGCAGCAGGCCATAGCCGTGCTCGCACTGCTGCTCAACGACCGTGTGATTCACCTGTGGATCATCATGCTGGAAGGCAACGCCTGGCCGAGCTGGCAGTGGTGGCTGGCGCCCGCGCTGGGCGTGCTGTGCTGGCCCTGGCTGTTCCTGTTGCTGGACGGCTTGAGGCGGCGAGCGCGGGTGCATTCGCTGTGAGTGGCGCCTGATGGGACGTACCGGGTCGCAGCGAATTCGTGACGAGGCCAGCGAACAAGGGCTGACCGGGCGGCGATTCCAGTTCCTGATCTGGATCGTGGTGGTCACCCTGCTGGCGCTGTGTGGGCGTTTTGCCTATCTTCAGCTGGGCGTTCATGAGCAATACGCTGCGCGTGCTGATAACAACCGGATCGGCCTCAGGGCCCTGCCACCGAATCGAGGATTGATTCTCGATAGACGCGGCCGTGTGCTGGCTGAAAACCGACCCGCTTACCGACTGGTGATCGTGCCCGAACGCACCCGCGGCCTTGACGAAACCATAGGCCAGCTTGATTTGCTGGTCGTCATCAGCGCGCGTGAGCGCGAACGTTTCGAGCGACAGCGCGCTAGGTCAAGGCGCTTCGAGCCCCTGACCTTGAAGTCCAATCTCAGCGAAGAGGAGGTGGCGCGACTGGCGATTGAGCGGCACCATATTCCGGGCGTCGAAATCGAGCCTTACCTGCAGCGCTTCTACCCGCATGGTGATTGGCTGGCGCACGTGGTCGGCTACGTCGGCCGGGTCGATCAGGCAGATCGCGAACGTCTGGATGCAGACCAGTACCGGGCGACCACCCACGTGGGCAAAACCGGTATCGAGCGCCATTTCGAGGAGCGCCTTCATGGTACGGCCGGGCTCGAGCGGGTCGAGACCAACGCCCAGGGGCGGGTGCTTCGGGTGCTTGAACGCACGCCACCACAGCCGGGCCAGGATCTTGTGCTGACGATTGACCTGGAGCTTCAACAGGCCGCGATCGAGGCCCTGGATGGGCAGGCGGGAGCCATCGTCGTGCTTGACGTTAAGACCGGTGAAGTGCTCGCGCTGGTCAGTCATCCCGGCTTCGATCCCAATCTGTTCGTGCATGGGATCGGCCAGGAAGATTACGATGCCCTGCTCACCAATGCCCAGCGCCCCTTGTTCAATCGCTTTCTTTTCGGCGGCTATGAGCCGGGCAGCACGATCAAACCCTTTCTCGCCCTCGCCGGTCTGGAGCATGGTGTGATCACGCCGGATAGCCAGGTGTTTTCCAGCGGGGCTTATCAGCTGCCGGGACATGAACGCGAAAACCGGGACTGGCGGCGTGGCGGGCACGGCTGGGTCGATCTGGAGCTGGCCCTGGCCGAATCGGTCAACGTCTATTTCTACAAGTTGGCGGTGGAGCTGGGGATCGATCGAATCTCGCGTGAACTGGCGTTGTTCGGTTTTGGTCGTGCAACGGGCCTGAACCTGCCGGGCGAAGGGCAGGGTGTTCTGCCCACCCGAACCTGGAAGCGCGCCCAGTTCGGGCAGGCCTGGTATCCCGGAGAAACTGTGATTACGGGCATCGGGCAGGGTTTCACCGTCGTCACTCCCCTGCAACTGGCTCATGCAACGGCGGCGCTGGCCGGCCGTGGTCAAACGGCGACGCCCTCGCTGATCGGTGAAGGTGAAGTGGTTCGCATGGTCGAACACGAAGGCTGGATCTGGGATGCCGTGTTCAAGGGCATGGCGGCGGTTATGCATGGGCCTACCGGCACGGCGAGGGGCGTCGCTGATCTGCTATCGACCCAGGTGGCCGGCAAAACCGGAACGGCTCAGGTTTTTGGCCGTGCCGACGATGTGGACGAGGAAGAGGGTCGTGAACAGGATGAGCTGCCCGTTCATCTCCGGAATCATGCCCTGTTCATAGGCTTTTCGCCGCTCGAGTCGCCAACCCTGGCCCTGAGCGTCGTAGTCGAGCATGGCGGCGGCGGCGCCAGCGTGGCTGCGCCCGTTGCGGCTCGGGTCATCGCGCGAGCACAGGCGCTGGGCTATTGAATTCAGCAGCCTTGAATAGCCGCGGCCTGTGGGCATTCCTTCGTCTGGATCCCCTGCTGGTGCTGCTGTTGTTCGCGCTCATGGGTATCGGTTTGATGGTGCTCTACAGCGCATCCGAGCATGATATCGGCCTGGTCTGGCGTCAGTGCCTGCGTTTGGGGGTTGGGATCTTCGCGATGCTGGTGGTGGCCCAGTTGCCGCCGAATTTTCTTCGTCAGTGGGCACCCTGGTTGTACGGTCTGGCCGTGCTGTTGTTGATTGCGGTTGCAATTATCGGTGTTGGCAGGGGCGCACAGCGATGGCTGGATCTGGGCTTTTTTCGATTCCAGCCCTCGGAAGCAATGAAGCTTGCCTTGCCGATCATGGTCGCTGCATTGCTGGCTCGCCGACCGCTGCCGCCAAGCCCGGTGGATCTGCTGTTTTGTCTGGTCCTGATTGCCGTTCCGGTATCGCTGATCCAGAATCAGCCGGACCTCGGAACCTCGATTCTGGTCGGTTTGAGCGGCCTTTGTATTCTGTTTCTGGCCGGTCTGCGCTGGCGTATCATCCTCGGTTTGGGTGGCTTGGCCCTGGCTGCCCTGCCGGTGCTTTGGTACGCGATGCACGACTATCAGCGCAACCGGGTTCTGACCTTTCTGGACCCCGAACGCGATCCGCTGGGTGCCGGCTGGAACATCATCCAGTCCAAGATCGCTGTAGGCTCAGGCGGTTTGAGCGGGAAAGGCTGGACTGAGGGCAGCCAGTCTCATCTGGAGTTCCTGCCGGAACCGCACACCGACTTCATTTTTTCGGTGCTGGCCGAGGAGTTCGGTTTTATCGGCGTGATGCTGGTTCTGTGTCTGTATGGCGTCATCATCCTGCGCGGTTTCTACCTGGCCAGTCGCTGTCGCGACAGTTTTGGTCGATTGCTGGCCGGATCGATGGTGTTCATGTTTTTCGTTTACCTGATGGTGAATGTCGGGATGGTGTCCGGTTTGCTTCCGGTCGTCGGCGTGCCATTGCCATTGGTCAGCTACGGCGGCACGTCAGCCGCTACCCTGTTGGCGGGCTTGGGGCTGGTCATGGGTTTGCACAGTCGACGACGATTCATGGGCTAGACTGGGCGCTGGGCGCGGCAGGGCCCATGCGAAAGTTCACGGCTGGAAAGGGCAGGGCCAATTAGAATGCAGGCGGCAGCGAAACTATCGACTGCTGACGTTCTCTAATAAAAAAAGCTGCAACACCGTTTCATCGAATCTATAGGAAATGATTTCATGCGATCAGTCGCTGTCACCCTGTTTAGCCTGGTGTTTGCCGTTCAACTGGCTAACGCTGACGAGCCCCATCCGGGTAGCGAGGCGTTTATTGCATCGGCCGTTGCAGAATACGATCTGGACCCGCAAGAGGTTCGCGCGGTGCTTGAAGAAGCCCGGTATCAGCAGTCGATCATCGATGCCATCACGCGTCCGGCCGAAGCCAAGCCGTGGTTCGAATATCGCCAGATCTTCATGACCGAGGCGAGAATTGCCGGTGGTGCTGAGTTCTGGCGCGCCAACCAACAGCTGATCGAGGATGTGAGCGCGTCTTTGGCGGTGCCACCTGAAATCATCATGGCGATCGTTGGCGTTGAGACCAACTACGGCACGATCACCGGCAGTTTTCGGGTGATTGATGCGCTGGCTACGCTGGGTTTCTACTACCCGCGGCGCGCCGAGTTCTTCGCCCGCGAGTTGGCCCATTTCATCCGCCTGGCCAAGGAAGAGAATCTGCCCGTCACCGAAGTGCAGGGGTCCTATGCGGGCGCGATGGGCATCGGCCAGTTCATTCCGTCCAGCTACCGGGCCTATGCCATCGATTTCGATAACAGCGGCTACCGGGATCTGTGGCGCTCGCTGCCTGATGCACTGGGATCGGTCGCCAACTATCTTGCGGTCCATGGGTGGGAAGTCGATGCGCCAATTGTCCTGCCGGTGAATACTGTGCCTGCTGATCTGAGCGAAGCGTTTTCAACCCGCCTGGAGCATACGCTGGCCGATTTGGCCGAGCTCGGCGTTGAATTCGATGCCGGCGGCCTGCCGCCGGAAACGCCCGCGACGCTGATCGAGCTGGATCAGGCCGACGGCAAGGAATACTGGGTGGGCCTGAACAACTTCTACGTGATTACGCGCTACAACCGCTCACCGCTCTACGCCATGGCGGTCATACAGCTGTCTGAAGCGATTGCTGATCGGGCACCCTGAAGCGATGTCTCGTTTGCCCTTTTTGGTTTTTGCGTCTGTGCTGCTGGCCGCTTGTTCCAGCGTGGTTCGCGAACCGTCGGACGGCGCCCCTGACGGCCCGCTGGATGTCAGTCGCATCGTCACGCCCGACCCCAGGCCGGAACCCTTGAGTCCCTATGGGAATCATTCCCCTTACACGGTTCTCGGGCGGACCTACCATGTGCTGCCAACGGCAGAAGGTTACCGGGAACGAGGGATCGCCTCCTGGTACGGCACCAAGTTCCACGGTCGGCTGACCTCATCGGGTGAGCCTTATGATCTGTATCAGCTGACCGCTGCGCATCGCAGCCTGCCCCTGCCGACCTGGGCTGAGGTCACCCACCTGGGGAACGGCCGCAGCATCATCGTTCGGATCAATGACCGGGGACCGTTTCATCCTGATCGCGTCATCGACCTGTCCTGGGCGGCGGCGGTAAAGTTAGGTATCGAGACCGCCGGCACGGGCCATGTTGAGGTACGGGCTATAACGTTTGACGACGCCGGGCAGCGCCCGGTTCGCCCGGCCCGCGTGCCGGTCTACCTGCAGGTGGGTGCTTTCAGCGATGCAGATCGTGCGGAGTCGATTGCCCGCCAGCTCAGGCAAGCAGGCCTTGGGGAGGTGCGTGTGCAGCGCGCGCGAACCGATGCTGGACGGGTCTGGCGGGTACAGCTTGGCCCCATTCGGTCCAAAGATCGCGCGATCGAGCGGCTGGAGGCGATTGTTGCACTGGGCCTCGGTCGCCCCCAGTATGTTTACCCTTAGAGACTCGAATTCAAATGATTGTTGTCCCATGCTGAATGTTTCACGCTTTCTGCCAGCTCTGTTTCTGACGGTCGCCGGAATGGCGATGGCGCAGGTACCTGTGCCGGCACCGCCTTCAATCGATACCAGCAGCCATATTCTGGTCGACTTCCACTCGGGGGCGGAATTGGCGGCAGTGTCGGCGGATGAGCGGGTCGAACCCGCGAGCATCACCAAGCTGATGACCTCCTATGTCGTGTTCAAGGAAATTGACCGCGGCAACCTGGCGCTGGACGATGAGGTGCTGGTGTCCGAGAAGGCCTGGCGCACGCCTGGATCGAGGATGTTCGTCGAGGTCGGCAACCGGGTAGATGTCGAAACCCTGCTTCAAGGCATCATCATCCAGTCCGGCAACGACGCCAGCGTCGCCCTGGCCGAGCACATTGGTGGAAGCGAAGAAGTGTTCGCCAGCATGATGAATGACCAGGCCCGGCAGCTTGGCATGGTCAACACCAACTACGCCAATTCCACCGGGCTTCCCGACCCGGATCAATACACTTCGGCCAGAGATTCAGCGCGCCTGGCAAAAGCGCTGATCGAAGAGTTTCCGGCCTATTACGCCTGGTATTCACAGCGCGAGTTCACCTACAACGACATTCGCCAGCACAACCGCAATCGTCTGCTTTGGCGCGATCCTTCGGTCGATGGTCTCAAGACCGGCCACACCGAGTCTGCGGGATACTGCCTGGTGACCTCGGCCAACCGTGACGGCATGCGCCTGATCAGCGTCGTCATGGGCACCGACAGCGAGGAAGCGCGCGCGACAGCATCGCAAGCCTTGCTCAACTACGGATTCCGCTTCTTCGAGACCTATCAGCTCTATGCGGCCGGTGATTCGCTCAAGACCGAGCCGGTCTGGAAAGGCGAGGTCGACGAGGTGTCATTGGGCGTCGATGAGCCGCTGTTCGTGACGATTCCTCGCGGGCGCTATGACGCGCTCGAGGCGCGCCTGGAGCTGTCCGGCACCCTGGTTGCGCCCCTGCAGCAGGGTCAGCCTGTGGGAGAACTGATAGTTGAGCTTGACGGTGATGAGGTTGTGCGCCGGCCCCTGAACGTTCAGGATGCCGTCAATCCCGCCGGATTCTTTGGTCGGACGGCGGATGGACTTCGTCTGTGGTTCGGAGGTCTGTTCGGTGACTAAGCCACTGGATTCATCCAGGCAGATTACTGCCGAGAATACGCCGCTGGAATTTCCCTGCGAGTTCCCGATCAAGGCCATGCTTCAGAGCTGTGATCAGGCGCGAGCGTCGGTGCTGGAGGTGGTTTCGGGTCACGTCAGCTTCGACCCCGAGCAGGATGTGCGCTGTCGGCCCAGTCGCAATGGGCGCTTTGAAAGCGTGACCATTTCGGTGCGGGTTGAATCGCGCGAGCAGCTGGAACGTATCTATGTTGATGTCCGCAAGATAGACGCCGTGGTCATGATGTTGTGATCAAACGCTGCGGCCGATGAATGACTGTTCCACCTACCCGCTGATCGTCCGGCATCTGGGTCGCCAGAGTTATCAACCGGTCTGGGACGCCATGCGCGAGTTCACCGATGAGCGCGACCCCGCGCAGATCGACGAGCTTTGGGTGGTCGAGCATGATCCCGTATTTACCCAGGGTCTTGCCGGCAAGCCTGAACACGTACTCAATCCGAACCAGATTCCCATCGTCCAGACGGATCGCGGCGGGCAGGTTACCTATCATGGGCCTGGGCAGGTGGTGGTCTATCCCCTGCTTGACATCGATCGGCGCGGGCTGGGCGTGCGCTGCCTGGTCGATCGGCTCGAGCAGGCGGTGATCGATCTGCTGGCCGAGCAGGATATCGAAGGTCTGCGCCAGGACGGGGCGCCCGGGGTCTATATCAGGGGTGCAAAAGTGGCTTCGATCGGTCTCAAGGTGCGGCGCGGACGGACCTACCACGGCCTGGCCATGAACGTGTCCATGGACCTCACCCCCTTCGCTTACATCAACCCCTGCGGTTACGCTGGTCTGCAGATGACGCAACTGGCTGATCATCTCGATTCGCTGACGATGACCGAGGCCGCCGACCGGCTTTGCACATCGATCTGCAGGCAGTTGGGCTACTATCGGGACATTCCAAGCGCAGAAGCGTGTCCTGTGCTTGCGCCGGGGCTTGCATTGCCGTAAAACTAATTCGACCGCGACAGGTCTCAGAAATCATGACTACACAACCGATAAAGTTTTCCCTCGCGCTTCTGACTGGCGCCGCTGTTGTCTTCACGGCCCTGGTCGTGTCGACGGGACGGGCAACCGAGACCGATGCCTCGACCGCGCTGCAGGAGACGCTGGCGCCGCAGACCGAACATCGTTTCGCCACACGCTGGGCGACCCGCATCATCAACGCCTATCAGTACGGTGACAAGCGTGAAGGCAATATGTCGGAACGCATGTTTGACCAGTACCTGGACCTGCTCGACAACAATCGGCTGTATTTCACCGCCGCCGACATCGACGATCTGAAGCGCTACCGACCGCATCTCCATGAATCACTGCGTGCCGAGAACCTTGAGCCGGCCTTCGATATCTTCGCGCGCTACCTCAAACGCGTAAATGAGCGCACCGACAAGGCCCTGGCACTGTTGGAACAGGGCTTCGATTTCACCATCGACGAAGAGTATCGCTACGATCGTACCGAGCTGGACTGGGCGGCGAGCACGGAAGAACTTGACGACGTCTGGCGTCAGCGGGTCAAGAACGACTGGTTGATGCTCAAACTCGCCGACCAGGCCGACGAGGAAATCTCAGAAACGCTGAGCCAGCGCTACAGCAACCTGAACCGTCGAATCAATGAGTTCAACAGTGAAGACGTTTTCCAGTTCTTCATGAACGCCTATACGCGCTCGATCGAGCCGCACTCGGCCTACCTGTCGCCGCGCAGTGTCGATAACTTTGAAATATCGATGCGCCTGTCGCTGGATGGTATTGGCGCCATGCTGCAGCGCGAAACCGAATACACCACCATCATGGAGATCGTGGCCGGTGGTCCGGCCGATCTGGATGGCCGACTGGAGGCGGGCGACCGTATCGTCGCCGTTGCCCAGGGCGATGAGGAATTCGTCGACGTCATCGGCTGGCGCCTGGATGATGTGGTTTCACTGATCCGCGGCGAGCGCGACACCGTGGTGCGGCTGGAAATTCTGCCCGCCGAGACCGGCTTGAGCGGTCCGGCCCGGATCATCGACATCACGCGTGACGAGGTCAAGCTGGAAGAGCAGGCTGCCGACAGCGAGGTGATCGAGGTTCCCTTCGGTGATGAAACGCGCCGCATTGGCGTTATCAATCTGCCCGTGTTCTATGTCGATTTTCAGGGCCGTGCCCGCAATGAACCGAACTATCGATCGAGCACTCGCGATACCCGCCGCCTCATCAACGAGCTGGTGGACGGCGGGATCGATGGACTGGTGATCGATCTGCGCGGCAACGGCGGAGGCGCATTGGTCGAGGCCACTACGCTGACCGGTCTGTTCATCGACGAGGGCCCGGTGGTTCAGGTCAGGGACTCCCAGGGGCGCGTGACGCTGGAGCGCGATCGCGAGCCGGGTATGGCCTGGGACGGTCCGATGGCGGTTCTGGTTGATCGCCGAAGTGCATCGGCCTCGGAAATTTTTGCCGCAGCGATTCAGGACTACGGTCGCGGCGTCGTGATTGGCGAAACGACTTTCGGCAAGGGCACCGTTCAGAATTTGATCGATCTTGACGAATTTTCCAACAGTGACGATGCGCGCTACGGTCAGATCAAGCTGACCATGGCGCAGTTCTATCGCGTCAACGGTGGATCAACCCAGCGCAAGGGCGTGATTCCCGATATCGTGCTGCCGACGGCCGGTGATCCAGAAGAAATCGGTGAAAGCGCGCTCGAGAATGCCCTGCCCTGGGGTGAAATTACGCCAACTGATTTCACTCGTGTCGCGCGCCTGGATCCTCTGGTCGAACTCGCGCGCCAGCGACATGAGCAGCGCCTGGGTTCTGATCAGGAGCTGCAGGAACTGCAGGAGGAAATCAAGGTCTGGGAGGCAGAGCGTTCGTCCGGCACGATTTCCCTGCTGGAAACCGAGCGTCGGGAGCGCATGGCGCGTGAAGAGGCTCGTCGTGCCCACCGCTACGGCCAGGATGACGCTGACTCCAGCGCGGGCACGGTCGACGATGCCGTCGCCGAGAATGCGGAATCCGATGAGGCTGCCGATGATGAAGATGCTCGCGATGTATATCTGATCGAAGCGGCTCGAATCCTGTCTGATCTGATCGAGCTTGATGCCGATCAGCAGCGCCTGGCCCATCGCAGTGATTCGATGGCGGTCAGCGAGGTTCGCTGACCTGTAGCCTGATGCCCGATTCGGCGCCGCAGTGTCTGCAGGTTGCGGTGCCGGTTCCGCTGCCCCGGCTTTTTGACTACCTGCCGCCGTCGGAAGCCCAGCTTCCGGCCATCGGTGCGCGCGTGCTGGTGCCGTTCGGGCGCCGCCGTCTGGTCGGGCTGGTCCTGAGTCAGGCGCCACCCCAGCACACGGAATCCCTGAAACGAATCGAAGCCGTCCTCGACGATGGTTTGATCGGCGCTGATCTGGTTGCGCTGGCGCGCTGGTGTTCGATCTACTACTGTTTTCCGCCCGGCGAACTGGTGTCGCTGCTGCTGCCGACGGCCCTGCGTCGGGCCCAGCCGTTTCGACCGCAGGCGCCCGAGGCCTGGGCGCTGACCGATGCCGGTCGAGACGCAGATCTTTCGCGCGCGCCCCGCAAGCGTGAGCTCAGGGGCTTGCTGGGCGAGCAGTCCATGAGTCGCAAGGCGCTGGAGGAGCACGCCATCACGCCGGCCCTGATTCGGGAGATGGCACGAGAGGGCTGGATCGAGCCCGTGCATGCCGATGCGATCACTCAAGGCATTCCGGGTCCGAGCCTGAATCCGGAGCAGCGAATTGCCGTGGCCAGAATCCTCAGCGCCCGGCGCCGGTTTCAGGCTTTCCTGCTGGCGGGAGTGACCGGCAGCGGCAAGACCGAGGTCTATCTGCGGGTCGCCAGGCGGCTGATGCGACGGGGTGGTCAGATTTTGATTCTGGTGCCCGAGATCGGGCTGACGCCCCAGTTGGTGCGCCGCTTCGAGTCGCGCCTGGGGCAGCGCGCCTGGACTTACCATTCCGATCTCAGCGAGGGCGAGCGCCTGAGCTGTTGGCAGGCCGCCAGTGAAGGTCGGGCGCGGCTGGTGATTGGAACACGATCGGCGGTTTTTCTGCCCATGCCGAATCTTGCTCTGATCGTGGTTGACGAGGAGCACGATGCCTCATTCAAGCAGCAGGACGGCGCGCGCTATCACGGCCGGGACGTGGCCGTACTGCGTGCCTGGCGGCACAATGTCCCGGTGGTTCTGGGAACCGCGACGCCGGCGCTGGAAAGTCTCCACAACGTCGATTCGAAGCGCTATCAGTTACTCAAGTTGACTCAGCGCGCTGGTCCGGCGCTCGAGCCTCGGTGGCACGTGCTCGATCAGCGCGGCGCCAAAGGTCCGCTGCACGAGGAGCTGATTCGCCGGATCCAGCATCATCTGGGTAATGATGGCCAGGTCCTGCTCTATCGCAATCGCCGTGGCTACGCGCCGGTGCTGATGTGCAACGCCTGTGGCTGGTCGGCCGATTGCCAGCGCTGCAGTGCTCATATGACCTGGCACCAGACGGGTTCCAGTCTGCAGTGCCATCACTGTGGCGCCAGCCGCCCGCAACCGCGACGCTGCCCGGAGTGTGGCGATCCTGCGCTGCTGCCCCTGGGTGCGGGCACCGAACGTCTGGAAGAGTTATTGCTTGCCCGGTTTCCGGAGGTCCCGGTGCACCGTGTCGACCGTGATCAGCTCAGCGGGAAGCATGATTTCGAGGCCCTGCTCGAAAACGTCAGAGGCGGTGGCGCCTGCATTCTGGTCGGCACCCAGATGCTGGCCAAAGGGCACCACCTGCCGAACGTGACTCTGGCCGCCGTTCTGGATACTGACCCGGCCTTGTTCAGCGCCGATTTCCGCGCGCCGGAGCGTCTCGGTCAGGCGGTTCACCAGGTTGCCGGTCGTGCCGGTCGATCAGACCGGCCGGGCGAGTTTTTTCTGCAGACGCATCATCCAGAGCACGGCCTGCTGGAATCGCTGCTGCAGCGAGATTATCTCAGCTATGCCGAGGGGCTACTGGAGGAGCGGCGGCTTGCCGGGCTGCCGCCGGCCAGCGCGCTTGCGCTGGTTCGGGCCGAGTCCCATCAGTCCGAGCAGGCGCGAGATTTTCTGGCTCAGGCGTCCTCGCTGATCACCTTTCCTGGCCTGACCCTGTCCGGGCCGGTTCCGGCCATCATGACCCGCCGCGGTGGTTACTGGCGGTTCCAGCTATGGGTTCAGGCGGCTGATCGCAAAGCGCTGGCTGAGCGTCTGAGCTCATGCCTTGAGTCGCTGCACAAGCTGCCCCTCGCGCGTCAGGTGCGTTGGCACGTGGATATGGATCCGGTCGAGTTCTGAGCGACCCGGTAGTGATGATTGTCGAGCCTGCGTCCCTCTGAGCTTGCCTTGTCGAGCTCAGCTCGGGAGTCCGAAACCCGTCCTGGCGGCCCCCTCACGTCGAACATCCGCCGCGGCGTCATTCGAGCTGATCGCATGGACGCCGCCGAAATAGAGGTTTCGATCCGGCCACAGCCGGCTGTCGGGATAATGCTGCGTCCACCATTCGCGGCCGATCGAGGCCGGGCCGTCAGTCGGCACTTCTGCCGCGATTTGCCCGGATTCAACGTGGAAGCGGGGCGCCAGAATGGCGTCCTGAAGCGGCCGGTTCTGGTCGATCAGATGCACGATGACCTGGGTCAGAGCACTGCGGATCCGGTTCGAACCGCCGCTGCCCAGCAGCCAGCGATCCTGGTCTCGCTCGATCAGCGTGGGTGCCATCATCGAGGCCAGCCGTCGATCGCGAGGCCAGGCGTGAAAGCCACATCGGTTGATGTCTTCCTCGCCGAGCATGTTATTCATCATGATACCGGTGCCGGGAACGATCGTGCCCGAGCCCTCGCCGTTGGACAGCGTGATGGCAACGCCCAGCCCGTCGCTGTCTTCAACGCTGATATGGGTTGTGCCGGCCTGAACCAGAGCATGCCGAGCGCACAGTTCGGCGAAAGCGGCTTCAAGGCAGCTGGTCGAGGACAGCGTTTCCGGGGTCTCCAGCTGATGTCGGGCGCGGTCGGTCCAGTCCAGCGCATCGATCAGCGCAGGCAGGTTCGCTTCATCCGATTTTGAATGCCCGGCCTCGGAACCCTGCAGACGGCCCAGGGCCATGGCCAGCATGAGGCCCCCAAAAGCGGGCGGCGGCGTGGACCAGAGTCTGGCGCCTTGATAGGACCACTGCAGCGGCTGTCTCCAATGAACGCTGTAACGCTCGAAATCAGCCAGGCGAAGGTGCCCGCCACCTTGCTCTGAGGCCTGCGCAAGCCTGCGCGCAGGTTCGCCCCGATAAAACACGTCGGAACCTTCGCGACCCCATGCTTCCATGAACCGTGCGAAATCCGGATTGGCCACTCGCGTGCCCAGTGCCGGGATGTCCGAATCCGGGGTGCTGAGTCCGAACAGGCGCGCGCATTGCGGGCTGGAGCGCACGATAGGCTGGAGAATTTCTAGCGTGTAGCGCTGCATCTGGTTCAGCGCCACACCGTCATTGGCCAGCTGGACTGCCGGCCTGAGCGTCTCCGTCAGTGGCAGTCGGCCGAATCGATGCCCAAGTTCGGTCAGGCCGGCCAGCGTCCCCGGTGTCGCCATGCTCGCCATGCCGACATGAAATTCCTGGGTATCGGTGCCGAAGTGGCCAAGTATGGGGTAGAAGTCCAGCTCGCCCGGGCTGTGCGCTATCGGGGTCTGAGAGAACGCGTCCAGCGCCAGTGGTGGGGCGTCTGGACGGCGGATGATGGCCAGGGTGCCGCCGCCCAGCGAGGCCAGCAAGGGTTCTGCCGTGCAGGCGGCGGCGGCCGCCGCGATCGCGGCATCGGCGGCATTGCCGCCGGCTTCCAGGGTGGCCACGGCCGCATCGGTGGTCGCCTGATGGCCCGATGCGACTCGCCAGCCCGGCCCTCGTGTTAATCTCTCTGCCATTCCGGTATTTTACCCCGCTTATCGCGATGCTTGCGCCCGCCCTGGGCTTGAGAGATAATAACCGGCTATTTTTAAGACTTTGACAGGAATTGCAGCCATGAAGGCCGACATCCATCCAAATTATCGTGACGTGGTCTTCCAGGATCTGTCCAGCGATCTGGTGTTCAAGACCCGTTCAACCGTTCAGACCAAAGACACCATCACCTGGGAAGACGGAAACGAATATCCGCTGGTGAAGGTAGAAGTTTCGAGCAAGTCGCATCCGTTCTATACCGGCCAGCACAAGCTGGTTGATTCAGGCGGCCGCGTCGACAAGTTCAAGAAGCGCTACGGCAAGTAAGCCTTATCGATTCATGCGCTCCGGCCCCCTGCGGCCGGAGTGTAGCTTCAAGTTTTTCTGCTTCAAGTCGCCTTACATTCAGGCGAAAATCCCCTGATAGTTGTGAATTCTGCGCTCGTGAATGCCGTTTGTCGGCAAGCGAGCCACGCTGGTCTGATCCCGCTGGCAGTTTGACGACCCGCTGGCTAGTATGCCAACTCCGAAAACCGAGTTAGGGAACTCATGCCGCAGCCCAGACAACGTGGATTTACGATCCTGGAACTCATCATCACGATTGCGCTTGCTGCAATTCTGACCACAATCGCGATTCCGAGTTTTCGATCGGCCCTCCAGAACAACCGAATCACCGCGCAGACCAACGATCTGCTCACGGCTTTTCAGCTTGCACGTTCGGAAGCGGTCAAGCGCGGGCGCCCGGTCACCCTGTGCGCCAGCGACGTAGACGCGGGCGGTGCCAACCCCGTCTGTGGCGATGACTGGAGCGTGGGCTGGATGGTCTTTGTCGATGCTGTCGGCTCCACCGGTAGTAACGCGGTAACAGTCGTGCAGCGGATTCGGGTTTGGCGGCCGTCGTCGGTGGAGGCTCAGGACAATGCACCTGCCGATCTGGATTTCGTTCGTTTTCTGCCCCGCGGTGATATCGACGCCGGCGCCGGCGCGACCTTCCCCGCGATCATGACGCTAACGATTCCTGACTGCACCGGTGATCAGGCCAGAGATATCGAAATCGTCAGAACGGGCAAGGCTTCGGCAGAACGGGTGGCCTGCACATGAAAAATCCCATGAATTCCATTACGTCGATCAAGCGCAGCCGAGGCGTCTCTCTGATCGAGATTCTGGTGACCCTGCTTGTGCTTGCCATTGGCCTGTTGGGTGTGGCAGCGCTTCAGGGATTTTCCCTGCAGGCCAATCAGGGCGCCTACCAACGCACCCAGGCGGTAAATACGGCCTATGAAATTGCCGACTTCATGCGCGTCAACCGCGGTGATCCTGCCGGATTGGACTTCACCGCGTGGCAGACGCGCATCAGCCAACAGCTTCCCGGTGGCGTTCTAGCCGTTGCGTGGGCTGAGCCCCTTGCAACCATAACCGTAACCTGGCAAGACGATCGACTTGGCGATGAGCCGACGGGTGGAGAAACAATTACCGTGGTGACCAACTTATGAAAGGCACGCTGTCTCGAACGAACTCCCATCGGGCCTCGGGCTTCAGTCTCGTCGAACTGATGATCGCGATGGTGCTGGGCCTGATTCTCATCGCCGGGGTGCTCCAGCTCTTTGCCGGCAGCAAGGCGACCTACCAGGCCAACGAGACGCTTGCTCGAGTTCAGGAAAACGTTCGTTTTGCGCTGGGCGAGATGCAGTTCAATTCACGCGGGCTGACCAATCTCGGGTTCTGCGGCACGCGACCGGTGGTCAATCAGTTTGTCGATGTCGTTCCCGGGTGGCAGGAAGCCGTTTTCGGCGCCAACCAGCCCGTTGTTGGCTGGGAATTCGCCGGCACCGGTCTGTCGGATACGCTGACGATTGATGCCGACTACAACACCGCAGCGCTGGGTTCCTGGAGCACGCAACCGCGCCAGCTCGATGGCACCACGCCCGCGCTTGACCTGCCGGCCCTGTTTGCTGCCAGTGCCGATATTCGCCCGGTCGCTGACAGCGATGTATTCGTCACCCGGACGCTGATTCCGCTTTCAGGCGTGACCTGGGGCGGCGGTGGCGCGCCCGGTGATGTCGTGCTTGGGCTGGACGGTCCACACGGCCTGGCAGAAGGCGATCTGGCCCTGGTCACGGATTGCCAGTCTGCCGATCTGTTCAGAAATCGTGCAACCGGCGATGATTTGAGCCGTGCAGCCGGCGGCGGTTGCGATGGCTGCCCGGGCAATGTCGCCGCGGGCACGCTCAACTGGTCAGTCAACCTGACTGAGACCCTACAGGCGTATCGGGTTCAGATCTGGGCCTACTTCGTCGGCTTCAATTCGGTTCGCGGCGAGCCAGGCTAGTACCGCATGGACCTGTCGAGCTGCCCCTGCGGTCGGGTCGAGGAGATTGTAGAAGGCGTGGAAAACATGCAAGTGCTCTACGGCTACAGCAATCCGGCGCCTGCTGGCGATGGCCAGACCGTCGAAGCCGGCAACTGGCTGACCGCCGATGACATCGAAGACTGGTGGCCGGTGATTGCTGCTCGCGTCTCGATGCTGCACCGCTCTTCAGAATTCGATTCGGCAGGCAATATCGATAGAGTTTTCAATCTTGCAGGCACCTTCGTGACCAACCCGTCTGATTCAAGGATGCGTCACGACGCCTCGACCGTTCTCGCGCTTCGGAACAGGATCATTGTCGATGACTGAGCAAAGGTTTCTTTCAGGCAGCGCCGTCAGCAGCGCATCCTTGGGCGCAGGGCCAAAGTTCATGCGCCATCAGCAGGGCGTGGCCCTGCTGGTTGCTCTGGTGCTGCTCTTGATGCTGACGCTGCTTGGCCTGACTTCCAGCAACGTGGCCGTCATGCAGGAACGTATGACGGGCAATCTGGTGCAGTCGAACGAAGCGTTCCAGCTGGCTGAGTCGACGCTCAAGGCGGTCGAGTCCGACGTGTTTGACGGCATCTGCATCGGCGGTGGTTCCGGCGGTTTCGGTTCCATAGCGAACGTCGACGACCTTGGTGTCGATGACAACGACTGCGTTCTGGCGGGCTATAACGTGCCCACCAGTGCATGGACCCTGGCGCCTGCCGTGGTCGCTCAACCCGGCGGCGACGGCTGGGCGCGCTACTTCATCGCCGCAGTGCCCAATCGGCCCAGCTGCAGTCAAATTACCAGTAATTTGCTCGGCGGCGGTACGGTCCAGAATGAAAGTTACATCATTCTTGCCAGCGGCCGATCGGCCACTGGCATCAGTGAAGCTGTTGTTCAATCCATCTACACCTGCCTACAGTGATGTTTATGAAATCCAAAATCTGCTGTGCTCTGACGGTATTTATCTACGCGTCCATTGCAGCGCTTCCCTCCTCAGCCAACGCGGCCGATCTGGACATTGCTGAAACACCGCTGTTCGCGGCGGTATCGATTGACCCCAACATCATGTTTACGCTTGATGACTCGGGCTCGATGCAGTGGGAATACATGCCGGATGGGCCTCAATTCCAGTTCACGATTTTCATGTTCCCGCGGCCCAATGGCCTCTACGGGGGGGTGAACTACGCAAATCAGCTTCCGTCTTTCCGCGACGATAGTCTGCACAACTACTTTGGTCGATCCGCCGCCAACAATGGCGTGTTCTACAACCCGGATATCACCTATCGGCCCTGGGCGCTTGCCGATGGCAGCAATATGCCGAACGCGAACCCGACCAACGCACTCTACAATCCTGACATCCCAGCGCTCGGTGGGCTCAACCTGACCGTTCAGCAGACCCAAACGGCCACTTGGTTCAGAGGCGATGCGTTCAATCAGGCGTTCTGTGATCCCTGCGGCGGAAATCATACCTATTGGCCCATTACCTATTACAACTACAACGGTGGTGACCCAACGGCCCGGGCCAGTTACACGCGCGTTCAAATCACCACGGGCACGCCGGCGGGTGCAACGTTTACGAGCCCAGGCGGTATTACCCGAACTCGAAATGAAGAGATTCAGAATTTTGCGAACTGGTTCCAGTATTCGCGGTCTCGCATCCTCTCGGCAAGAAACGGAATTGGCCGAGCATTCACCGAGCTGCCGGCGCAAGCGCGCGTAGGGTTCGGTGCTATCAACCAGGGTTCAACGTCGGTTGATGGCGTTAACACCTCCACTATCATTGATGGTGTTCGCCCGTTCGAGGGTGCCTCTCGCGAAGGGTTCTACGATCGTTTGTATGGCCGCGTGATTAACAACAACGGCACGCCACTCAGAACGGCCGCCCGCAATGTGGGGATTTATTTCGAACGCGATGATCCGAGAGGTCCCTGGTCAACAACGCCAGGTGCTAACAATGGCGTTGACCTGGCGTGTCGTCAGAGTTATCACATCATGATGACCGATGGCTTCTGGAACGGCGGCAACCCCGGGGTCGGCAATTCAGACAATATTGCGGGCCTGACGTATACCGCACCAGACGGCACTACTGGTCAATACACGCCTGTTGATCCGTTCAGAGATACGAACGCCAACACCCTGGCTGATGTGGCCATGGATTTCTGGAAACGTGACCTTCGGACCGATCTCGCCAATCGCGTACCGACCAATGAGGTCGATACCGCGTTCTGGCAGCACTTGACCACGTTCGGCATCGGTCTTGGCGTTACCGGCGACCTGGATCCTGATGCTGTCGAATTGGCCATAACCAATGGAACGGCCGTGAACTGGGGTGACCCATTCAACGACAACCCGGCCAAGATCGATGATCTGCTTCACTTTGGCATAAACGGTCGCGGCGGCTTTTTCAGTGCGTCTGATCCTGATGCCTTCGCGGCCCAGCTCGGCGAGATTCTGCGCGATATCGTTGCGCGATCCGGCGCAACCACGGGCCTGTCGGCATCATCTACGCGATTGAATCAGGGGTCGGTGGTCTACACTGCAGGCTTCGATTCAGAAGACTGGAGTGGAGACTTGCTGGCACTGGACGTGGTGACGGGCGATGAGCTTGAATCCGCTGCGGCACAGCTCGATTCGCTTGGATGGAACGCGAGGACGATCGGCACCTGGGACCCAGCAGCAGATCAAGGCATGGTCTTTTCGCCGACCACAAACCTGGTCGCGCGGGTCATGGATGACGCGCCGCCTGCATGGGACGCGACCGAACTGTTTGATTATCTCTCTGGCGATCTGAACGCTGGGCTGGGCGTGTTCCGTGCTCGCGACAGCATGCTCGGCGACATCGTCGGGTCGCAGCCTGTCTTCTCTGGCCCGGGCAACGAAGGCTGGGCCGCCGTTGATGCCAGCTACCTGAATTACATCGACACGACCAAACGCGACCCAAGAGATGCCTGCGAATCGCCGCCGTGCACCGGTTCTCGTCGCAACACGGTTTTTGTCGGCGCAAATGACGGCATGTTGCATGCCTTTGATGCCGTGACGCTTGAGGAATATTTCGCCTATATCCCATCGGCAGTCCACAAAAAGCTCCCGATGCTTGCTGATCCGGGTTACAGCCACCAGTTTTTCGTCGATGGCCAGATGGCAGTCGCGGATGCCAAGCTGGGGGCGAACTGGGGTACCTACCTGGTCGGTTCCCTGGGCGCAGGCGGTCGAGGCATCTATGCGCTGGATATCACGGAACCCCAGGGCTTCAATCCCGTCAATGACGTGCTCTGGGAATTCACCGCTGAAGATGATCCGGACCTCGGCTATACCTTCGGTAAGCCTTCGATCGGAAAAATCAACGGTGGCCCCTGGATTGCAGCCTTCGGCAACGGCTACAACTCTGAAGATAACCAGGCTTACGTCTACGTGGTGAATCTGGACGATGGATCCTTGTTTGCGAAAGTGCCGGTCGGTGCTGACGGCGGTAACGGGCTGTCCGGCGTTGCTCTGGTGCCCACTGCGGATGATCCTCTTCACGTCAGCTATATCTATGCCGGCGACATCGAGGGCAACATGTGGCGCTTCGAAGTCGATGCGGGTGGTGTTTCTGCCAGCTTCGGTGGCGCTCCCCTGTTTACGGACCCTGATGGTCGGCCGATCATTTCAGCCCCCAATGTGGCGTTCCACCCGGTGGAGGGCAACATGGTGTTTTTCGGCACCGGGAAATTGATCGAGAATGCTGATCGACTCAACTCTACTACCCTTGACCGTTTCTATGCGATTCGAGACGTGGATTCGCCGGTGGGGTCGATTTCCCTGCTTGATGAGGTCGCAGTCACGGCAGGGCCGGGCGGCACCCGGGTATTCCAACCCTCAGGCGCTGCGGCCAAGGGCTGGTACGCCGGTTTGACCGTCGGTGCGCCATCGGGTGAACGGGTGCTGTTTACCCCGATCGTGTTTGCAGGCCGGGTCATCTTTGGTTCCTATGGAGCCGGCCAATGATCCCTGTACCTCAGGTGGTATTCAGCGTGCGTATGTACTGAATGCTCTTTCGGGTGGTGGCCTGTTCCCGGACGGCAACTCGAACACGGGCGGCATCGAGATCGGCACCGGTGCTGCACTCGCGCCTGTTATCGGTATCCGCGACGCACCGGGCTCAACGGGTTCGCCGGGCAGTGACCCGGGTGTGACCACACCGCAGCCGGACTGCAATCCTTCGGATCCCAACTGCACGCCACCGACTGATCCTTCAACGCCTCCGGGAACGGCCGGTGGAGTGCGCGACAACTGGTGCCGCCAGCTCGGATTGCTGGGCGCCGGAGGTAACTTCCAGGTGCTTGGTACCGTGTGCGAAGGCCGACAAGCCTGGCGTCAGGTTCGATAATGAAACGAGGTTTTGAGATGAAGACTACGATTGGTTTGTTATTGATCCTTGTCGGGGCTACCGTGGCTGTCCAGGCTCAGATGGCGCCCTCTCAAGCTCGGTCCGTCGAGCTTGCAGAGGGGCGCGATATGGCACGTTCGATACCTGCGGTGGCCGTGATCGAAGCGGTCGATGCCGAAGCCATGCGAGTTCGCATCAACGGGCAGTGGTATCGAATGGTGTCGAATGGATCTCAGTATGCCCGGGCAGATAATCAGGCCCTGTCAGTCCAAGACTTGCTCCCAGGGATGGAAGTGATGATGCAGACCGACGGCACCGAGCCAAGCCGCGGCAACGAGCCACTAATTCTGTCGATCTGGAGTCAATGATGCGACACATGCAGCGTAACGGCAGTAGCCTGGGGGCTTCGGGTTTCACCTTGGTCGAACTGGTGATTGCCGTGGCCATTCTTGCGATTCTGATGGCTATCGCGATTCCGTCCTACTCGCGCTATGTCATTGCGACCAACCGAGCTGAGGGGACGGTGACCCTGCAGAATGCGGCCCAGTCGCTTGAACGATGCTACAGCCGCTTCAGCCGCTATGACAGCGGTGACTGCACCGTCAGCTTTCCGATCACGTCTGAAAATGGTGTCTATTCCGTGACCGGTGTCGTGGCCGCCACGACTTTTACCTTGACCGCAGCGCCGCTGGGTTCGCAAGCCACCAATGATCCAGACTGCGCCTCATTCACCCTGACCCACGCGGGCGTGCGCGGCGTCACTGGTACTGATCCGGTGGCTGATTGCTGGTAATCAATTGCCGACGGCAATTGATTCCGGCTGAACGGCAGAAGGTGATAGTTCTGCGGGTACACTAGCCCTGCCATGAACATTCCGGAGAGCAAACTTTCCTCGTCGACCACCCAGGATCTCTGCTCTCCCGGCTCGCTTCTGGTTTATCTTCTGCTTGGTGCCTTGCTTGCACTGGTTTTAACCCTGGGTGGTGAGCACTGGCTGAGGAATTTCTGGGTCGATTTTGGCCTCAGCCTGTTGTTCGTGCAGTGGCTGGTTCTGATCAGCGTGCTCGCTTTCTGTCGACTCGATCGCGCCGGATTGCTCAAGTCGCCGACACACATCGTTATCCTTCTGCCCGTTGTCGCGACCTGTGTAACCGTGACGTCGAGCCTGGCGCTGGCCTGGGGCGGGTTCTTGCTTTCAGACATGCCGACGGCCTGGCTACTGCTTAGAAACGGCGTGCTGGCGGCCTTGCTGGCGTTTGCGTTTGCTCGCTACCTGGTCCTCCAATCCTATTGGCGTCGTCGCGTGGCGACGGATTCACGTGCCCGCCTGGACGCCCTGCAGGCGCGGATTCGTCCGCATTTCCTGTTCAACGCACTCAACACCATTACCGAGCTTGTCCATCGCAGTCCGGTTCAGGCAGAAGAGGCGCTGCTCGATCTTTCAGATTTGTTGCGAATCGGTTTGCGTTCGGATGCCCGGCATACCCTGGCTGAGGAGCTGGAGCTGGTGCGCGGTTATCTGCGTATCGAGTCGCTGCGCCTGGGTGAGCGTTTGCAGGTGGAGTGGCTGATCGATGACCGGATCGATCAAGAGCTCGAGCTGCCCGCCTTGCTGATCCAGCCCCTGATCGAAAATGCAGTAGTTCATGGCATCGCCGCTCGTCGAGAGGGCGGTACGCTGAACGTCAGCTTGCAGCCACTGCGTTTCGGTCGAATCCGGATAACGATAGAAAACCCGGTGCCGTCGCAGAGTCAGCAGTCACGGACCGGTAATGGTACGGCCCTGGATAATATCCGCCAGCGTCTTGCGCTGGCCTATGAAGAAGGTGCGAGTTTGAGTATCGACAGCGATGAAGCCCGCTTTCGAGTCAGGCTGACCCTGCCGGTCAAGCCATAGGATTCATGTTGCCGCCAGTTTGTCTTCCTTTTTTACTTCTTCTATTTTCTCTTCCTTCTCGTCCTCATTCGCTGCGTCTGGCAGATTTTCATCTGACTCACTGTCGACATCGGGCAATAGTTCCAGTGCGGTCGGTGAGGTCGCAAACTGCGGCCGCCAGTCGGTTTGCAGCTCGTGCGGAATCGCTGCACGAACCCGCATCCGCCAAACGGCGAATGCCGCGGGAATCAGGGCGGCAACGCCCATGAACGCAAGCAGAGTCTCGGGTCCGATCCAGTGCATCAGAGCACCGGCGCTCAGGGGGCCGATAATGGCACCCACCCCGAACAGCAACTGCAGGCTGGATGCCGCTTCGAGCATGTGCTGATTGTCGACATGGTCGTTGGTGTGGGAGGCCGACAGCGCATAGATACTGAAGCCAAAGGCACCGTAGAAAAAGCCTCCCACCATAATCAGCAGGGGATTGATCGCCATCAGCCATAGCGTGGCCAGGGCGAACAGGCCGGTCAATAGACAGATCCAGGCCAGCACCTTGCGACGGTCGAAGTGATCTGACAAGCGCCCGACCGGCCACATCAACAGGATGCCGCCGAGGATGCTGAGGCCCATGAAGCCGGAGACCACCAGTGGACTCAAGCCGATCTCCGAAACCATGACCGGTGCCAGCCCCCAGAACGCACCGTTGCCAACCCCGGAGAACAGTGCGCCGACCACCCCCAGCGGCGAGCTGCCATACAGCGCTTTCAGACCGAGTCGCTGAACGGTTGCCAGTACCGGCTCAGTGACCCGCGTCAGGGCCACCGGCACCAGCCCGATCGACATCAGCACCGAGGCCAATGCAAACAGCTCTAGGCCACCGACATCAGCGCTGAGCAGCAGGGCCTGGCCAATGCCAAGGCCGATCAGCGTGGTCGTCATATAGGCTGAAAATACGTGTCCGCGCTGTTCATTGCTGGTTTGCTCGTTGAGCCAGCTCTCGATGACGATGTAGATCCCGACAATGCAAAGCCCGCCGACGACGCGAGCGACGAACCAGACGGCAGGATGGATGATCAGTCCGTGAATCAGGACCGTTACCGAGCACACCGAGGCCAGAGCGGCAAAACAGCGGACGTGGCCAATACGGCGAATCAGCGGCGGCACGACAAAGGTTCCGGCGACGAATCCGGCGAAGTAGCCGGCCACGATCAGGCCAAGCATCAGACTGGAAAAGCCTTCGATGCCGCCGCGCACGCCCAGAAGCGTGCCGATCAGCCCGTTGCCGGCGAGCAGAATCGCGATGCCGATCAGCAGGGTCAAGATGGGAGTGATCGAGCGCATGGGCTTGCCGATGTCAGGTCAGTCCATCAGTATGCCAAAGCATCCGGCGCGATGTGCGCCGGGCTCGATGTCATTCTTTGAGATCGAGAAAAAGCATCTGCAGATCATTGAGGAAATTTCTGCCGTGGTCGCTGCGCACGATCGCGCCGTCGCCACGGTCGGCTTGCAGCAGGCCGAGCTCACGCCCGCGTTCGACCGGGGCGCTGATCGATGCCGGGCTCAGTCCAGTGCGTGCTTCGAATTCGGCCAGGGTTACCGGCTCGTTGAGACGCAGCCGATTGAGAAAGAACTCGAAAGCCCGGTCGGTCGGCGCCACCGCCCAGTCTTCGGCGATGAACTGGCCGTTTTCGAGTCCGTTCAGATACGGCCGCGGGTGAGATTTACGGCGCGTACGCCGAATGCTGCCGTCGGCCGGCAGGGTAATTTTGCCGTGGGCACCGGCGCCGATGCCCAGATAATCGCCAAAGCGCCAGTAGTTCAGGTTGTGCCGGCTGGCCTGACCGGGCGCGCTCCAGGCTGAAATTTCGTAGTCTTCGAACCCCGCGGTTTGCAGCCGCTCAGCGCAGGCCTCCTGGATGTCGATAACCCGATCTTCATCCGGAAGCTTGGGCGGGTGCGCGGCAAACAGCGTGTTCGGCTCAAGGGTCAGCTGATAATGAGACAGGTGTCTCGGACCAAAGGCCAGTGCCTGATCGAGATCGCGCAGGGCAGCCTCGACATCCTGCCCGGGCAGCGCCCACATCAGATCGATGTTGAATCGCTGGAAACCGGCCTGCTTGATGGCTTCGATCGCCTGATGGGCCTCGTCGGAGGAGTGAATTCGACCGAGCGTCTTGAGCTGGTCGGCATCGAAACTCTGAACGCCCAGGCTGATCCGGTTGATGCCGGCAGCTCGGTAGGCTTCGAAGCGGTCGTATTCTACCGCCCCCGGGTTGGCCTCCATCGTGATCTCGGCTTCGGGGGCCAGGGCAACCCGTGCGCGGACGCCCGACATCAGCCGGTCAATGGATTCCGCCGAAAACAGGCTCGGCGTGCCGCCGCCCAGAAACACCGTCTGCACCGTTCGGCCCCAGACGCGCGGCAGGTCGACTTCCAGGTCTGCCAGCAGCGCATCGACGTAGCGGTCTTGCGGCAGCTCGCCTGTGAGGGCGTGCGAGTTGAAATCGCAATAGGGGCATTTGGCCACGCACCAGGGCAGGTGGATATACAGCGAAAGCGGAGGCAGCTGCAAACGCGTATCGGACATGACAGCTGGCTGCCGGCGTCTCAGCTGCGGGCTTGAAGCTGGTTGATCAGCGCGCGCAGGGCGAGTCCGCGATGGCTGATCCGCGCCTTTTCCGACAGACTGAGTTCAGCGGCCGAAACGCCCTGCCTGGGGTCGAAGAACAGCGGGTCGTAGCCGAATCCGCCCGCACCTTGCGCTGTGGTCAGTATCTGGCCATGCCATCGACCCTGAGAGATGATCGGGTCGGGGTCTTCAGCATGTTTGAGCAGCACGAGGCAGCAGTGGAAATGGGCTTTGCGCCGATCGTCCGGCAAGCCCTCGAGGGCTGCGAGAAGCCTGGCGTTGTTCTGCGCGTCGTCTGCGTCCTCACCAGCGAAGCGTGCCGAGCGAATGCCGGGCCCACCGTCCAGCGCCTCAACCACCAGGCCTGAGTCGTCACCGAGTGCAGGCAGGCCGGAAACCCGGCTGGCTTCGCGCGCCTTGAGCAAGGCGTTCTCGATGAAGGTCAATCCGGTCTCGTCGACCGGGTCGATATTGAATTCCGCTTGCGAGTGGACCTCGATTTTCAGCGGCGCAAGTTGATGCGCCAGCTCTTTCAGCTTGCCAGCGTTGCCGCTGGCCAGAACCAGCTGGCGTTTTTCAAACAGCATTCAACGCGTGCTCCTGAGCCAGGATCAGTTCCTTGATGCCTTTCTCAGCCAGGGCCAGCATGGCATCAAGCTCTTCGCGGCGAAATGCATGGCCTTCGGCCGTGCCCTGGACCTCGATAAAGCCACCGCCGTCGTTCATCACCACGTTCAGATCGGTATCAGCGGTCGAATCTTCGGCGTAGTCCAGATCAAGTACGGCATCGCTGCCGAGCATGCCGACCGAAACTGCCGCAATGGCGCCGTGGATCGGATTGCGTTTGATCTTGCCGGCTTTGATAAGTGTATTGATGGCGTCGACCAGGGCAACGTAGGCCCCGGTGATGGCTGCGGTGCGGGTGCCACCGTCGGCCTGAATCACGTCACAGTCCAGCGTGATGGAGCGCTCACCCAGGGCCTCCAGATCGACGACAGCGCGCAGGCTGCGACCGATCAGGCGCTGAATCTCCAGGGTTCGGCCACCCTGTTTACCGCGCGCGGCTTCGCGTGCGTTGCGTGAGCCGGTTGCGCGCGGCAGCATGCCGTATTCTGCGGTAACCCAGCCCGAGCCCTTGCCGCGCAGCCAGGGTGGCACGCGCTCTTCCAGGCTGGCGGTACAGAGTACGCGGGTGTCACCACAGGAAATCAGGACCGATCCTTCGGCGTGCATGGTGAAGTTGCGCTCGATCTGGAGAGTACGGAGTTCGTCGGGCTGGCGGCCGGAGGGGCGCATGCATTGTCCTTGGTTTGAACGGGTCGGCAAGGTTACCATGACGGGCCGAATTGACTTGCGAGAACCCGCATGATCCGCAGCATGACCGCTTACGCGGCCAGCACCACCGACACCCCGCGCGGCACCCTGTCCTGGGAACTGAGATCGGTCAATCACCGCTACCTGGACGTCAGTCTGCGCTTGCCGGAAGATTTCCGTGGTCTCGAGCCTGAAATTCGCCAGCGATTCAAGGCCGCGCTGCAGCGCGGCAAGGTCGAAGCCAATCTGCGATTTCAGGCGGATGCTGCGGTTGCCAGCGCCGAAATCAAGCTCAACAAGGCGCTGGCTACGGCTCTGCTGAATGCGCACAGCGCGCTGGCCAGTCTGGACGGGGATTCCGCCAGGCCTGACCTGGTTCGGCTGATGAGCTGGCCTGGGCTGCTGATTACGGAATGCCCGGACATGGCGGACGAGCAGGACATCGCGCTGCAACTGCTGGGTCAGGCCATCGAGGCCTTTATCGCGGCGCGCGAGCAGGAAGGCCAGGCGCTGCACCAGATGATCGAGAGCCGTCTGCTTGGAATCGAGACCCAGGTGGCCGAGGTTCGACGTCACCTGCCCGAAATCAGGGCCGCCCTGGATACCCGTTTCCGCGAACGGCTCGAGGGATTGAAGCAGCCGATCGAGCCCGGCCGCATCGAACAGGAAGTGGTCCTGCAGCTGCAAAAGCTCGATGTTGATGAAGAACTGGATCGCCTTGATACCCACGTCGCTGAAATTCGCCGCGTCCTGGCCCTCGATGAGCCGGTGGGGCGGCGTCTGGACTTCCTGATGCAGGAGCTCAACCGTGAAGCCAACACGCTGGGTTCGAAGGCCGCGTTGGCCGAAACCGGGCAGGCCGCGGTCGAGCTGAAGGTATTGATCGAACAGATGCGGGAACAGATCCAGAATGTCGAATAGGGGCGAACTCTATCTGGTCGCGGCGCCCTCGGGTGCCGGCAAGACCAGTCTGATGCGGGCGCTACTGGCGCGCTGTCCAAAGCTGGCCTTGTCGGTGTCGGACACGACGCGGCCGGCGCGGCGTGGCGAGATTGACGGCGAGCAGTACCATTTTGTCAGTGTCGAGGCGTTCCAGGCCGGCATCGAAGCCGGCGAGTATCTTGAACATGCCGAGGTCTACGGTAATTATTACGGCACCCGGAAGGACCGCGTCGAAGCCCTGTGGAATGCGGGCCGAGACGTCCTGCTGGAAATCGACGTGCAGGGCGCGCGCCTGGTTCGAGAGCAATTTCCGGGTCTGTGCAGCATGTTCATTCTTCCGCCGTCGATGAAAACGCTGGCCGAGCGCCTGACCGGCCGCGATACCGACAGCGCTGAGGTCATCGCGCGACGCCTGGGCGAGGCGCGCGCGGAGCTGGCGGACTGCGGCGATTTTCGCTGGATGGTGATCAATGACGACTTCGAGACCGCGCTGGATGAGTTGACAGCAATCATCCGGGTCTGGCCGCTACGCCGGATTCGTCAGTACCCGCATGTTATTCGGCTCTTGGAGGAATCACCCGCGCGGGATACAATAGAGGATTGATTCTCCGGAAAGAACGGGTCCGCTTCGAACCGCCTGATGTGGTTTGGAGCAGTTGCCGACTTCCGGATTTGCACCCAAGGACAGTGTCAATAACGGCACCGCCTGAGCAGACTGACAGGATGAACCCATGGCTCGAGTAACTGTAGAAGACTGCGTAGAAGCAGTTCCCAATCGTTTCGAACTGGTAGTGACTGCGTCCCAGCGCGCGCGTATGCTCGCCAACGGCGCCGACCCGCTGGTCGACGAAGCCTCGGACAAGCCGACGGTAATCGCTCTGCGCGAAATTGCCGAAGGCCTGGTGACCGAGGAGAATATCGGGGGGCTTCAGGCCGATCTGGACGCGCGTCTGGCGGCCATGCAGGCCGAAGTGCCGCCGCCGCCCGATGACGAAGACTGATATCGACCTCTGATGCGCTGGATTCACAGCTGTCAACATTGATGCTCGGTCGGACCTGATGCTTCCAGCACCCGTCCGTCAACTCCGCGACCTGCTCAACACCTATCTGGAGCCCGAGCAGGTCGCTCGCGTTTTGCGCGCCTACGAAATCGGTGAGGAAGCCCATAAAGGGCAGAAGCGCCGCTCCGGTGAAGACTACATTCTCCATCCCGTCGCGGTCGCTCAGATTCTGGCAGCGATGCGAATGGACCAGCAGACCATTACTGCGGCTATCCTGCACGACACGGTCGAAGACACGCCGCTGGAACACGATGATCTGGTTCGCGAGTTCGGCGAAGAGGTCGCCCGTCTGGTTGATGGGGTGACCAAGCTGGACAAGATGAAATTCCGTACCCGCCAGGAGGCGGATGCTGAGAGTTTCCGCAAGCTGTTGCTGGCCATGAGCCGCGACCTCCGGGTGATCTTCATCAAGCTGGCCGATCGGCTCCACAATATGCGCACCATCGGCGCCATGTCGCCGGACTCCCGGCGCCGGATTTCGTCGGAAACCCTTGAGGTCTATGCGCCGATCGCTGAGCGCCTGGGCATGAACGCGCTCAAGGAAGAGCTTGAAGAACAGGGCTTCAAGAACCTCTATCCCTTGCGCTACAAGGTCATCGGCAAGCGCGTCGCCGCGGTCGCTGGCAATCGCCAGGACGTGATCGATTCGGTCACATCCGATCTTAAAAAGCGGCTCAGTGAAGCGGGCATTCCTTGCCGTATCGAGGGTCGCACGAAAACGCCCTATTCGATCTACTGCAAGATGCGCGACAAGAGCCTGTCCTACGAGCAGGTCTCGGATCTTTTCGCGTTTCGCATCATCACGCATTCCGAGCCACACTGTTACCAGGCTCTGGGCGTCGCGCATAGCCTCTATCGCCCCAAGCCGGGCAGTTTCAAGGACTACATCGCGCTGCCCAAGCCCAACGGCTACCAGTCGCTGCATACCGTTCTGACCTCCATTGATGGCGTACCGCTGGAAGTCCAGATTCGTACTGAAGAAATGGATCTGGTCGCCGAAAAAGGTGCCGCCGCTCACTGGTTGTACAAGGCCACGCCCGATCGCTCCACGGCAGTGCGCGCACGCGAGTGGTTGCTCAAGCTGGTCGACACGCAGTATCGATCGCCCGATTCCAGCGAATTCATGGACACGGCCAAGGCCGAACTGTTCCCGGACGAGATTTTTGTCTTTACGCCGCGCGGAAAGATTATCGATCTGAAGTCCGACGCCACGGCGCTTGATTTTGCCTACGCCATACATACCGACGTCGGCAACCAGGCCATCGCGGCCCGGATCGATCAGGATCGAATGCCGTTGCGAACGCGACTGGAGAATGGTCAAACGGTCGAGATCGTCACCGAGAAAGGTCACAAACCGCTGCCCGAGTGGCTCGAGTTCGTGGTCACCTCGAAAGCGCGCAGCGCCATTCGCTCGCACCTGAAGAACCTGGAACAGGCCGATTCGGTGGCGATTGGTGACCGACTGCTTGATCAAGCGCTGATTCGCCGCGGGTCGTCGCTGGAAAAGATTTCGCAGCGCCGCCTTGAGCGCTATCTCGCCAAGCTGGGGATGGCGCAGGTCGAAGATCTGCTGATGCAGATCGCGCGCGGTGACATGCTGGCCGGGATGGTGGCCCACAAGCTGCTGCCGATCACCCAACGTGGCCGGGCCGAAGATGACACCGCGACCATCATCACGGTCGGCGGCAACGAAGGCAATGCCATCACCTACGCCGGCTGCTGCCACCCGATTCCGGGCGATCCGGTGATGGGCTATCTGTCGCCCGGCAAGGGCATTGTGGTTCACCGGCAGCGCTGCCCCAACGTGCACGAGCTGCGCAAGAACAATGCCGAGCGCTGTATCGACGTGACCTGGGAGCCGCTCACCGACGGCTACTTCCCGGTGCTGCTTAAACTGCTCACCATCAACGGTCCGGGCGTTCTGGCGTCGGTATCTTCAACCCTGAGCCAGGTCGGTGCCAACATCGAGCGAATCGAGCAGAAGGACGCGAACCTCGAAACCGCAACATTGTTCTTCGTACTCAGCGTTACCGACCGGGTCCAGCTGGCGCGCGTGATGCGCCGCCTCAAGCGTAATCCGAACGTCATTCGGGTCACGCGCGAAATGACCTGAGCATCGGGTCACTGAACGAGAATGAGAAAATCGAATTGTCTTGGCAGCGAGAGATCTTGAATGAGCAAGCGCCCGATACACAGCGATGATGCGCCGGCCGCGATCGGCCCCTATTCGCAGGCCATCCAGGCTGGCGATACAGTCTACCTTTCGGGACAGATTCCGCTGGACCCGGTCAGCGGTGAGCTGATCAACGGTGACTTTGCCGACCGCTGCCGGCGTGTCTTCGATAATCTCGCTGCCGTGGCCCGGGCAGCGGATTCGGGTCTGGATGATGTGGTAAAGCTGAACGTCTTTCTGACCGACCTGGGTCGCTTTGCCGAGGTCAACGAGATCATGGCCAGTTACTTCAACGAGCCGTATCCCGCCCGGGCCGCGGTGCAGGTTGCGGCGTTGCCAAAGGGCGTGGACGTAGAGATGGATGCGGTGCTCGTGCGTTCGCAGGGCGCCTCGATCGACTGAGCAGTGACTGGCTCGGGCCCATCTGCAGATCGCCCGATTACCGAGCTGACCGGCGTCGGCGAGCGGGTAGCGTCCCGCCTCAAGGCCCTGGGCATCGAGCGCGAGCTTGACCTCCTGTTTCATCTGCCGCTGCGCTACGAGGACCGTACCCGAATCACGCCAATCAACCGGGTTCGGCCGGGCGTGACGGTTCAGGTCGAGGGTCAGGTGGTTCATCAGGAAATACGCTTCGGTCGTCGTCGCATGCTGATTGCGACCCTGGCTGATGACTCGGGCCAGATCATCTTGCGCTACTTTCGGTTCTATCCCAGCCAGCAGCGCCAGCTCAAGGAAGGCCAGTATCTGCGTTGTTTCGGTGAAGCGAAGTACGGTCCAGAAGGATTTGAACTGGTCCATCCGCAGTGTCAGACCTTCAGTCCTGATCAACCGCTGCGCTTGCCGGAATCACTGACGCCGGTTTATCCGACCACCCAGGGTATCGGTCAGGCGACGCTGCAAGGATTGGTGGCTGCCGCGGTCAAGCGTCTGCAGAGTGGCGAGATTGAACTGACTGACCCGCTGTCCCGTCTGCGTCCCGGCTCTGATTCAGAGCTTACGTTGACCCGGGCCCTGTCCATTGTTCATGCGCCGACCGCAAACGAGAACCTGGCGGCGCTGCTTGACGGTGATCATCCGGCCGTTCAGCGCCTGGCGCTGGAGGAGTTGACGGCCCACCATCTGGCCCTGGCTCGACTCAATCGCGCCCGAGCCAGGCAGCGGGCTCCACGTCTGGTCGATACGCAGGGTCGCGTTCAGAACCTGCTTGACCAGCTGCCGTTTTCACCGACCGCTGCCCAGACCCGGGTGATGGCCGAGATCGCAGCCGACCTTGCCAAGCAGCGGCCGATGCGACGCCTGGTTCAGGGCGACGTGGGTTCGGGCAAGACGCTGGTGGCCGCGGCGGCGCTGGTGACCGCCGCGTCCGCGGGTTTCCAGTCGGCCTTGATCGCGCCGACCGAAATCCTGGCGGAACAGCACGTCCAGAATCTGACGCCGTTACTGGCGGCGCTGGGCTTGAGCACGGTCTGGCTGGCTGGCAAGGTCAAGGGCAAGGCGCGAACGGCTGCGCTGGCCGATCTGCAGGGCACGGCCGATGTGGCCATTGGCACGCATGCACTGTTTCAGGAGGCGGTGGCGTTTCGCGATCTGGGTCTGGTTATCGTCGATGAACAGCACCGCTTTGGTGTCCATCAACGTCTGGCGCTGGCCGCCAAGGGCAAGCGCGGTAATCGCTTGCCCCATCAGCTGGTGATGACTGCAACCCCGATTCCCCGGACGCTGGCCATGACCGCCTATGCTGGTCTGGATGTATCGGTCATTGATGAATTGCCGCCCGGCAGAAAGCCGGTCACGACCGTGGCCGCCAGCCAGCAGCGACGTGATCAAGTGGTCGAGCGGCTGACCCATGCGCTGGGGCAGGGACGGCAAGCCTATTGGGTCTGTCCCCTGATTGAAGAGTCGGAGGTGCTGGAGGCCGAGGCGGCCGAGACGCGCGCCCGTGAGTTGACCCAGACGCTGTCCCAATTCCGGGTCACATTGATTCACGGCCGCATGAAACCGGCCGAGAAGCAGGCCATCATGGCCGATTTCAGCGCCGGCAGGACCGATCTGCTGGTCGCCACCACGGTGATCGAAGTAGGTGTGGATGTTCCCAATGCCAGCGTGATGGTGATCGAGAATGCCGAACGCCTGGGATTGTCACAGCTGCATCAGCTGCGCGGTCGCGTCGGTCGCGGCGCAGATCAGGCCTCTTGTGTGCTCTTGTACAAGCCGCCGCTGGGCCAGATGGCCCAGGCTCGCCTGGGTGTCATGCGCGAAACCACCGATGGCTTCGTGATTGCGGAAAAGGATCTGGAGTTACGTGGGCCGGGCGAGGTGCTGGGGACGCGCCAGACCGGCATGCTGCGCTTCCGGATTGCCGATCTCGCCCGCGATGGTGATCTGCTGGATCAGGTTGCAGAGCTGGCGTCCGGTCTGGACGCCAGCTCTGGTTCCCTGCTGATCGAGCGCTGGGTGGGGGCGGCCGAGCAGTTCGTCGACGTCTGAATCGATTGTTGAATCGATTGTCGAACCAATTGTCGCCATCAAGTGGCCGTTGCCGACTCGCTCAGCTTCATTCTCCCTGGCCGAGTGAGAACCCCGGCTTGCCGTCGAAGGTGTAGAGGTGCTCGGTCTTGATGAAGTCCATACCCGCTGCGGCAAAGCGACCCAATAGTTCGATCACGGCCGCGTGGCTGATGTCCTGCTGGTCTTCAGAACGGAAGCGGCAACGCCAGTGATCCGTGCAGCGGGTTTCCGGCAAGCCGTCGGGAAAGACCTTGACGCCGCGGTTGGTGATCAGCGCCAGCTTCAGGTTCAGCCCGTCTGTCAGACGCTGGACCTGCTGGCCGAGTGCATTCGGATTGCGCCCGTTCCGGTCCCAGTCGAGGAAGACGTCCACGCCGATCAGGGCTTTCTCCGGGCGCCGGGTCGAGGGCCAGCCGACCTCTACGCTGGGCCAGCGGGCGTCTGCGCCATCAGCCGCGTCCTGCTCGCTGGTGTTCAGTCGCGCGATGATGGCAGTGGCGAAGGCGCGTGTGCCAACACGCTGCCTGCTCTTGCCCGGACGATAGATATCGGCCGTGTGCAGGCCATCGGCCAGCGTGGCCTGCCAGGCGCTGTGGATGCGGCTGGCGCTTTCGCTGTCGCCGATGTAGCGCAGCAGATCGATAGCGGCCAGCAGCATGCCGGAGGGGTTGGCCATGTCCCGACCCGCGATGTCCGGAGCCGAGCCATGGACCGCTTCGAACATGGCAATATTCTCACCGATATTGGCCGAGCCGCCAAGGCCGACCGATCCGGTGATCTGGGCGGCGACATCGGAAATGATGTCGCCGTAGAGATTCGGCGCGACGATTACATCGAAGCGCTCGGGTTGATCGGCCAGCATGGCGGTGCCAATGTCGATGATCATGTGCCCGGATTCGATGTCCGGATACGCTTGCGCGACGCGATCGAAGACGCGGTGAAACAGGCCATCGGTGATCTTCATGATGTTGTCTTTGGAAAAACAGTCGACGCGGCGACGACCCTGAGCACGCGCCAGCTCGAAGGCGTAACGAATCAGGCGCTCTGAGCCGGGCTCGGAAATCAACTTGAGACACTGGGTCACTTCGGGGGTCTGGCGATGCTCGATGCCGGCGTAGGTGTCTTCCTCATTCTCGCGAACGATCAGAACATCCATGTCCGGATGGCGGGTTTCGATCCAGGGATGCCAGGCTCGGCAGGGGCGGATGTTGGCAAACAGGCCCAGCGCCTTGCGCAGGGTCACGTTCAGGCTCTTGTAGCCGCCACCCTGGGGCGTTGTGATCGGTCCTTTGAGCAATACGCGATGCTTGCGAATGACATCCCAGGCGTCGGCTGGAATACCCGAGCTCACGCCATCCAGATAGCTGCGTTCGCCCATGCTGACCGGAGTGAATCTGATGTTGGCGTCGGCGGCTTCCAGCACTCGGCATACGGCAGACGTGATTTCCGGTCCGATACCGTCACCCTCGGCCAGTGCTACGTCGGTCGGGGCAGGGCGGTGCTGAACCAGGGCCAGCTTCATCTCGTCAATGCTCAGGGCCATGTCGGTGTCCTTTGGGGAAAGTTGGGATGAGGGCAACGATAGCGACGAGCTAGGATAAATAAAAGTTAATTTATAAGTGTGTATGCTTAGATAAAAATCTAATTCAAGGAATGGCTGCGCATGAAGCTGACCCTGCACCAGTTGCGAATTCTGCGCGTCGTTGCTGAAGAAGGTTCGATTACTTCGGCGGCGCGCCGTCTGCACCTGACGCCACCGACGCTCTCGATCCAGCTGGGCCAGCTTTCGGAGGCTCTGGGTCTGCCGCTGTATCAGGTCAGCTCACGCAAGCTGCGGCTCACCGAGGCCGGCCATGATGCGCTTGAAGCGGCGCGGCGAATCGATGCCGAGCTCAAACGACTTGAGCAGCGGCTGTCGGCGCGTCGCGGCATCGAGCGAGGACGGTTGCGGATTGCCGCGGTGTCAACGGCCGAATACCTGCTGCCCGGCCTGCTCGGACAATTTCAGGACGCTCATCCGGGTATCGAGGCCAGCCTGACCATCCTGCCGAGAAATCGCCTGCTGGAGCGCATGAGTGAGGGGGTGGATGATGGCTATCTCATGACTCGACCACCACAAAAAGGTGATCTTACGATTGAGACTGTGGGCCTGAATCCGCTGGTCATGATTGCCGCGCCCAGCCACCCCTGGGCAAAGCGCGCCAAGATCGATTTCAGCGCGCTGGCGGCACAGCGTTTCGTGGTCCGTGAAACCGGGTCGGGAACGCGGTTGTGGACCGCAGATTGGCTGGCCCACTTTGGCGCTGATCTTCAGCCTTCGCTCGAGTTGGGCAGCAACGAGGCGATCAAGCAGGCGGTCATGGCCGGATACGGACTGGCCATAATCTCACTGCATGCCGTCAAGCTGGAGCTCCAGGCCAGGCGCCTGGTGTTGCTGCGGGTGCCGCATTTCCCGGCGCCGGTTCGCTGGTCACTGATCCAACGCACGGAGGCGGCAACGCCGGCCGCGCTGGCTTTTCGAGCGCATCTGCTTGAACAGATGCCGGCGCGTGATGCAGAAATCATTGCATTGCTCAAGCAGCACGGTCTCGCGCTTCCGAGAGCCGGCAGGAACGCCCTCGACGAAAGCCGCGGGACGGGCTGAGGGCACGGCTGGGCCAAGGTGCGAATGGCGAGAGGGACGGGCATACTGAGCGAACGATTCACTGATCGGGAGTCATGATGAATCCGCAAATCGAAACGCCACGCCCGCCGGAAGAGTTGCCGCTCGTCGCGCCGTGTCGACGCCTCACGCTGGCTGATCCATGGCGCTGGATCAGCAAGGGCTGGTCTGACATTCGCCGGGCCCCGCGCCAGAGTCTGACCTGGGGAGCGGTACTGGTGATATTGAGCTATCTGATAAGCGCTGCTGCCTGGCGCTGGGGCAATCTCGGCCTGTATCTGGGCCTGGTCAGCGGTTTCGTGTTTGTCGGACCCTGGTTGGCCTTGACGCTGTATGCCATCTCACGGCGACTGGAGCTCGGCCGCAAGGTCAGCCTCGCTCGCAGCGTGGCAGATGCCGCTCAGTCGGTGCGGGGCGCGCTGTTTTTTGCGGTCATGCTGATTATCGTTCTGCTGGTCTGGGCGCGGGCGGCCAATACCCTCTACATCTTTTTCCCCGCGATGGCAGAGCCCGGCTGGGCGGATCTGATGGTTTTTCTGGGTATTGGCAGTGCCGTGGGCGCGATGTTTTCGGCCGTGGTTTTTGCGGCCAGCGCGTTTTCGCTGCCGATGTTGATGGACCGACGTGCCGATGCCGTCACCGCCGTGGTGACCAGCATCAACGCCGTGCTTCGCAACAAGGGCCCGATGCTGGTCTGGGCCGGCATCATCGTCGCCAGCGTGATTCTGGGCGCGCTGACCGCCTGGCTGGGCTTTCTGCTGATCCTTCCCCTGCTCGGCCATGCGACCTGGCACGCCTACCGGGCAACCATTGACGCGGCCGAATGGCCTGAGCTCTCGCCCGTGGATTGGGCCAGTCGTGAGCGCGCTGTCATGCAGAAAAACCACGATTTGTGAGATACTTCGAGCTTCCATACGGCTTCGTATTGCGGCGCGCGGCTCTCGATCAGCGCAAGCGCCGGTAGCGATCGCCGGTACGACTCAAGACATGCACGGCCTTAGAGGAGAAAACGGTGGCTGAACGTAAACTGACCCTGACCGATTCCGAATCCGGAAAAGCGATCGATTTGCCGGTGGTTTCCGGCACCGAAGGCGATCCGACCCTGGATATCAGCCGCCTGCACCCGGAGTTGGGCCATTTCACCTTTGACCCCGGCTATGGCTCGACCGCCAGCTGCAAGAGCGACATCACCTTCATTGACGGCAACGAGGGCATCCTGCGCTACCGGGGCTACCCGATCGAGCAGCTGGCCGAACATTCCAGCTTTCTCGAAGTGGCTTACCTGCTGCTGTATGGCGAGCTGCCGACCAAGGCTGAATTCTCGAGTTTCGACCATGACATCACGTATCACACCATGGTCCACGAGAAGATCAACAATTTCATCGACGGCTTCCATTACGACGCGCACCCGATGGCGATCCTGTCTGGCGTGGTGGCCTCGATGGCGGGCTTCTATCACGACAAGCTGGACGTCAATGATCCCGAGCAGCGCGATCTGGCCGCCAAGCGCCTGATTGCCAAGATGCCGACGATTGCCGCCGCCGCCTACCGCAACTACATGGGCTGGCCCAGCGCGTATCCACGCAATTCGCTCAGTTATTCCGAGCGCTTCCTGGACATGATGTTTTCTGTGCCGGCCGAATCCTACGAGGTCAACCCGGTCGCCGCCAAGGCGCTCGATCTGTTGTTCATCCTGCACGCCGACCACGAGCAGAACGCATCGACATCAACGGTACGTCTGGTCGGTTCGACCGGCGCCAATCCCTACGCCTGCACCTCAGCCGGCATTGCCGCGCTCTGGGGTCCGGCGCACGGTGGCGCCAACGAAGCGGTCCTGCGCATGCTCAACCAGATTGGCGACGTCAGTCGCGTCGGTGACTTCATCAAGAAGGCCAAGGACAAGGATGATCCGTTCCGTCTCATGGGTTTTGGCCATCGGGTGTACAAGAACTTCGACCCGCGCGCGACCATCATTCGCAAGGCCTGCCATGAAGTGCTTGACGATCTGGGTCAGAAGGATCCGCTGCTGGATCTGGCCATGGCGCTGGAGAAGATCGCGCTCGAAGACGACTACTTCGTCGAGCGCAAGTTGTATCCCAACGTCGATTTCTACTCGGGCATCATCTACAAGGCGCTTGGCATTCCGACCAGCATGTTTACCGCCATGTTTGCTATCGGCCGCACTGTAGGTTGGGTAAGCCAGTGGCTGGAGCAGTGCGAGACGCCGCATCGCATCGGTCGGCCGCGACAGGTCTACACCGGCGCTCCCGAGCGTTCGTATGTGGGAATTGACAAGCGCTGAAGCACCATTCGATCAGCCGACGAGCTTGCTTGATCGGCAAGACGCATCAAACACGGGGCCTGCATCAGGCCCCGTTTTTCGATCGACGCCAGCCCTGGTCTCCGATCAGAGAAACAGATCCGGCAGCAGGGGAGCGCCAGGCTGAACCGCGTAGTGATCAAGGTCGGTAACGCCGGCCCGCGCCAGCGCCTCGTCGTCAATAAAGAAGTTGCCGGTCGTTGAATCGGCAGGCTGGGTCAGAATCCAGTGGGCCGCATCGGCCATGATCTCGGGCTTGCGGCAATTCTCGGGCTTCACCACGTCGCCCAGCATGGCCAGGGCGGCCGTGGCGATCACCGTTCTCGGCCACAAGGCGTTGACGCCGATGCCCTCGCTTCTGAATTCTTCCGCCATTCCCAGCACGCATTGACTCATGCCGTACTTGGCCATGGTGTAGGCGACGTGCGGAGCGAACCATTTCGGGTCCATGTTCAGCGGTGGCGAGAGATTGAGAATGTGCGGGTTGTCGGCCTTTCTCAGGTAGGGGAGCGCGGCCTGGGAGCATACGAAGGTGCCGCGAACGTTGACTCCGAACATCAGATCAAAACGTTTCATGGGCACGTCTTCTGTGCCTGCCAGGTAAATCGCCGAAGCGTTGTTGATCAATACGTCAATGCCGCCGAACTGCTCAGCGGCCTGCCGCATGGCCTCGGCCACGGCATTGTCATCACGAATGTCGAGTTTGATTGGCAGGGCATTGCCACCTGCGGCGTTGATTTCTGCCGCCGTATCCTGGATCGTGCCGGGCAGTTTGGGATGCTTGCGATCGGTCTTGGCGGCGACCACGATGTTGGCGCCGTCATGTGCGGCTCGCAGAGCGATGGCTTTGCCGATCCCGCGCGATGCGCCGGTAATGAAGAGGGTCTTGCCTTGAAGCGATGGGTTCATGGTGCTGAGTCCGTCAAGAGATGCGATTCGGGCAGGGTATCCTAAGCCGGTCATCAGCACGGCGGCATCTGGCGAAATTTCATGGGCGAAGAGACCCTCACAGCGCTTACTCATCTGGCCGAAACCGCCCCGCTGCTGTTGCTGGTTCTGGCGTTCCTGGTCGCGTTTCTCGAATCACTGGCGATCGTCGGCATCCTTGTGCCGGGCATCATTCTGCTGTTCCTCATCGGCACCCTGATTGGTCCGGATTGGGGGCTGTTTCTGTTGTGCTGGTTAGCGGTCAGTTCCGGGGCGCTGCTCGGCGACGGGCTCAGCTATTGGCTGGGCGATCGCTACCGGGATCGAATCCCGAAGCTCTGGCCCTTCCGGCAGCGTCCCGAGCTGCTTGCTGCTTCGCGAGCGCAATTCAAGCGCCACGGTGGAAAGGCGATAGTCATTGCCCGTTTCATCGGCCCCATGCGACCGGTGGTGCCCTTGATCGCCGGCTCACTTGCCCTGCCACGCGGGCTGTTCTACTTCTATGCGGTGCCGGCGTGCATTGCCTGGGCACCACTGTATCTTTTGCCCGGTGCAGCATTCGGCGCGTCGCTGGAAATTGCGGCCCAGTTCGCCGGTCGACTCGCCCTGTTACTGGCGATCGTGGTCATTGGCCTGTGGCTGCTGCTCTGGCTGACGCGACAAGTCTATGAGTTCACGGCCCAGCGCTCGAGCTGGTGGCTGCGCTCATTGATTCGCTGGCTACGCAATCATCCGCGCCTGGGGCGCCTGTTCGGTTCGCTGCTCGAGCCGGGTCGCCGGGAGATTCTATCGGTGACCCTGCTGGGTCTGATCCTGCTGACCTCGTTCGCCGTGCTGCTGGCAGTTCTGCTGGCCGCACCCATGCTCGACACCACTTGGGATGCACAGCGTCAGCTGGCGGGCTGGGCCGGCAGCCTGCGTAATCACATTGCCGATCCGCTGTTTGCAGCCCTTGCGCTTGCCATGGGTGAACGTACCCTGTTGCTGCTGTCCGGAATGTTGTTTCTTGTGCTGATCGCGCTGGGACGGCGCAACGCCGCCTGGCATTGGGCCGCAGCGGTGCTGGGGGGTTGGTTCATTGGTGAGGTGCTGATTCGATTGACTCAGCGGCTGGTCAGTCAGCCCGAGCTGATGCCGACCCTGGGCGAGGTTCCTTACCGCCCGTTTCTGCTCGCCTGTCTGGTTCTGCTCTTCTTCGCCGTGCTCCTGGCCAAGGATCTAAGCGCCCGACGCAGAAAGTGGCCCTACCTGTTCACAACCCTGCTCCTGAGCCTGTCGGGTTTTGCCCACTTCTACCTGGGGCAGGCCTCCTTGCTCGGCCTGCTGGCGGCGCTGGCCCTGGGCGTGGGGTGGGTGGCGCTGGTCGGTATCGGCTATCGCTCGCGCGCCACGCCGCGCGCGCACGGGCTGCTCCTGGCCCTGCTCTTCTATGGCTTCGGCCTGGGGGTTGCGATCGTCAACGTCCAGTCCGGACTGGCGGCCATGCTCGAACGCACGGCGCTGGAGCGGCCGGAGCGCCTGATGTCCTCTGCCGCCTGGCGGCAGTCGGGTTGGCAGGCGCTGCCGGACCGTATCTCAAGCCTGGGGCCCTGGGAGCGGAGCCGATTCGACCTGCAGATAGCCGGGCAGCTTTCGACCATCGAGCAGCGTCTGGTCGATCAGGGTTGGGAGCGCGTGGCCAAGGTGCGCGCGTCCGATCTCTGGTCCTTGCTGGCTGGCCAGGCGGACTCCCGCATGCTGCCGCATCTGAACCGCGATTTTGCCGGACGGCCCGAGGATCTGGTGCTGCGCCGGCCGAATGCCGATGGCTCGATGGCTTTGCTCAGACTGTGGGCTTCGGGTACCACGCTGCTGCCTGACCAGACCCCGGTATGGCTGGGGCAGATTCGAGCCGTGGAGCCCGGTTGGGTGCTGGGGAGCCTGACCCGCTGGTTCGAAGTGGATGATCAGCGGGATGCAGCCATGCAGACGCTGGATTCGGCACTGGCAGCGAGCTGGCGGGCCGCGCCAGCGGAGGGGCCCAGGCTTTATGCCGTGCCGGATTGATCGGCCTGGCTCATGCTTTCGATCATCTCGGCGAGCGCATCCAGGCGCTGTTCCGGTTCGGTGGATTCGAGCAGGCCCTGAGCGCGGGCCTGGTCGATCGGAAGCACGCTGGCCAGGCCGAAGCCGAGAGAGGCCGCATCTTCAGCATCGGTCTCGATCTGGCCTGCCAGGGCCTTGTGCGCGAGAATCTCGCGCATCAGTGACTGCAGGGCAGCGTGGCGGCTGGCGATCGGGCCGGCCGCCTGATCGTGCATCCAGTCCACTTCACCGATCAGAAGGCCGTTGTCGCGACATCGTGTGGAGCGCACCAGGAAGCGTCGGGTACCGCGACAGTCGATGCCGAGCAGGCCATCTTCCAGGGTAGAGAAGTCGACGATTCGAGCCTCCGTGCCGACCCGGGCATGACCACCGGCTGCTTCGATATCGCCATCCAGCCGCCAGACCACGCCAAAACCCGAGTCAGAGCGCATGCATTCACGAATCATGTCGATATAGCGCGACTCGAAGATGCGCAGCGGAAGGCGAGCACCCGGAAACAGGACCAGATTGAGCGGGAACAGCGGGATCGTCTCAGACATTGCGCTAGCCTGCCGGAGTTCTAGTCACTACGACGTCAATGCGTCTGACAAGGCTGGAGATCGAGTGCTCGTCGGCCGGTGTCATGCCGCATGCTTTTCTTCCAGCGCCTTGAGGAAGCGGCGCGATGCGTTATCAAAACCCTGATTGCTCATGAACACGACGTGGTCGCCGGGTTTGCTCGCCTCGATCAGATCATCGACCATGTTTTCGACCTGAGCTCTGGGCTTGCCGTTGCCCTCCAGCTTGCCCAGCACATCGTGCGGATTCCAGTCCATGGCATCAGAGGTCTTGAGCCAGACATGATCGGCGGCCATCAGCGCGGTTGGCAGATCGGCCACGTGGTGGCTGGCGCGCATGGTGTTGCTGGCCGGCTCCAGCGCCACCAGCACGCGTGCGTTGCCGACGCTTCGCCGCAGCCCCTCAAGCGTCATCCGGATCGCTGTGGGGTGATGCGCGAAGTCATCGTAAATTCGAATACCTTCGACTTCGCCGACCAGTTCCATGCGCCGCTTGACGCCGGTAAATCGAGCCAGCGCGTTGATCGCCAGGTCGGCATCCACATTGGCGGCAGCTGCGGCCGCAATGGCGGCCAGTGCGTTCATCGCATTGTGCCGGCCGCTGAGCGCCCATTCCAGGGTGCCCATGCTCTTGCCATCATGGAAGAACTCCAGCTTGTGGCCGCTGGGGTGGAGCAGTTTCACCTGCCAGGGCGCGTCCGGGTTTTCATCCAGATCGAACGGCTCGGTCTTGCTCCAGCAGCCCCAGTCCAGAACGTCCTTGAGCGCCGAGTCGCTGGCGTTGCAGATCAGCGATCCATTGCCCGGCACGGTCCGGATCAGATGATGGAACTGGGTCTGAATGGCCTTGAGATCCGGATAGATATCAGCGTGATCGAATTCCAGGTTGTTGAGTACGGCAATCTCCGGCCGGTAGTGGACAAACTTTGCCCGCTTGTCGAAAAAGGCAGTGTCGTACTCGTCGGCTTCAACCACGAACCAGTCCGACCCGGATCGTGCCGACAGACCGAAATTGGTCGGTATGCCGCCGATCAGAAAGCCGGGTTCAAGTCCGGCCTGATCCAGAATCCACGCCACCATGCTCGATGTGGTGGTCTTGCCGTGGGTGCCGGCCACGGCCAGAACCCGGCGTTGATTGAGATAGTTCTCGCCAAGCCAGCGCGGGCCGGAGGTATAGGGAATGCGCTGGTTCAGGACGGCTTCGACCGCAGGGTTTCCTCGCGACAGCGCGTTGCCGATCAGGACCAGATCCGGCCGTGGATCCAGCTGTTCTGCGCCGTAGCCCACGGTGAGTTCAATGCCCAGTGCTTCGAGCTGGGTGCTCATCGGCGGATAGACATTCTCATCCGATCCGGTGACTTCATGGCCGTCGGCTCTGGCCAGTGCCGCCAGCCCGCCCATGAAGGTGCCGCAGATGCCGAGTATGTGGATTTTCATAGGGGGCCTGTCAGCGAAGTAATGATGAACAGCGAGACGACGAACAGTAGCACGGTGATCAGCAGCGCTGTCGCGAAAGAAACCTCCAGCGCGTGCCGCCAGATGTGGGCATCAACCGCAAATGACCAGAAGAAGCTGGCCAGCAACAACAGCGCCAGTGCAGCGTTGGGATCAGCGCCAGCGGCCAGGCTGAACGGCAGGGTCAGGAGGGTCAGCAATGCGTTGGTCCCGAACAGTGCTGTCAGCGTCTGCTCCCAGCGTTCGGTGTGCTTACGAACCTTGAGTACAATCCACACGGTAACAAGGGGAAGCACCACCGCCAGAATCAATACCGGAATGGGTGAGGCGTTGCCTTCGCCACGTCCGAGATTGAAGGCGGTCAAGGCGGCATAAGCGAGGATCGTGACGGCGAGCGCTGACCGACCCGCTGGCAGATCCTGGGGGCCGAGTCGAAGCATGAGCAGGCCGGCCAGTCGGAGAATCAGATCGGACATGGAAAAAGATCAATGAAGGATGAGGTCAGCCTACCAGAATGGCACGCAGCGAATCGTTGTCTGGACGTCAGCGGCACCCTGTGTCCGGTTCCGGTCATCAAAGCCAAGGCGGCGCTCGTGACAATGGCGCCGGGCCAGATTCTGGAGGTGCGCGCGACCGACCCCCTGGCCGAAATGGACCTGGCCGTGATGTGCGAGCATCTCGGCCATCGCCTGCTCACGTCAGAAACCGTGGATTCGGTGGTCCGGGTTCAGATCCAGATCGCGGAGTCGGCTTGATCGATGTCGCCCTGGCGTCGCTGCGAGGACGGCAACAGCAGGCTTGGGCTTATCAGCCCAGCGCTTTGACCAGCCGCTCGTTGACCGCTTCGATCGCGCCCATGCCATCGACCTCGATCAGCGAACCTTTGGATTCGTAGTAGCCGGTCACCGGCGCCGTTTGCTCACGATAGACCGCGAGGCGGTTGCGAACGACCTCTTCGGTATCATCCGAGCGGTTTTCCTCGGCTGACCGTTTGGCCAGACGCTGGACAATCTGGTCTTCGTCGACGGTCAGCGCCAGCGCTTTCTCGACCGGAAGCTGCACCCGCTCGAGCACCTCATCCAGCGCTCGGGCCTGGGCCAGGTTGCGCGGGTAGCCGTCAAGCAGGTAGCCGGACTTGACGTCCTCGGACCCCATGCGTTCTTCGATCAGGCCAAGAACCAGCTCGTCCGAGACCAGCTCGCCGGCGTCCATGGCAGCTTTGGCCTGCAGGCCCAGCGGGGTTTTTGCGGCGACTGCGGCGCGCAGAAGAACGCCCGTGGAGATATGCGGAACACCCAGGCGTTCCTTGAGCAGGGCGGCCTGCGTTCCCTTGCCCGATCCGGGCGGGCCAAGAAGTACGATTCGCATGGTGTAGAGAGGGGTCCGGAAAGTAAAAGGTAAGCCGTTAAAAGTACTTTGGAAGCGCCCAGCTGTCAAATGCAAGAATCAAGGCCGTCCCGCAGCAAAAACGGGAACTGGCAGAGGCAGGGGTCAGCCAATCGGCTATGCTTGAGCGCAGCGAATCGTGAGTGACCTGAATGGCCGGTAAGAATCTCTTGTATGCACAGTCGGGCGGCGTTACGCCGGTGATCAATGCTACGGCTGCGGCGCTGATCGAGAAAGCGCGCGTCAACAGATCATCGTTGGGTAAAGTCCTGGCCGCGCGCAACGGCATTCTTGGCGTGCTTCAGGAGCGGCTTGTGGATACGTCCGTGTTCAAGAAACGCGATCTCGAAACCCTGGCCCAGACCCCGGGTGGCGTATTCGGCTCCTGTCGCTACAAACTCAAAAGCGTGCAGGAGAACCAGCGCGAATATGCGCGCCTGATCGATGTCTTCAAGGCCCATGACATCGGCTATTTCTTCTACAACGGTGGCAATGATTCAGCCGATACCGCGCTCAAGATTGCCGACATGGCGGGCCAGCGCGGTCTGGATCTCCAGTGCATCGCGGTGCCGAAGACGATCGACAACGACCTGGCGGTGACTGACAACTGTCCGGGATTCGGCTCCGTAGCGAAGTACGTTGCCGTGTCGGTGATGGAAGCCAGCCTGGACGTCATGTCGATGGCCTCGACCTCGACCAAGGTGTTCATCCTTGAAGTGATGGGGCGGCACGCCGGATGGATTGCCGCTGCGGGTGGCCTGGCGGCGCGTGACAAGGGCGATCCGCCGCAGATCATTCTGTTTCCTGAAGTGCCTTTTGAGCCCGACCGTTTCATTGCAGCGGTCAAACGCTCGGTGGAACAACACGGCTATTGTTCGATCGTGGTGTCGGAAGGGGTCCAGACGACCGGAGGCCAGTTCCTGGCCGAGGCCGGCAGCACCGACGCCTTCGGCCATGCCCAGCTTGGCGGTGTGGCGCCACGCATTGCAGACCTGGTCAAACAGGACGCCGGCTTCAAATGCCACTGGGCGGTCAGTGATTATCTGCAGCGCTCGGCGCGTCACCTGGCATCTGCCATGGATCTTGCCCATGCGCGTGCGGTCGGCGAAGCGGCCATTGATCTCGCTCTGGCGGGGAAATCCGGTGTCATGCCGGTGATCCGCCGCACCAGCGATCAGCCCTACCGCTGGACGGTCGAGGCGGCGCCGCTCAAGCGCATCGCCAACCGGGAGAAAACCGTGCCGAAAAAATTCATTACACGCGACGGCTTCGGGATCACGTCGGCCGCGCGCGCCTACCTCGAGCCGCTGATCCGGGGTGAGGCTTATCCAAGCTACGGGCGCGACGGCTTACCGAACTACCTGCGGCCCGAACTGACCCTGGTAGCGCCCAAGCTGCCGGCGTTCGAGGTCTGATCGCGGTGTTGGAGATCGTGCACGGCCTGGTCGGCATCGCCTGCATTCTCGGCATCGCCTGGGCGCTATCCGAACATCGCTCATCGATTGCCTGGAAGACGATCGTGGTCGGCCTGATCCTGCAGTTTGCGCTGGCCGTGTTCGTCTTGTCCGTGCCGTTCGGTCAGGCCGTTTTCGGCCGACTGGGCGAGCTGTTCGTGACCTTGATCGGTTTCACCGCCGCAGGCTCCAGCTTTATCTTCGGCGACCTGGCCAATGCCGAGAGTTTCGGTTTTATCTTTGCCTTTCAGGTGTTACCGACGATCATCTTCTTTGCCGCCTTGATGACCTGCCTCTATCACCTCGGTGTAATGCAGAAGCTGGTCGAGGCCATGGCCTGGGTGATGACCCGATTCATGGGCGTGTCGGGCTCTGAATCCCTGGCCACGGCGGCCAATGTGTTCGTCGGCCAGACCGAAGCCCCGCTGGTGGTCCGGCCGTTCATCGCCGGCATGACCCGGTCCGAGCTGTTCGCGCTGATGACCGGTGGCATGGCGACGATTGCCGGCGGCGTACTGGCGGCCTATGTCTTGCTGCTTGGCGGCACTGATCCGGCCGAACAGGCCTACTTCGCCAAGCACCTGATTTCGGCCTCGATCATGGCCGCACCGGCCGCCCTGGTGATGGCCAAGCTGATTATCCCCGAGACCGCTGAATCGGAAACCGTCGGCACCGTGCGAACCGCGATCGACCGGCCGCACGTCAATCTGATCGAAGCCGCGGCCGGCGGTGCCGGTGACGGGCTCAAACTGGCCCTGAACGTCGGCGCCATGCTGCTGGCCTTCCTGGCCCTGATCGCGCTGATCAATGGGCCGCTTGGCTGGCTGGGCAGCGTGGTCGGACTCGAGGGCTGGTTGGAGCAGCCTTTGAGCCTGGAGCTGATTCTGGGCTGGCTGTTCGCGCCGCTGGCGTTTCTGGTTGGCGTGCCGCTGGATGAATGTATCGCGGTGGGCGGGCTGATTGGCCAGAAGATCGTGGCCAACGAATTTGTGGCCTATGTCGCGCTCTCCGAAACCCAGCTTGACCTGAGTGACCGCTCGGTACTGATCGCGACCTATGCCCTGTGTGGCTTCGCGAATTTTTCGTCGATTGCCATCCAGATCGGCGGGGTCGGTTCGATCGCCCCGGCCCGGCGGCCGGATCTGGCCCGCCTCGGTCTGAAAGCGGTCCTGGCCGGAGCGCTGGTCTCGCTCTTGAACGCGGCCTGGGCCGGCATTCTGGTCGGTTGATCCGGCGCGCTGTTGTTTTTCGCGATAACTGACCTGCCTTAAGGGGGCACTTCGATGATTTCAGCACTGCCATCCATTGCCGAGCATCGCTGGCTGCGTTTCCTTGTCTTGTTCATTCTGTACCTGGCGCAGGGCGTGCCTTACGGCTTGCTGCTGATTGCGCTGCCGGCCTGGCTGGTCAACGGAGGTGTCGGTGCCGTCGAGCTGGGTCTGTATGTCAGTGCGGCCAGCCTGCCGTGGACGCTCAAGTTCATGCACGGGTTTTTCATGGACCGCTACACCTTTCTTCCCATGGGCCGTCGCCGGCCCTGGTTGATCGGCGCCCAGCTGGCCATGGTCCTGGCGCTGTTGCTTATCGTCCTCCTCGAGCCTTCGGTCGATGAGTTGTCGCTGCTTGCCGCCCTCGGCTTTGCCGCCATGCTGGCCACCACCGTTCAGGACGTGGCCGTGGACGGCATGGCGGTGGATCTGCTCAAGGACGGCGAGCGGGCCAAGGCCAACGGTTTGATGTTCGGAGCGCAGGCGGTCGGGATTGCCGCCGGTGGCGCGGTCTCCGGCTGGCTGATCAGCCAGACCGGCGGCTTGGCCGCGGCGATGTTCGCGGTGGCCGCATTCATCGCTCTGGCCGTGGTCATGATGCTGCTGCTGCGCGAACGGCCAGGTGAGCGGCTGATGCCCTGGTCGCCGGGGCAGGGCTTCGTCCGAGCTTCATTCTCTCCAGCTCCTGACCTGGGCTGTTGTCCTCAAGCGCGCCTTCAGGACCCTGCTGAACGGGCGCAGCCTGATGGTTGTCGTCGGCGCGATCCTGGCTGGTGCGTCCTGGGGGTACTACCTGGCGCTGGCGCCACTGATGTCGTCGGAAGCCACCGGCTGGGATACGGCGCGCTATTCCTCGGTGTCCGGGATGGGGGCGCTGATATCAGGGCTGGGTGCGATCGTGCTGTTCGGACTGTGGATCGAGCGGATCGGAACGCGGCTCGGCTTGATGATCGCAACCGGCGCGATGGGGTTGGTCTTTCTGGTCATGGTGCCGGATAACGGACCAGGGGTGGCCAGCGTAATGGCGATGAGCTTCATCTTGTTGCTGAACTGTTTGAACGTGCTGTTCTTTGTCGGCTTCGCCGCGCTGGCCATGCGCATCTGCGATAAAGCCGTATCGGCCACCCAGTTCGGCCTCTACATGGCCTCAGCCAATCTTGGCGCCAGTCTGGCAGCCGGGGTGTTCGGTCCGATCTTCCAGGCCTATGACTATGCTGGCGTGCTGATCGTGGCGGCGGCAGGGATGTTCGTCGCCTGCTTCGTGTTTGCTGTGGTCGGGGGGAGTCAATCCGCGCCAGTCACACAGCGACCGATCGTGGACTAAGTTGTTTCCAGTCATCGGCCGCCGTCGCGGGCGGCCGATGCGCTAATTCAGCCTTCAGTGAGGTGCGGGCGGGGCTGGAGGGGCGGCAGGTGTCTGGCCGAAGTGCCGCTCGATCCGGTACCCGAAGTCCCGTCGTTGTCCGGAAGGTCGAAACGACGAGGTCGGGATAGTCCCATAGACGGTGGTTTCCAGGCCGTCGCGCATCACGCGAAACGTGATTTCGCTATCGGGCTCGCGATCGAGCAGTGCGCGACCGACGTCCACCGGGCGGCTGATTTTTTCATCATCAACGGCAAGAATGACGTCGCCCGAGGCCAGGTTCATCGAATTGTCTTCGGCGATGCGCAGCACCAGCACCCCTTCACCGGTGCCAAAGTAGCCCGCCAGGCCGTCATGATTGCTGATCAGATCCGTGTCATTTCCCAGGCCAGTCAGCATGCCGATCAGGGGTGGCATTGGCGGCACCGGGGCATCCGGCGGCATCGGTGCGTTCATGCCTTCGCGGGCATTGATGATGCGCACGATGTTGCGTTCGGAATCACCGCCGAGACTGTCGATGTTTTCGGTGATGATCTGGATATCGCGCAGCGCCGAGCCCAGCGTCACGGGCATGACCAGCTCGTTGCCGTCGCCGCGCTGGACGACCACATCTACGCTGTCACCGGATTTCAGTCCGCTGAGAATCTCGCGAACGCGCTCTGAGGTCGCCTCAGTGACGTCCTGGCCGGCGACCGAGATCAGTCGATCGTCCTGACGAATGCCGGCCTGTTCAGCCCCGCCGCCGGGCGTCAAGCCGACAACGCGATTGCCCTGGTCGGCATCGGTGCCACCCAGCAAGACGCCGAGGCGGGGCGGGAAGCCGGAAAAGATCGCGTGCCGTCCGTCGATATCATTCATGTCGAATTCGAGGTCGAAATCGAACACCTCGGATTCGCCGGCCGAGCTGCGTATGGTCCAGTTTTCGCTCATGTTCTCACCGGTCGCCTCAACCAGTTCGCGCTGCAGGCGGGCCAGTTCCTGGGCGGCCTCGGCGACCTCCATGCGTGCCTGTTCAAGCTCGCTTCGGATGCGTTCGAGGTCGCTGCCTTCCTGCGCATTTGCGCTCCACATCGGGGCGGCAAGCGCCAGTCCGAGTGTTATCAGGGCCAGTCTTTTCATGGTGTTCTCCTTTAATGGAATCTTGCTGATCAATGGGTAATGAGGTTTGACATGGTTTCGGCTAGATGCTGGTCAGGCGCACTTCGTTCTGCCAGTCGTTGCGACCGTACTGGCGATTCATTTCGCCGAGCAGTTCGATGCGCTTCTGCCACAGCGCCAGATCATCAGGTTGGCTGGCCAGGCGGGTGTCCAGCCAGCCCAGTTCGTTTTCCAGGTAGAGCAGACTTTCGACCGATGAGGCACTGACCGCGCCCAGGGTGTGCTGACGCAGCTGCGATTCAAGCAGCGCCGAGAGCTGGCGGGCCTGGATCAGGCTCGAGTCCACGCTGGTGATTGCTGCCGCGGGATCCAGTGTGGTGACCATTTCGGGCGTATCGACCACGCTCACTAGCACCATCAGGACGGCCGCCGCCGCGACGCCGGAACTGATCCATGCGAAGCGCCGCTGACGACGTGCGTGCTGGCGCTGATCCAGTTCGGTACGAACGGCTGACCAGAGCGCCGGCGGGGGTGTCGCTGGCGGCAAGGCCTTCAGCGCGGTACCGAGTGCCTCGTCGCGCTCCATGCCGGCGGTGTGATTCGATTCGTTCATGCTGTTTCTCGTCGTCATGTCTTGGTTCCAATGGCGGTTTTTGCCGCGATTGCGACCCTTTCTGAACTCGAGTCCAGAAAGGGTCGCAATCGGGCTCGCGCCCGGCTGAGTCGTGTCTTCGACCAGGAAAGCGTCTGACCGGCAAGCTCGGCGATCTCGGCGTGGGTAAAGCCCTCGGCATCGTGCAGCCAGACCACCGTCCGGTCGAGCGGCGCCAGTCGGGACAGGGCGCGCTCCAGGTCCAGTCGCTGGTCCGAATTCGGGCTCTCGGACGCTTCGTTCGCGTTGTCCTCCGACAAGGCTTCGAAGCGCTGGCGATGCTGATCCATGACCTGATTGACGATGATTCGCTTCAACCAGGCGCCGAAGCGGCTCGGCTCGCGCAGCTGAGAGACCTTTTCGAAGGCGCGAACAAAGCCGGCCTGAACCGCATCCCAGGCCTGTGCTTCGCAGCCGGACAGCCGAAGCGCCAGGGTCCAGGCGGCCGGAGAGAAGGTCCGGTAGACCCGCTCCTGGGTGCGTCGGCAGTCCCGCTTCAGGGCGGCCAGGCTGATCTCGTCAATGGGCTCGGAAAAGTTCATCTTGCCTATGAGACGGTTGAATCCACGAAAAAGGTCGCAAAAAGTTGGGCGTGCTGGGGCGCCCCAGCCTTGGCTTGAGTCGGTTGAAAAAGGCAGTTTCTTGAATGAATCAAGCTTCGCCCAAGCTTGCCCAGACCCCAACCCGGCGCGATACTGCAGCCCTCGCCAAGCCCGGAGACGTCGTCATGACCTTCAGTTTTGAAACCGAACGCCTGCATATTCGTCCCTGGAGGGCGAGCGATCGCGCAGCTCTTGAGCGCATGACAGGCGATCCGGACATGATGCGTTTCATCACTGGTGAGCCCTGGTCTGATGATCGAGTCGATGAATTGACCGCAAGGATCGCGGCCCATCTGGATGCCCACGGCATTTGTTTCGCTGCATTGGAATCCAGGTCCAATGGCGAAGTCATTGGTCTGGCGGGTATGCAACGGCTTGACGATGGCGACTTCGAGCTCGGCTGGTGGGTGTGGAAAGACTACTGGGGACAGGGGCTGGCGATTGAAGCGATCCGACCCTTTGTCGCCCATGCCCGGGATCATATGGGCCTGTCGCGTCTGGTGGCGGTGATCGATCCGGACAACGCGGCCTCGAAACGCCTGGCCGAGAAGCTGGGGATGCGGTTTGACGGCCTGAAGTCAGCCCGCGAGACCATGGCCGCCCGGCCGGACAAGCCCATCGCCTTCTATGTGATGGGTCTGGAGCAGCAAAAGGTCACAGGAGACCTGCGCTTGATGGAGCGACTGGCGGGCAAAACGGCCCTGGTGACGGGGGGCAGCGCAGGGCATTGGCCTGGCCATTTCCGAGCGCTTTCTGGCCGAAGGCGCGGATGTGGTTCTGACCGACATCAACGACGAAAGAGGACAAGCCGAGGCGGATCGGCTCGGTGCTCGGGCCAGCTATCGTCGCCTGGATGTCCGAGTGGCGGAGGATTGGGATCAGGTGATAGCCGAGACGCTGGAGGGGCAGGGCCAGCTGGATATTCTGGTCAACAACGCCGGTATCTCGGGCTTCGAGTCCGGCGTGATGACCCACGATCCAGAGCACGCCGAGCTGGCCGACTGGCGCGCCGTGCATGCGACCAATCTTGACGGCGTGTTTCTCGGCTGTCGCGCGGCCATTCGCGCCATGCGGCCCCGGGGCAAGGGCGCCATCATCAATATCTCCTCGCGCTCGGGCCAGGTCGGCATTCCCGGTGCAGCGGCCTATGCCGCATCAAAAGCCGCGATCCTTAACCACAGCAAGACCGTAGCGCTTTACTGCGCCGAGCAGGGTCTCGCGATTCGATGCAATACGATCGTTCCGGCGGCCATATTGACGCCAATGTGGGAGCCGATGCTGGGCCAGGGGCCGGATCGCGAGCAGCGGATCAAGGCGTTTGTGGCAGATTGTCCGTTGGGCCGATTCGGTCAGCCCGAAGAAGTCGCCGCGCTGGCCGTGCTGCTGGCCTCCGATGAGGCGACTTACATGACTGGCGCTGAACTGGTTATCGACGGCGGCATGCTCGCCGGCACGGCCACGCCTCGCGTCGCGCTTGATCCAGACGAGTGATGTACCGGGGGGCAGGTTCTCCAGCAGGGCCTCTGCTCTCGGAGCCGGACTCGCTGTCGTGCGGCGAATAACATTTGACTCACACCGAGGCGCAGAGCTCACAGAGTGAAAGCCGTTGCGGTTCGGGTGCTCTCTGTGTTCTCCGAGCCTCCGTGGTGAAAATTCTTGTCAGCCTTCTCGCGGCTTGAATTCCAGACACACCGAGTTGATGCAATAGCGGGTGCCGGTCGGTGGCGGGCCGTCGTTGAAGATATGGCCGAGGTGGGCGTCGCAGTTCGGGCACAGCAATTCGATCCGGCGCATGCCAAGGGAGTCATCGACGCGTTGTTTGATGCCGGCCTCGTCCAGTTCCGAGTGGTAGCTCGGCCAGCCGCAGCCGGAATGGAACTTGGAGCTGGAGTCGAACAGGGGGTGATCGCAGCACACGCAGTGGTAGACCCCGTCTTCAAAGTGTTCGTTGTACTCACCGGTGAACGGTCGCTCGGTGCCGGCCTGGCGAGTCACCCGAAAAGCCTCGTCACCGAGCTGTTCGCGCCATTCCTGATCACTCTTGCTGATCTTTGCCATTGCTGATTCCTTCCAGAAGATTAGATTACGAAGAGACGGTGCCTTGAGCGCCATCTGGGCCCCAGCGGTTCAGAGCGGTATCAGGCTGCGGTCACCGTCAAACGCATCCCAATGCTGCGCCATGGTCTTGCCGGTCGCCGGATGAACCAGGCTGGGCGCCAGGTCAGCCATCGGTTTTAGCACGTGGGCGTACTTCAGGATTTCATCGCGCGGCAGCTCGAGCTCGTCAATTATGCCGAACTGATCACCGAAGAACAGAATATCGATGTCCAGAGAGCGGTCGGAAAACTTGGGCTGGCTGCGATCCCTGCCGTGATCGTTTTCGAGAACGGTCAGCCAGCGCTTGAGTTCGCCGACCGACCAGTCGGTGCGGATGCGGGCCGCCCCGTTGATGAAATCCCTGCCCTTGAAGCCAACGGCCGCAGAACGGTACATCGGCGACAGTTCGACCACTCCGAAAGCCTGTTCCAGTGCCCGAATGCCATCGCGGATGTGCTGTTCGGCGTTCTGGTTACTGCCCAGGCCCAGGTACACAATCACCTTGTCTGTGGTTCTAGTGGTCATCACTCGTTCGGCTTGTCAATGGGCGGGCCCATCGAGCGGCCCCTTGTCTGATCTGGCGAGTGCGTATTGTCCCAGACTCCGCAGTTCAGGGGCGAGTGCCGCGCTCGATGATCACGCCGACGGAGCGCGAGCCGCGAACCGCACCCGGTTTATCGAGCTTGAAACGCAGCCACTGGACCGGAAATTCGTCGAGGATGATCTCGGCGCAGCGCTCGGCCAGGGTCTCGACCAGGCCGAATTCACTGGCCTCGACAAAGCTGATCATGCGCTTGGCTACGGCCTTGTAGTCCAGGGTGTCGTCGATATGATCAGTGCGCGCGGCGCGGGCGATGTCGGCATTCATTTCGATGTTCAGGCGCACGGTCTGGCGAATTTCGCGCTCCCAGTCGTAGATGCCGATCACGGTGTCGATGTCGAGATCGGAGATGAAAACGATGTCCATTGAAAACCTGTTCCAGTCGATGTGGTGGCGGCAAAGGTAATCCCGGGCCGGCGATGCGAGGTGAAGATTGAGATGACGCTTCGGGTATCAATTCAAGGGCTTTGGAGCGGCGGCGCTGGGGCTCAGGCTCGTCAGGGTTCAAGGTCACCAAGGCTCAAGGTCATCAAGGCTCAAGGTCACCAAGGCTCAGCTGATCGCGCTGAGCTGGTCCAGCGGCCAGCGCGGGCGCACGCTGATCTGTCCATCGCGCAGTCCTTCCTTGAGACGATGCCAGCCGACGTGCGCGATCATCGCGCCATTGTCGGTACACAGGGCCGGCCGCGGGTAGAACACCTGTCCGGGCAGCGCGGCGTCCAGTGCGGCCCGCAGTCGGGTATTGGCCGAGACGCCCCCGGCAATCACCAGGCGGTCCAGGCGGGTTGCTTTCAGTGCGCGTCTGCACTTGATGACCAGGGTGTCGATCACGGCGTGCTCGAAACCGGCGGCGATGTCGGCGTGGTCTTCAGCCTTACTGCGTCCGATCAGTTCGCGCGTGTGGGTCTTGAGGCCGGAAAAGCTGAAATCCAGGCCCGGTCGATTGACCATGGGCCGCGGAAAGCGAAAGCGGTCTCGATCACCAGCCTCAGCCAGCCTGGCCACTTCCGGACCGCCGGGGTAGCTCAGGCCCAGCAGTCGGGCGGTCTTGTCGAAGGCCTCGCCGGCGGCATCGTCCAGGGTTTCGCCCAGCAGGCGATAGCGGCCCAGGCCTGCGACTTCGATCAGCATCGTATGCCCACCGGAAACCAGTAAGGCCACAAACGGCAGTTCCGGGGCAGGTTCTTCTAGCAGCGGCGAGAGCAGATGGCCTTCCATATGGTGCACGGCAATCGCCGGGATGCTCAAGGCCTGAGCCATCGCGACCGCGGTCGAGGCGCCAACCAGCAGTGCGCCGGCCAGGCCAGGGCCGGCGGTATAGGCGATTGCGTCGAGCTCGTCGGGGCGCTGCCCGGCCCGGTCGAGAAGCTCGCGGATCATGCCCGGGAGCTTGCGCACGTGGTCTCTCGAGGCCAGTTCCGGCACCACGCCGCCATAGGCCGCATGGTCGGCCTGGGTGTAGACCAGTTCGGCAACAATTCCGATGTCGGGCCGGTACAGGGCCACGCCGGTTTCGTCGCACGAGGTTTCGATGCCAAGAATGCTTTGCACGAGTTCAATAAGGGCTTTGCTTTTGGCGAGAATAGCACGGTATAATGGCCAGCTTTCCACGCAAAAAGTGAATCGGAAAACTTCATGCCGAGTGTCAAGGTCAAAGAAAACGAGCCGTTTGAGTACGCCCTGCGTCGCTTCAAGCGCTCCTGTGAAAAAGCTGGTGTCGTTTCAGAAGCGCGTCGTCGCGAGTTCTTCGAGAAGCCGACGCAAGAACGCAAGCGCAAGAAAGCTGCAGCGGTCAAACGTCATCTGCGCAAGATTTCGCGCGAGCGCGTCAACCGCCGTCGCCTGTACTGATCTGCACGGCTGACTGGCCGCCCGGCCGGTCAGCGCCGGGTTTGAGTCATTGATTCGAGCAGTCTCTGACTCAAGCCCTGGCTAAAAAGCCGTCAACAGCCACCAGTCGCAGAGAAACCATTGGTATCAACGTGTCGCTGAAAGCCACCATTCTGGACGACGTCAAGCAGGCCATGCGCGCCGGCGACAAGACTCGCCTGAAGACGTTGCGTCTGGTGACAGCTGCCATCAAGCAGCGGGAAGTGGACGAACGCATCGAGCTCGATGACAGCCAGACGATGGCGATCCTCGAGAAGATGATCAAGCAGCGGCGCGAATCGGCCGAGCAGTATCGCGCGGGTCACCGCCCCGAGCTGGCCGAGGCTGAGGAAGCCGAAATCATCGTGCTGCAAACCTACCTGCCCGAACCCCTGAGCGAGTCCGAGCTAGATGCCCTGATTGATCAGGCGCTGGCGGCAAGCGAGGTCCAGGGCATGGCCGCCATGGGCGAGATCATGGCCGCACTGAAAGCCCAGACTCAGGGGCGTGCGGACATGCGCGACGTGTCTCAACGGGTTCGTGCCCGCCTGCAAGCCTGACCGCGCCCGGACGGGCTGACCGTGTCCGGACGCATTCCTGACGATTTCATCGAAACCCTGCTGGAGCGAGTCGATATCGCCGAAGTGATCGGTGCGCGCGTCGAACTCAAGCACGCCGGTCGTGGCGAATACAAGGCCTTGTGTCCGTTTCACGACGAAAAGAGCCCGTCGTTCACGGTCAGTTCCGACAAGCAGTTCTACCACTGCTTCGGCTGCGGTGCCCATGGCACGGCGGTCGGCTTCCTGATGGAAAATGACGGCCTGGAGTTTCCAGCGGCGATCGAGGAACTGGCCCATCTGGCCGGTATGGAAGTTCCGCGGGAGGCCGGTGCAGCCCCGCAACGCAAGAATGATCAGTTGTACGCCGCACTGAACGAGGCCCAGACCTGGTTTCGGCGTCAACTTGGTGCCAATGAGACGGCGCGCAACTATCTCAAGGCGCGCGGCTTCGACAAGGCCACGGTGGATGAGTTTGGCGTGGGCTGGGCGCCGCAGTCCTGGCAGGGCCTGTCCGACCACCTTGCCAAGGCGGGTTTCAAGCCGGCCGATCTGGAGTTGGCCGGTCTGATTACGCGCAAGAACGATCGCATCAGCGACAAGTTTCGCGGCCGGATCATGTTTCCGATTCACGACCGGCGCGGCCGGATCATCGCCTTTGGCGGTCGCGTCATCGACGACGGCCAGCCGAAATACATGAACTCACCCGAGACCCCGGTGTTCCACAAGGGCCGCGAGCTCTACCGGCTGCATCAGGTCCGCCGCGGCGGCTTGCCCAAGCGCATTCTGGTCGTCGAAGGCTATATGGATGCCGCGGCGCTGCATCAGTTCGGCTTTACCGACGCGGTTGCCACCCTGGGCACTGCGGTCACGCCGGACCATCTTGATGCCTTGTTCAAGGCCACGCCGCTGGTGGTGTTCTGCTTCGATGGTGACCGCGCCGGTCGCCAGGCGGCCTGGCGCGGCCTGGAAGCCGCGCTGCCGCTGATGAAAGACAATCGCGAGCTGCGATTCTTGTTTCTGCCCGATGGCGAGGATCCGGACACGGTGGTTCGCGACCAGGGTGCCGAGCGGCTCGAAGCGCTGATTGACCAGGCGCGGCCGCTATCGTCGTTCTTCTTTGATCAGCTGGCCGAATCGTTGGATGTGCGCTCACTTGATGGCCGGGCCCGTCTGGTCGCTCTGGCCGAGCCGCATCTGAGTCGCCTGCCTGCCGGTCCATTCGCCGACCTGATGCGTTCGGAGCTACGGCGACGCGCCGGTCATTCCGGCACGGCGGCTGCGACCGCGGCGCCACCAAAACGACGCGCCGGCGACCCGGCTGACGAACGACCGCTAACCCCGGTACAATACGCGGTTGCGCTGATTGTTCAGCGCCCTGAACTGGTGGAGCGCGAGACGGTCTATCTATTGGATGCGGCTCGCAGCATCAAAGGTCTGGATTTCCTGCAGGAATTGATTGACTTTTGCCGCCACAGGCCCCACCTTTCCACGGCTAAGCTTCTTGAGCTGTGGCGCGAGCGCCCGGAACAGCCCTGGCTGGCCCGCCTGGCGGGCCGCGAGGTGGTTCAGGAAGCAGAACAAATGCCGGCCGCCCTGGCACAGACCATGGCCCGAATCCGACATTTACAGGAAAAAGCACGCGTCCGCGAGCTCCAGCAGGCCCAGATGAATGAAGGGGGGCTGGATGGAACCCGAGCCGCTGAACTGCGCCAGCTCTTGAGCTCGCGTTTCGAAGACAGTGAAAAATCATAAGTAGTGACTATGGAAAATGCACCCCGTCCGTCCCAGCTCAAGCAGCTGATCGAAAAAGGCCGTGAACAAGGCCAGTGGTTGACCTACGCCCAGGTCAACGATCACCTGCCTGATGACATCGTCGATCCGGAACAGATCGAAGACATCATCAACATGATCAACGATATGGGCATCAAGGTCTTCGAAGAAGCACCTGAAGATGCCGATGCGTTGATCCTGAATGATGCGGCCAGTTCCGACACCGACGATGAAACCGCGCAGCAGGAGGCCGAAGCCGCCCTTGCCGCCGTCGAGACCGATCTCGGGCGGACCACCGACCCGGTGCGCATGTACATGCGTGAGATGGGCTCGGTGGACCTGCTGACCCGCGAGGGTGAGATTTCCATCGCCAAGCGTATCGAGGATGGCCTGAATCAGGTCAACATGGCGCTGTCGCGCTTCCCCGGCACGGTTGCGGTCCTGATCGAAGAGGCCGAAGTCTGGCGCGCGGGCAACCAGCGCCTGAACGAGCTGGTGTCGGGTTTCATCGACCCGACCCTGCTGGCCGAGATGGACCTGATTTCCGAAAACACCATGGAAGCGGCCGTGGCCGAAGAGGCCGAATTCATCGATGAGGATGAAATCGATGAAGACAAGCCGGCACCGACCGTCAACACCGGTCCGGAGCCCGAGCAGGTCAGCCAGTACTTCGACGAGCTGGAGCGCCTGCACAAGAAGTTCATCATGCTCTACGACCGCTATGGTCCGAACGGCAAGAAGACCAACGAGCTGAAAGAGCGCATTTCAGAGCAGTTCATGCGCCTGAAACTGCCGCCACGCATGTTCGATCACCTGATCGACCGGATGCGTTTCCACGTGGCCATCATCCGCGACATCGAGCGCCGCATCATGGCGATCTGCGTCGAGCGGGCCGGCATGCCGCGCAAGGAGTTCATCAAGAGCTTTCAGGACAACGAGTCCGATCCGGAATGGCTGGAAGGCCTGGTCAAGCGCCAGACCAAGTGGGGTCGTGCGCTGAAGGAATACAAGGACGAGATCGCCGAGCATCAGGAGCGCCTGGCGCGTTTCGAGAAAGGCCAGCGCGTATCGATTGCCGAGTTGCGTGAACTCAATCGCTCGATGTCGATCGGTGAAGCGATGGCGCGTCGGGCGAAGAAAGAAATGGTCGAGGCCAACCTGCGCCTGGTCATCTCGATCGCCAAGAAATACACCAACCGCGGCCTGCAGTTCCTCGACCTGATTCAGGAAGGCAACATCGGCCTGATGAAGGCCGTCGACAAGTTCGAATACCGTCGCGGCTACAAGTTCTCGACCTATGCCACCTGGTGGATTCGCCAGGCCATCACCCGCTCGATTGCCGACCAGGCCCGCACCATCCGTATTCCGGTGCACATGATCGAGACCATCAACAAGCTCAACCGCATCTCGCGTCAGATGCTGCAGGAAATGGGCCGTGAGCCCACGCCCGACGAGCTGGCCGAAAAGATGGAAATGCCGGAAGACAAGGTTCGCAAGGTGCTCAAGATCGCCAAGGAGCCGATCTCAATGGAAACCCCGATCGGTGATGACGAAGACTCGCATCTGGGTGATTTCATCGAGGACATCAACATCCTCTCACCCGTCGACACGGCCACCACCACCGGCCTGACCGACACGGTGCAGAAGGTCCTCGGCGGCCTGACCCCAAGAGGGCCAAGGTCCTGCGCATGCGCTTCGGTATCGACATGAACACCGACCACACGCTGGAAGAAGTCGGCAAGCAATTCGACGTCACCCGTGAGCGGATTCGCCAGATCGAAGCCAAGGCCCTGAGAAAGCTGCGCCATCCGACGCGCTCCGAGCAGCTGCGGAGCTTCCTCGACCTCGAGTAGGCTTCGGGTAGCATGCGACCGCTCGCGGAGACTCGGGGGCACGGCAAGACAATAGACGGAGAAGGGCGCTTTGGCGCCCTTTTTCGTTGACCGGTTCTAAGGTTAAGGGTTGTTGATCGAGTGCGGAAGGGCGAGGGGGTCGATGCGTCGCTGGATTCGGACTGTTGGTCCCCGCCGATGACAGAACTGTCGATTTCAACCATGCTCTCGCGTCAATTAAGAGCCCAAGCACGGGTTGATGACGACCTACAGGAGACTTTGAAATGAAATACGCACTCTTGATCTACGGCGCCGAGGCCGACTGGACCGCCATGTCCGAACAGGAACAGGCCGAGCTGTACGCTGAACACGAAGCTTTCGGGCGGGCCCTGGGCGAAGCCGGCGCGATGGCTGGTGGCGCGGAGCTGGGCCCGATAGCCACCGCGACCACGGTTCGCGTTCGCGACGGCCGGCCGCTGTTCACCGATGGGCCCTTCGCCGAGACGCGCGAGCAGCTGGGCGGGTTCTACCTGATCGAGGTTGATGATCTCGATCAGGCCCTGCAATGGGCTGGCCGAGTCCCGGGTATCGGCCAGGGGTGCGTGGAGGTGCGGCCGGTCGGCCTGAGCGAGGACTGACTCGATGACGACCGCGCTGCTGCAGGAAATACTGAACCGCAGCCTACGCGAGGATGGACCGAGGCTGCTGGCCGGACTGATTCGCCTGGCCGGCGATATCGATCTGGCCGAGGACGCGCTGCAGGAAGCGGCGGCCCGCGCGCTGGCGGTCTGGCCGGTGCAGGGGACACCCGAACGGCCAGGTGCCTGGCTCAATACCGTGGCCCGTCGCCTGGTTCTGGATGCGCATCGCCAGCGGCGTCCGAGTGCGGAGTTCGAACTGGTCTCGATCGACGCCGAGCCCGAAGCTGTCGAAGACGACCTCCTGCGATTGCTGTTTGTCTGTTGTCACCCGGCCATCTCCACGGAGGCGTCCGTACCGCTTGCCCTTCGCTTGCTTTGCGGCTTGAGCACGCCGGAGATTGCGCGCGCGTTCCTGATCAGCGAGTCAGCGGCCGCACAGCGCATCGTTCGCGCCAAGCACAAGATCCGCGCTGCAGGGATCGCCTTCGAATTACCGCGAGCCGATTTGCTCGATGTACGCCTCGATGGAGTGCTGGCGGTCATTTATCTGCTGTTCAATGAAGGCTATGCCGCTACCGAAGCGGTGGGACTGACCCGGCCCGACCTCTGCCGCGAAGCAATCCGACTGGCACGCCTGGCCGTCGAGTTGCTGTCGGGGCGGGCCGAGCCCATGGGCTTGCTGGCCCTGCTGCTGCTTACCGAGGCGCGTCGTTCGGCGCGCCAGGACGCGAAGGGCAACCTGGTCCAGCTCGAGCAGCAGGACCGCCGGCGCTGGGATCGTGCTTTGATCAAAGAGGGAATCACCCTGCTTGATCGGGCGCTTGCATTGCGGGCGCCCGGTGCTTATCAGATCGAAGCCGCCATCGCCGCCCTGCACGGCGAGGCGCGCACGCCGGAATCCACCGACTGGCCGCAGATCCGATTACTGTATCGACGCTTGCTGGCGCTCCGGCCCAGTCCCGTTGTGGCACTCAATGCAGCGGTGGCCGAAGCGATGGTGCGAGGGCCGCAAGTCGGGCTGGCCTGGATCGAGCGAATCGAGGCTGGCGGCGGGCCAATACCCCCGCATCTTCTGCACGCGGCCCGAGCTGAACTCCTTTCTCGTCTCGGACGGCGCGATGCGGCTGCGGACAGCTTTCGTCTAGCGCTGGCGAAGGCCGGCAACGGTGTCGAGCGACGCTTTCTCGAACAACGCCTCACTGAGTGCTGCGGGTCGGATTGAGTCTGATCAAGCGCTCCGGACGGTTTCGACCAGCACCTGCACATGCTCCGGCGGCACGCCCGGGGTGATGCCGTGGCCGAGGTTGAAGATGTGGCCGGGGCCCTCACCGTAGCTGTCCACCACGCGGCGGGCTTCGCGCTCGATGATTTCAGGCGAGGTGAGCATCACGGCGGGGTCCAGATTGCCCTGGAGTGCGACGCGGTCGCCGACGCGACGGCGGGCTTCGCCCATGTCCATGGTCCAGTCGACCCCTAAGCCATGGCAGCCAGTGTCGGCAAGCAGTTCCAGGTGCTGGCCGCAGCCTTTGCCGAACAAGATCAATGGCGTGTCGGGGCAGGCGGCTTTGAGCTGGTCGACAATCCGCTGCTGCGAGGCCAGCGAGTAGTCGCGATAGAGTTTGGGTGACAGCGCACCCCCCCAGGAATCGAAGATCATCAGCGCATCGGCGCCGGCTTCGACCTGAGCGATCAGGTAGGCCGCCGTCGTGTCGGCCAGATGGTTCATCAACTGATGCGCGGCTTTGGGTTCGGCCAGCAGCATTTTCTTGGCGGTGGCGAAGTCTTTGCTGCTGCGCCCTTCGATCATATAGGTGGCCACCGTCCAGGGGCTGCCGGCAAAGCCGATCAACGGCGTGCCGGACGGCAGGTTCTGGCGAATCAGGCGCACGGCGTCCATGACGTAGCCGGTGTCCTCATTGGGGTCGGGCGTTGGCAGCTTTTCGATATCGGCCGGGGTTCGAATCGGATGGTCGAAATACGGTCCCTCGCCGGGCTCGAAGCCCAGGCCCAGGCCCATCGCGTGCGGCAGGATCAGAATGTCGGAAAACAGGATGGAGGCATCGAAGCCGTAGCGCTCGATCGGCTGCAGCGTGACCTCGCAGGCCAGCTCCGGATTGCCCGCCAGCTTCAGAAAACTGCCGGCTTTGGCGCGCGTGGCGCGGTATTCAGGCAGGTAGCGACCGGCCTGGCGCATCATCCAGATGGGCGTTCTCTCGGTAGGCTCGCGCCGCAGCGCTTTCATGAACAATGAATTCTTGCGATCAGACATCAGACCAGCACCTCACGGATATCATCGGCAGGACAAGGGGTGATACTGGCGCGGCCGATGTCGTCCAGCAGGATCAATCGAATCTGGTCGGCCCGGTTTTTTTTGTCCAGGCGCATCAAGTTCAGCAAGCGATCGGGATCAACGTCGTTAGGCAGTTTGGTTTCAAGCCCCAGACGCTTGAGCAATTGTTCGAGCCGGTCACAGGTGCCGAGTGGACAGCGTCCCAGCATTTCGCTCAGACGAGCGGCCTGGACCATGCCGATGGCCACGGCTTCGCCGTGTCGATAGCGGGTGTAATTCGTGGCCGTTTCCAAGGCGTGACCGAAGGTATGGCCAAAATTAAGCAGCGCGCGCTGGCCGGCTTCCTGCTCATCGGCGGCCACCACTTCGGCCTTGTTACGCACCGACTGATAGACCGCTTCAAGCAGGGCATCGGGCACGCGTGCGGCCAGTGCTTCGGCGTTGGCGTCCAGCCAGGCGAAAAACCCCGGGTCGCGAATGGCGCCGTATTTGACCACTTCGGCCAGCCCGGCGCGGTAGTCGCGATCGTCCAGGGTCTGCAGGGTGTCGAGATCGATGATGACGGCACCGGGCTGGTGAAAGGCACCGATCAGGTTCTTGCCCTGGGCGTGATTGACGCCGGTCTTGCCGCCGACCGCAGCATCGACCTGGGCCAGCAGAGTGGTTGGCATCTGGATGACCTTGATGCCGCGCATATAGCTGGCCGCGGCAAAGCCGGCCATGTCCCCGACCACGCCGCCGCCCAGCGCCAGTACGGTGGCGTCGCGCTGGGCCTTGAGTTCAACCAGTGCATCGAGAATGGATTGCCAGTGAGCAACCGTCTTGTGTTCTTCGCCCGGCGGCAGGATGACGCGGCGCTTGTGATCGATTCTGGCCAGCGCCGGCCGCAGCTTGTCCAGATACAGGCGGCCGACGTTTTCGTCCGTGACGACCAGAATCCGCCCGTCGAGGTGGCGATCGAGAATGCTGCTCATGCCGAGCAGGCCATGGCCAACGTAGACCGGGTACTCGCCGCCAGCGTGACGAACCTGAATGACTTTCATGAGCTGTGTTCCTGATTCAAGTGGTGCTGAATCTGCTGCGCCGCGCGCGCCGCCATCTGCATCGGTGAAACGTTGTCGGATCGCACGACCAGGTGGGCGCACTCGGCGTACAGCGGGTCGCGTTGTTCGGCCAGGCCCTGCAGTCGTTGTTCTCGATCCGGGGCCTGAAGCAGCGGTCGGCGCTGATCTTTTTCCAGACGACGAATCTGCTGGTCGACCCGCGTTTTCAGCCAGACAACCAGCCCGCGTGTCTTGAGAATTTCACGGTTTTCGGCGCGCAGAACGCTGCCGCCACCGGTGGCCAGGAGCAGGCCGTCGCGTTGTGAGAGTTCATCCAGCATGCAGTGCTCGCGTGCGCGAAAGCCGTCTTCGCCCTCAATGTCGAAGATCGTTCGAACCTCCACGCCGCATCGCCGCTCGACTTCCTGGTCGAGATCGAGAAACTCCAGACCCAGGCGGTCGGCCAGAAATCGACCCACCGTGGTCTTGCCAGATCCCATGGGACCAATCAGGAAGATGCGCGGCATGAGCGTCAATGGAGCGGGTTCACAGCAGCTGAGAATTCAAACCGAATGCTACCACGAGCCGCAAGCCTGTTTCTGCTGGTGGCGCCGCACGATCGCCGCCGACGTCGTGAAAAGCTACCGCCCGGCTTTTGATACACTCCGAGGCTGATTGCTGACTAGCTTGCCGGGGCGCTCTGATGCTGCGTTTTTCGATTCTCTTCGTGGTTCTGATCATTGGCCTGTTCACGCTCGAAGTGCTCAAGCCGGTACAGGACAATGTGATCCTGCCGTTCACCGCGGTCATCGCCAAGATCAGCGTGTTCCTGATCGAAATGTTCGATGATGGCGTGATGTCTCGAGGCAAGGAGATCTGGGACGTCCAGTCCGGTTTCGGTATCAGCATTGAGCCGGGCTGTAACGGGGTTGAAGCGCTGATCATATTGTTCGCCGCGATCTTTGCCTTTCCGGCCCCCTCAAGCACAAGTTCATCGGTTTCTTCATCGGCTTCTGTGCCATCCAGGGTCTGAATCTGGTTCGTATCATCAGCCTGTTCTACATGGGCCAATGGAACATGGTCTGGTTCGAGTGGTTCCATCTCTATCTCTGGCAGGCGCTGATCATCCTCGATGCGCTGGTCGTATGGCTGATCTGGCTGCGCATGCTGCCGCCGCGTCAGTCCGGCCCCGGTGATGGCGGCAGCGGAGGCAGTGACGGCAGTTCCGGCTCGGCGCGGATGACCTGGCCCCGGCCACGCCGTGAAGCGTTTGCTGATCGCCGGCTTCGGTGATCTGGGCCAGCGCCTGGCGGCCAGCCTGTCTGACGCTGCCTGGCAGGTTCACGCCCTGCGCCGATCCGAAGGACCAGCGTCGGGTTCAGTCATCTTCCATCGGGCCGATCTGACCCGCCCTGACAGCCTGGCTGATCTGCCGACAGATCTCGATGCCATCGTGTATCAGGCGACGCCGTCAGAGCGCAGCCCGGCGGCCTATCGGGCGATCTATGTTGACGGCATGCAGAACCTGCTCGCTCAGACTTCGGCCAGCCAGCTCATCATGGTTTCGAGTACCGCGGTCTACGGTCAGGACGACGGCCAGTGGGTAGACGAGGATTCGGACACCGAGCCCGCGGCGTTCAATGGGCGGATTCTGCTCCAAGCAGAACAGATCGCCCTGTCGGCCGGGGGGCAGGTGGTCCGTTTTTCCGGAATTTATGGCCCGGGCCGTGATGCGCTGATCCGCCGCGTGCGCGCCGGCCAGGCGCGCTGTTCGCAGCAGGTCGCTCAGTGGACCAACCGGATTCATGCCGATGATGCCGCAGCAGTGCTGGCGCATATTCTGGCGCGCCCTGAACTGGGGCCGGTGATCTGTGCGAGTGATGATCGGCCCAGCCCGCGCTGTGAGGTCATCGACTGGCTGGCCGAACAGATGGGCTGTCCTCGACCCCGGCGCGAGGATCAGGACGGTGCGGGCAAGCGAGTTCGCAATGCTTTGCTGCGCGGAAGCGGATTTGAATTTACTTACCCTGATTACCGATCAGGCTATCAAGGACTGTTGAAATGACTCAGACCCCCTATCCTCCGATCACCGAGGTCATGCTGCAGCGCTTTCGCGACGGTTTCGAGCGGGCCCGCGCGGCGGCCATTCCCGAGCATACGGCCATGCATCTGTCGACCGTGGACGACCAGTGCCGCCCGGCTGGTCGCACCGTGCTGCTGAAAGATGCCGACGTGGACGGTTTCGTGTTCTACACCAATCTGAACTCGCGCAAGGGTCAGCACCTGAAGAATTCAGCGAACGTATCGCTGGTGTTCTGGTGGCGCGAGCTGGAAGAGCAGGTGCTGATTGACGGTCGCGCCGAGCCGGTCAGTCCGGTCGAAGCCGATGCCTATTTTGCCAGCCGTCCCAGAGGCAGCCAGATCGGAGCCTGGGCCTCGCTGCAATCACAGGTTCTGGACCAGCGCCAGACGCTGGTCGACCGGATCGCTGAAATCGAAGCCCGTTATGAAGGCCGCGAAGTGCCGCGCCCGGAGCACTGGTCGGGTTTTCGCGTGCGGCCCCGGCGCATGGAGTTCTGGTACGGCCGCGAATTCCGCCTGCATGAGCGGGTTTGCTTCGAGTTGTCTGACGGCGGATGGCAGGAAACCCTGCTCTACCCCTGAACTGGGGCTGTGCCCGATGCTCTTTTTCCAGCATCAGGCGCTTGCCGCTGAACCGCCACGGCGTGTTGCGATAGGCTGGCCCCTGTGCAAAACCGCAGCCGGGGTGAGTGAAAACGGCTCGCGCTGAACCGAAATCCGTGGTTCTCTCTCACTACATTCGCGTGAAGAAGACCTGATCGATGATTCTCCTTCGAAGCCGCGGCCAGGGCAATCAGACGTCTTCTGATTCCGGCAAGGTCGACGGGTTCCTGAAGCACGCGAAGTCGCGCTGGATCCAGGCTTCGGCCAATGATCTCCAGGGTTCTTCGCTCAAGGGGCGCGGCATGTACATTCCGGCAAGCTGGCGCTGGCGCTGTGCCTCATAGAGGATCAGGGCGGTGGCCACCGAGACGTTCAGCGACTGGGCCATGCCGTGCATGGGAATGATGATGTGCTGATCCACCAGCGCGCTGGCCTGGTCACTGACGCCGTGTCTTTCCGTGCCCAGGACAATTGCCGTAGGCTGGGTGTAGTCGGGCTCGCGGTAGTCGATGGCTGAAGCGGAAAAATGCGCAGCGTAGAGCCGAAAGCCCTGGCCTTTGAGTTCGTTCAAGCCGGCCGCCGTGTCCTGGTGGCGCTGAAGCTCGACCCAGCGCTGCGCACCGCCAGAGGTGTGGTTGAGCTTTGGCAGTCCACCCTCGACCGGCACCGCGTGCGCGCGCATCACGCCGACGGCGTCGCAGGTGCGCAGGACGGCCGAGACATTGTGCGGTTTGTGGACCCGTTCCATGAACACGGTCAGATCCGGCTGGCGCGCGGCCGCGATGGCTTCGATTCGGGCTTTGCGTCTCGAGTTCATGCGGGTATGGTAGCGGCAATGCGCCATCCACGCCCCGTAATCTGCCGGCTGCTGCCGGTGCTGCTGACGCTGTCTGCACTGCTCGCGCCATTGCCTTCAGCGCGCGCTCAGGCCGTCGATGCGCCCGACTTCGCGACACTCACGGACCTGATCGCGGAGTCGGTGCAGAGCAGTGGGCCTGCGCCTCAGACGGGTGATCGTGCGGAGCTGTATCGATTCACGCCGGACGGCTGGGAAGTGCAGATGTTTGCGGTCTGGTCGGGCTACCGCTGGCTGCTTCTTGCTGTCCACGTTCATCACCCTTCGCGCTCGATCTACGGCCAGGGCGAGTGGCAGTCACGTTATGCTCAGCTGCTGACCAGCTATTCCCCGGACTGGGTCGAGCGCCTGCGCCTGCCCGATCTGTTCGAGGTGCCGCCACCCGACTACAACCCGGCGGTGCCGGACGAGGTTCGGAGTCGACGTTTCGTCTGGCAGGGGTATTGGTATGACGTGCGCTGGTTCAATATCGGCGGGGTCGACGACGATGCCGAATGGGAATTGGTCAGCTATGACCTGGTCGCGCTGGAACCGCCGTCACCTGAAGACGATGGCGATGGCGACGGGTCGGGATGACCTGGCAGGGCGCTTGATCAGCGCTCGGGCAGCGATGCCAGCACGTCGAGCACAAGCTCGCCATAGCGCTTGAGCTTGTGCTGACCGACGCCGCTGATCTCGGCCAGCGCGTCCATCGAGTCGGGTTGCGCTTCAACAATGGCGGCCAGCGTTGCATCGTGGAAGATCACATAGGGCGGTACCCCTTCTTCACCAGCCGTGGCCGTGCGCCATTCGCGCAGCGCCTCCCAGGCCGGCGAATCGGATGGAATGTCTCGTCGCGCCTTGCTCGAACCGGCTTTTTTCTTTGGCCGCAGATCGGCGCGCAGAGTCAGAGATAGTTCACCGCGCAACAGATCACGGCAGTCATCACCGAGCATCATTCCACCGTGGCCTTCGGGGTCTGGTTTCAGATAGCCCAGCGCCAGGAGCTGGCGCGTGACCGAGTGCCAGGTGGTCTTGTCGTGCTCGGTGCCGATACCGAAAACGCTGAGCTGGTCGTGGCCGAAGCGTTGGATGCGGTCGCTGTCCTTGCCCAGCAGCACATCGACCAGATGACCGGCGCCAAAGCGCTGCCCGGTGCGGTAGACGCAGGACAGCAGTTTTCGCGCCGCTTCCGTCGCATCCCAGGTTTTTGGCGGGCTGAGGCAGTTGTCGCAGTTGCCGCATGCCCCTTCATACTGCTCATCGAAATAGGCGAGCAGCGCCGGTCGGCGGCAGGCCGCATGTTCGCAGTAGCCCAGCAGCGCTTCCAGTCGCTCACGTTCGAGGCGCTTCTGTTCATCGGACGCGCCCGATTGCTCCAGCAGCTGGCGAATCTGCACGATGTCGGCCAGGCTGTAGACCATCCAGGCGTCGGCAGGCAGTCCGTCGCGACCGGCACGCCCGGTTTCCTGGTAATAGGCCTCCATGCTCTTGGGCAGATCCATGTGGGCGACGAAGCGCACGTCAGGCTTGTCGATGCCCATGCCGAAGGCAATGGTGGCGCAGATGATCAGGCCGTCTTCGCGAATGAAGCGGTCCTGGTGCAGGCGTCGTTCCTCATCCGTCAATCCCGCGTGGTAGGGCAGGGCCCGCAGCCCGTGGCTGCTCAGCCAGGCCGCGGTCTGTTCGGTCTTCTTGCGCGAGAAGCAGTAGACGATGCCGGAGTGATCGTCGTGTTCGGCTTTGATGAAATCCAGTAGCTGGTCACGAGCACGGTGCTTGAGTCCGATCCGGTAGCGGATGTTGGGGCGGTCAAAGCTGTCGATGAAGGTGTTGGCGTCATCGGGCAGCAGGCAGCGACGAATTTCATCGCGAGTGCGCTCATCGGCGGTGGCGGTAAGCGCAATTCGCGGGATATCCGGGAAACGTTCGCCGAGCACGCCGAGCTTGAGGTACTCCGGCCGGAAGTCATGCCCCCACTGCGAGACACAGTGCGCTTCATCAATGGCAAACAGGGCCAGCGGGGTGCGTTCGAGAAGCCGCAGCGTAGGTTCTCGCAACAGCCGCTCTGGCGCGATGTAGAGCAGATCCAGCTGGCCATTGGCAAACGCGCGCTCGGTTTCGCGCTGGGTGGCGGTGTCGAGACTGGAGTTGAGTACCGCTGCAGCGACGCCGTTGTGCCTTAGCGCTTCGACCTGATCGCGCATCAGTGCAATCAATGGAGAGACGACCACGGCCGTGCCGGGGCGGGCCAGCGCTGGAATCTGAAAGCACAGCGACTTGCCGCCGCCGGTAGGCATCAATACCAGCGCATGTTTGCCCTGGATGACGCTGTTGACGATGTTCGCCTGCTGGCCGCGAAACGACTGGTAGCCGAACACCTCCTCGAGCAGGCGCTGCGGATCGGCAGTATGGGGTGTCAAGGCAGCCTCGGACATTGACTGATCAGTAATTCTCAAGAAAACGGAAACGCAAGGATAGCGTCTCATCTGGCTCAGCGAGTCAGTGTTTTTCTGGTTTCAGGCTCGGAAATTGACCCGTTTCAGCTTCAGGGAAGCGCTGAATAGCGCGTACCGGTCGCCGTTATTCGACCCTGGCCATACGATCTGCAAGCGTTGCCGCCGCAAACGCGCGTTGCTCACTGCTACTTCAATTTGAGTCGTTCGGCAGCTTGATCCGAGCGTTCAACGCGTGCTTCCAGCGCTTCGTCGCCCACCGCTTTCTGGCCGGCGAACTCCGGCCAGCCCTGGCCGTGTTTCTTGCACAGATCGGTCAATAGCTTGACGTGGGCGTCAGAATCATTCAGGCAGGGGATGTAGTCCAGTCGTTCGCCGCCGGCCGCGAGAAATTCCTCACGATTTTCTTCCTTGATCTCTTCCAGCGTCTCCAGGCAGTCGGCGGCGAAGCCCGGCGTGATGACGGCGAGATTCTTCACGCCCTTCTTCGCCAGCGCCGCGACGGTCTTGTCGGTGTAGGGCTTGAGCCATTCGGCCTTGCCCAGTCGTGACTGGAAGGTGGTTACCCAGCGGCCATCGGGCAGATCGAGCCGTTCGATGATCTGTCTGGCGCTGGCCTGGCACTGGCAGTAGTAAGGGTCGCCAGCCATCAGATTACGCTTCGGGATGCCGTGGAAGGAGAACATCAACTGGTCTGGCTGGCCATGCTCGGCCTGGTACTGCTTGATGCTGTGAGCGATCGCATCAAGCCAGCCCGGTTCATTGCAGTAATCATTGATGAACCGGACTTCGGGCAGCCAGCGCAGCCGACTGAGCGATCTTGTCACCGCATCGAATACCGAAGCCGTGGTGGTAGCCGAGTACTGCGGGTACATCGGCAGCACCAGCAGGCGCTGGATGTTTTCGGCCCGCAGCCGGTCGATGGCCTGGTCGATGGACGGCTGGCCGTAGCTCATGGCGAGCATCACATCGACGCGCGGCAGGGTCTGGTGCAGCGTCTTTTCCAGTTTCTGGGCCAGGGCGCGGTTCTGAATCAGCAGGGGTGAGCCCTGATCAGTCCATATGGAGGCGTAGGCCCTGGCCGACTTCGGTGCCCGGAAGGGAAGAATGATGCCATTGAGGATCAGCCACCAGATGGGTTTGGGCACCTCGATCACGCGTGGATCACTGAGGAACTGGCGCAGATAGCGGCGCAGCGCCGATGCCGTTGGTGCATCGGGCGTTCCGAGATTGACCATCAGTACTGCCGTTCGGGGTGCCTTGCGATGGGCTGGAACCTGGCGCGTTGCTTCGCGCGTCTTGATCAACGGAGTTTTCATAACGGCCATGAGATCTTCTCTATCCGGTTGGTATTGATTGACGGGCGACAGCCCGGAGGGCGCCGTTTACATTCTAGCGCCGCAGGGGTGATTGCCATGGCGATCGCTGCTGCCGCAGCGCTGAAGATTGCCGTCAAGCAAGGGGTTGTGGGCTTTTTTCACTGACTCTGCTATGCTCTGCAGCCCTGTGCCGAGAAGATTCGCTCTGCCATGCGCTTTGCCTCACCGACATTGTGTCGTGCGTTCGCTCTGACCACCCTGCTGGTGGCCAGTGGAATGGCGTGCGCGCAGACTTTCGGGCTGGCGGTCAATTCCCGTGGTAACGAGGTGGATTCGCAGCGTGTGGACGCGCTCTGGCGCATCAATCTGGAGACCGGCGACGCTGAATACATCGGCTGGACCGCCTTCTTCGATCTGGAAGGTCTGGCCTTCAGCGCCAACGGCGATCTGCTGGGTGCTGATGACGACAGCAAGACGCTGGTGCGGGTCAGTCAATCGTCGGGTCTGGCAATACCCATCGGCGGCCAGGTCAATCGCAGCAATATGGGCGTCTCGCTGTCGACCAACCTCGATTTTGGAATGGCACTGGATTGCCGTGACCGAGCCTGGGTGGTTTCGAGCAGTCAGCAGACCTTGTTCGCGGCCGATCTGAGCAGCGGCGAGCTCACCGCGATAGGTGAGCCCGGTGCTTTGGCAGCCCCGATTTCAGACATCGCAATCCGCGGGAATGAGGTTTTCGGGATCGGCGTGGGGCTGAATGTCGATGGAAGCCCTGCCGCGCCGAATCTGTATTCAATCGACCTTGCGTCGGGCCGCGCAAGCCTGATCGGTCCGCTTGGTGATCAGGCCTTGCCGTACAACAACGCCGGACTGGATTTCGATGCTGATGGCGTGCTCTGGGCGGTCACCGATCGTCGGGCGGTACCCGGCGGGGATTTCCCCAGCGCCGTGCTGCGAATCGACACGGCCACCGGACAGGCACAGCGGGTGTCTGAAACCATCATCGGTCTGGAATCGCTGGCGATCGGGCCTGCTTCTGCCTGCGGTTTGAGCGGAACAGCGGATGCACTCGCCGTTCCGCTGCTGTCGCTCGAGGCGCTGCTGGCCTTGATCCTGGTGCTGCTGGGCGTTGGTGTTGTTCAGGTCCGTTCTCGCACAGCCTGATACACTCAAGGCTTACTGATCGCTAAGCGCGAACCCGGAGCGCAATCGCCATGCCGAATATTGGTCCAGTTCAACTCATCATCATTCTCCTGATCGTCCTTCTGGTCTTTGGAACCAAGCGGATTCGTTCGCTGGGCAGCGACCTGGGTGGCGCCATTCGAGAGTTCCGTAAAGGCGTGGGCGAGGACGGCGACGCCGACCAGAAAGACGCCTCGTCCGATTCCGACAAGCCGAATCAAGCCGTCAAGCCCGACTGATAAGTCGTCATGGGAAACGTCGGCTTCAGCGAACTGCTGCTGTTGGCGGTGATCGCCCTGCTCGTGGTTGGTCCGCGTCGACTGCCGGAAATGGCCCGCGGGCTTGGCAAGGTTCATCGCATGGCCAGCGGTGCCTGGCAGAACCTGCGGCGGGAATTTCAGGCCGAAATCGATAGCGAACACAATCAACGCATTCTTGAAGCCGCCCGCCAGGCGCGCAAGGATGTCGAGAATGCTGTGAGCGGAAAGGAGCCCGAGCGTGAGCGCTCCGGAGACTGAACGCGAACTCACCCTGATCTAGCACCTGCTCGAACTTCGATCCAGAATCATCAAGGCGCTGCTCGCCGTCATGCTGGCGGTCATTGCGCTGGCACCGTTTGCCCGACAGCTCTATGCCATCTTTTCCGAGCCGCTGGTGCGCCAGCTGCCGGAAGGCTCGAGCATGATCGCGATCGATGTCACCTCGCCGTTCTTTGCCCCCTTCAAGCTGGTGATGCTGCTGGGATTGCTGCTGGCCATGCCCGTCGTGCTCTACCAGCTCTGGGCGTTTGTCGCTCCTGGGCTCTACCGTAACGAGCAACGCCTTGCCAGACCACTGCTGGCGGCCTCTGTCGGCCTGTTCTACGGTGGCTGTGCGTTTGCCTATTTCGTGGTCTTTCCGGTCATTTTTGCCTTCTTCACCGCCATGGCGCCCGAGGGTGTCGCGGTGATGACCGATATCAATCGCTATCTCGACTTTGTCCTGACCCTGTTTGTTGCCTTTGGCGTGGCATTTCAGGTGCCGGTGGTGACGATCGTGCTGGTTGCCATCGGCGTGGTGACGCCTGACGGTCTGGCGCGCGTTCGCGGCTATGTGGTGATCGGGGTCTTTACCGTGGCAATGCTGGTCACGCCGCCGGATATGTTCTCGCAAACGCTGCTGGCGCTGCCGGTCTGGTTGCTCTACGAGCTGGGCATCGTGATGTCGCGGGTGCTGGTGACTCGACCCCGCGCGGCGCGTGAAAACGAGGACCAGGACAAGGGTGACTCCTCGTCGGTGGATGCACCCTGATTTTCGGCTTCAGCAAGTGACAAACTGGAGCAAGCGCGAGCGCAAGGGTGCCACTCAGGCCAGTAACTCGCTGTCCGATTGATCCTGGCCCGGTCCTGGCGTCCAGCCCGATACATCACAGAACGCGACGTACTGCGTGCCGCTCAGGACCACTTGAGCGAACAGGGTGGTGGCAACAATGATCAACTGACTGAAGAACTGGCCCGCAGCCCCCAGCGCCAGGCTCAGCAAGGACACCACGAGCACCATCAGGAATCCAAGCGCCAGCCCGAAGCCGACCACAGCCAGAAGCAGCCCGAACAGGGCGGGCAGATTGTTGAAGCAGGCACGGTAGCTGTAGCGCAGCGCTGATCCGGTAGATAGCCCGCCGAACATGACCACCGGGACGGCAAAGAACAGACCGGCCGCAACGACCAGGAACAAGCTCAGCGCAAGAATGATTCCGCCGCCGAGCGAGGTCTCCCGAAGCAAGGGTGCCAGGGCTTCGGGATTATCCAGATTGGCTTCGAGTACCGCTGGATCAATCTGGCTGGTCAACCAGCCGGCAAACACCATTGCCGCGAGAAAGGTGCCAATCAGGCTGATCAGTCCAAGGCCGATCATGGCGGCACGCCGGGCCGGCTGGGACCAGGCAATGAACAGCAAGCCCGGTCGAACCTCGGCGCCGCTTCTGGCGCGATCAAACGCAAAAAGCAGCCCGCCCGTCAGCAGGGGCGTCAGCACCATCAGGCCGATCTGACCGATGATCGGAATCAAGGAGGCCAGCAGGGACACCAGAAGCCATAGCGACGCGACGCCCAGCAAGGGTCGCCAGTGACGCGCCAGCAGCTCGGCCCCAGCGGGCAACCAGCTCAGGCCAGAACGGAACCCTCGTTTGTAGATCTGCGGCGTGCTCATGTCAGGCTGGGGTCGCCGACCGCGGCCTGCAGCAGCTTCTCGCTGGACCAGGCGGGTGCGCTGGCGAGTGCGTCATGAATCTGCTCAGGCTCGGCCACTGACTGCCACAGGTCAAGATGGGTCTGGCCCATGAATTTTTCGCGCACGCTCTGAGCGAGAAAATCCAGCAGGCGATCGTAATAGCCGTCGGTATTGATCAACACGATCGGGCCGAGAAACTGGCCAAGCCGTTTCAGAGTCATGACTTCAAAAAGCTCTTCGAAGGTGCCGCAGCCGCCGGGCAGCGTGATGACGGCTTGAGAGTGCTGGAGCATCCTCGCCTTGCGCGTGTGCATGTCAGGCACGATATCAAGTGATGTTATCCCTTGATGCCCTTTTTCAACCTGTGTGAGAAACTCGGGAATGATGCCGTGGACCGTACCGTTGCCTGCCATCATGGCATCGGCCATCGCGCCCATCAGCCCGCGGCTTCCACCGCCGTAGTACACACTGATGCCTGCATTGGCCAGGGTGGTACCCAGGCGGGCGGCGGCATCCAGGTACTTGGGTGCCACGGCCTGGCTGGAAGCGGCATACACTGTAACTCGTTCAATGGACATAAGCTGGTCGACACGGAATGACTAATCAAGCCCTCAATTGTAAACATCATCGTGTGACCGGTGCGCTGCGAATTTTCCTGCTCGCGTTTGCCCTGTGCATCCTGGCAGGCTGTGGGTCTGAGTCCGACGGCGAGCTCGAACTGGCGGCCGGGCAGGGCGAATTCCTGCGCTGGTGCGCCTCATGTCATGGCAACTCAGGCGAGGGCAAGCCACCGGCCTTTCCGCCGCTGGCCGGGTCCGAATGGCTGGAATTTCCGGATCGTGGGCTGGCCATGATCGTTCTCTATGGCTTGCGCGGTGAGATCGAAGTGGCGGGTCGCAGTTATCGCGGTTACATGCCGCCGATGACGCACCTCCCCGACGAGGACATCGAAGCAATCCTGGGCTATGTGACGCGAAGCTGGGCCGGGCGAGAAAGCGGCTTGACGAGCGCCGACATCGCCGCCCTGCGAGCGGCGCAGGACACCCGGCCGCTCAATGGACGAGCGGGGCTCGAGGCGCGCTTGGGAGTCGCGCCGTGAACGCAATCCCCCGCAACCGCCCCGGCCCATCCAGCGCCATGATTCTGCTGGGGATTACGGTTGCCGCATATTTTGTCCAGACCAGCGGCTTTGTGCCCAATATTGCCCAGTTCGCGCTCTGGCCCCTGGGCCCAAGATTCGCACCCTGGCAGCTGATTAGCTACGGTTTCCTGCATGGCGGTCTGATGCATCTGTTCTTCAACATGTTCGCGCTCTACATGTTCGGACCCTTGATTGAACAGGCCTGGGGCACTCGACGGTTTCTGATCTTCTACTTCGTATGCATGATTGGTGCAGGTTTCGTTCAGCTGGTCTTTGTTGCGATGACCGGGGCCATGCAGCCGACCATCGGTGCTTCGGGCGCTGTCTTCGGCCTGCTGCTGGCCTTTGGCATGATGTATCCCAATCAACGGCTGATGCTGATCTTTCCACCGATTCCCATCAAGGCCAAATGGTTCGTGATCGGCTATGGCCTGCTGACCCTGATCTTCGGCGTCACCGGGACTGCCGCTGGCGTCGCCCACTTTGCCCATCTGGGCGGCATGCTGTTTGGCTTGGTCTTGATCCTCTACTGGGGGCGGCGCGATTTCCATCGTCGCAGGCGATAGCGTGAGTCAGGTACCCGTCGGGATGCCGCGATGACTTGCCGGATGCTTTGGCCTGGGCTTCTGCTTGTGCTCAGCACATCGATTCATGCCCTGAATCCGAGCCGGCTGCCGACGCAATACATCTACGACCACTACACGCGGTCCGACGGCCTGCCGGCAGGCGCGGTCTGGACGCTAGTGCAGGATGCTTCCGGTTACCTCTGGCTGGGCACCCAGAATGGGCTGGCCCGGTTCGACGGCGTGCGATTCAGGATTTTCGATGCATCCAATACGCCGGGTCTCAGTAGCCAGGACATCCGTTCGATCGTGATCGATCCTTCGGGGCAGCTCTGGCTGGGAAGCTATGGTGGTGGCGTGTTTCGCTTCAACGATGGCCAGGTCGAGTCGATTGGTCTCGAACAGGGCCTGCCACACAATGTGATCTATGACCTGCTGGTCGACGATCAGGGCGCGCTCTGGATCGGAACCGCGGGCGGTCTGGCGCGACGCGATCAGGACGGCACGATGCAGGTCTGGACCGACCAGGACGGGCTATCGTTCAACCGCGTCTTTCGGCTCTATCAGGATCGAGATCAAGGACTCTGGCTGGCCACCTTCGGGGGCGGTCTGACCTATTTTGATGGTCAGACATTCACTCACTATTCCACGGCTGATGGTCTGGCCTCTGATCAGGTTCATGCCGTCTATGAGGACCGTGCAGGTCGCCTCCTGATCGGCACTTACGATGGTGGCTTCCAGGAGTTCAAGGACGGCCGCTTCTTCGACATCGAACTTCCCGAGGGCCTGGCTGGTCTTGCCATCCAGTCGATTCTGGAAGACGGTAACAACAACCTCTGGCTGGGCGCTTACGGCAATGGATTGATTCGATATCGCGAAGGCGATGTTGCGCACCTGAATTTTGCCGCACTGGAACAGTCGGTGATTACGGACATGATCGAGGACGCTGAAGGCAGTCTGTGGCTGGCAAGTCGGGAGGGTCTGCAGCGCCTCCGCGATGGAAAAGTGACCGTCTTCGGGCAGGCTGAGGGCATGTCGGACACCACCTTCGTGGTGACGGGAAACCCGGCCACGAACGAGGTCTGGGTCGGAACCGAGGGCCGCGGCCTGTTTCGATTGACCGACCAGACGCTGAGCCAGTTCACGCAGGCCGATCATGGCCTGGCCAGTAACAATATCTCGGCCCTGACCCTGGCCTCGAACGGTGATCTCTGGGCCGGCAGTTTTGGCGCCGGCATCAATCGACTAAGCAACGGCGTTGTTGATGTTTTCGGTCAGCCGGAAGGGCTGCCCAGCGACCATGTCTTCGCGCTGCAGATAGACCGGAACGAGCATCTATGGGTCGCCTCAGCTGCCGGAATCAGCGTGCTGGATGGTGGCGTCTTCTCGAACTTTGGCGTAGATGATGGCCTGCCCGCAGCGGCCATCCGGCAGTTGTTCGAAGACCGGTCCGGTAGCCTCTGGATTGGCAGCAATGGGCGAGGTCTGGTTCAGATGGTGGATGGCCAGATCATCACGCCAGCCTTCAATTCCGAGCTGCCGGGCTCGATTGTCCACGCCTTCCACCAGGACCAGGCCGGTCGTCTCTGGCTGGGGTTTCGTGACGGGGGCCTGGGCCTGCTGATCAACGAGGAACGCGTATTCAGCTTTGGAACGGAGCAGGGGCTTCCGGCGGTGTCGGTCAATGCGATTCAGCAAGACCGCGAGGGCTTCCTCTGGTTGGCCACGGGTACCGGCCTGATTCGCGCTTCGATGGATGAGTTGCTGAGGGTGGCTGACGGTCGTCAGGCGCGCATCGAGCCGATGATTCTGACCGAGGCAGACGGGCTGCGCTCGGTTCAGTTCGCGGGCGGTTTCCAGCCGACCTCGTGGCAGGATGCTTCGGGCGTTCTGTGGTTTGCATCGACCGGCGGTCTGGTTCGGGTCGACCCTGATCAGCTCGATTTCAACGATCGTCCTCCGCCGGTGCGGATCGAGAACCTGATCGTGGATGGGATCGCCCACGCTGGCAATCAGCCGATCGAGCTGGCGCCCGATACCGTCAATGTCGAAATCAACTACACCGGGCTGAGCCTGGTGTCTCCGGAACAGGTGCAGTTCAGGTATCGCCTGCTGGGCTATGACCGCGACTGGCAGGATGTGGGCGGACGCCGCACAGCCTATTTCACCGGCTTGCCCAAGGGTGAATACGAATTTCAGGTTCTGGCCCGCAACAACGATGGCGTCTGGAGCCCAGCGCCCGCCCAGTTGATGATTATTCAGCGCGGCCGTTTCTACGAACAGCTCTGGTTCATCGCCCTGTGTCTGCTCGCCGCCGGGCTGCTGATTGCGGTTGTCATCCGCTTCTGGTTGGCCAGCTATCGCCTGCGTGAACAACGCCTGTCGGATCAGGTGCGAGAGCGGACTCTGCAACTCGAGCGCGCCCTCGACGACGACGAGCGGGCCTCGCGTATCGATGGCCTGACCGGGGTCGCCAACCGGCGTTATTTCGAGGAACGCCTGAATCGCGCCTGGAATGCCGCCGTTGCCGAGGGTCAGCCTCTGGGTCTACTGATGATTGATATTGATCGATTCAAGCGGCTCAACGACACCCATGGCCATCAGACGGGCGATGACGCGTTGCGTTGCGTGGCGCAAACCCTGACCGAGTCGGTTCATCGCTCGGGCGATCTGGTCGCGCGCTTCGGCGGCGAGGAGTTCGTGATTCTGCTGCCGGGCGCAAGCATGGAATCGGTGGCGCAAATGGCTGAAGACATGCGCCAAGCTGTCGCCAGTCTGTCGGATGCTGATCTCGACTCGCCTGTGCCTGCGATGACGATATCGCTTGGGGGCGCATCCATCACGCCTGCAGCGGGCCTGACATCACGCGATCTGATCGGGGCCGCAGATGATGCCCTGTATCGAGCCAAGCGCCACGGACGCAATCGCGTCGAGATGGCGGATTGCGACCAAGTGTAGAATGCCGACTGTCCCTGCTCCTGGTATTGCACATGAAAGGCTCGGTTTCCGGTCGTTTTTTCGGTATCGCACTTCTCGTTGTCTGTTTGAGCTCAACCGCATCGCGTGCCGATGATTCCGGTGACTATTTTCTGAGCCTGTATTCCGGTCAGGCGGCCAAGGATCGCCTGCTGGAAATCATCACCCAGTACAACACCGGATTTCTTGATTCCTATCTGGCGGCTGCTGCGCTGGGCTGGATCCACAAAGATGGCGAGAAGTGGCGCGGCGAGATTGAGGGTCAGGTCGTCCGCCACTGGGGTGAGCAGGAGCACTGGGAATTCAACCTCGCCTACATCGGGCGCTGGAAACCCTTTCCCTGGGATGCTTATGTCGATACCAGCATTGCCTTCGGCGGCGGCGTATCGTATGCCACTGAGGTGCCCTTCATCGAACCGCGAGCCAAGGAGCTCGGGGTCGGTGAAAGTGAGAAGGTACTGGGCTATCTGATGCTGGAGATCGAACTGGCACCACCGCGGGAGAGCCCGTTTTCAGGGTTCATCCGCCTGCATCATCGCTCGGGCGCCAAAGGTCTGTTTTCCGACGTCAATGGCGGCTCCAACTTCATCACGCTGGGCGCGCGCTACTACTTCGATTAGCCTTGCTCCCAGAGCAGTATCGCGCGCTTGCGCAACACGCCACCCGAATACTGTCCAAAGGCGCCGTTCTGGCGAAGTACGCGATGGCAGGGGATCAGCAGGGGCACGGGATTTGCGCCCACAGCGGTGCCTGTGGCTCTGGATGCGCCGGGTTTGCCCAAAGCGCTGGCCAGTTCGCCATAGCTGATCAATCGACCGGGCGGAATACGGAGCAAGGCGTCCCAGACCCGCAGCTGGAAATTACTGCCCTGGATGTCGAGTGGTGGGCGCTGGCCGGGCGAACGGAGACTGGCCACGATTCGCGCCAGGGTTTTGCGGCTGCGTTCGGGACTGGGTCGAAGTTCGGCCCTGGGCCAGCGCCGCGCAAGTTCAGCGGCTGCCCTGTCTTGTGATGCGTGGCTGACAAAATCCAGGGCACAGACGCCGCGTTCGCTCTCGGCGATGAGGCAGCTTCCGAACGGTCCGTCATGAACCCCGAAATACACGATCATGCCTTCGCCACGCTGTTGGATCTGGCCCGGTGTCGCTGCGTCCACCGTGACCATAAGATCATGCAGTCGGCCGGGCCCGGACAGGCCGCTGTCCAGCGCTGCGGCGAGAACGCTGGCCGAATCCATCAATCGCGATCGAGCGTGCTCGGCGGTCAGATATTCGAGCATTCGCTTTGGCGTGATGCCCGCATAGCGCTTGAACAGGCGATGGAAATGCGAGACCGACAGGCCCGCGGCAGAGGCCATGGCCTCGATCGAAGGCTGATCGCGCCAGTGCCGGTCGATCCAGTGCAGGACGCGTTCAATACGGTCATAGTCGCTGAGTTCGCTGCTCATGCCGACAGAGTAGGGCCCAGGCCTGTGAACGACAACCCGAATCCTGCCTTCACAGTCACTCGCTAGCCTGCGTCGATGAAATCATATTCTGTGGGTTCGATTGTCCTGCTTGTGGCGCTCAGTTTCTCATGGCCGCTGTTGGCAGAGACCCGAACCATCATCGATCAGGCGCGGTCGACCGATCGTCTGCACGCCTTGCTGGTGCTCAAGGACGGCCAGACCGTGGTCGAACATGTCCAGGCCGGCAACGGTCTCGATCAGGCCGCCAACATGAAATCCGTGTCCAAGACGGTGCTTGCCCTGCTGGTCGGGCTGGCCATCGATCGCGGACTGATCGAGCGCGCCGATCAGGCTGTTGCCGATTTGCTCGGGCAGCGCTTTCCCGCGAATGCCACGCCGGGCAGTCAAGGGATCACGGTTGCCCATGCCTTGTCGCTGCGAGCCGGCCTGCAAAGCACCTCGGGCCGAAATTACGGGCGCTGGGTTCAGAGCGACAACTGGGTGTCACACGTGCTGACGCGCCCCATGGTGGATGCGCCGGGAGGTCGAATGATCTATTCCACCGGGCCCAGCCATCTGCTCTCGGCAGTCCTGATGGAGACCAGCGGTCGGCCCAGTCGGGTGCTCGCCCGGGACTGGTTGCGTGAGCTTGGCATTTCGCTGGGGTATTGGCCGAATGATCCACAGGGGATCGGTTTTGGTGGCAATGACATGCATATCAGTCCGCGTGATCTGGCCCGGATCGGCGAGCTCTATCGGCAGGGTGGCGTGCTCGATGGCGAGCGCGTGCTGTCTGCCGACTGGGTTGAGGCCTCCTGGACCGCCTACGGCACCTCACCCTGGTCCGGGGACGACTATGGCTACGGTTGGTTCATCACGACGCTGGCGGACCAGACGGCCTACTACGGTCGTGGGTATGGCGGTCAGGCGCTGTTTGTCCTGCCGGCGTCCGGGCTGACCATCGTGATGACATCCGACCCCGATCCACCGTCGCCGGGCGGTCGGCATTTCCGTCGTTTGCGCGAGCTGGTGGTGACCGTGGAACGCGCGCTGAGCGCGCCTTAGTGAGCCACGCGGCTGAGCGCTACCTTATTACCGCGTGGCCGACTAGAGCCAGTCGCGTGGTCTGAGGTAGTCAGCGAGCTTTTCTTCGGCGCTGCCGGGTTCCGGCTGCCAGTCATAGCGCCAGTGGGCAACGGCGAGGAGCGACATCAGAATCGACTCGGTGCGCCCGCCCGACTGGAGTCGAACAGGGTGCCGCGGTCGAAGACCAGGTTGAACTCCACGTAGCGACCGCGCCGGTAGCGCTGGAACTCGATTTCACGCTCGCCGAAGGGCAGCGCCGATCGCCGATCGACGATCGGTGGGTAAGCCGCCAGATAGCCATCGCCAACCGCGCGCAAATAGGCAAAGGACTGCTCGAAGCCCCAGTCATTGAGGTCGTCGAAGAACAGGCCGCCAATGCCGCGCGTTTCCTGACGATGCTTGAGATAGAAATACTCGTCGCACCAGCGCTTGTGCTCGGCATAGACCGTGCCGCCAAAGGGCTGGCAAAGGTCGGCGGCGCGTTGATGCCACTCACGGCAGTCCTCGTCGAAGGGGTAGACCGGCGTCAGGTCGAAGCCGCCGCCAAACCACCAGACGTCCGGCTCGCCGTCTTTCTCGGCAACAAAGAACCGCACATTGGCGTGACTGGTCGGGCAGTAGGGATTGATCGGGTGCATGACCACTGAAACGCCAAGCGCCTGGAAGCTGCGACCCGCCAGCTCAGGACGTCGGGCGCTTGCGGCCGGGGGCAGTGACGCGCCATGCACATGGGAGAAGTTGACCCCGCCTTTCTCGAAAACCGCACCGTTTTCCAGCACGCGCGTTCGGCCACCACCGCCTTCCGGCCGCGCCCAGGCGTCTTCGCGGAAACGTGCCTGGCCGTCGCAGGCCTCGAATGCCGCGCACAGGCGATCCTGCAGGCTTGTCAGGTAGGCATGAACCGCCTCGAGTCTGGATGCGCTCACGGATTGTCTCAGGAGTCCTTGGCGTCGGGTTGAAGCTGGGGGCAGCAGGTCTGCCCGTATCAGGTGGTGTCTGTGGAAGTTTTTTCGGTCGGGTTCTACGTGCGAACCGTTGCTGTGCTCACTTTCCAGGTGTTCACTTTCTAGGCGCTCACCTTTTTCTTGGCGGCCTTCTTCTTCGCGCTCTTTTTCTTGCTGGATTTCTTCTTGCTGGCCTTTTTCTTGCCCGCTTTTTTCTTGCTGGATTTCTTCTTGCCGGCTTTCTTGCCGCTGCCTTTCTTCTTGCCGAATTTACCGCGGCTGCCCTTGGGCGGAGCCTCGTCGAGCATCTTCTTGCACTGTTCCAGGTCCAGCGATTCCGGTTCCACATCTTTCGGTACGCTGGCATTGCGTTTGCCGTCGGTGACGAAGGGGCCGTAGCGACCCTTCAGAATCTCGATGCCGTCGTCGTCGAAGGTCTTGATGATCCTCTCCTTCAGCATCTGTTTGTGCGCCGCTACGAGCTCCAGTGCCTGTTCCAACGTCACATCGTGCGGATCAACGTCCTTGAGGGAAACAAAATTCCGCGAGCCATAGCGAATGTACGGTCCGAATCGTCCGATATTGGCCTGGACCGGCTCGCCTTCCGCCGTTTCCCCGAGCGCGCGCGGCAACTTGAACAGCTCCAGGGCCTCTTCCAGAGTAATGGTCTCCATTTTCTGGCCCTGGCGCAGCCCCGCAAACGCGGGCTTGTCTTCGTCTTCGGCCTGACCGATCTGGGCAAAGGGGCCGTAGCGACCCAGCCGGACGATGACCGGCTTTCCGGATTTGGGGTCGATGCCCAACTCGCGGGCCTGTTGGGCTTCCTGGCGACTGACCGTTTCTTCTTTTTCATGCACACGGTCGATGAACGGCTGCCAGAATTCACGCAACAAGGGAACCCAGTCCTGCTCGCCGCGCGAAATCGCGTCCAGCTCGTCTTCGAGTCGGGCCGTGAAGTCATAGTCCACATAGCGCTCGAAGTGGTTCATCAGGAAGGTGGCCACGACCCGTCCGGTGGCGGTCGGCGTGAACCTTCGATTTTCCAGATCCACGTATTCGCGATCTTTCAGCGTCTGGATGATCGAGGCATAGGTGGATGGACGGCCAATGCCATGCTCCTCCAGTGCCTTGACCAGACTGGCCTCCGAATAGCGCGGTGGTGGCTCGGTAAAATGCTGTTCGCCACGGATCTGGTCCAGGGCGATTGCGTCACCCTCGTTGAGCTCCGGCAAGCGATTGTCCTTCTCGGTCTGGGCATCCTGATAGACCTTGAGGAAGCCCGGCTGAATCAGGGTTGAGCCTGAGGCGCGGAAGGTGGCGCTTCCGACATCGAATTCCGCGCTGACCGTATCGTAGACGGCTGGAATCATCTGGCTGGCAACGGCCCGATTCCAGATCAGCTGATAGAGCCGGTACTGGTCTTCGGACAGGTGATTCTTGAGTTTGATCGGCGTAAGCTTTGCCGAGGTCGGTCGAATCGATTCGTGCGCTTCCTGCGCGTTCTTGGACTTCGACTGATAGAAATTCGGCTGCTCGGGCACCAGATCGGGGCCGTATTCACTGGCGATGACCGAGCGAATGTCGTTGAGTGCATCCTGTGACAGCGCAACCGAGTCGGTACGCATGTAGGTGATCAGGCCCTCCTGATTGCCGCCGCCAATGTCGATGCCTTCATAGAGCTGCTGGGCAATTCGCATCGTGCGCTGCGTGGTGTAGCGCAGTCGCCGCGCGGCCTCTTGCTGCAGTGTCGAGGTAATGAACGGGGGCTGCGCACGCCGCCGACGCTGGCGCTTGGTGATGCGGGCGACCTTGAACTGACCGTTCGCGTCGTTCTCGATGGTGGCGCGAATTTCATTGGCCTGGGCTTCGTTGTTGATATCGAACTGTTCGACCTTCGAGCCGTTCAACTTGACCAGATTGGCCGAGAACTTCTGCTCCTCGTCGTGGCCCAGGTCGGCTTCGATGGTCCAGTATTCGCGCGGTTCGAATTTCTCGATTTCCTGCTCGCGCACCACGATCATGCAGAGCGCAGGTGATTGCACTCGACCGGCCGATAGTCCGCGCCGAACTTTTTTCCAGAGCAGCGGGGAGAGATTGAAACCAACCAGGTAGTCCAGCGCACGGCGCGCCTGCTGGGCATCGACCAGTGAGCTTGCCAGATCGCGCGGCTCGCTCATGGCTTTCTGGATCGCGCTCTTGGTGATTTCGGAAAACACCACGCGCTGAATGGGAACCTTGGATTTGATGCCTTTTTCTTTCAGGATCTCGGCGATATGCCAGGAAATGGCCTCGCCTTCGCGGTCAAGGTCAGTCGCCAGAAAGATGGCGTCGGACTTGCGCGCGGCAGCCACGATCTTGTCGACGTGCTTCTTGTTGCGGTCGATGATGTCGTAGCGCATGGCGAAATCATGTTCGGTGTCGACGGCACCTTCCTTCGGTATCAGGTCGCGCACATGGCCATAGGAGGCGAGGACTTCAAAGTCCTTGCCCAAGTATTTGTTGATCGTGGTCGCTTTTGCCGGCGACTCGACAATGAGTAGATTTTTAGCCATGGTTTATTCGGTTCCGGCGATTGTCTCGCGCTGGCAGCGTTTCCCCAAACGACGGGCCGCGCCGATCATCGCTCAGTGCCTGAGTTCACCCTCGTCGTCGAACATCAGGTCTTCCATCCAGGCGTAATTGGCTTCCTGACCGGGCTGGTTGAACAGCACCATCAGTACCACCCATTTGGACGTCTTCTATATCGATATCGTCACTGTCAAGCGCTGACAGCCGATCCAAAACCTGCTCGCGACGGTCCGCATCCAGCACCCCGGCATTTTCAAGGTACAGAATAAATCCGCGCGCGTCGACATCCAGGCGCTGGCATTCTTCTGTATTGAAAACCCGAATCGGGTGATCGCTGTGATGGCCCAGTTCCGGCAGCTTGCGCTGCTCGGCCAGACCGTCCAGCCAGTTGAATGCGCGTTCGATCTCAGCGTTGGAGAAGCCAGCTTCTTCCAGGCTGTCGGTCAGTGATTCACGATCCGGCGTGCTTTCCGGTTCTTCGTAAATATAGCTTTCGAATAGGTACATCAAAAGATCAAGCACGTTTTCTTTCATTCACTACTGTCCTTCTTGGCGGGCTCTGCCCCGGTGCGGCTGTACCGTGCCCCAGGGTGGGCCGCAATGCGACCGTCCAGCTCCATGATCAGGAGCATGGAGGATACGGCCGCAGTCGTCAACTCTGAGCGCTGGATTATCGAATCGATGGGCGTGGGATCGAAACCGACCGCATCCAGCAATTTTCGATAATCCGGATCCTCTTCCACATTGGGGGGCTTCGACCCATTGTCAAGCTCTGGGCGATCGTCAGAGGCCAGCAGCGCCTGAATCTGACCGGCCAGTTCGCCTGCAAGTGGCGCCAGTTCCTCGATCACTTCATCAGCCGTTTCAACCAGCCTCGCGCCGTCACGGATCAGGCGGTGACAGCCGCGCGCCTGTGGGTTATGCACTGAACCCGGGATCGCGAAGACATCTCGACCCTGCTCGTTGGCGAGGCGAGCGGTGATCAGCGAACCACTGCGCAATCCGGCCTCGACCACCAACGTACCCAGGCTCATGCCGCTGATGATTCGATTGCGGGCCGGAAAATTACCTGGCCTGGGCGGGGTGCCGGGCGGGAAGGGCGTGGCCATGGCGCCTTCCTTGATGATGCGCTGGGCCAGCGCCTTGTTGCGCGCCGGGTAGATCTGTTCGGGGCCGGTCCCGGTAATCGCGATGGTCGTGCCTTTGGCATCGAGACAGCCTTCATGGGCGGCCGAATCGATGCCGGCAGCCAGGCCGCTGGTGATCGTGAATCCGGCACGGGCCACGGTGCTGGCGAAGTCTCTGGCGTGATCAAGGCCGCCGGGCGTTGCATTCCGGCTGCCGATGATCGCCAGCTGGGGCTGGACGAGCAGCTCGGGCCGGCCGGCAACGAACAGCGCCAGCGGCGGGTCGGAAATCTGCTTCAACAGCGGCGGGAAATAGTCATCGTCCCGGGTGATCAGGAAATGATCAGGCGCCTGGAGCCAGTCCAGAGCCCGGGCCATGGCGTCATTGTCGGGCCGATGCAGTGTGTCGATCTGGCTAGCGGTCAGCCCGCAGTCGCGCAACTGTTGGCCGGACAGATCGGTCCAGTCGGAGAGCGAACTCAGCCGGCCCTGAAGGCCGGCCAGTCGTTGCGGTCCGAGCCCGGGCGCGAGGATCAGCGCCAGCCAGGCTCGGGCTCGATCAGGGTGCGGCACGTACCTCTGGAACTACAGGGAACGATCCGGATGATCGAGTCGATCGTCCGCACGAATCTCGCGAGTGCCACTGAGCACGATGGCGTAACTGATGCGATCGAAGGTCCTGAACACCATCAGATGCCCGGCATACTCATCGGGCAAAGTGACGAATCGACGATCCGAGTCTCGGAATGCCGCGCGGCTCATCAGCGGGTATTTCTGATCATCTCGAACGGTGTTGCCAGGATTGAATATCGAGAACGTGTGGCCGGCTTCGACGCCGTCTTCGGCACCCAGGGAAATGGCGACGATCTGATAATGACCGACCCCATAATGGGCTTCGCTGATGGTCAGAACGCGACCGTGTTCGGGAACCTCGTCCATGGCCTGCGGATAGAAGTTGGCGGCGTAGACGTGATAATCGACGGGCAGAATGACGTTGCCTTCGGAGACCTCGCGTCGACCTGAGGTGATCTCGACAATGGTCGGATCGCCGACCTGGATCACGCGGCCACGAGCCGCCTCCCAGATCTCATAGCCGATGATCGGGTAATTGAAGCGCTCGGTCTGGCCGAAGGTCTTCTTCCACAGCGTGCTCGACGGGCGCTCGTTGCTCGGAACCTGCGCATCACCGAAGCGCATGCGATTGCGCCGCAGGCGCGTTTCGTCTTCACCAGCGCTGCGATCTTCGAATTCGTAGGTCAGCTGACCGATGATCACTTCCTGTCCGACGCGAGCCTCTTCCATGCCGCGCACGTAGGTGCGGTCTCCCGGGCCGGCGAAGACTCGTTGGTCGTAGTTCGCGATGACATAGGGCAGTGCATCCAGCTCGTCCTTGCTGACAATCCGGGGATTGCGCAGGAACGGCTCGATGGCATCGAAGGGAATGGTCGAGATCGGTCCGGTGATGTCGTCGCGCCGCACTTCGGGGCTCAGGCGACGAATCGAGTCGTCCCGGTTCATGGTCAGCCTGGCCTGGCCGCCGACGAACTCCAGCGAGATCACGTCACCCGGGAAGATAAGGTGCGGATTGGGTATCTGTGGATTGGCTTGCCAGATGGCTGGCCACTGCCACGGTCGCGTCAAGAAGCGACTGGCGATATCCCAGAGCGTGTCCCCTTCCTGGACCACGTATTCACGTGGGTGATCTTCGCGCAGCTCGACATCCTGAGCCTGTACACTCCCCCATACAAGGCCAAGAATTGCCACGACGGTCAATATGCGTTTCACGGAGCGATCCTCCAACGGTGCCGTTCAGGCTAGATTTTCTTCAGGCTATCATAAACATTATCATTGTAAAACGCACGCTTAAGCGATTTTTTTCATCTTATGTCACGACTCACGATCCTCGAATTTCCAGATCCTCGCCTGCGGCGAATCGCCAAACCGGTGGAAGAAGTCACTGAAACCGAACGTCAATTGGCCGCCGATATGCTTGAAACGATGTACGAATCACGCGGTATCGGCCTTGCGGCAACCCAGGTCAATGAGGGCGTTCGCGTCGTCGTTATGGACCTGAGTGAAGACCGCAGTGAGGCCCGGGTTTTCATCAATCCGGAAATCATCGAACGCCACGGCAGCCAGAAATGTGAAGAAGGCTGCCTGTCGGTGCCCGGCGTCTACGCCGAGGTCAAGCGCGCCGAACAGGTGAAGGTCCGCGCACTGGATGCCGACGGCAAAGCCTTCGAGCTGGAGGCTGACGGGCTTCTGGCGGTGTGCATTCAGCACGAGATCGATCATCTGGACGGCAAAGTGTTCGTCGACTACCTCTCGCCGCTGAAGCGTCGGATGGTGGAAAAGCGACTGAAAAAGCAGCAGCGCCTGGACAAAGTCAACGCGTGAAGCCGTTGCGCACGGTTTTCGCCGGGACGCCGGAGTTCGCGGTGCCCGCGCTGCAGGCCCTGATCGAGACCGAGCATCGGCCGCTCGCCGTCCTGTGCCAACCGGACCGCCCGGCCGGGCGGGGTCGGCAGCTTCGAGTCGGGCCGATCAAGGCCTGTGCCCAGGCCGCGGGCATCGAGGTGCTGCAACCGGTCTCGCTCAGGACCGACGCGGCACAGGCGGCGCTGCTGGAGCTTGATCTGGATCTGATCGTCACCGCAGCCTATGGCCTGCTGCTGCCACAGGCGGTGCTGTCAATGCCGAGGCTGGGCTGTTGGAATCTGCACGCCTCGCTGTTGCCCCGCTGGCGGGGCGCCAGCCCTATCAATCAGGCGATTCTGGCCGGCGACGCGCAAAGCGGCATGACCCTGATGCAAATGGATCGCGGTCTGGACACCGGCCCGGTCCTGCTCGAATCGGCCACGCCGATCGGCCCAAACGAAACCGCGGGTCAGCTGCATGACCGACTTTCCGATCTGGCCGCAGACCTGTTGACGGATGCGCTGAACCGTCTGGTCGATAACCGCTTGCCCGAGCCTCGTCCTCAGAATGACGAGCTTGCAACGCACGCGCCCTTGATCCAGCGTGAAGATGCGCGCCTGGACTGGACCCGGCCGGCTGAGCTGCTGGCCAGACAGGTCAGAGCCTACAACCCGTGGCCGGTTGCCTTTGGCCAGGTCAAGGGCATCGATCTGCGGGTGTTCGAGGCCGCTGCGATTGCCGGTTCGATTGAAAACATCAACGGCTCGCCTGGTGAAGTGCTGCGCGGTGAGGGCGACGGTGAAGCCATTGTTGTGGCCTGCGGTCAGGGCGCGCTTGCGCTGCGCAGCCTGCAGGCGCCCGGGCGCAAGCGTGTTTCGGCGCGTGACTGGCTCAACGGGCACCCGGACTGGGTATGAGCAAGCGTCCCGCCAATGATTCTGTCGAGCGCGCGATCGGCGGTCGAGCCGCAGCAGCTCGCAGTCTCAAGCAGGTGCTGGATCACGGGCAGTCGCTGGATCGGGCGCTGGAGTACGAGCTGCATGCCGTGGCTCTCGGGCCGGACCGGGCACTGGCCCGCCGATTGGCCTACAGCGTGTTGCGCGATTGGCCGGCGATTCAGGGCCTGAGTGCGCAATTGATCCAGCGCCCGCCCGCGCGGCGTGATCGCCTGGTGCTGTTCGTGATCGCGGTGGCCCTGGCCGAGCTCAGAGAAGCGCGCGAGCCTGAACATGCGATCGTCCATTCGGCAGTTGAACTGACCCGTGGCCTGGGCCTGGCGCGCCTGAGCGGCCTGGTCAATGCGGTACTGCGCCGGTATCTGCGGGAACGCGGTGAATTGACCGCGGCGCTCGGTGAATCGGAGGTCATTCGGACCGGCCATCCGGCCTGGCTGATTCAAGCCATCTCGCAGGACTGGCCCGAGCAGAAAGACGCCATTCTGGCCAACAACAATCAGCCACCGCCGCTCTGGTTGCGGGTCAATCGGCGCTACTGGTCGCGTGATGAGGCCTTTGAAGCCATGCGTGCGGCCGGCTACGATCCGCAGCTGCCCCGGCTTCCCTTGCCTGATGCAATCGTTCTGCCTCAGCGGGCGCGGGTCAGCGACCTTCCGGGCTTCAGTGACGGCGGGCTGTCGATTCAGGACGGCGCAGCGCAGCTGACGGCCGAGTATCTGGCGCTGGAGGATGGTCAGCGCATTCTGGATGCCTGCAGTGCGCCCGGCGGCAAGGCGGCGCATGTGCTGGAGCGGGTGGACGCCCAGCTGGTCGCCGTGGATGTCGAGGCTGAACGTCTGGCCAAGGTAGGAGAAACACTGCAACGCTTAAAGCTGTCGGCGGACCTGATCGAAGGTGATGCGACGACCCCGGATGACTGGTGGGACGGCGTTGCCTTCGACCGAATCCTGATTGATGCACCGTGCTCGGCAAGCGGCGTGATTCGCCGGCATCCGGACATCCGCTGGTTGCGCAAGGCCTCCGACATTCCAAGCCTGGTGGACACCCAGCAGCGCCTGCTCCACGCCCTGTGGCCGTTACTCGCGCCCGGCGGTATCCTTGTCTATTCGACCTGCTCCATTCTGGCCGCGGAAAACCTGCGCCAGGCCCAGACCTTCATCGAGTCTCGACATCACTGTGAACCCATCGACCACGCCGAACTGCCAGGACGACCACAAGCCTTGGGTCGCCAGATTCTGCCCGGCGACGATGATCTTGATGGTTTCTATCATTTTGCTGTGCGTCGGCTGCCAGGCTGACGTCGAGCAGGCGCCCGCATTCGATCTGATCGAACCCAATCCGGTCTGGATCGACGGTGATCTCCACATCAACACGGCCCTGGCCTGGCGCCCGGGCGACGCCGTGATCGAGGCCCTGCATCACGGCGTGGTGGTGCCCCTCGAGCTGTCGGTGCGCATCAGTCGCCACCATGGCGTACTGGCCATCGAGGATCGCACCCATCATCATCGCTTTGAAATCCGCTACCTGCCACTGCTGCGCGACTATGAGCTGTGGGACGTGCGTGCCGATCGCCGCACCTTGTATCCGCGACTTGGAATGCTCACGGATGCCCTGGCCCGGCGGCGCCAGTACAGCACCGGCCTGAGCGAGGCTGAAGTGGCCGAGCACCGCTGGCAGGTCCAGCTGCGCGCTCAACTGGATCGCACGCGCCTGCCTTCACCGATGCGATTGCCGGTCTGGTTCGATCGACGCTGGAGCGAGCAAGGACCCTGGCACAGCTGGATCTTTCCGATCGAGGAGGCCGGGTGAGCAAGCGACGAGGATGGCGGCGTGTGCTGCGGATGCTGCCGCTGCTTTCAGTTCTGGCAGTCTTGCTTAGCGCGCTGTACCTGATCTCCAGCGTCGAGCAGGAATCGACCCAGCTCGGCCGCATGGCGCTGTGGGTGTTCATCATCACGGCCGTTGCCCTGGCTGCCCTGGTGGTTCTGATTCTGGGTCGTCTGGTTCGACTGATTCAGCGCCTGCGTCGCGGTGAGCCCGGTGCAAAACTCACCGCGCGTCTGGTGGCAGTCTTTATCGCGCTGGCCTTGCCGCCGGTGGTGATTCTGTATCTGTTCGCGCTGGAATTTCTCAATGAAACCATCGAGGGCTGGCTGGACGTCCAGGTTGAATCGGCGCTGTCTGATTCGATTGAACTGGGTCAGCTGTTCATTGACCTGCGCATTCGCGAGGTCAGCGATCAGTTGCGCGAGCTGGGCGAGAGCGTCGATCCGCGTGACGATAATGCGCTGTTCGATACCTTTCTCGGCCAGGTCAGCGCCAGCGGGCCGGTCGAATTGAGCGTGATCGATGCCTCGGGACGATCGAGCATCTTTGTCCATATCGACCCCAGACAGCTGATTGCGGATCGACCCAGCAGTTTTGCCCTGAGCCAGGCCCTCGAGGAGGGCCAGTATGCGGCCGCTGAGCGGCGCGATGAGCGCTTTGCCATTCGCGCCCTGGTCCGCCTGGAGGGTGGTGGCTTTGGCGCCAACCGCTATCTGCTGCAGGGCCTCTATCCCCTGCCCGATGATTTCGGCGTCCTGGCCGATGGCATCGAACAGGCGTACTACCGCTATCTCAATGTGTCATTCCTGCGCGAGCGTCTGCATCAGAGCCTGGTGCTGATTCTGACCCTGGTGCTGCTGTTGACTGCACTGCTCGCCATGCTGGTGGCCTTCAATGCGGCGCGACGCCTGTCGCAGCCGATCCGTGATCTTGCCCTGGCCACGAGTGAGGTTGCAGCAGGCCGCTTCCCCGATGAGTTGACGGTCAGCAGCCGCGATGAACTGGGTTTTCTGGTCGGGTCCTTCAACGTCATGACGCGCGAGCTGGCCGCCAGTCGCCAGGCGCTGGAGGCCCAGCGCCGGTATCTGGAAATCGTGTTGGGCAGGTTATCGGCCGGGGTGGTCGCGATTGATGGTGAAGGGCGCTTGAGTGCATTCAATGATTCGGCTGAACGAATTCTCGGCCTGGCCGGGCGAGAGCGCCAGTCGCTGGATCGAGTGCGCGCGGAGCGGCCGGATCTTGCGGGCCTGCTCGATATTCTGATAGAGCGTGCCGGTGTCCCGACCGGCGACTGGCGCCAGGAAATCCAGCTGGGGCTGCCTGATCGACCGCTGGTGCTGGTCTGCCGTGGCTCCGATCTGCCGCGCGAGATCGGTGGCCAGGTCGTTGTGTTTGACGACGTGACGGTTCTGGATCAAGCCCAGCGCGAAGCGGCCTGGGCTGAAGTCGCGCGGCGCCTGGCCCATGAGGTCAAGAACCCCCTCACGCCCATCCAGCTGGCCGCCGAGCGTCTCCAGTACAAGCTTGATCCCTTGCTTGAGAAGCCCGAGCAGGCCCTGCTGGAGCGCGCGACGACAACCATCCGGGCCCAGGTCGACACCCTGAAACGGCTGGTTGATGCCTTTGGTGATTACGCGCGCCCGGTCCGACTCAAACTCGAGGCCGTGGATCTGGCCGGTCTGGTCCAGGAGGTGGCTGATCTGTATGCCAGCGGCGATCAGCCCGTTCGATTCGAACTGGAGGTGGCTGAAGACACCCCGCTGGTTCGTGCCGATCAGGCCAGTTTGCGGCGGGTTCTGCTGAACCTTGTTCGCAATGCACAGGAAGCGCATCCGGAGGGTGGGCCTGTCATCTCGATTTCGCTGCAGCCGGAGCGGCGTGATTCCGAGGCCGGCGTAGCCTGGCGGGTGGCCGACAACGGGCCCGGATTCGATCCGCAGGTGATTGAACGTATCTTCGAACCCTACGTCACCACCAAACAACGCGGCACCGGTCTGGGGCTGGCCATCGTGCGCCGTATCCTTGAAGAGCACGGGGGGCACATCGCGCTGGGCAATATCGAGGGCGGCGCCGAGATTCTGATCTGGCTCGCGGCGGCCTATCCTGACGCCGAGACGCCGGTACAATAGCGCGATGGCCAATGCCCGCATACTCATCGTCGATGACGAAACCGATATCCGCGAACTGGTGGGGGAAATCCTCGCTGACGAAGGCTACGAGATCCTCAAGGCCGCTGACGCAGCACAAGCCCGCGAACTGCGCGGCCAGAACCCGCCTGATCTGATTCTGCTTGATGTCTGGATGCCGGGAACCGACGGCATCAGCCTGCTGCGCGAGTGGCGTGAATCCGACACGCTGGACTGCCCGGTGGTGATGATTTCAGGCCATGGATCGGTCGAGGCGGCGGTCGAGGCGACGCGTCTTGGGGCTTTCGATTTCATCGAAAAACCGGTGTCCATGGCCAAACTGCTGCTGACCGTCAGCAACGCACTGGAAGCCGGCAGACTCAAGCGTGAGAACGCCGGGCTTCGCAGCCAGCAGGCACCCGCCGTCATGGACCCGCTGGGTCGCTCCCTGGCGGTGCAGCAGCTCAAGCGACGCCTGGAACGTATCGCGGCTCACGATACCCCGGTCCTGATTCAAGGCGAGGCCGGTGTCGGCAAGGCCATGGCCGCGCGCTGGATTCATGCCCATTCCCGGCGCGCAGAACAGCCCTTCATTGTCGTTCCCGCTCTAAGTGATGGCGCTGACTGGGCGTCGGTTCTGCTTGGTGAAGGCGGGCAGGGGGGGCTGCTCGAACAGGCCCGTGGCGGCGTCCTGTTTGTCGAGGACGTTGCCCGGCTCGACGCCAAGGCGCAGACCGCCTTGCTGCGCGAGATGGAACGCGGCGGACTGGAAACCGACGAGGCCGCGGATGGATCGCTGAACGTGCGCCTGATTGCCGGGACGCACACCGGGCTCGAGAAACTCGTCGAGGCGAGGAACTTTGACGAACAGCTCTATTTCAGGTTGAACGTGGTACCGCTGGAGATCCCGCCGCTGCGTGAGCGCCAGGAAGATGTGCCGGACCTGATCCGTTTCTACGCCGAATATTTCCCCAATCGCGACGGGGTGCCGTATCGGCACTTCTCTGTTGCGGCCCAGAACCGACTGCGCCAGCACCACTGGCCGGGCAATCTGCTGGAACTGAGAAACGTGGTCCAGCGTCTGCTGGTGCTCGGTGGCGGCGACGAAGTCAGCGTGGACGAAGTCGAAGAGGCGCTGTCGAAGACGGTGCCCAACCCGGCCTCCAACGGCGAAGGGCAGCTGCCCGGGCTGTTCCACCTGCCGCTGCGCGAGGCGCGCGAAGAATTCGAACGGCAATACCTGACCTTCAAGCTCAAATCCGTCGAAGGCAGCGTCGGCAAACTGGCCGACGTCGTGGAAATGGAACGCACCCATCTTTATCGCAAACTACGCCAGCTCGGGATCGACCCCAAACAGGTCTGAGGCCTTGTTTGATTCAGGCTCCTGACGGACGGCAAGGAAGAAAAGCAGATGCAGATCATCATTCTCGGGGCAGGCCAGGTTGGAACCGGAATGGCGCACAGCCTGTCGCGCGAAGAAAACGACATCACCGTGGTCGATACCGACCCCGAGCGTCTGCGCGAGCTCCAGGAAAAGCTGGATATCCGGACCGTCCACGGCCATGCCGCTCATCCCCAGACCCTGATTCGGGCCGGAATCGAAGATGCCGAGCTGCTGATCGCCCTGACCAATTCCGACGAAACCAACATGGTCGCCTGTCAGGTCGCCTACTCGCTGTTCAGCACGCCGACCAAAGTGGCTCGAGTGCGCGCGTCCGATTACCTGGCTCATCCCGAGTTATTCACCCGCGAGCATGCGCCGATCGATGTGCTGATCAGCCCCGAGCAGCTGGTCACCGACCATCTTCAGCGTCTGATCGAATACCCCGGTGCGCTGCAGGTGCTGGATTTTGCCGAAGGTCGCGCCCAGCTGGTTGCCGCCCGCGCCTTTCACGACGGGCCGCTGGTCGGGCGTCAGTTGATGGCGCTGAAAGAGCTGCTGCCTGAAGGGGTCGAGACGCGCGTGGCGGCCATCTTTCGCAATGACGAAGCCATCATCCCGCGGGGTGACACGCACGTGGAGGTCGATGACATCGTGTTCTTTCTGGCGGCCAAGCGCAATATTCCGGCGGTGATGTCCGAATTGCGCCGATTGAGCGAGCCGGCCCATCGGATACTGCTTTCCGGCGGTGGCAATATCGGCGCCAGTCTGGCCAAGCGCCTGGAGCGCAACTACCACGTCAAGATCATCGAACGGGATCCGGTGCGGGCCGAGCAGATTGCCGAAGAACTCGATACGGCCATCGTGCTGGTCGGTGACTGCGCCGACGAAGACCTGCTGCACGAAGAAGGGATCAGCGAAACCGATGTCTACTGCGCGCTGACCAATGATGATGAGGCCAACATCCTCTCTTCGATGCTGGCCAAACGCATGGGGGCAGACAAGGTCATCACGCTGATCAATCGTCCGGCCTATGTCGATCTGGTCGAATCGGATCGGATCGATGTCGCGGTCAGTCCGCAGCAGGTCACCATCGGTGCGCTGCTGACCCACATCCGCAAGGGCCACATGGTCCGGGTGCATTCGCTGCGCCGCGGAGCGGCCGAAGCGATTGAGGCGGTGGCCCACGGCTTGCCGGGCCAGTCGCGCGTGGTCGGCAAGCGGATCGACGAGATCGATTTGCCGAATCACACCAGCATCGGCGGGGTGGTTCGCGGTGAAGAAGTGATCATCGCGCACGATGATGTGATCATCCAGAACGACGATCACGTGATCCTCTTTGTAGCCGATCAGAAGCAGATCCAGCGTGTCGAACGGCTGTTCTCGGTCGACGCCGTATTCGTGTGATGCCCGTCTGATGCGCTATTACCTCTATGCGCCGGTCCAGCGGATCGTCGGTGTGCTGCTGATGTTCACTTCGCTGGGTTTTATTCCACCGTTGCTGTTTGCCGTGTTCGGCCAGGATGGCGCCGCGCTGGCCTTCTTGCTCAGCCTGTTGGGCGTTCTGGCGGTCGGCTTCATGGTGTTCTGGCCCGTTCGCCACGCCACCAGTGATCTGCGGATCAGCGATGGCTTTCTGGTGGTTGTGGCCTGCTGGGCCTCGGTCTGTCTGGCGGGCGCTGTGCCGTTCGTGCTGGTGCTGGACGCCAGCCTTGCCGATGCCGTGTTTGAATCGACATCGGGCATCACCGACAACCGGCGCCACGGTGTTCTCAGGCCTGGACACGATGCCGACATCGATTCTCTGGTATCGCCAGCAACTGCAGTGGATGGGTGGCCTGGGCATCATCGTTCTCGCTGTTGCCATTCTGCCGATGCTTCGGGTCGGCGGAATGCAGGTCTACAAGGCCGAGACCACCGGTCCGGTCAAGGAGTCTCGCCTTACCCCTAGAATCGCTGAAACCGCCAAGGCCTTGTGGTTGATCTATATCGGTCTGACTGCGGTCTGTGCGGCGGCGTTCTGGGCGGCCGGAATGAGCCTGTTCGACGCCGTCGCCCACAGTTTCTCGACCATCTCCACGGCCGGCTTTTCGACCCATGACGCGTCGATCGGTTACTTCGACAGCGCGCTGATCGACTGGCTGGTGGTCTTTTTCGTGTTTGTCTCCAGCCTTAATTTCGCCCTGCACTACCTGGCGCTGCGCCGCGCCACGGCGCAGGTCTATGTGCGCGATCCAGAGCTCAAGCTGTTTGCCGGATTGATGCTGGTAGTGTCGCTGCTGATCACGATCCTGCTCTGGCAGCAGGACGTGTACGGCAGTTTCTGGACGTCCTTGCGCTATGCCGCCTTCCAGGCGGTATCGTTCGCGACCACGACCGGCTATGCCACGGCCGACGTCTACCTCTGGCCCGGCACCCTGCCGCTGCTGATGATCCTGATCAGCGGTCTGGGTGGCTGTGCCGGATCGACCACAGGCGGCTTCAAGATCATCCGCGTCTATCTGCTGACCAAGCAGGGCCTGCGCGAGCTTCAGCGGCTGGTTCATCCGCGCGCCGTCGTGCCCCTGAAGTTTGGCGGCCGCACGCTCAACCAGGAAGTCGCCAACGCCGTTTGGGGCTTCGTCTCGCTCTACATTCTCTGCATCGTCGTCCTGACCCTGATCGTGGCCGGCATCGAGCAGGATCTGGTCACCGCCGTGTCGGTGGTGTTCTCGGCCATGAACAATCTCGGTCCCGCACTGGGTGAAGCCGGCAGCAACTGGGGCCCGCTGCACCAGGTCACCAAATGGCTGATGAGCTTCGCCATGCTGCTGGGTCGCCTCGAGATATTTACCATTCTTGTCCTGCTCACCCCGGCCTACTGGCGGCATTGAGGGCTGGACAACCCCCGGGAGATCGTACGAACCGAACATCAAAGGCAACTTTCTGCTGCCGGAAAGACAATCGCGGCGCCGACTCTGGCGAGCGTTTCGCCTTTCACCCATTGACCTATCCCCGGCCAAGACCATGAATCCCGAAGCCATCGAACGCATGATCGAACAGGGCCGCGACAGCTACGAAGCGCGACTGGCCGCCGGGCAGGCGCGGCTCAAGCGCGGCGAGATCGCGCAGGCCGCAAGCCATCTTGAACGCGCCACCGGTCTGGCCCCGGACAAGACCATGGCCTGGCAGAGTCTGGGTGAAGCCTATCGCGCGCTTGGACGGTTTGATGACGCCCGGGCCGCCTGGGATTCGGGGATCGAGGTGGCCGAGCGCAACGGCGATCAGCAGGCCGCCAAGGTCATGCGGGTCTGGCGCAAGCGCCTCGATAAGCAGCCGGCGTTACCTGACCCGAAGCGGGTCTTTGCCGAGGGTCGGCTGCTGGCCTTGCCGACCGAGACGGTCTATGGCCTGGCCGCGCCGATTGATCAGCCGGAACTGATCGCACGCGTGTTCGAGCTCAAGGGTCGGCCCGCGGATCATCCCCTGATCGTGCATGTCGCGACCATCGAGCAGGCGCGATCCTGCGTCGCCGACTGGTCGGAGGCCGCTGAAGCGCTGAGCAAGGCGTTCTGGCCGGGGCCCTTGACCCTGGTGCTGCCGAAATCGAAGCGGGTCGATGCGACCATTACCGCGGGACAGGACACGGTCGCCCTGCGCATGCCGGATCACCCGCGGGCCCTGGCGCTGATCCAAGCCGCCGGGGTGCCCTGGTCGCCCCATCGGCCAGCCCCTTCACGCGGTCTTTCTCCAACGCGAGCCGCGGACGTTGCTGCCGTGTTTTCCGCTGCAGACGTGGAAGTTGTCGACGGCGGCCCGTGCCGGGTCGGCATTGAATCAACCATTGTTGCCCTGGATTCAGTGCACAGGCGCGCGCGCCTGCTTCGGCCGGGGATGGTGTCGCAGCAGGCGCTGAGTGCCTGTCTTCCGCCAGGGACTGGCAACTGGCGTCGGCCGCAGGCGACGGGCAGCGCGCCCCGGGTCAGATGGCCATCCACTCTCGCCCAGGTCCACCCATTGCGTGTGGAAGTGCTCGCAGATGAAAGCGCGCTGGCGGCGCGCTTCGATGCGCTCGCCGCGACTGCCGATCAAGCGGCGATTCGCCTGCCTCGCGCGGCCGATCTTGCCGCGCAGGGCACTATCGCGGCCCTTCGCCACGCTGATCAGGCCGAGGCCGAGGTGAGCTCGTGCTGCTGTTGTCCGCGCAGGTGCCTGGACCCGGCCTGGGTCGCCATCATCAATCGCCTGAGGAAGGCCGGCGCTCGAGCTGGTCCGAGTCCGCTTTTTCCTGATGACGGGATACCGGGCCGCTTCGCCATCGGGTCGCTTGTTGAAGCGCTTGTATAAGCCATAGGTAGTGCGCTGGTGCCTCGCGGATCGTTCTTCTCAGCCATTGATTGCCCCTGCCCAGCGCCTGATGCGCGTCATCCGGTATCGAGCGGAGGTCGGTGGCATCCATCAGCGTCTGGGTCCAGCCAGCGCCCGTCGGGCTTGCTGCGCAGATCGGTCAGCACCACTCGGCACCCGGTCTTGCGGGCCAGTTTGTGGACCAGGGTCATGGTCAGTGGTTCGACGCCGAAAAAGGGCACGAACACCCCATCGCCGCGTTTGGGCTGGATATCTGCGGCGATCGCGGCGGCCTCACCCCTGCGCAAGCGCCATCAGCAGGTGCTTGAGGGCGGATCGGTCACCGGCACCATGCGCAAGCCGAATCGGGCGCGGGGCTGATTGATGAAGCGATCCAGATGCGTGTTGGCGGGCGCCCGGTAGAGGGTCGTGATGACAGTCTGCAGCCGAAATCCTGGGATTCAGCAGCTCCCAGTTGCCAAAATGGCCACTGACAAACAGCGTGCCGGTCGGCGATGGGTGACTGGCGTCAAGCAGTTCCTCGCCGGATTCCACCGTGATCAGTTTTCTGATTCGCGCTTCATCCCAGTGCCAGAGCACGCGGGCCTCGAATGCCAGCCGAAACAATGCGCGCAGAGTGGCGCCGATGCAGCGCCTTGCG